>NZ_JAPPSO010000080.1:0-518 GCF_036571585.1 Rhizobium sp. 268 | reverse complement strand
CGAATGCTTTCGCCCTTGTGCATCATCTCGAAGCCCTTGTTGATGTCGTCGAGCGGCATGGTGTGGGTGATCATCGGGTCGATCTGGATCTTGCCCTGCATGTACCAGTCGACGATCTTCGGCACGTCGGTGCGCCCGCGCGCGCCGCCGAAGGCGGTGCCCATCCAGTTGCGACCGGTGACCAGCTGGAACGGACGGGTGGAGATCTCCTGGCCGGCCCCGGCAACGCCGATGATGATCGATTTGCCCCAGCCGCGGTGGGAGGCCTCCAGCGCCTGGCGCATCACCTTGGTGTTGCCGGTGCAGTCGAAGGTGTAGTCGGCGCCGCCGATCAGGTCGCCATTGCGTTTGGTCATGTTGACGAGATGCGGCACGATGTCGTCGCCCACCTCCTTCGGATTGACGAAATGCGTCATGCCGAACTTCTCGCCCCAGGCCTTGCGGTCAGGATTGATGTCGACGCCGATGATCATGTCGGCGCCGGCGAGCCTGAGCCCCTGCAGCACGTTGAGGCCGAT
>NZ_JAPPSO010000079.1:0-619 GCF_036571585.1 Rhizobium sp. 268 | reverse complement strand
GGCACTGTAAACTTAACGCCGTGGAAACTGGAACTGGGAGTGAGGCCCCGTTTCACGCGGCTTGAAGTTGCGCGATTTGGCGCCATGCTTGCATGGCTGCTGCTCGCAGTTCGCGATGGTGGTTGGATGGAATATCGTGACGGGGAATATGAAAAAGGTTGCTGATCGGGTCGTGGATGGAAACGAAACGCTGAAGCTGTCGCGCTGATTTGAAGCACTTCATGATCCTCTCTCGTCGTCGGATCGGCTGATGAGAGTTTTCCGCCCGATTGTTCAGTCCCTTGTGAGAACGATGCTCGACGCCTGGCATGATCTCTCGTTTCGCCGCACCATAGGAACGCAGCTTGTCGGTGATCACCACACGCGGCGAACGGCCTTGTGTTTTCAGGAGCTTGCGCATCAAGCGCTTTGCCGCCTTGCTATTCCGACGGCTTTGCACCAAGACGTCCAGAACAAAGCCGTCCTGATCAACGGCACGCCAAAGCCAGTGTTTCTTTCCGCCGATGGTGATGACAACCTCATCGAGATGCCATTTGTCACCGAGCTTGCCGGCAGATCGCTTCCGGATATCATTGGCAAAGTGTCTGCCGAATTTCTTAGCCCAAAGTCGCACGGTCTG
>NZ_JAPPSO010000078.1:0-646 GCF_036571585.1 Rhizobium sp. 268 | reverse complement strand
TGTCGTCGCCCTCGCCCGCCGCTTCGACGACGGAGACGCCCTGAACGCCGAGGATGTAGACGTCGTTCCCGGCCCCGCCCTGCAGCACGTGCCCGGGTCCCGCCGAGACCAGCAGATCGTCATAGGCCGAGCCGATCGCCTTCTCGATGTTGGCATAGGTGTCGCCGGCAGCATCGCCGCCGCTGCCCGTGCTGGTCCAGAAGTCGACGTTCACCGCAGCCGTCGAGGTCGAATAATCCACCGTGTCGACGCCGGCGCCGCCGTTGAAGAAGCTGGCGTCGGAGCCGCTTACGAAGGTGTCGGCAGAACCCGTGCCGATGAAACCCTCGATCGAGGTGAAGGTGTCGCCGACCGCATCGCCGGT
Source organism: Rhizobium sp. 268 (assembly GCF_036571585.1). Lineage (NCBI taxonomy): Bacteria > Pseudomonadati > Pseudomonadota > Alphaproteobacteria > Hyphomicrobiales > Rhizobiaceae > Rhizobium > Rhizobium sp. 268. The sequence continues at coordinate 282 of NZ_JAPPSO010000078.1, read as the reverse complement.
GTACACGCCGGTCTTCAGGTTGATCGTCACAGCCGACGTGCTCGAGCTATAGCTCGCATTGTCAGCGCCGTCGCCGCCATCCAACTGGTCTGCGCCTGCGCCGCCGATCAGGATGTCGGTGCCGGCGCCGCCGAACAGCTGGTCATTGCCGGCGCCGCCGTCCAGGGTATCGTTGGCGATCCCGCCGGTGATGATGTTGTCCAAGGCATTGCCCGTGCCGACGAAGTTGACACTGCCGGTGAAGGTCAGCCGCTCGACATTGGCGTAGCCCGCGATGCTCAA
>NZ_JAPPSO010000077.1:0-683 GCF_036571585.1 Rhizobium sp. 268 | reverse complement strand
CGCAGCGAGATCGCCGTCGAATGCCGCGGCGTCAGAACCGGATCGGTGGTGGCAACTGTGCTCATGGATATCATCTCCCTTCCCGCAGGATCGGCCCGGCAATGATCGCTGCGGAGCCTGAAGCCTCCCCGCGCGATCGCGCGGGGAAGCATATTCATCGACAGATCTCAGCGGTCTCAGCGGGCGTCGTCGATCGCCTGGACGAGTTGCTTGACGGCTTCGTCGGAGCTCTTGATCTGGCCGTGGACGAACTTCGAGACGACGTCCTTATAGGCATTGGCGATGGCCGGCGGGGCGCCATAACCCTGGGCGAGCGAGCCGAACAGCGTGCCGCCCTCATTGGCCGCCTTCAGATCGGCGATGCCCTTCTTGCCGCAGGCGTCGAAGTCGGTGTCGGGAACGTCGGTGCGGGCCGGCACCGAACCCTTGACGACGTTGAAGGCCGACTGGAAGCTCTTCGACAGCGTCGCCGTCGCCAGCGCCACCTGCGCCGCCTTGCGGTCGTCGGGGACGTTGAACATGCCGAACATGTCGGAGTTGTAGATGACGCTGCCATCGGTGCCGGGGAAGCGGTAGCACAGGAAGTCCTTGTCCGGGGTCTTCTTGGCGGCGACGAATTCGCCCTTGGCCCAGTCGCCCATCACCTGCACCAGCGCATCACCCTTGATGACCATGGCGGTCGC
>NZ_JAPPSO010000076.1:0-709 GCF_036571585.1 Rhizobium sp. 268 | reverse complement strand
GTGGTCTTTCCGTCAGGTTGGTCTTCAACAACCCGACCCTAGCGTAAAACACTGATGGCCGCCCGCAGGCACTGTAAAGTTATCAGCGGATTGATGCAGCGATAGCTGGCCGGGGCGGCTGTCAGGCTGGGGCGACACACGCGATTTTGTTCCAGATTTGCATGGCGGCGTTACGCAGGTCTCGATGTTGAGCCGATGACAACGTATTGCGGGGAAAGTGGAACAGGTTGGCAATCGGATCATGGATGGAAACGAACCGCTGAAGCTGGCGTGCCGACTTGAAGCGTTTCATGGTCCTTTCGCGTCGTCGGGTCGGCTGGTGCGAATTTTCCGCTCGATTATTGAGGCCTTTGTGCGACCGGTGTTCGACACCGGGCATGAGGTCGCGCCTGGCGGCATCATAGGACCGGAGCTTGTCGGTGATCATGACCCGTGGTGTCCGCCCTTGAGCCTTCAGCAACTTACGCATCAGACGCTTTGCCGCCTTGGCATTTCGGCGGCTTTGCACCAGTACGTCGAGGACGAAGCCGTCCTGATCGACCGCACGCCAGAGCCACTGCTTCTTGCCATTGATGGCCACCACACATTCGTCGAGATGCCATTTGTCGCCCAGGCAGCCGGCTGACCGTCGCTTGATCTCCCGGGCGAAATGCCGTCCGAATTTCTCCGCCCAGCTTCGAATGGTCTGATGCGTGACGATGATGCCGCG
>NZ_JAPPSO010000075.1:0-739 GCF_036571585.1 Rhizobium sp. 268 | reverse complement strand
ATTACTCGACGATCGAAGCGACGATACCGGCGCCGACGGTGCGGCCGCCTTCACGGATCGCGAAGCGCAGCTTTTCTTCCATCGCGATCGGAACGATCAGCTCGACGGCAACCGTGACGTTGTCGCCCGGCATGACCATCTCGGTACCTTCCGGCAGCGTCACGATGCCGGTCACGTCGGTCGTGCGGAAGTAGAACTGCGGACGGTAGTTGGTGAAGAACGGCGTATGACGGCCACCCTCTTCCTTCGTCAGGATGTAGGCTTCCGCCATGAACTTCTTATGCGGCTTGACAGAGCCCGGCTTGCACAGGATCTGGCCACGCTCGACGCCGTCACGGTTCACACCGCGAACCAGGGCGCCGATGTTGTCGCCAGCCTGGCCCTGATCGAGCAGCTTGCGGAACATTTCAACGCCGGTCACCGTCGTCTTCGAAGTTGCGCGGATACCGACAATCTCGACTTCTTCGCCAACCTTGACAATGCCACGCTCGACGCGGCCGGTCACAACCGTGCCGCGGCCGGAGATCGAGAACACGTCTTCGATCGGCATCAGGAACGGCTGGTCGATCGGACGCTCAGGCGTCGGGATGTAGGCGTCGACCGCAGCCATCAGCTCGCGGATCGCGTCTTCGCCGATCTTCTTGTCAGAATCTTCAAGAGCAGCAAGCGCCGAACCCTTGACGACCGGGATATCGTCGCCCGGGAAGTCGTAGGACGACAGAAGTTCGCGAACTTCGAG
>NZ_JAPPSO010000074.1:0-778 GCF_036571585.1 Rhizobium sp. 268 | reverse complement strand
CTCGCCGGCGTCTCCAAGGTGCTGCTGGCCGAAAGCGACGCGCTTGCCAACAATCTGGCCGAACCGCTTGCCGACCTGATCGTCTCGCTGGCCGGCTCCTATGACACCATCGTCTCTGCCGCCACCTCGGTCGGCAAGAACGTGCTGCCGCGCGTCGCTGCCCTGCTCGATGTCGCCCAGGTCTCGGAGATCATCGAGGTTGTCAGCCCCGACACCTTCAAGCGGCCGATCTATGCCGGCAATGCCATCCAGACGGTGCAGGCAAGCGATACCAGGAAGGTGATCACCGTGCGCACCGCCTCGTTTGCTTCCGCCACGGAAGGCGGGTCTGCCTCTGTCGAGGCGATCGCGGCGGTCTCCGATCCGGGTCTGTCGCGTTTCGTGAAGGATGCGCTGTCGGCCTCCGACCGTCCGGAGCTGACCTCGGCGAAGATCATCCTCTCCGGCGGCCGGGCACTTGGCTCTGCGGAAAAATTCAAGGAAGTCATCCTGCCGCTTGCCGACAAGCTCGGGGCTGCCGTCGGTGCATCCCGCGCGGCCGTCGATGCCGGTTATGCGCCGAACGACTGGCAGGTCGGCCAGACCGGCAAGGTCGTCGCCCCGCAGCTCTATATCGCCGCCGGCATCTCCGGGGCCATCCAGCATCTGGCCGGCATGAAGGACAGCAAGGTGATCGTCGCCATCAACAAGGACGAGGAGGCGCCGATCTTCCAGGTCGCCGACTACGGCCTCGTCGCCGATCTGTTCGAAGCCCTGCCGGAACTGGAAAAGGCGCTCT
>NZ_JAPPSO010000073.1:0-780 GCF_036571585.1 Rhizobium sp. 268 | reverse complement strand
AACGGCGCTCCGATTTGTTGGAGCGCGGTTTCATGATTCTGAATGCGATTGCCGAAAAACTTAAACGCCAGTCGAAGGACGATTTCAAAGGCCGGTATCGCGATCTCGAGGAAATGTTCAAGGAACGCGGCTTCGAGGTGGATCACAGCAGCGTCAATCGTTGGGTGTTGGCCTATGCGCCGATGATTGAGAAGCGGTTGCGCCAGTTCCGGAGACCGCATTGTGGTTCGATCCGGGTCGATGAAACATACGTGAAAATTCGGGGTCAATGGCGCTATCTGTACCGGGCTATCGATAAACACGGCAATCCGGTGGATTTCCTGCTCACCGCAAAGCGTGACCTCGACGCTGCCAAGCGTTTCTTTCGCAAGATGCTGAAGGATGAGCCTTTGCTTTCACCCGGCAAAATCGGCACAGATGGTGCCAATACCTTTCCTTCAACGATCAAAACCTCGGTCGAAGAGGGGCTGCTCCATCCTGATCCCGTGCATTATGTCACCAAGCACCTGCAGCAAGGCATTGAAAGCGACCATTTTCGGGTGAAAAAGAACATGCCGAAAATCGGTGGGTTTCGATCATTCAATTCAGCCCGGCGAACGATCGCAGGTTTCGAGGCGATACTGTGGTTGAGGAAGGGCTTCGGCTTTTCTGGCGGCTGGACCGTCAACGATCAGAATGATCTGCTTGCGCGCCTCTTCGGACTTCAAAAAGTTAACAAAGCATGAAAATGACGCCGTTCATGGGATAATTGCGAGCCGCAGAAATGTTTGCGACAGCCCC
>NZ_JAPPSO010000072.1:0-797 GCF_036571585.1 Rhizobium sp. 268 | reverse complement strand
CATCGCCGAAATCTACGCCCAACCCGTCAGGCAGGCAACCGCAGCCCAGTTAACGTGACAATACCTTGTTTTTTGATAAAATCTGTCAGCAGTTATGGGGATCATGCTCATGGAATATCCCGTGCGTCGCTCGGACAGCACGTCCTGGCAGCAGCACATCCAGGATCGCGAAACGCGCGCAGCGCTCAAGTCGCAGCATCCCCGGATCCTGTGGTTTACAGGATTGTCCGGTGCAGGAAAAACAACGATTGCGAGTCATGTCGATATGTTGCTGCACGTGTCAGGCAAACACACCTTCATCCTTGATGGCGACAATCTCCGGCACGGACTGAATCAGGATCTGGGCTTCTCTGTCGCGGATCGCGTAGAGAACATCAGGCGTACGGCACATGTTGCCAAACTCATGTCCGATGCGGGACTGATCGTTCTTGTGTGTTTGATTTCCCCCTATCGCTTGGATCGTCGCATGGCGCGGGATCTGATGGAACCCGGGGAGTTCATAGAGATCTTCGTCGATACTCCCCTCGATATCTGCGCCAAACGTGACCCGAAGGGCTTGTATAAGAAAGCCTATGCCGGAGAGATCAGCAACTTCACAGGCGTGGGTGACACCTACGAACCCCCGGTCTCACCGGAACTTCATCTGAATACGGTCGGAACAACCCCGATCGATCTGGCGGAGCAAATCGTTGCGCATCTGGAGTTGACGTGACCCGGTCAATAAGTTGCAAAGGTATTGTCACGTTAACTGGGCTGCGGTTGCCTGCCTGACGGGTTGGGCGTAGATTTCGGCGATG
>NZ_JAPPSO010000071.1:0-832 GCF_036571585.1 Rhizobium sp. 268 | reverse complement strand
ATGACAGTTCCTATCAAACTCATCATGGTCTTGCGGAATCCCATGATGATTTCATCACGAATGCGGCTTGCTAATTCCACGAGATTGCGAAATCCTAGTGCCGACCGGGTTTACTTACGAAGAGGTGAAAAATGGCGGCAAAATCAAGACCGACAGCGGCCGACGTCGCAAGGCGTGCGGACGTTGGCGTGGCAACGGTCGATAGGGTTCTCAACGGCAGAGCCCCTGTGAGAAAGGAAACGGCCGATCGCGTCAGAGAGGCGGCCGAAGCTATCGGCTATCATGCGGTGCCCCTCATAAGACACCGGACGAACGCAAGGAACGTAAGGAACGTCCGACTTGGCTTCGTACTTCAGAAAGGGACGGATCCATTCTATCAGAATGTCGCTACTGGCCTTAGAAAAGAGCTTTCATCCAGACTTGACGTTAAGGGAAAGCCCGACATCGTTTTCGTGGATGACATCAGCGCGGAGTCGCTGGGGAAGAAAATCCTGGAGGTCGGATCGAGGACGGACGCGGTCGCGTTCGTAGCGATCGACCATCAGCTTGTCGTGTTAGCCGTTGATGAACTCAATCTCCGAAAGAAGCCCGTCTTCACTTTACTGTCGGGAATTTCGGCGAGCGGGGTCACCGGGTATATCGGTTTAGATAGCCGCAAGGTCGGCCGCACCGGCGCTTTCATCATCTCCAAGATGGCCGGAGCGAAAGGCAAAATTGCCACACTCGTGGGAAGTCATGGATACCTGGGGCAAGATCTCAGTGAGATGGGGTTTCGATCCTATTTCCGTGAAATAGGAGAAGAGGCCCGGTTGCTTGAAACAATTGTCAATTT
>NZ_JAPPSO010000070.1:0-1049 GCF_036571585.1 Rhizobium sp. 268 | reverse complement strand
CCAGCTGCACGGTCATCACTTCGAGCGGTTTTCCGGCCTGAACGGCAACAGCGGCGCGAACGTCCATTTTGATATCCTTTCTAAAATTGAATTCTGACTGCTACATATTCGGATAGGCTAAAGCGCGTCGCATCGAACTTGATTCATGCAACGCGCTTTACCTTGTTGTTTCTATGCATGTCCTTATCCCGGAACCGCTGCACAACTTCCGGGCGACATGCATGGCCTCCCACCGGCTTTCGCCGATCCGCTGCCCAAACCAACCTCACCGCGTCTCCGGCTCAACCTGGCACCAGACCGCAAGAAGCGGCCTTGCCGTGCATCTTATCGCGAATGTTTGCCCCGCATCGTTCGCGAAGACTGTGCCGGTCGCGGCAGAGAACCACTGCGAATTGCCAAGGCAGATTTCTCCAGGCGAAAGCAGGATGAAGGCCCGCGGCTGCGTCTGAACATGATCGGGAAACCGGGTGTAGCGGTCCATATAGATCACGCCGACCCTCAGATCGGCGCGCTCCTCCATGCCGCCGGGGCCGACCAGAACAGCATGAGAATGCGTGTTGCCGAAATTCAGGCTTGCAAACGGGCCCGAGCGGCCGCGTCGCCAGAGCAGGCTGTCGGCAAGACTTTTGAATTGGCCGGCAATCGCCTCGTATTTCCGTCCTGATTTAGCAAGATGGCCAATGGCGTCATCAAGCCCATCGGGCGCACCGGGAAGAGGTCCGCCCTCCAAGGGGCGCACCTTGCCCGTTTTGAGCAGCCTCTGCAGAACCTTGCCCGCAACGAAACTGGCGACGGCAGGAGCGTCGGCCGACAACATCAGCCCGCCGACGTCGTTGAGGAATTCCTGCAGCGGCCGAGGCCGTCTTTCCCTGCCGATGTCGTGCAGCCGTATATATGCCGGCTTTTCCTCATCGTTCAGAAGAAGATCGGCCCCACGTTTGATTGGACGTCCCACCGCGCGCGCCACGTTCAGTCCCCTCGCTTAGAGCGCCTTTTCCAGTTCCGGCAGGGCTTCGAACAGATCGGCGACGAGGCCGTAGTCGGCGACC
>NZ_JAPPSO010000069.1:0-1141 GCF_036571585.1 Rhizobium sp. 268 | reverse complement strand
CCCCCAGGTCTTGAGGCTGCTCTCGGTCCTGACACTGGCGCGCGTGAGAAGCACTGTCGCCGCTTCATAAAGCAACCCCCGCAGGTGATTATCACCTCTTCGCGAGATATGGCCATTATAGTCAACCTCACCTGACTGGTAGCGCCGCGTTGTTAGCCCGAGCCAGGCTCCTACCGAGCGCGACGTTCGGAAGTTTTCTGGATCTTCAATCGCTGCGATGTAGGACACAGCCGTGACGGCGCCGATGCCTGGGATCGTCATCAGAAGCTTCGTAGACTGGCTCTGCCGTGCCACTGCGAGCAACTGGCGATCAAGATCGGCCGCGCGTTTGCGTATGTCGCGCCACGCCTCAAGCAGAGGCAATATGATCCGTGCAAGGTCGTTATTACCAGCCAAAAGCTCTCTCACATTGCCATCAAACACCCGACCAGTTCCTTTGGGGACGATAAGACCGAATGTCTTCATCAGGCCGCGGATTTGGTTGCTAAGTTGGGTTGAGATGTTCAGGAGCTGGTTGCGGGCCCCGACCAGCGTGCGCGTCAGCATGCTGTCAAATGACTTTACTCGAACGACCTTGTAGAAGCCCGCTTCGGCCAGTTGCGCCAAGCCATCTGCATCATTGGCATCGGTTTTGTTGAGCGTCTCGTCCAATACCTTTTGCGCGTGCCGCGCTTCAAATGCAGATCGCCGGCATCCCCTCGGCTGTCAGGGCGTGATAGAACCACGTCGACAACGGCCCCGTCTCAAATACGACGCGCCTGGCGTGCGGCGCATGCTTGCGGATCATCTCTGCCAGAAGTTTTGGATCCGAAGGGCACTTCCCCCGCCAGATCCGCTTCCCGTCCTCCCGGATCGAGATCGCGGTGTCTTTCAATGAAACGTCCAGCCCTATATATTGGTCCATGGTTGCCTCCACTTGATGTTTGGGCCCGGTGCCAATCGTGAGCCCGCAATTTCCATCTTACCGGGGGCAACCACCCACGCCAGCCATCATCTTATAAATGGAGCTTGGACAATCGCGCCGCGATTACCCCATGTGTAGCTGACGGCTGATTGCCGTGCTTTCCGACGTCGGGTCGGAGGGATATCAGCGTGCCACAGCGGGCAGACTGATTTGCGGATCATCGCTCATTTGGGCCAT
>NZ_JAPPSO010000068.1:0-1332 GCF_036571585.1 Rhizobium sp. 268 | reverse complement strand
GCGACCATGTCGTCGATCAGGCGGTGTTCGTAGGTGATGCCGGCTTCCTTGAACTGATCCTTGAATTCGGTCTGGTAGATCTCTTCGAAGGTATCCTTGAAGCGACCGTCATAGGCCTTGAGAATGGTGTTCTTGGTCGACAGATAGACCGGCCACTTGCGCATCAGGCCGTACATCATCGAGGCGCGGGCGAATTCGCGGATCGACTCGTCGAGATTGTACATCGCCATGGCAACGCCCGAGCCGGGGGCGTCGAAGACGTCCTTCTCGATAACCGTGCCGTCTTCGCCGACGAACTTGATCGTCAGTTTGCCCTTGCCGGGGAAGCGGAAGTCGGTGGCACGGTACTGGTCGCCGAAGGCATGGCGGCCGACAACGATCGGCTTGGTCCAGCCGGGAACCAGGCGCGGCACATTCTTGCAGATGATCGGTTCGCGGAAGATGACGCCGCCGAGAATGTTGCGGATCGTGCCGTTCGGGCTCTTCCACATCTGCTTGAGATTGAATTCCTTGACGCGGTCTTCGTCTGGCGTGATCGTCGCGCACTTGATGCCGACGCCGTATTTCTTGATGGCGTTGGCGGCGTCGACGGTGACCTGGTCGTTGGTGGCGTCGCGGTTTTCGACGGAGAGGTCGAAATAATCGATGTCGAGGTCGAGATACGGATGGATCAGCTTGTCCTTGATAAGCTGCCAGATAATGCGCGTCATTTCATCGCCGTCGAGATCGGCGACGGGATTGGCGACCTTGATCTTCTTCATGTATCTGCCTCGTTCGAGCTTCAATGGGGACCGGCGTCCCGAGTGGGTGATGTGATGAGGAGCGCTATAGCCCGAAGCGCTTGGGCCGGCCGGCCTTGCATGGTGCGTTCGCCTGCACTTCGAGAATGTCACCCAGTTCTTCTCTCTGGCGCCACGGGCTGGCCTCGCTAAGACTCGCGTCGTGATCACGCGCTGATCTCGGCTCAGTGCCAGAGTCTGAATTCGGCATCTGATCCGTTTTGCGCGCCGATCCCGGATCAGCGCCCCGATGTTGGCAGATCCCATTTATGCGCCAATCATTCGCTCCAGCTCATCCATGTCGGGAACGACAATATGTCGGAAGTTCTCGATGCGGATGATGCGGCTCTTGCGCAGTCTGGTCATCTGACGGCTGACGGTTTCGATCGTCAGCCCGAGGAAATCGGCGATCTCGGCGCGGGATAGCGGCAGGTCGAAGGCGGTGCTTGTTGCCGTTTGCGGTTCGGCATGGGTGGCGATGAGGTCGAGCAGGCTTGCGACCTTCTCCTCGGCGGTGCGCCGGCCGAGCGTCAGCATCCATTCGCGCGCGGCA
>NZ_JAPPSO010000067.1:0-1425 GCF_036571585.1 Rhizobium sp. 268 | reverse complement strand
CCGCATAAATAGGCCGGAGACATGACTGCACCCGACCCGCAAAGCTCAAACATCGGCCAAAATCATATTGCCAAACGGGCGCCATCCAGACATGACGATGCCCTAACGGAAGCGGTAGCACTGCTCGCTCAGAATCTCGAAAACCGCGAGGCTGCCAGGTAATCGACCTACCAACCAACGGCAATTATGACCAAAATGGAAATTGCAACAGAGCCCCGGCAAGTTTGTTGGCGCGGCGGCAGCTTATCGACTGAATAACGATTCAAGCATGGCCAAGGGGCCCGGACGCCCTGAGAACATTCAAGAGGTTGTTTATGACCGCAGTTTGAGGAGTTTGCGCTTTATGAATTTCAGTCGATCGAGGATGCACCCTTTCGACCGGAACTATATTCGCGTCTGAAGTTCGGTTGCGACGAGGCCGCTCGCGAGATGGGCCACCAGATGGCAGACGCGTTCTTCGAAAAAAACGCATCCACAATACTGAACGGTCGCTGCCTGATGATTCCGTCGCCATTCAATTTCGTTCCGAATGCAGCAAATGTAATGACGATGCATTTGCTAGACCGCCTCAACAACCACATCGTTGATGCGAAAGGCAACCATGTGGAATATGCGACTGTCCCGCGAAAGATCAGTTACATGGACGATTACGGACTTCTTTCAGGAGAAGAGCGCAAATCATTGATTGCTGGTGATCGGTTCTACTTCAACTCGCAACATTTCGAAAGTCGTTGTCTTCTGTTTGTCGATCGTGGATCGCCGGACAGCTCGAGCAGGCCGATTTAGCAAGATATGCATATCGTTGAACGCTTTTCGAATCCGACTCTGAAGATCAAGCCGCCGCTCTGCCTCAGCATCGAAAGCGCCGATTTCTTCGCCGACATGCTGGAAAAGGTGCTTCTCCAAGGCTGGTAACAGGGGTCGTTCGGCATTAACCAAATCGGTCATCTCGAGAAATTTCGATTTTAATGAAATGGCCCACTACCGGAGACAGCAAGGCTTCCTATGTCTGCCGCGCTGATCGACGAAACATTGATTCTGTCATGCGAATTTTACGAAGAGCTGATATGTTTCTTTCTGTAAGTTCAAAGTTCGGCGGAATGAATTTTTTCGGATCGTCGATGTTTTGACACGTTTCGGAATATGTTTCTGGCAGGCTATAGGGTAATCTCTACCAAGTTAGTAGATTATCGAAGACAGCCTTCACCGATCCCGGGCTCTACCGGGGACCTCTCAAGTGCAACGCCAACATAAGGAACGAGCATGATAGACATCGATATTCTCGCCGATCTCCTTGGGCGATCTGCGCTTGGCAATGACCGTCCGGGCGCCCTCTCCCGCCCGAACTGTCGAATGTGTGTGTTTAAGCATGGAATGTTGACCCCTCTGGCGGGGTGATACTTATCCAATTTTGACCCCCCTTGG
>NZ_JAPPSO010000066.1:0-1430 GCF_036571585.1 Rhizobium sp. 268 | reverse complement strand
AACCTTCATCGCACATCGAATTCCACATTCCGTTAAGTTGATGTGATGGATGGCGCCCTCCGACGGCATCGAGTGTGCCAAGATAGGTTGTTGCAAAACCTTTGAGGGGAGCCATCCACCATGGAAGAGATTACGACGATTGGTGTTGATATCGCAAAAAATGTTTTCCAGCTTCACGGCATTAACGCTGAAGGACAGGTCGTTCTGCGCAAGGCCCTGAGACGCGGACAGATGCAACCATTCTTCGAGGCGCTTTCCCCTTGCCTGATTGGCATGGAAGCCTGCGCGACAGCGCATCACTGGGCGCGAACGCTGATAGCATCTGGCCATGATGTCCGGCTAATCCCGCCGAACTACATCAAGCCGTACCTTCGCCGACAGAAGAACGATGCAGCCGATGCTGCAGCCATCTGCGAGGCCGTCACGCGGCCGTCGATGCGGTTCGTTCCGGTCAAGACCGAGGACCAGCAAGCAACGTTGATGTTGCACAGCGCACGCGAGCTGCTGATCTCGCAACGGACTGCGCTTATCAATGCCTTGCGTGGTCACTTTGCCCAGCTTGGCATTGTGGCCCCACAGGGCGCTCGCAATGTCCGGCAGTTGATCGCCATTCTGGAAGATGAACGATACAGCCCACAAGCTGTTCGCACTGCTCTGGCGCCTTTGGCGACAGTGTTGATAGAGATCGAGGGGCAGATCACAAAGCTCGACAAGGCGCTCCTTGCCGCCCATCGCAACAACGATGTCAGTATCCGGCTTGCGACCGTTCCCGGAATTGGCCCCGTCATCGCAACTTGCCTTTCGGCCAGCGTCTCAGAGCCAAAGCTGTTCGAGGGCGGTCGTGAGTTTGCCGCCTGGCTCGGTCTCGTTCCCAGGCAACATTCGACCGGTGGCAAACCAAGGCTGGGTTCCATTTCCAAAATGGGCAACCGGCACCTGCGTAAACTCCTCGTGGTCGGGGCGTACGCAGCCCTCTACAGGATGAAGAAGGGGACGGCTGATACGCCTCTGGCGAACTGGGCGCGTGGCTTGTTGTCGAAGAAGCCCTTCAAGCTTGTTGCAGTCGCGCTCGCCAACAAGATTGCCCGCATTGCCTGGGCGATTATGGCGAGGAACGTGAACTTCCAGTCGGAGCACGTTTCGAGATGCTCCGATCTGATTCCGGCTTAAGCGAAAGGGCCTTCACGGTCATTGCTCTACGGGGTAAACCAGTTGGCGGAGTGACGATGGTATGATGTGACAGCGAAAGCGGAATGGACCGCACGAACTGAAGAACCCGTGGCATCGTATAGCGCCCCAAAGCGCGGTAAGTTGATAGGGATCGGTTCAAGCGGACAACATCAGGGCCAGCGGTCATCACGCGCCGCATAAATAGGCCGGAGACATGACTGCACCCGACCCGCAAAGCTCAAACATCGGCCAAAATCATA
>NZ_JAPPSO010000065.1:0-1623 GCF_036571585.1 Rhizobium sp. 268 | reverse complement strand
CATCGGGGCTGCGAATCTGAGAAACTGCTTTTGCTACAAAGGCTTACCAGATTCGTTAAGGAGGCCCCGATGCAAACAGACTGTATCTCCGCGCAGTTGGAATTTAAAGGCTTCGACGGCCACAAAGTTATCGCTGGTTTCGACGGCGGCGCGATCACCTCGGATGCCGGTGCGCTGCTGCTTCGTCACGTCGATGCGGCCATCGGGCTGTTCGACCGGGTGGCCGCCTGCTTCGTTGATGGCCGCGATCGCAAGTGCACGGTCCACAGCACGCGCACGCTGGTCGGGCAGCGCATTGCGGCGATCGCGCTGGGCTACGAGGATGTCGATGATCACGACACGCTGCGCCACGACCCGGTGCTTGCGCTGCTGTCGGAGCGGCTGACGCCGAAGCGGCAAGACTGTGCAGTCCTTGCCGGCAAATCCACCTTGAACCGACTGGAGCACGGCCGCCCCGGCGCGCCGACGCGCTATCACAAGATCGCCTATGACGCCGGGGCTCTGGAAGCGCTGTTCGTAGAGCTGTTCCTGGACGCACACGACAGGCCGCCAGAGGAGATCGTGCTCGACCTCGACGCCACCGATGATCCGCTGCATGGCAATCAGGAAGGACGGTTCTTCCACGGCTATTATGACGGCTATTGCTATCTGCCGCTCTACATCTTCTGCGGCCGGCACCTGCTTTCGGCCAAGCTGCGACGCTCCAATATCGACGCCAGCGCCGGCGCGGTCGAGGAGGTCGGGCGGATCGTCAAGCAGATCCGCGCGCGCTGGCCCAACGTCCGCATCATCCTGCGGGCCGATTCCGGCTTTGCCCGCGACGAACTGATGGACTGGTGCGAGGCAAACGGCGTCGACTATGTCTTTGGCCTTGCCCGCAACAAGCGGTTGGAAAAGAAGATCGCCGAGGCCCTGGAGGAAGCGAGCCTTGCGGCCAAGGCAAGCGGCCAGGCTGCCCGCGTCTTCCGCGACTTCCTGTGGTCGACGAAGGGCAGCTGGTCATGCCGGCGGCGGGTCGTCGCCAAGGCCGAATGGACGATGGCGGCCCCCAATCCGCGCTTCGTCGTCACTTCGCTGGAACCGGAGTGCTGGGCGGCACAACCGCTTTACGAGGAACTTTACTGCGCGCGCGGCGACATGGAGAACCGCATCAAGGAATGCCAGCTCGATCTCTATGCCGACCGCACCAGCGCCCACACCATGCGCGCCAATCAGTTGCGGCTCTGGTTTGCATCCTTGGCCTATGTGCTGATCTGTGCGCTACGCCGCCTCGGCCTCACCGGTAGCCGCCTTGCCGATGCCACCTGCGGCACGATCCGATTGAAGCTGTTGAAGATCGGCGCGCAGGTCCGCGTCTCAGTCCGCCGCATCAAGGTGGCGATGGCTTCGGCCTGCCCCTATGCCGAGGAGTTTGCTCTGGCTCACGCCCGAATATGCGCCGCGGCCCGATGATGCCGCAGGACCTCAACCCTTACCGCCAACAACACAGGATACATCGCCGGCTCAGACAAAACGCCCCACATCGCGGCGACGGCCGCCCGCGTCTTCGGCGGCGAGCCCGGCCCCGACCGCCGCCAACAGCCCAACGTCAACCAAAGCCACAGGCGCTGTGAGAGATGCGGG
>NZ_JAPPSO010000064.1:0-1716 GCF_036571585.1 Rhizobium sp. 268 | reverse complement strand
GACTAAGGTTGAACCGCAAATAAAGCCAGACCGCGTGAGAAACGATCCGTGGCGGAAAACGGTGACGTTTGAAGCTGATGTCTCGTGTCTGCATCGCCGAAATCTACGCCCAACCCGTCAGGCAGGCAACCGCAGCTCAGTTAACGTGACAATACCCTGTGGATGCCTCGCGGCACACCTTCATCGAAGTGCCAGACATCGCCATTCGTCGGCGCCTTGCGGCGTATGCGTCGCGCATAATCAAGGCCATGCTTTCGGTACCATCGGCGGATGGTCTCGTAGGAAACGACGATCCCGAAATCGAGCAGCATTTCCTCGACATCGCGCAGGCTCAGATTAAAGCGAAAGTAGAGCCAGACAGCACGGGCTACGATTTCGATCGGATAGCGGTGGTTCCTGTAGGTCGGTGCACTCACGGTCATGGGTGCGCTGCTACCTCAATTTCCTTACCGCTCAATCAATGTGACAGTACCCTCTCATCAACCCGTCCGACGGCGGGAGAGGATCATGAAGCGCTTCAAGTCAGCGCGACATCTTCAGCGTTTCGTTTCCGTACACGACCCGATCGCCAACCTCTTTAACGTTCCCTGCCACGATATTCCATCCACCCACCATCGAGAACTGCGAGCAACTGCCATGCAAGCATGGCGCCAAATCGCGCGCCTTCACACCGAACGAACCAAAGCCTCACTCCCAGATCTTGTCTTCGCAGCGTTAAGTTTAGAGTGCCCGCCGAGCCGTTCGGGCAGGTCACGCCAGCGACCGCCGGAACGGGCGGTCCACAATAGCGCGTCCAGGAACAGCCGGTTGTTCGTGCGCGGGCCGCGTTTGCCCTTCGTGCCGCTCGGCACACAATTCTTGATCCGTTCCCACTGGTCATCCCGAAGCGCATCACAATCCACGGCCGATCTCCAAAAGTCAGCCTTGAATCTGATTTGCGCCTCCGGCGGAATCCCAAATCGTTAAATCGTCACCACGACCTAATTCGGTCGAATCCTTTTGGTCGCAATCAGCATGACGAGATCTTCGGAGGCATCTGCGAGCGCCAGTGCCAACTCCGCCGCCGACCATCCACGTTTCTGCAAACTGACGAGCATTTCCACCATCGCGATTTCGACTTCTTGTCTGCAGCTCGAAATCGGCTTCAATTCGATATGTTTCTCATCACATGCCGTGGTCATCTTAGCCTCCGCTCTGCCATATGAAAGGCAGCGTCATCAATTTCGACAATGGGTGGATATGGTAGGGGTTGCATGCAAGCCTCGAGCCATTACGCATCGACACAGATGGCCTCGGCTGCGCGCAACCCCTCTCGCGCCATTATTTGCCGATGTCCGGCATCAGGAGCGTCTCGCATGAATCTGCACAATAGGCGGTAGAATTCTTCCCGGCGCCTGAGCGGGTGCACGCAGAATGCTTCCTATTACAAGCCAATGCTTGAGCAAAGCGCGCAAGAATAATTCTCTGATAGATCACGACCTATCCTCCTGTGTTTGCATGTTTTGTTTTGAACAAATATCGTTTTACGTTTCCGGCGCCTCGAAACTACATTGCACCGGCAGCTGCGTATTTTTGCGTTTCCGAACTTCCTTCGGAATTAACCACTACTCATTTAGATATATGAACAGGACGCAATTGTCGTTATCGCTGCATCCTGAAAATTATCGGTCCGTCCATTTCTGCTCGCCAGGGAATATGATAAGTAGCTTATGCACG
>NZ_JAPPSO010000063.1:0-1887 GCF_036571585.1 Rhizobium sp. 268 | reverse complement strand
CAGCGGATGCCACGGATAGGCGATCGTCGCGAAACGAAAACCGTATGCAGAATGTCGGTCATTGGCCACCGCGCCCCCGGAACACGAACAGATGGCCGCACATCGGATCGCGCTTCAGCGTCTCCTGCACCATCAGCGACAGACCGGGGAAGCCTTTGCGCATGTCCGTGTGACCGGTCGCCAGCCAGACCTTCACACCACTCGGAACCGGGATCATCTCCGCCCCAGCACGACATCGAGAATGCGGCCCAGTGCGTCCGTGTCGATGTCGCTGTCTACGCGGATACGACGGTCCCGACCGAGTTCAATCGTCACATCGCTGCGCTTCCGGCGGGACTGCGATGGGGTGGGTGGCCCCGAGGGAATAGGCGAGGCTGGAAGCGCGGCCTCGGACACGACCACCGGCACCAACGTGCTCGCTGTTTCCGTCCTCGGCTCCTCGATTTGACAAAGCTCCTTGCGCCAACGGAAGAGCTGGCTGACATGGATACCGGCCGCACGGGCAATCTCGGAAAGCACTGCACCTGGCTCGAGACAGGCTGCAACGAGCCGCTCTTTATCTTCCTGAGACCAGCGCCGTCGGCGCTCGACAGACGTGATCACTTCAACCTGATGCTTCGTCATAGGACTACTCCTAGTGTTTGCACTAGGACTTCCGATGTTCGTCTCAACCTCGCAAGACGGCCCTCACCGGGCGCTTACTCTCGAAGAAGCGCGGCCGTCCGAGCAACCGGCGCCACAGTGAGGGGTTTCGCAAAGCGGCGCTAGACCTGATCCGCGAACGCTATCTCGATTTTGGCCCGACGCTGGCGGCCGAGAAGCTGATCGAACGCCACCGGATTGCCATCAGCGAATCTTCCAACCGCGCGGCCGGCGTGATTGTTTCGGCGAACTCGTTCAGATCAACGGCTCGCTTCATTGGTGGTTCGAGAACCGTGGCCGCAAATGCGCCCTGCTCGTTTATATCGACGATGCCACCGGCAAGCTGTTGCATGTGCGCTTTGCGACTTCAGAGAACACCTTCGACTATCTGCACGCGACGAAGGCTTATTTGCAGCAATGGGGCAAGCCGATCGCGTTCTACAGCGACAAGCATGGCATCTTCCGCAGCACGCATGCCTCGATGACGGACCGGACGAGCGGTCTGACACAATTCGGTCGGGTGAATCAGGCGCACCAGTTAGCCTCTATCAGCCTGCAAGTCGCGCTTCGCCATGAATTCACAGTAATGCAAATGGTGCAAGGTAGCTTCGGGCTTCAGCGGATTTCGAGCCTCCGGCTCGAGCAAGAGGGTGCTTCCTTCGATAGAATAGAGTTGATGATGCTTCCTCAAGCCAGACATGGAAGGCTTTGCCTGGATTGGTACGATTAATACGCCATTGAGCAGCGAAGGCGGACCAAGCTCGGTTACGCTCCAACCGGTTGAGACTAAGAGTTGCACGAGCTTCGGGTGCGTTTCGACGATCACCGAGGTTATGCCGGCAACAAGGCAAAATTCCATCACGCCGGTCATCAAGACATGTGACGCCGATACCCCATTTATTAGAATTTGACCCTCCGCGACAATACATCGGGTCCACTCGAATATCTCGGGCGAACGCGGCCATGCTTGCCCTTTCATGATCTGCGGATAAACATCCGATAAGAGATGAGGTTCAGTCGTCGGGAGCAATCGCGTATATCCCACGACAGTATCTTTGAAGAACAATGCAAGGTGCAGCGCACGGTCGTGATCGAACTGGTCGATTTCCAATCCATCATTTCTACGAAGCGCCTCCCAGCCAAGCCTTTCCACGAATTGCTCGTGCCGAAAGCGCCAAATTTTCTCCATTGCTTGCCCGTGTGATTCGTGGCGACCGACGTAAAATCTTATCATTCTGCCCCCCA
>NZ_JAPPSO010000062.1:0-1891 GCF_036571585.1 Rhizobium sp. 268 | reverse complement strand
CCAAACGCCAGTTCTGGACGACCACCACATTCTATCTTCGACCAAGGACGTCAGCCCGACAGTCTAGGAACCTCGCTGCGCGTCACTAAGAAAACTCAATGAGGCTGACGAAAGGCCTGCTCCGATGGAGCGGTGAGTTTTTTGGCGCGGCAAAGTGCACTTCGACTTGACGAAAATAAGCGACATTTGGTAGTACGATGGATTAGAAACGACATTCGGCATAGAAACCATCACGATGCTTTTGTACCACAATATAGAAATACGCGCCTTACAAAGGAAGAGGCGTCGACTCGAGGCGGTGTTCGGGCCGCCGCGCTATGGGGAGCTCGCGGCCGCCGTAGAACGTTTGGGGAGAAACCCGATGCGAATGCCTTTCTTAGAGACCCAGACCTTCGACTCATTTGCACTCTCAAAGGAACACCATCATGACTGACTCCGATCGCTTTGTGGCACCTGCCCTGTACCATGCAAAGGAAAGCGATCCACCAAGGGCGAATGTCCAGAGCGGCGCGCGCGATGGCGTGCTGAAGCTGCTGCCGGCCGATTCCGTCACCGAACACGCGCTGACGATCGGCGACCGGAAGCTCGCCTATACGGCAACCGCCGGCACGCTGGATCTCTTCGGCCAGGACGGCGCGCAGACCGGCACGATCTTCTACACCGCCTATGTCGCAAGGGATGGCGGGCCGAACCGGCCTCTGACCTTTGCCTTCAACGGCGGGCCGGGTGCGGCGTCCGCCTTCCTGCATCTCGGGCTGGTCGGGCCGAAGGTACTCGATTTCGGGCCGGACGGACGCGACGGCGCCAATGCGAAACTCGTCGACAACCCGCAAAGCTGGCTCGATTTCACCGATCTCGTGCTGATCGATCCGATCGGCACCGGCTGGAGCCGGACGGCGAAGGCCGACGACGCCTCCAATTATTATAACGTCGGTGCCGATGCCCAGAGCATCGCGAAGGCGATCGCGCTCTATGTCGCGCACAACAACCGTTCCAACTCGCCGAAATATCTTCTCGGCGAAAGTTATGGCGGCTTCCGCGCCGCCAAGGTCGCTTCAGCGCTGCAGCAAAGCCAGGGCATCATCGTCGCCGACGTAGTGATGCTTTCACCCTTGATCGAGGCCCAGCTTCCCGATCAGTTCGCGCTCGGTGCAGCACTGCGGCTGCCGTCGCTGGCAGCAGCAGAGCTCGACCGGCACAAAGCCTTTGACGAAGAGAAGCAGAAGGAGGCAGAGACCTTCGCGCTCGGCGACTATCTGACGACGCTGGCCGGGCCGCCGCCTACGGGCGCCGAGGCCGCCGCCTTCTATGGCAGGATCGCTCGCCTGACGGGCATCCCCGAGGATATCGTCAGCCGCAACCGCGGCTTTCTCTTCAGTTCCTTCGTCAAACATTCGGACGCTGGCAGCGGCGAGGTGATGAGCTCCTACGACGCGTCCTTTGCAGCACCCGATCCCTATCCGGAATCGGATTACGATCGCGGCGACGATCCCTGGAACGGCTTCACATGCGCCTATGGCGGCGCCTTTACCAATTACGCCCGCAACGAGCTCGGCTTCAAGACCGAGATGACCTATTCGCTGCTCGACACCGATATCAACCAGCGCTGGGAATGGCGCGGCGGATCGCCCTTCCAGGCAAGTGCTACCGACGACATCCGGCGGTTGCTCGCCGCGAACCCGGCCTTCCGCCTGCTGATTGCGCATGGCTACTGCGATCTGGTGACGCCTTATAGTGTCAGCCGCTACGTCGTCGACCACCTGCCGCCCTCGCTTGCCGGCGGCCGCGTCGGGTTAAAACTTTATCGCGGCGGGCATATGTTCTATACGAAAGCCGATCAGCGGGCTGCCTTCACGGCGGATGCGAAGGCCTTCTACGCCACACGCCCGGC
>NZ_JAPPSO010000061.1:0-2110 GCF_036571585.1 Rhizobium sp. 268 | reverse complement strand
GGTACATTCTATCTCGAACTGCAACAAAGGCGCTAAGCTGCCTGCTTTTCGGGAGCCATGGTTTGATCCGTACCTTTTCGCATTTGAGTTTTGACGAACGCCGATCGATTTCCAGGATGTTGGATCAGAAGTTTAGCCAGTCTGAGATCGCCAGACGCCTCGGCCGGGACCGTGCGACCATCTCCCGGGAGATAAAACGCAACTACTGGCACGATCAGGAATTCCCCGATGCCGAGGGCTACTGGGCGATGACCGCCAACGACATGGCGCGCGACAGGCGCCGGCGGATCGGCAAGCTCTTTCGTCGCGAGGATCTGCGGAACGAAGTGATCGGAAAGTTGGAATCCGGCTGGTCGCCGGAACAGATTGCTGGACGACTGAAGATCGAACCAGCGGCCAAGGCAAGCGTCTGTCACGAGACGATCTACCGGTATGTCTATTCACCAGAAGGACAACGGCAGCAACTCGCGCGGCTTCTCCCGGAACGGCGGAGAAAGCGCCGGCCGCGATATGCTCGCAAGCCGCAGAATCCAGTCTTTCCAGATGAGCGTTCGATCAAACATCGGCCGGAAGCCATCAACGATCGCAAGGAATTCGGTCACTGGGAAGCCGATCTCATGATCTTCGAAAGGGTTCAGGGCAATGCCAATGTGGCAACGGTTGTTGAGCGGACGAGCCGGTTCACCATGCTGTTCAAGAACAACGACCGGCAGTCCAAGCCGATCATGGAGCGGCTCATCGACGTGCTCAGCCCCCTGCCCAGGCATGCCCGGCAAAGTTTGACGTTTGATCGCGGATTTGAATTCGTCTCCTGGCGGCGACTGAAGCAGGGAATGGGAACCGATGCATGGTTCTGCGATCCGTCTGCGCCCTGGCAAAAAGGCTCCGTTGAGAACATGAATCGGCGGATTCGGCGTTACCTGCCGAGGGATACTGCTGTCCTGTCAGTTCCTGATGAATCGATACGATCACTGATCGATCGGTTGAACAGTACGCCGAGAAAATGCCTTGGTTTCCGCACCCCAGCTGAAGTGTTCAGGCGTGAAGTGAACAAATGACGGCAAGCTGGGGCGGAGGACGGATCTTATGAATGATCCTGCGGTGATTGCGCGGCGAGAGAAAGCGTTATTAGGCAGCCAGCGGCAGAATAGAGATCGTCAATGCACGCCGATATCGCTTTGCGTATCCGATTCCAACTGCAGGCAAGCTGCCCAAAGTAGCGTCTTGTGGAAGGATCCATCCTGCAGAAGAGTGAGCCCCTCTCGTGCCTCGTAGAGCAAGCCGAGCCAGCATAAGCGTTGGAAGACGCCATACTGAAGATCGGATTTCAACTCCCAGGCTTCTATGGTCATTTCGGTGTCCGACAAAGGCGCCAGCTCTGGATAGAGGATTTTCACAACGTCCATTGGCGCGCAACCTTTTCTGGCCTTGATATTGAGAAGATTGAGGAACATGCGCCACCAGCGTAACCGCGCTCGGACCTCCTCTTCCCGCTCGGTGGCGTGGACATAGGAATAGAGATAATCCGTGGCGACCAGATCGAAGAAGGCTTGCGGGTTCACCAAAAACTCCCGGCCGCGTCTGGTTGGCAGCAGCACATCCTTTTTCCGGCGAAGAAGCTTCAGATGACGGGCCATGTCGCGCACGACCCAAAGCGGCGGCATGTCGCTTTCATTGAGCACCTTGTTCATGCTGTAGAGGTCCTCGGCTGTGAATCCTGGCCAGAGGAAGTGCACAGCGGCCCAATGCACGAACTTGCGGTTCATGGCGCCGGTCGCCGTCAATCCTATGCCACCCTCACCGTCAGCATAGGCAACCGAAAGAAGCATGCCGCGAAGAAGTGGTGACAGCGCGGCGATGTCGACGTCACCTTGCAGGTTGATTTCCGGAAGCATCGTGCGGCTTTGATCCCCAACTGCGCCATGCAAGTCCCAGCGAGTATCGAGCGGTAAAAGAACAATTGCTAGTGAGAAAGATAAAGCCGAAGGGTGCGTCATCACCCGCCCCCGCTCCGCCCTTTCAACCCGGCCCAGCCGGTCGGATCGAGGGCTGATCTCCTTGCCCTGTAGTAGCCTTTAAGCCCTTGTTGCATTTACATTAGAAGTCACAC
>NZ_JAPPSO010000060.1:0-2154 GCF_036571585.1 Rhizobium sp. 268 | reverse complement strand
TAGGAGTTGGCCTCCGGCCAGGGCGAAAGGCAGGTATCCGAGTTCGTCGAGGATGATGAAGTCGAGACGATTGAGATAGTCGGCCGTCCGCCCTTGCTTGCCGCTGCGCGTTTCCGTTTCCAGCCGATTGACCAGATCGACGACGTTGAAGAAGCGCCCGCGTGTTCCGTTGCGGATCAGTGCACGGGCAATCGCGATGGCGAGATGGCTCTTTCCGGTTCCCGTGCCGCCGACGAGGACGACGTTACGCTGATCGGCGACGAAGGTGCCGGTAGCCAGCTCCCGCACCAGGGATTCATTGACCGGCGTATCGGTGAAGTCGAAATCGTCGATGTCCTTAGCGAGGGGCAGCTTGGCGATGCTGAGTTGGTAGCGAATGGAGCGGGCCTGCTTCTCGGCGATCTCCGACTGCAAGAGATCACCGACAATGCGCGGCGGTTCGTGCTGCCGTTTGATGCCGTTGCCCATGACCTCGTCGTAGGCGCTGCGCATTCCATAGAGCTTCAGCGTGCTCATCAGTTCGAGAACCTGTGTGCGTTCCATCAGCTTGCCCTCCTGAGGCTGTCATAGCGTGCGCAGTCGGCGACCGGTTCATGGGTCAATCGAAGCGCATCCGGGGTTTGCAGGGTTGCGGCCGGAGCCGGGTCACGACTACGAGCCAGAATGTTGATGATCACCGAGGCCGAGCAGACGCCCTGGTCCAGCGCCTCCTGACAGGCCGCATCGACGGCCGTCAGACCATCGGTGGGAACGCATGCAAGGATTGTGACCATTTGCCGATCACCGTCGTGGACGCTCTTCAGGCGCTTGCGGACCTTCTCCATCGCCGCTGGCAACACCCAGTCCCTGAACGGTGCGCCGTTGCGCAAAGCGCCGGGTTTGCGAGCCAGAACGGGGACATAATGCCAGGGATCGTAGATCGTCTCGCCACGGCCAAAGCAACGCGGATGCTCACCGACGTTCACGCCGTCCTGCCTGATGACGATCTTCTCGGCATAGGCGTGAACCTCAACAGGGCGGCCGACCGCAGTCGAGAGGACGGAGTATTTGTTGTTGTCGAAACGGACCGTGCAGGTCTTCGACACCGAGGCCGGGACGCTGTGGAAACCATCGAACGGCCCGACGTAATGCACGAGGCTGCCGCGTTCCTCCTCGAACACCTGCCAGATCATTCGCTCGGTCTGTTCAGGATGACGGTGCGCCTTGGCGTAAGCGATGCACTTATCGAGCAACCAGACATTCAGCTCATCCAGGCTTTTAACTCGAAGACGTGGTGTGAAGAAGCGTTCTCGAACCAGTCCGACCTGGTTCTCGACCTGTCCCTTCTCCCATCCGGATGCGGGCGTGCAGGCAACGGGATGGACCAGATAGTGGCTGCACATCTGCAGGAAGCGGCGATTGTATTGTCGCTCCTTGCCGACGAACACCGCCTCGACCGCAGTCTTCATGTTATCGTAGATGCCGCGCGTGCAGGTGCCACGGAAGAAGGCGAAGGCCTTGTCATGGGCATCGAACACCATCTCCTGGCTCTCACGCATATAGGCTCGGGCGAACATCATCCGGCTGTGGCAGAGCCGGACATGCGCGACCTTCACGGTCGTAGTCACCCCGTTGACCAGAATGATCTCGTGGCTCCAGTCGAACTGGTAGGCTTCGCCTGGCGCGTAATAGAGGGGCACATAGGCTTCCGCCGTCACGGCTCCCCGGTTCTTCGCCCAGGTCTTGGCATATCGCCGGATCGCGTCATAACTGCCGTCGTAGCCGAGTGCCCGGACCTCCTCGTAAATCCGGATCAGCGTCAGCCGTTCGCGCGATGCCTTGCCTTCGTTGGCAATGAGGAACCGTTCAATATCACCCTTCCAGGCTCCGATCCTGGGCAACGGTTGATGTTCTCGTTTGTAGACAAAATCAGTCGCATCAGAACGCAGGATTTTGCGAACCGTATTACGCGAAACATTCAGCTCTCTGGTGATCTTCTTCACCGACCAGCCCTGAACATGGAAGGCTCGTCGGACACGGGCAATCGTATCCACTCTCTTCAACTCCCCACCCCATCCACTGGCAAAAGCCGGATGGTCGGATGAAATCCAAGGGGGGTCAAAATTGGATAAGTATCACCCCGCCAGAGGGGTCAACATTCCATGCTTAAACACA
>NZ_JAPPSO010000059.1:0-2191 GCF_036571585.1 Rhizobium sp. 268 | reverse complement strand
AACACTGCTTGCGAGATTTTTAACCGCAAACGATTTCGCTAAAGCACCGCGCCGCTTTCCATTGCCGGCATTTGCATCAAGTGCGGCTCATTCGGCCAAGAAGTGCTTGCGCATTGGCGCTTCTATTCCGCGGCCTCTTCCGGAACATCACTACAGATGTGCGACATTGTCGTCAACTTTGTCCGGCTTCGTGACACGCTTTAGGACTCTTCGTCCGGGTATTTTATCCCCCTAAGTGTTTGCAGCAGCAGGCACTTTCGTTCTGCCCCATCAATCAGCTCAATTGGCACGACGCTTGAAAATTGTTCTCGTGAAAACCAGTCGCGGCATCACCTCGGTCGGTTCGAATACGGAAAGGAAGAAATAATGCCTGCTTCGCGTGGGAACTGGGTGTTTGGAAAAGCGGACTACGCCACATGGGGGCCATACCTTGGACAAGTTTACTCCCGGTTTAAGAAAACATCACCTGTACTCCCAGGCCCGAAAGAGGTGTTCAGCCGCGGTGCAAAGAAGGTTAGCGCGCAACGGTCGCCAAAAGCTCATGGGCTGCGAGGCACATGTTGCGACCGACCGGGCGCACCAGACACCCTCGTCGCAAATCCGACAAAGCTGTCGCGCTGGGACCCCTGGCGAAAGCGGATTGATCCGAAATCCCTAGGTTAATCAGCGCGCCATCGGCCTGGCACGACGAGTGCTAGGACAACCGAGACAGCAAGAAAGGAAGACATCAATGAAGCCCCGTCTTGAAGATATCCTCCAATCCCTTTTGGATTCAGCCATGCACCGGGATCTTGATCCCGACGTTCGTGAAAGCAACACGCCGATGGCATCCCTTTTTGACAATACCGTAAAGCGCCTCATTGAAGCAGCCGAGTACGTGGATCTTGATCCTGGTGTTCTCGAAAAGCTTAAACTCGCACTCGAGATGACGCAGGCGCGCCTGTCGATCCGCATGGACGACGGCTCGATCAAGTCTTTTCTGGCGTGGCGCTGTCGCCATGACGATAGCCGCGGCCCGACGAAGGGCGGCATCCGCTTCCATCCGGATGTGAACGCCGATGAAGTGACGGCGCTTGCACTAATGATGACCTCGAAGTGTGCCGTGATGAACCTGCCTTTTGGCGGCGCCAAAGGGGGCGTGAAGGTGGAGCCTCGCAGCCTCTCCAACACGGAACTTGAACGTCTCGCACGCGCCTACATCCGGGCTTTCGCACATATCATTGGCCCAACCCGAGACGTCCCAGCGCCTGATGTCGGCACCAATGAAACGACAATGGCGTGGATGATGGACGAATACAGCACCATTGTCGGCAAGAAGACGCCAGAGGTGATTACCGGCAAGCCCGTCGCCCTTGGCGGCTCGCTCGGGCGCGACGATGCGACAGCCCGCGGGGCCTATTACATCACGCGATACAAAGCCGACGCTCTCGGTTTGAAGCATGGAGCACGGGTGGCGATCCAGGGATTTGGCAATGCTGGCCAACACATGGCGCAGCTGTTGGCCGACGATGGAAACTTGATCGTGTCGGTCTCGGACTCTAAAGGTGCGGTCCATGCCCCGGCTGGTCTCGACGTCAGCGAACTGCGTGCCGCCAAGCGCCACGGCGAAAGCGTCACCAGCGTGGCAGGTTCAGCTGGTGTGTCGGAAATTTCTGGCGACGAGCTCCTTGCGAGCGATTGCGACGTCCTCGTCTTGGCAGCCGTGGAAAACACGGTCCACAAGGGCAACGCGGGAAGCATAAGGGCCCCGCTTATTATCGAACTCGCCAACGGCCCGATCACTCTGGAGGCCGACGAGATCCTCGAGGCCAGGAACGTCTTAATCCTTCCCGATATCCTCGCGAACGCTGGTGGCGTTACGGTCTCGTTCTACGAATGGGTCCAGAACCGCCAGGGCCAATCCTGGACTCTCGACGAGGTTCATACGCGGCTGAAGACAACAATGGAAAAGCAAACCGACGCCGTTTGCGCATATGCGCGAGACAAGAAGATCACCCTGCGCAAGGCCGCCTACGTTCTTGCACTCGCGAGGATTGCCGCAGCTATGGAAGCGCTTCTTAAGGACTGAGGTGAGACCGCCGGCACTGCGCCTCCAGCGCCATCCGGCACAACGCATAAGGACGGCAGCCCGTGTGGCTGCCGTCAATTAAAGGACGGCCCAACCGCTGAAGGAAACGTCATGAAGACGATG
>NZ_JAPPSO010000058.1:0-2610 GCF_036571585.1 Rhizobium sp. 268 | reverse complement strand
GCACAGTGCGCTTCATAATGCATCCCTCCATCAGATTCCGGGCAACCGGACGACTTTATCGTATTGATAATCTTCATAAAGCTTCGGGCGTCGATCGATGACACCCTGCACCCCTATCCGGACGGCTTCCGAGGATAATGCTTCGACGGGAACCATCCACGGTGAGCCGGGAAGGATTTGCGTTGCAGGTAAAATTCCTCTTTGCACCAGGCTTTTGGCCGATCCGACGCAAATACCGAGTTTCTCCGCCGCTTTCATCAAGCTGATCATCGGTACGTCCACTTTGGTGGCATCATATTCGGGAATTCCCAGGCGCTCGCGCATGTCACGAACACGCACGGTCGTCCAGCTCTCGCCATCACCTGTCTTGCAAAGCATCCGATTGAGGGAGACCGCGAGTTCCCGATCTGGCCAATGTCCGCCCAGTTTGCGCAGTGCCTCAACGGCCGATGGTGCGAGCTCGGCAGGATATCTTCCGGTCTTGACGCGCGCCACACGCACCTCTGTGTGCCGACCGCCGGTCCAATGGATTAATAGCACCGCCTCGTTGGTAGCATCATCGAGATCGCAAATAATCTCCTGAACCAGGATGCGGATGAGCCGCTGCTTCGTTCGCGTCTCCGTCGAGGGCGCATTCCATACGGTCGGCAAATCCTGGGCAAGCTGCAGGAGTCGGCCACGATCGATGACGGGGCGCGCTGCTGACAGCGCGTATAGGTCCTTGATCTTGCGCTCAAGCACGCCTACTCGCTCCAGGGCATCATTCCATCGGGCCTCCAGTTCGCGTGCAACATGCCGCTTGGCCGGGTCCACAAGCTCATACCTGCGACTGGCCAACAGCGCTTCGTAGCGTGCGCCTTCGAGGTCCCGCTCGATTGCCGCAATAACATCTCTTCGGGACCGCTCGACTTGATCCGAGGCGAAGATTGCCGCTTCGACAGCACGGTCCGACACCGCTTCTAAAATCTGCATCGCAACGGCGCGGTCGACCCTGACGCCGCCAATGCCTATACAAAGGCCGACACCCACATGAGCATCGTCGCCGCGGCATTGATAGCGATGCGCGTTGCCTTTTGCGCTGCCGTAGAAGACGCGCATCATTCGGCCGCAGCGACCGCATCGCATCAGTCCGGTCAACAGCGCACGGCCGCCACGCGCTGACTTGCGATCGCAATTCTTCTTCATGTGCGCGTTCTCGGCCAGAAGCTTATGGTTCTCCTCATACTCCCGCCAACTGATGTAGCCTTGATGATTGTCGCGCAGCAGCACGCTCCACTCATCCCTCGGCTTGCGCACCCCCGTAGCCTTGCGAGCGCGGCCATCGACGATCCGCGTTCGCTGCGCACGTCTTCCGAAGGCATAGGCGCCTGCGTAGAGTGGATTGTGGAGGATCTGCATGACGCTGTGATAGGCTGGTGCCTTCCAGACAAGCTTACAGACGTCGACATTGCGCAGGACGACGGGCATCTTGATATCGGCCGATCGCAGCCACAGGAAGACTTGTCGTCCACTTCCCAGTTCCCGGAATTTGGCAAAAACGAGCCTGATCGTCTCAGCTACATGTTCGTCCGGGTCAATCTCGATCTTGCCCACTTCGCTCCAGCACAAGCCCGGCGGCAGCATAAACCGCAGCTCACCGCGTCCCGCCTTGGAATCACGTGCGGCGATGCCGCGCTGGCGCATCAAGCTGAGCTCATACTCCGACATCGTGCCTTTCAATCCAAGCAGCAGACGATCGTTGACGAGCCGGGGATCATAGGCGCCATCCGGATCGATGACTAATGTACCGGCGAGTGCGCAAAGGTCGATCAGATGATGCCAGTCCCTGCCATTGCGCGCCAGACGCGATGCCTCGATGCAATAGACCGCTCCCACATCGCCGGAGCAGACCTGTGCCACAAGCCGTTCGAATCCGGGCCGTTCCATGCTACCTGAGCCGGAGCGACCGAGATCGTCATCGATGACAATCACCGATGCAAAGCCAGTCGTTGCAGCAGCTCCAGCAAGATCATACTGCCGGCGCTGACTTTCGAGATTGCCGGTAACCTGAGTCATTGTGGATTGCCGGACATAGACCACAGCGGCGCGGCGAAGATGGTCAGGCGTGATCTTCGTGTTCATCAACGCCTCCCGTCTTCGTCATTCTGTTCGCTTCCAGAGCTTCCAGCAGAAGGTCCGCCAGCGCTTCCACCAACCCTTTGACGTTCTTGACCGCTGGAACCTGTAGATTTTGGCGCTCCAACTGCAGAACGAGTTGGTCGCGATTTTGATGTCGCCTGCTTCGCATCATCCTTCTCCTTCTTCCTCGAAGGACGGGATTTTGCGCCTCTTAAGCGAGTCGCGCCGAACGATGCGAGCGTCGCTGCCAACTCGTCGAGACCGGCGATGCTGATCTCGGGTGGCCCAAGCGTCATACCGCTGCAGTAGCTCTCGTCGAACATCCAATTCGGCAGTTCATGGGATAGATCGGGCCGCTTGTCCGTATAGATGGACATCAGGCTCTTGCCGCGCCGATACGGCGAAACCCGCACCTCGCTCCCAAACAGCGGATGCCACGGATAGGCGATCGTCGCGAAACGAAAACCGTATGCAGAATGTCGGTCATTGGCC
>NZ_JAPPSO010000057.1:0-3000 GCF_036571585.1 Rhizobium sp. 268 | reverse complement strand
AGCGAAAGGCCAAAGCAACCTTGACTAACCGGATGCGAATAGACAACCACTCCCATGGACACGATCTCATCTGACCGGGGTGATTCAATTCGCCGCAGTCGCCTGCCTTGCCTCTTTCGTGTGATCGGATTAGCGTTGGTGCATGGATCCTTTGTCAACGGTTTGGCGATAAGCAGGCAGGATCGAAATCAGTTTGATCCGAGTGCCATGCCGTACAAACACAACGCCGATCGTCGTCATCACGTCGGAAAGATGAAATTCAGGGTGACGAATTGGCGTGACTACGAAGCAGGTCTGCGCCGGCGTGGTAGCCTGACCTTATGGGTAACGCCGGAGGCACTGGCCGGATGGCGCGCTCCGCGAGGCAGGACCCGCGGCGGCCAAGCCCAGTATTCCGATCTCGCCATTGAGACTGCGCTGACGCTGGGTTGCGTCTTCGCAATGCGGCTGCGCCAGACCGAGGGATTGCTCCACTCGCTGCTGGATCTCATGGGGCTGAAAGTCCCAGTTCCAGATCATACGACGCTGAGCCGTCGGGCACAGAAGTGGGAGCCATCAGCCCGACGAAACCCGCCGCTGCCGGACGGCCCGCTGCATGTGCTTGTCGATAGCACGGGATTGCAAGTCTACGGCGCCGGGCAGTGGCTGGAGCAAAAACATGGCGCCAGATCACGTCGCAACTGGCGCAAGCTGCATCTGGCAGTGGATGCCAAAAGTGGCGCGATCATTGCCCATGGGCTGACAGACCAGAAAACGGATGATCCTTCCCAGGTGGCACCGCTGCTCGATCAGATCGACGGCGAGATCGACCAGTTCCCGGCCGACGGAGCCTATGACGGCAAACCAACCTATCGGTCTATCCTGCAGCACAGCGCAACCGCGGGTATTGTCATTCCACCGCGTTCCACGGCGGTGGAAAGCGGTGATACCGGACCGCCTGGTCAAAGGGACAAGCACATTGCCGCAATCGCAAGCGACGGTCGGCTGAAATGGCAGGCAGCCGCCGGCTACGGCAAGCGTGCGCTGATCGAAACCGCCATCGGACGATACAAGGGGCTGATCGGATTGCGCCTGCGGGCCCGCTCCTTTCCGGCTCAACAGACCGAGGTTGCCATCGGTTGCATCGTTCTCAACCGCATGCTGGCTTGTGGACGCCCGGAGTCTATCCGGCGTCAAGTCACGCAGGCATAACCAACTACATCAAAGATCGAAATGCCCTCGATTTCATATCCCCGCACCAACGCCATGAAGAAGGCTATTACCTTGCATTGGAACCTGTCAGGATTTGCCAAGGGTGAGGCCGTCGCTTTCCGCGTCGAGCTGGCCCAGGGACTTGATTCGGGAGAACTCAGATCGTTTCCTTGACCCTTGCTGCAGGCGGCTTTCTGCCGCGCCAGCACCGGGACGAGTGGATTGCGTGGTCCTACCCTGCCCCCTCCAATCCAGGTTCTCCCAAAACTGGTAGCAATCGGATTCGAGATCAAGCATACAGGCGACGTTCCGGGCTACATCGAGCGAAAGGCAGCATGACATGACGAACGTAATTCTCACCTGGTTCGACGAGCCAACGACGGCCTTCAGGTTTGGCCTTGATCGCTGTATTCCCCTGCGCGACGTGGGCGTAATTCAGAAAGACATTCTCCCCCTCTTTCGCTCTACTCCCGGTCTTAATTTCGTTTTCGCAGGCGCAAAGTTTGAGATCGAGGACCGATCCGCGATCCTGGCCGTAGTCGATGCCTTGGAACGCGCAGGCCATACCGTCGAGAACAAAGGCGACATTCCGCCCGAGATCGAGGCCCCTGCCCCCAAGTTCTGACGCCAGCAACATTCAGCAAACAAAAACATAGTGGACGGGACCAGCAATTCCGGCCGCTATTTTTTTGACCTGTATCCGGCCGCCCGTCGGCTATTTTCCCATGCCGCAAGAGGCCGCACGCTGTCCTTCTAACCCCCTTTTTAGAGAGAGAAGGGAATTGGTGCAGGGATCAAATTTCAACATTTTTCATCTATGCGGCCGGATCGAAAATAGGTTGATTGATCCAGCATGCCGCACAAACATAACGCCGCCCGCCGCCATCACATCGGAAAAATGAAGTTCAAAGTGACGAACTGGGCGGAGTATGAGGCGGCGCTTCGCCGCCGTGGCAGTTTGACCGTTTGGATAACGCCGGAAGCTTTGATCGGTTGGGCTGCCCCACGTCGCAGGACGCGTGGTGGCCAGCCTCTCTATTCGGATCTGGCGATCGAAACTGGGCCTGTCGCAAACATTTTCGGAGCGCGCGATTATCCCTTGAGCATCTTCAGTTTCATGCTTTGTTAACTTTCTGCAGTCCGAAGAGGCGCGCAAGCAGATCGTTCTGATCGTTGATGGTCCAACGCCCGAGAGGCCGAAGCCTTTCCTCAGCCACAGCATCGCCTCGAAACCCGCGATGGTTCGCCGCGCCGTGTTGAAAGATTGGAAGCCACCGATTTTTGGCATGTTCTTCTTTACCCGGAAATGGTCACTTTCGATGCCTTGCTGGAGGTGCTTGGTGACATAGTGGACGGGGTCCGGATGTAGAAGCCCATCATCAACCGACTTTTTGATCGTTGACGGGAAGGTGTTGGCCCCGTCCGTCCCGATCTTATTCGGCGACAACAAGGGCTCGTCTTTGAGCATCTTGCGGAAGAACCGTTTGGCGGCGTCGAGATCGCGCTTCGCCGTCAACAGGAAGTCCATCGGATTGCCGTGTTTGTCGATGGCCCGATATAGGTATCGCCATTTGCCGCGGATCTTGACATAGGTCTCATCGACGCGAACAGAGCCGCAATGTGGCCGGCGGAACTGACGCAGCCGCTTCTCAATCATCGGCGCGTAGGCCAATACCCACCGATTAATTGTGCTGTGATCGACCACGAAGCCGCGTTCCCCGAACATCTCCTCGATATCCCGATGTCAATCAGCACCGAACATTGACCCCTTTTGCTTATCCAATTTTGCCCCCCCTGTGCTGTAGATCA
>NZ_JAPPSO010000056.1:0-3133 GCF_036571585.1 Rhizobium sp. 268 | reverse complement strand
CATGAATGCCGGCGACCGTCAGCAGATGATCCGCGGCATGGTCGCGAGCCTCGACGCCAAGCTCAGCGCCGATCCGAACAATTTCGAGGGATGGGTGCGGCTCGTCCGCTCCTATGCCGTGTTGAACGATAAGGATCGTGCCGCCGATGCGCTGAAGCGCGGGCTTGCCGCCTTTCCGCTGCCCGGCGAACAAGGCAGCCAATTGCTGGCGCTGGCCAGGGAACTCGGCATATCAACGGAAGGATTGGCTGAATGACCCGCAAGCAGAAGCGCCTGGCGGTGATCGCAGGCGGCATGGGCTTCATTGCCGCCGCCGTGCTGCTGGTCATGTTCGCCTTCAGCCAGTCGGTCGCCTATTTCTACATGCCGGCCGATCTGGCCAAGACCCCGG
Organism: Rhizobium sp. 268; assembly: GCF_036571585.1. Classification (NCBI taxonomy): domain Bacteria; kingdom Pseudomonadati; phylum Pseudomonadota; class Alphaproteobacteria; order Hyphomicrobiales; family Rhizobiaceae; genus Rhizobium; species Rhizobium sp. 268. Next base: position 2,742 of record NZ_JAPPSO010000056.1, on the reverse strand, counting down.
TGGCGCCGGAAACCCGCATCCGGCTCGGCGGCCTGGTTGGCGAGGGCAGCGTCGTGCGCGGCGCCGGCTCGACCGTGGAATTTTCCGTCACCGACGGCAGCGCCAATGCCGTGAAGGTCAAATATACCGGCATCCTGCCGGATCTTTTCCGCGAGGGGCAGGGGGTGGTCACCGAAGGCATGTTTGCACCCGGGACCAACGTCTTTACCGCCGATACCGTGCTTGCCAAGCATGACGAGACCTATATGCCGAAGGACGTGGCCGACAGGCTGAAGCAGCAGGGGCTGTGGAAAGAGGGTCAGGGCCAGGAGGCGAAAGCGACGCAATGATCATCGAGATCGGCCATTACGCGCTGGTGCTGGCGCTGGCAACGGCGCTCATCCTCTCCGTCGTGCCGGTCATCGGCGCCCGCCGCCATGACCGGGCGATGATGGATGTCGCGACCATCGGTTCGCTGGCGATGTTTGCGCTCGTCGTCTTCTCCTTCGGCGTCTTGACCTATGCCCATGTCGTCTCCGACTTCTCGGTCGAGAACGTCTGGGAGAATTCGCATTCGCTGGTGCCGCTGATCTACAAATATTCCGGCGTCTGGGGCAATCACGAGGGATCGATGATGCTCTGGCTGTTGATCCTGACGCTGTTCAGCGCGCTGGTCGCCGTCTTCGGACGCAATCTGCCGGAGACGCTGAAGGCCAATGTGCTGGCCGTACAGGCCTGGATTTCGGTCGCCTTCACGCTGTTCATCCTGTTGACCTCCAATCCCTTCCTGCGGCTCGATCCGGCGCCGGCCGAGGGCCGCGATCTCAATCCGGTCCTGCAGGATGTCGGCCTGGCGATCCACCCGCCGCTGCTCTATCTCGGCTATGTCGGCTTTTCCGTCTGCTTCTCCTTTGCGGTCGCCGCCCTCCTCGAAGGCCGCATCGACGCCGCCTGGGCCCGCTGGGTGCGGCCCTGGACGCTTGCCGCCTGGACCTTTCTGACGCTGGGCATCGCCATGGGTTCCTACTGGGCCTATTACGAGCTCGGCTGGGGCGGCTGGTGGTTCTGGGATCCGGTGGAAAACGCCTCCTTCATGCCCTGGCTTGCCGGCACCGCGCTGTTGCATTCGGCCCTCGTCATGGAAAAGCGCGAGGCGCTGAAGATCTGGACGGTGCTGCTGGCCATCCTCACCTTCTCGCTGTCGCTGATGGGCACCTTCCTGGTGCGCTCCGGCGTGCTGACCTCGGTGCATGCCTTTGCCAGCGATCCCTCCCGCGGCGTCTTCATTCTCTGCATCCTGCTGATCTTCATCGGCGGTGCGCTGTCGCTGTTTGCCTTCCGGGCGCCGAAGCTTGCGGCCGGCGGGCTGTTTGCGCCGATTTCGCGCGAGGGCGCGCTCGTCGTCAACAATCTGATCCTGACGGTCGCCTGCGGCACGGTCTTGACCGGCACGCTCTATCCGCTGCTGCTGGAAACGCTGACCGGCGACAAGATTTCCGTCGGGCCGCCCTTCTTCAACCTGACCTTCGGCCTCTTGATGGCGCCGCTGATCGTCATCGTCCCCTTCGGGCCGCTGCTCGCCTGGAAGCGCGGCGATCTGCTCGGCGCCCTGCAGCGGCTCTATGTCGTCGCCGGCATCGCCTTCGCCGCTGCGCTGATCTTCTTCTATCTCCAGCATGGCGGGCCAGTGCTGTCCGTGCTCGGGCTGGCGGCCGGGCTGTTCCTGGTCTTCGGCGCGGTTGCCGATCTCTGGTATCGTGCCGGCATCGGCAAGGTTGCGGGCAACGTCGCCTGGCGGCGTCTGAGCGGCCTGTCGCGTTCGGCCTTCGGCACCGCTCTTGCCCATGCCGGGCTCGGCATCAGCGTGCTCGGCATCGTCGCGGTGACGACCTTCCAGACCGAATACGTCATCGAGATGAAGCCCGGCGAAACCACTGACGCCGGCGGCTACAGCCTGCATTTCGACGGCATGCAGCCGGCGACCGGGCCGAACTATACCGAGGAGCGCGGCCACTTCACCATCCGCCGCGCCGGTGTCGCGGTCGCCGATACCTGGTCGGCCAAGCGCCTCTACACCGCCCGCCAGATGCCGACGACGGAGGCGGGCATCCTGACCTTCGGCCTCAGCCAGCTCTACGTCTCATTGGGCGACGCCACCAAGGACGGCGGCATCGTCGTGCGCATCTGGTGGAAGCCGTTCATCCTCTGCATCTGGGGCGGAGCGCTTGTCATGGCTGTCGGCGGCCTCGTCTCCCTCAGCGACCGCCGCCTGCGCGTCGGCGCCCCGCGCAGGAAGGCGAAGGCGGCAAAGCCTGTAGAGCCTGCAATGGAGCCGGCGGAATGATGCGGCGTCTCCTCCTGGCTTTCGTCTTGATGCTGTTGGCCGCGCCGGCCTTCGCCGTCAATCCTGACGAGGTGCTGGCCGACCCGGCACTGGAAGCGCGCGCTCGCGCCCTTTCGGCGGAACTGCGCTGCATGGTCTGCCAGAACCAGTCGATCGACGATTCCAATGCCGATCTCGCCAAGGATCTGCGCCTGCTGGTGCGCGAGCGCATCACCGACGGCGACAGCGACGAGGCGGTGCTGAACTATATCGTCTCGCGCTACGGCGAATTCGTGCTGCTGAAGCCGCGGTTCAGCATGAAGACCGGCCTGCTGTGGGGCGCCCCGGCGCTGCTCGTGCTCGCCGGCGGACTGTCACTGCTGGTCTTTGCCCGCAGGCGGTCAGGCAAGCCGACAGGAAGTAAATTGACCGCGGATGAG
>NZ_JAPPSO010000055.1:0-3386 GCF_036571585.1 Rhizobium sp. 268 | reverse complement strand
CTTGTACCTCATCTGAGAATGCAGCCCCGACCGGCACAGATCAGCGGTTAGTGCGGGTCACGCACCCATTTCATCCCCTTTTTGGACGGCAACTTCCCTGCGTTGGCGAGCGAGCTAACTCGCAGGGCAAACGCTTGCTGTTGCAGACCGACGATGGTGCCACATGGTCGGTTCCCCCTCAATGGACGGATCTTGTGAGCCTGGACCGGGAACTTGTCGCGAGCAATGGGCGGGCGCTTTTGCTCGTTTCGAACTTGATGGAACTAGCCAGTCTGGTGGAGCGACTTTGTGGCCAATCGACCGCGCGAGCGCAGGTGAGGTGTAAGGATAATTATGCCGCTACTGTAAATGAGATTACGCCGCAAGAGGACTCAAATGCTCAATAGAAAGCTGCAATTCCGACATTTAATGCCCATATGCCATGCATTAGCCCTTGAAGTGATCAAGATTTGCGGTATATTTATATTTACGTTAACATCCGACTTCACACCCGGAGCCCATCATGCCTGCGAAGTCCGGCGGCAAGCGATCGAAGGTGGATGCCCTCATCGAGGAAGGCACCTTCAATCCAAACTCCGAGAAGGTGCGCGACCCGAAGTTCCGCGGCAGCGAGTTCTTCGATCCGCACGACGCCGTCCAGGTCAAATACGAGATGCTGCGGCGCGTCTCCATCGACAACGTCTCAGTGACGGACGCTTCCGACGAGTATGGTGTTTCCAGACCAACCTACTACCAGGCCAAGGCAAACTTCGACACGACGGGCATTGCCGGACTGGTGCCGGCAAAGCCGGGACCCCGCGGTCCCCACAAGATCGACGACGAAGTCCTGGCATTTCTGCAGGCGCGGCTGGTCCCGGGCGAGCCTGTTCGTGCGCGCGAACTCGCCAAGCTGGTCCGCAACGAACTCGATATCGCACTTCATCCCAGAACGATCGAGCGGGTGTTAAAAAAAACGATCCGCTAGGCATTGCCACGGCATCGGCATGTTCATTGCCGGCCATCGCGAACCAGTACGAGGTGCTGCGCGGTGCTGCTCTCGGCGAAGTTCTGCCGCTCAAGGCCCGTAGCGGCCTCATGCTTTTTCTGCGCCGCGGCATGTGGGGATGGGCCCGGGCGCTGCCTGCAGCGGCAAGCCCTGATCAAGAGCAGATTTACCCGTCATCGGACACCCGACCGACGCACGGCGAACTCAGCGCCGTCGTTCATGTCCTGGCGACCATCGCCATGAGCATCCACCAGCGGAGAGCACCATGAATGTACACCTCAAAGTCCAGTCTCATCACCGTGAACGCAGCGCCTACCTCTACATCCGCCAATCTTCGATGCGGCAAGTCATCGACAATACCGAGAGCGCCATGCGCCAATATGCGCTTCGCGGCCGCGCTATAGCCCTGGGTTGGCGCGAGGAGCAGATTATCGTCATCGATAACGATCAAGGTGAATCCGGCGCATCGGCGGTCTGGCGCGAGGGATTTCAGCGGCTGGTCAGCGATGTCGGCATGGGGCATGCCGGGATCGTCATGGGCCTGGAGGTCTCCCGTCTGGCCCGCAACAATGCCGATTGGCAGCGGCTGCTCGAGATCTGCGCCCTTGCTGATACCCTGATCCTCGACGAAGATGGTGTCTACGACCCGGCAAGTTTCAACGACCGGCTCCTGCTCGGCCTGAAGGGAACAATGAGTGAGGCCGAACTGCATGTGATCAAGGCACGGCTGCGCGGCGGCATCCTCAACAAGGCCCGGCGTGGCGAGTTCCGTTGCCCCCTGCCGACCGGGCTGGTCTATGACCATTCCGGGAATGTGACGCTTGATCCAGACATGCAAGTCAGAGAGACGATCGCCCATTTCTTCGAGACGTTCTCTCGCGTCGGATCCGCCTCCCAGACCGTCAAGGCCTTTCGTCAGGAAGGCATTCTCTTTCCCTCCCGTCTGCACGACAGCCAGACGGTTTTCCGGCCACTGACGCCTTCGACGGCGATGCGCGTGCTGCACAATCCACGTTACGCCGGAGCCTATGCCTATGGCCGCCGTCGCTATCGACGAACCATTGATGGCAAAAAGCTCGTGCGTGAACAAGGTAATGACGATTGGACGGCGTGTATTCCAGATGCCCATCCCGGCTATATCAATTGGGAGCAGCACCAGGAGAACCTGAGGATTTTAAAGTCGAACATCTGCCACAAATGGAACGCGGGGGTCGCATCACCTCCGCGGGAAGGCCCGGCGCTGCTGCAGGGGCGGGCCGTGTGTGGGCAGTGCGGCAGGCATTTTCGCATGCGCTACGCTGCCCGACGCAGTCGGCAGGAGGCTTGGTACGTTTGTGATCGCGCCCGTAGCAATCGCGGCGAACCCTTATGCCAGGCGATCGCCGCACCTCCCGTCGACGAAGCCATCGGCATGTTGATCGCGGAGCAGATGACGCCGGCAGCCATCGAACTGGCAATCGAAGTCCGCAAAGAGATCGAAGCGCGGCATGAAGAGGCGGATCGGCTGCGCTGTCGCGCCGTCGAGCGCGCCCAAACGGAAGCCGATCTCGCCCAGCGCCGTTTCATGCTCGTCGATCCCAATAACCGCCTCGTCGCCGATACGCTCGAAGGCGAATGGAACGGGAAGCTCCGCATCTTGGCTAATGCCCGCGAAGAGCGAGAGCGCGCCCGGGAGCGCGATCAATTCATCCTCGATAAGGCCGTCCACGAGCGGTTGGTCGCAATGACGGCGGACTTCAAAAAACTCTGGACCAATCCAGAGACCCCGAACCGCGAACGAAAGCGTCTGCTTGCCCACATCATTGAGGACGTCACCCTCCTCAAACTACCGAAGAGAGGCACAACCAAGGCTCATATTCGCTTCAAGGGCGGTAAAACCCAGACGCTTGTCACCATAAGCCCAAAATCGCCCAGCCAGCAGGTCAAGACGCACCCCGATATCATCGAACTGATAGATAAACTCCTCGACGATCATATTTTTTCCGAGATCGCAGAGATTCTCAATAGTCAGGGATACCGTCCGGGCTCGGTGACGCGCCGTGACCAGCGCAACGCCCGCTTCACAACCAAACGCGTCACCTATCTTGTTCGCGAATACAAGCTGAGATCACGCTATGACCGGCTCCGGGATCGTGGGATGTTGACAAAAAAGGAGGCGGCTGAACGCCTCAATATCCATGAACATACTCTCGCCAGATGGGCTGAACACGGCCTCGTCACCAGCCATGCCTACAACGGACACTACTATCTGTACGAGCTTCCCAAGGCAGATTTACCGCAAAAGCAATGCAGTCGATGGAACCAACTCATCGACCGCGTCGCCGCACGTAACTAAAATGCCAACCACGCCAAAACCTTCAACTGAATGCGAAAGAGAGATGCAGTATGAATGCAGATCGTT
>NZ_JAPPSO010000054.1:0-3610 GCF_036571585.1 Rhizobium sp. 268 | reverse complement strand
CGCAGCGCTGCGTCGAGGTTCGACAGCGGTTCGTCGAACAGGAAGGCCGAAGGCTGGCGCACGATGGCGCGGCCGATCGCCACGCGCTGGCGCTGGCCGCCGGACAGCTGGCGCGGCTTGCGCTCCAGATAATCGGTAAGGTTCAGCACCCGGGCGGCATCCGTCACCTTGCGGTCGATCTCAGCCTTGTCGACGCCCGCCATCTTCAGCGGAAAGGCGATGTTGTTGCGCACGCTCATATGCGGATAGAGCGCATAGGACTGGAACACCATAGCCAGGCCGCGCTCCGACGGCGCCTTTTCGGTGGCGTCCCTGCCGTCGATGACGATCTTGCCGCCGGAGACATCCTCGAGACCGGCGATCAACCTAAGCAGCGTGGACTTGCCGCAGCCCGACGGGCCGACGAAGACGACGAATTCGCCGTCCTTGATATCGAGATCGATCGAAGGGATGACCTTGGCTTCGCCGAAGACCTTGGAAACCTTCTGAAGGGTAATGCTGCCCATGTTTGTCTCCCTTTATCTTATTTCACAGCGCCGAAGGTCAGGCCGCGGACGAGTTGTTTCTGGCTGAACCAGCCAAGGATCAGGATCGGCGCGATCGCCATCGTCGATGCCGCCGACAGCTTGGCGTAGAACAGGCCTTCCGGACTGGAATAGGAAGCGATGAAGGCCGTCAGCGGCGCCGCCTTGGAGGCGGTGAGATTGAGCGTCCAGAACGCCTCGTTCCAGGCAAGGATGATGTTCAGAAGCAGCGTCGAGGCAATGCCGGGCACCGCCATCGGCGTCAGCACGTAGACGATCTCCTTCATCAGCGATGCCCCGTCCATGCGGGCCGCCTCGAGGATTTCGCCCGGGATTTCCTTGAAGTAGGTATAGAGCATCCAGACGATGATCGGCAGATTGATCAGTGTCAGCACAATCACCAGGCCGGTGCGCGTGTCGAGCAGGCCCGAATTGCGAAACAGCAGGTAGATCGGGATCAGCGCGCCCACAGGCGGCATCATCTTGGTCGACAGCATCCACATCAGCACGTCCTTGGTCCGCTTGGTCGGCGAAAACGCCATCGCCCAGGCGGCGGGAATAGCGATGATCAGGCCGATCAGCGTCGAGCCGAAGGAAATGATCACCGAGTTCATGAAGTGGCTGAGATAGTTCGACCGGCTCTGCACCTCCGCATAGTTCTCCGTCGTCCAATGGAAGAACAGGAACTGCGGCGGCGAGGCGATGGCATCGGCTTCCGACTTGAAGCTGGTCAGGAACGTCCAGAGGATCGGGAAGAAGATCAGGATGCCGAGCGTCCAGGCGATCGCGGTGACGATGACCTTGCGCTGCGTTGTGACTTTTCTGGCCATCTCAAGCCTCCAGATTCTTGCCGACGAGGCGGACGAGGAAGATCGCGACGATATTGGCAAGCACGACGGCGACGATGCCGCCCGCCGAAGCGCCGCCGATATCGAACTGCAGCAGTGCCTGGGCGTAGACGAGGTAGGTGAGGTTGGTGCTGTCGGTGCCCGGCCCGCCATTGGTGGTGACGAGGATTTCGGCAAAGACCGAAAGCAGGAAGATCGTCTGGATCAGGATCACCACGGTGATGGCACGCGCCATGTGCGGCAGGATGATGTAGATGAACTTCGAGATCGGCCCGGCGCCGTCCATTTCGGAGGCTTCCTTCTGCTCCTCGTCAAGCGACTGCAGCGCCGTCAGCATGATGAGGGTGGCAAAGGGCAGCCATTGCCAGGCGACGATCAGAATGACGGAGAACAGCGGCGCATTCGCCAGCCAGTCGATCGGCTGCAGGCCGAGCGCCTTGGCAAGATGGGCAAACAGGCCGTTGACCGGGTTCATGAACATGTTCTTCCACACCAGTGCTGCCACCGTCGGCATGACGAAGAACGGCGCGATCACCAGAATGCGCACGATGCCCTGTCCGTACATCGGCTGATCAAGCAGCAGCGCAAAGGCGATGCCGCCGATGACGGTGATCAGCAACACGCCGGCAACGAGCAGCAGCGTATTGATCAGCGCCGCGATGAAGGCCGGATCGGACAGGAAGTATTCGTAGTTGAGCAGACCGACGAAACTCTCCATGCCGGGGCTGAGCAGATTGTAGTTCAGCAGCGAGAAATAGATCGTCATCGCAAGTGGGACGATCATCCATGCAAAGAGGAGCAGCACGGAGGGCGCAATCATCAGGCGCGCCGCGGAGCGGGTATGCAAGGTTGCCATGGCAATCACCGATCTGATCTGAAGCGGGGAGCGGCCGCAGGAAGGCTTTGTCTGAAAAAGCGGCCGCCGATGCAGTTCGGGCATCGGCGGCCCAGAGGGGCGGATTGTCAAGAATCCGCCTCTTGCTCAGGAGGTTGTTATTTGATGTAGCCGGCTTTGGTCATTTCCCGGGTTGCCAGCTGCTGGGCGCTCTTCAACGCCTGATCGACCGAAATCTGGCCGGCAAGGGCTGCCGAGAACTGCTGACCCACCGCCGTACCAATGCCCTGGAATTCCGGGATCGCCACGAACTGGACGCCGACATAGGGGACCGGCTTGACGGTCGGCTTGGTCGGATCGGCCGCCTCGATCGAGTCGAGCGTCATCTTGGCAAACGACGCCGCCTTCTGGTAGTCCGCATTCGCATAGAGCGATTTGCGGGTGCCCGGAGGTGCATTCAGCCAGCCTTCCTTCTCGGCGACGAGGTTGCTGTATTCCTTGCTGGTTGCCCAGGCGACGAACTTCTCAGCCGCTTCGGCCTTCTGGGTACCTGCCGGGATGGCGAGGCTCCAGGCCCAGAGCCAGTTGCCGCGCTTGCCGAGGCCCTTGTCCGGGGCGAGCGCGAAGCCGACCTTGTCGGCGACCTGCGACTGCTTCGGATCGGCGACGAAGGAAGCGGCAACCGTTGCGTCGATCCACATGCCGCACTTACCGGTCTGAAACAGCGCCAGGTTCTCGTTGAAGCCGTTGGAGGAGGCGCCCGGAGGGCCGGCATCCTTCATCAGCTTGACGTAGAAATCGAGCGTGTCCTTCCATTCCGGCTGATCGAACTGCGGCTTCCACTTCTCGTCGAACCAGCGGGCGCCGAAGGAATTGGACATGGCCGTCAGGAAGGCCATGTTCTCGCCCCAGCCGGCCTTGCCGCGCAGGCAGATGCCGTAGACTTCCTTGTCCTTGTTGGTGATCTTGCGGGCAGCGTCGGCAATGAAGTCCCAGGTCGGCGCGTCGGGCATTTTCAGGCCGGCAGCGTCGAACAGGTCCTTGCGGTACATGACCATCGAGCTTTCACCATAGAACGGCGCAGCATAGAGCTTGCCGTCTACAGTCAGGCCGCTGCGGATGGCCGGCAGCAGGTCGTCGACGTCGTAGTTGGCGCCGAGATTGTCGAGCGGCAGCAACCAGTCCTGTTTCGCCCAGATCGGAACTTCATAAGTGCCGATCGTCAGCACGTCGTACTGGCCGCCCTTGGTCGCGATGTCGGTCGTGACCTTCTGGCGCAGCACATTCTCTTCGAGGGTTACCCATTCAAGGTCGATGCCCGGATTCTTCGCCTTGAAGTCATCCGTCAGCTTCTGCATCCGGATCATGTCGCCGTTGTTCACGGTCGCGATTGTCAGCGTTTC
>NZ_JAPPSO010000053.1:0-4259 GCF_036571585.1 Rhizobium sp. 268 | reverse complement strand
ACAAAGCATGAAAATGACGCCGTTCATGGGATAATTGCGAGCCGCAGAAATGTTTGCGACAGCCCCATAAATTCCATGACGATCAATGACCTTAAATATGCCCAGCGCGAGCGCGTGATTTTTCTGGACCGGTGCCTGACTTGGCGAGGTGCTGCAAACCGGCGGGACCTGATCGATCGTTTTCGAATATCCAGCGCTCAAGCGGCGATCGATTTCCGGACCTACCTGCAGTTGGCTCCCGTTCCGCCAGATTATGACCCCGTGCGGAAAGCCTACATTGCGCGCGCAAATCATCAGTCACTGATGACGCCCAGCCTAACCACCGACTTTGAGGTTCTGGAGGATGCCGAAGACGGCGAAAGTGGCTCGGCTTCAGTACCGCGGCCCTTTCGTCAAGCCGACGCGGCAATCGTGGCGCGCCTTTACAATGTGATGAGAACGGGAAAAGCAATCCATGTTTCCTACACGTCGATGACGACAGGCGCTGACGAAGGACAGTGGCTGGCGCCGGTTCGGTTCACATCGGATGGGGAGAACGTCCATCTCAGGGCATTCAGCTTCAAGCACCAAGCTTATCGTGACTATCTTCCGATCCGCTTTAGCCCGTCGAGTTCCTTTGACGAACGCCAATTGGAGCAAGCTTTGCCTTTGGATGAAGAGTGGCGCACGCGAGCTCGCATTTTCCTGCGTCCCCACGCAGGTCTGTCCGCTGAGCAGGCCGCGGTAGTGAGCAAAGAGTATGGTTTTTCAGGTGAGCTGCTAGTGGTAGTGGTTCGCCAGGCGATGGAATTTTATCTGAAACGCCGATGGCGTCTTGAGGAGAAAAACGCGCGATTGCAGATTGTGAAAATTGAACATGAGCCTTGGGACGACGGAAGGGAAGGTTAAGAGACCATCCCCTCCCAGCTCGATCGGTTGGTAAATTGAAGCCGGGTACGCAAGGCGAGAGTGTCCGGCTCGCATATCAATGCGTATTGGAGTGGGCTTTGTTTAAATGAGCGCCGCACACCCTTTACAGCCTTTCGGCAAAGTCACGGATTCGTTGCATAATCTCCGAGAACGTTGGTCGCCTCAAATAGTATAGCGAGCGCGTGCTCTCATAAGCTCTCTCATATTCAGCGAAAATCGATGGTTCCAGAAGGCCGAAGGCAGGATTGATTGTTAGGTCCCGTTCTTCCGATCGAAAACGTCTTTCCTCATGGTCGAGGTACGGTTGGCTTCCCACGAACGCCTGGACATCGGCGTTTCCAAGTAAACAGAAAATGTCATAGTAATGGCGCAGAAAATTCACCGGAAATTCGCCGGTAAGTCTCTGTGTGCGATACTTTGTGGAGATCGTCTGGAGCTTTTCAACAAGCGTATACCCCGGGTGATAGCACAGGATGCCCAGCGCACGATTGTCGATGATGTCGACCGTATCCACTGCATAGTCATAGGCCCAAGAACTGATGTCCGCCGCCTCGTTTGGTGTGACGTCGTCGAAACCAACTTCGAGAAGGACACCGTCCTTGAGATCGACGGCTTCCGTTGAAGTCGGTTTGTAGAGCAAGCGGATGCCACCACTACGAAATTTTACATCGTCGAACGCCCGATCACGCTCGACCACCTCAATTCCATTGATCGAAATATTATGAGCAAGCCAGTCGTAGAACGTTTGCCGGCTCTCGACCTGCTTCGGTTTGTTCTGGTTGCGGCCAGTTGCGACGCCGAGCGTCTCTGGAGGGTCTATCCGAAGATCGATGTCTTCCGAGAACCTCTCTATAAGGCCGAAGCCCTTGGATAGCGACGTTCCGCCTTTAAGCTCAAATTGAAATCCAGCCTGCTTCAGGCTGAACAGGCAATGCATGATCCAATAGTCTTTTTCGACCAAGGCGGGGATGATCCCCATATCTTCGCCGACAATCCTGATCAGGTCCGCGAACTCAGGATGGCGGTGAAGATATTCAGGCATGCAACTGCGCTTGCTCTTCGAGGACTTCGCTGAAGAACCGCTTGGCCCGTACTCCGCCGTAATCATCAACCGCTCGCTTCAGCGCACTCGAGTCCAGCGCCTTGGCTTTGGCTTTCACCTGTTTGAGGACCACGCTTTCGCCTTCAGCGAGGCGTTTGACGTTGTTCACGAGATCGACCAGCAGGAATTCCTTGCTCAGCGTTTCGGGGAACTCAGCCTTCTTGCGAAAGTCATAGAGGCGGTTGCCGAGCTTGAACTGCCCATGACGCTTTCTGTTGTAGACAACGGTGTGATTGTAGAGCTGGGTCGTCCCAACGCCGAGGGCATTATAAGCATTCGGTGTCGTCAGCAAAAATCTCTTGTCTTTGAGAAAGGCTTCAACCAGATCTTTCTCGTCGGCCGGAGCTTTACCGAATGCCGTCTGTTTCGGTCGCAGATAGACCCCTGCGGAAACTTTCGTCAGCTCGCCCGCATCCACAAGCGCGCGCAAATCGCGATCGACCGCCGCAGACCATTTTGTGAGGTCTGCACGCCGGTAGACTTTGCCTGGCGTTAATCGCCTTTTCAACTCATCGAGTTTTGCCATCGTGTTTCACCTCGACCCCAATGTAGTTCATTGATCAAAACCTGCAAGTTTTTTTATCCAAAATTCATGCAAAACCTACTGCATGTTGCTTCTCCCAATTTTCCAGGTCGTCAGTGGCTTCCGGGCCGGACTGTCCTCGACCCGAAGAGCACACGCCGGCAAAGGGTGAAAGAGTTCTTCATCCATTTTGTCAGAGCCAGCCATTGCTCCCAATCAGGGGGCTATCAAAGAGTTAGTTGACGCAAGCGGGACGGCGCCTGAGAACTTCGCGACCTTCGACGATACCGGGAGCTGGCGAGGCGCTACAGTTTTGAGAGCTTCCACAACATCCACTGGCAAATGGAAGGCCGTGACGGCGGATCATGGCGATGAGTCCAGAGTGTCGCAGGTCAGCGGGAGTTGGCGTGCGTGAGGGAGTGGAGCAACATGTTCTTATTTCTTCATGCTAGGACGCTTAACCTCCGCCGATTTGCTTTCCGCTTGGAGGTCTTCGATTAGATTCTCGATGAAGTTGATATCGGTATCGAACTCATCTGGGGTTGGGACAGAAACCGTTGCGGATGCCGGATTATCGTGACTGTAGGTGTTGACGCGCGACATTCCTTCATGAAACCGGATCGCCAGCGCGTCGGAAAGATGGACAAAACGCAGTTTTTGCGTCTCGATGCGATCAACACCGCGGCGCACGACATCGCAGAAAATGAACTCCTCCACCAGCCGCTCATATGTATCGCGCAGGCGCCCGTAGAGGTTCTTGATCGCAAACTCGTAGTCGGCGGGACTGACCGAATGCTGTTTGCGTACCGGGGCAAAGTCATTCTTGATCGGACCGAGTCTTTTGGAAACAGAAAGACCCCTCCATGCAACGCCCGCTGGGTCGATCTTACCGGCATTTGCTCCGTCCGAAAACAAACCGATGGTGGCCGTCTTGATCCCACGATCATCAGCCTCGCGGCATAGATCGTTGAAGAATATTAGGTCGTGTGTGAAAACGATGACTTGGCGGCTTTTGGCCTCCTCTGCGATACGCGCAGCGACCTTAAGTCCGCGGTCGCGGTCAAGCGACGATACCGGGTCATCGATGACGATCGGTCCCGAGCCCTCCGTCACCGTGACCTCGGTAAAGAAGGCGGCGAGCGCCAACGCACGTTGCTCGCCTTCGCTCAGTATCTCTGACGTAAGCTTGGCCAGCGCTGTACCGGTATTGGTTTGGAATGAGGCTTTGGTCTGCCCGCTCTTCCTCGCCAGCCCGATTTTAAGGTGGGTGATGTCGAGATAACCGCGTTCCTCATCGAACCGATCAGACACCACCATTGGTCAAATGGAGATCGATCAGTTCGTTTGCCTTATGCGTGATTCCCTTCGTGTTGACCTCTGTGAGGGCAGCTGCGAAGCGGCCGTCGTCTTGCAGCAGGTTACGGCGTTTGATGAGGCGATCTTTTGCTGCGGATAACACCTTGCGGTCCAATAGTTCGTTCTGCTCCGCAACAATCTTCTGCCGTTGTTCGATTTCACCTGACTGGGCGAGCGCTTCCGCTTCTTTCAGCAGGGCCGCACCTAATTCTGTCAAGCTCGCCACAGGAGATGCCAGTAAGCTTTGGGAACCAGACGTTTCCTGCTTCCCTGTCAAGATGGTCACAGCCACTTCGCGCCGCGGTGTTGTCACGTTAAGTTTCTCTGGCTGGAAAGGTCAGCGGCTTGTGGATATTCAGGCGACACAGG
>NZ_JAPPSO010000052.1:0-4418 GCF_036571585.1 Rhizobium sp. 268 | reverse complement strand
GCTCTTTCGGGAAGGTCATATAGGCGAGCACGTCCTCTTCAGCGTCGTCCATGATGGTGGCAAGCTTCGACACTTTCGGCCTGATCTGATCGGCGACGCTGCGCCATTGAGCGCTTGCTGCCTCCGGTGTCTCCTGGGCAAAGGCCGTGGCGATGAAGGCGGATACGACCCGCCTGCCGCTCTTTCCAGCATGCGCGAGCACGTTCCTCATGAAGTGAACCCGGCATCTTTGCCAAGTGGCATTGAGAACCTTGGTGACGGCGGCTTTGAGACCTTCATGCGCATCGGAGACGACAAGCTTGACGCCACGCAATCCTCGGCGTGTCAGCCTGCGCAGGAATTCCGTCCAGATCGGCTCGGCCTCCGACGTGCCGACCTCCATACCAAGGACCTCGCGTCGACCATCGCTGTTGACGCCGACGGCGATGATAACGGCGACGGAGACGATGCGACCGCCGCGCCGGACTTTGAGGTAGGTCGCATCGACCCACACATACGGCCACTCGCCTTCAATCGGCCTGTCGAGGAACGCCTTTACCTTGACGTCGATCTCTTCGCATAGACGGCTCACCTGGCTTTTGGAGATGCCCGACATGCCCATGGCCTTGACCAGCTCGTCGACTGAACGGGTCGAGATTCCTTGGATATACGCTTCCTGGATAACGGCTGTCAGGGCCTTCTCTGCCATACGGCGCGGCTCGAGAAAGCTCGGAAAATAGCTTCCCTTGCGCAGCTTCGGAATGCGGAGTTCAACGGTTCCGGCTCGCGTCTCCCAATCGCGGTCGCGGTAGCCGTTGCGTTGAGCAAGGCGCATCGGGTTCTTCTCGCCGAAGTCAGCACCAGTGGCCGAGCCGACCTCAAGCTCCATCAGCCGCTCGGCGGCAAAGCCGATCATCTCGCGCAATAAATCTGCATCGGCGCTCTTCTCAACAAGCGAGCGCACGTTCATCATGTCATTGGTCATCGGTGGTCTTTCCGTCAGGTTGGTCTTCAACAACCCGACCCTAGCGTAAAACACTGATGGCCGCCCGCAAACCCAATCACCCGCTACAGCGCTATGAAAAGCGCGCGGGCGCTCGGCTTTGCTACCTCCCGCCACCTACACCACGTGCCGGGACACGATCTGCAACATTGGTATCGCCTTCAACAAGGGCAACGACGGCGCTCAAGCGAACGCGCGTCGAGACATGTTGATCGCCTACGCGTCAGCGCCAGGGGTCGATCTGGGCCGCGTGCTTGCCGGGGAACTGGCGACAGTAACGACACGTCGCTCGGGGCTCGGGCTTCTATTCCTGATTAAGGGAACCGAAGGCGCCGAGCACAAGGTGGTGATATCCCGCTTTCGTGCCAACAACGGCGTGGTCGTAAACGAGGCTGCCGACATGCTGACGGTAGAATTCATCGACCGCGTATTCATGAAAAATGCCCATTCTTACAAAGCTGTCGTCTACAAACACCAGTCATTTCAAGGCGGCTTCTGGAGTGGAATGGCCGTCGACAAGCAGATTAACAGTCAGGATCTGGACTCGTCGGACTACTGGGTTAAGGACTTCCTGCTGTCAGACTTCATGACCAGTCCCGCGTTTGGCACGCGTCGTCTCGCCGTTGCACTGAAGAAAGCCATCAAGGCTACGGATGATCTAGAAGTAAAGCGCCAGATCACCGCCGCGGCTACGCTTGCCAGTGGGCTTGGTGCGGCGACGTTAAGCGTTGAGGCGTTCTGTAATCGCTACGGATTTACCGACGGCGCAAAGGCCGCCGTGGTGAAGCAGCTTGAACGACCTGACTTGGCCAATGATAATTTTCAATTCGATGCTACCGAGTTCACGAAACAATTGCCTTACCGGACTGTGGAGCTGGACAACGGGGCTATGCTGACGGCCGATGCTGCTTCCTTCGATAAGGTATTTCAACACACGCCCGTTGAGGAAGGAGCCGACAGGATCCGATTCAGTACAGTCGGCTCGGTGGTTAGTGAAAAACTGGAGAAAGGTAGATGACAGTAGAAGTTCGATATCGAGCGCGATACGAAACCGTGCTCTTTCCCATCGCCGATAAGCTTTCCAACTTATTGCAAGACATCTTCGCTGGTCAGCCACGGATCGATCGAATCTCGACGCGCCCGAAGTCCGTGGAGCGCTTCGTGGGCAAAGCCGCTGCGTTGAGGGATGGCAAAGCCAAGTACGATGATCCGCTTCATCAGATTCAGGATCAGATCGGCGCGCGGATCGTTACCTTCTACAAGGATGATGTGCATAGGATTTCGGAGGAAGTTCAGCGCTATTTTCACGCTATCGAGTCGAAAGATATGTTGCCAGAGAACGAGTGGGAATTCGGGTATTTTGGAAACCACCATATCCTGATGCTGCAGCAAGATTTAATCGACCCGGGTTTCAACAAGGACCTCGTGCCCTATTGTTTCGAATTGCAAATCAAGACACTTTTTCAGCATGCTTGGTCCGAGGCAAACCATGATCTCGGCTATAAGCCTGGACAGCAGCCGCTCGCCAGCGACGAGTTGCGGCAGCTTGCCTTTACGTCCGCTCAGGCATGGGGAGCTGATCGGGTATTCAACGATCTTTTCATAAAGCGAAACGCGCAGCATTGAAAACAAATGCTGCATTAGGATTGCCTATCGGGCGATGTCACGTTGTTTGATCAACGGCCGTAAAGTCGCTTGTCGGTAAACTCATGCAATTGCAGCGGTCACGGCTTTCCACTGCGCCATGGCGCGGATGCGATGAATATGGGTGGCTAGGGCTGAGTGTCTCTGGTGCGGCGCGACGAAAAGATTTCGGACTGCTGAAAAGACCGAGATGAAACGTTGCAAACCTCCGACGGATCGAAAGCCCTGCATCATCCGCTCTCGTTTTCGAAGCGGCACGTGAGAATTCTCTGCGCGATTGTTAAGGCCCTTGTGCGATCGATGTTCGACAGCGGGCATCACGTCCCGTTTTGCCGCTCCGTATGAGCGCAGTTTGTCGGTGATGATGCGCTTCGGCGACAGGCCTTCTTCAGCAGCCTGACCAGCAATCGCTTCGCAGCCTTGGTATCGCGGCGGGTCTGGACGATCTCGTCGAGAACGTAGCCGTCCTGGTCGACAGCACGCCACAGCCAATGTTTTCGGCCGCCGATGGAAATCACGACCTCGTCCAGATGCCAGATATCTTTCTGCGACGGCTTCTTTCTACGCAGCTGCTTGACGTAGGCTGCCCCGAATTTGCAGCCCCATCGCCGTATCGTTTCGTAAGAGACGACGATACCGCGCTCCAGCAGCATCTCCTCGACCATCCTTAGGCTCAAAGGGAACCGAAAATACAGCCAGACCGCACGGGCGATGATCTGCGGTGGAAAGCGTGGTTCTTGTAGCTTACGGTCGGACTGTTCATCCCAACCCGTTATCCCACAATCGTTAAGCCGCAGACAACGTGACATCGCCCTTGCCCTTCTTGGGGAACCCGGTGTCATCCACGATCCAAGCCTCAATAGGCCCATTCTGCTCGATCAGCGGCAGCACCAAGTCACGAACCCGCGCCAGGAGCGCCTCGTCAGACCAGGGCGCTTGGCCGACAAAATGCAGGAGCGACTGATGCTTGGCCGATACCCGCGCTGGCGCCGTCACCGCCGCCAGAGGCTCGACACTCTTGCGGTCCACCGGCAGCATGAGTCCGAGGCAATAATCGTTGAGCGGCTCCGCCCGATCGGCGTGCCCGATCACATCGACCAGCTTATGGACATAATCCGCAAAGGCTGCTTCACTTCCTATGCTCAGGCCATTCATCTCAGCTCTCTCCTGCTGACCACGAATCGCCTACGCTAGCACATCATTATCCAGCCCGAATCCCCCGGATTTTGTGACTCAGTAAGACTAGAGCGGGATTGTTTTAGGTCTGTTCATATCCGGTTTCCTTGAAGTAGTTTTGGCACTCTTTCGGCGAGACGGTGGTTTGAAGGGTTTCTGCCAGCGCCTCGGTGAAAGCTTACCGCGAGACTTGAACGACCCGCCGACTATGCAGGCAAGTTCTCGGCAAAAATGACGTCAAATGGCAAGGTCCGGTTTGGCGCGGCCGGCCGTATGCCTATGATTGAGGAAACCATCTCGTCAATGACCGCACGCGCAAATGCCTCGATTGGTAAGCAGAGGAAACAACTGATAACGCCGTCAATCAGCGCGGGTCGCGTCGCGTCAGTAAGATCGTTGCAAACGACGACCGGCCGCTGGCCGCTACTATGAGCTCGAATTGCCTGAACAATCCCGTCCTGTCCGCCACCCGCATCGTATATGGCGGCGAGATCGGCGTGGCTATCAAGGAGGCGCGTTGTGACTTCACGAGCCACCTCTGGATCATCCAAATTGACAATTGTTTCAAGCAACCGGGCCTCTTCTCCTATTTCACGGAAATAGGATCGAAACCCCA
>NZ_JAPPSO010000051.1:0-4486 GCF_036571585.1 Rhizobium sp. 268 | reverse complement strand
AGGGTCTGGCGCATTTTCTCGAGCACATGGCCTTCAAGGGTTCAACACATGTCGCCGACGGGGAGATGATCCCTATCCTGCAGCGCAAGGGCCTGGCCTTTGGGCCGGACATCAACGCCCATACCTCTTATGACGAGACTGTCTATGAACTCAATCTGCCCAAGGTCGATGCCGACACGGTTTCGACGGGCCTGATGTTGATGCGCGAGACGGCGAGCGAGCTGACCCTCGATGCCAGCGCCTTCGATCGCGAACGCGGCGTCATCCTGTCGGAAGAGGGGTCGCGTGACACGCCGCAGTACCGCGCGGCGCTCGAAATCAGGAATTCGCTGCTCGCCGGCAAGCGCGCGACCATGCGCGCCCCGATCGGTAAAACCGACATCATCAGCAATGCCCCCGTGGAGCTTCTCCGTGAATATTACTGGGCCAACTACCGGCCCGAGCGGGCGACGCTGATAGTGGTTGGCGATATCGACCCCGCCGCCATGGAAATCGAAATCCGCCAGCGCTTCGGCGACTGGAAGGCCGTGGGTCCGCCGCCTGCAGAACCGGATCCTGGCACATTGGAGACGAAAGGCGAAAGCGCCGACGTCTTCGTCGTTCCCGGCGGCATGACCAGCGTACGGATCGCCTGGACGCGTCCCTATGACGCCGCGCCCGACACGTTCGCCAAGCGCCGTACCAAGCTTATCGAAGATCTCGGCCTGAGGGTGCTCGAGCGTCGGCTGAGCACCATTGCCAGCAAGGCGGATGCCCCATTCATCAGTGCGGGCGTCGGCTCCCGGGATCTCCTTCATTCCGCCCATGTCGTCCAGATCGCGGCGGATTCGGAGCCGGACAAATGGCAGGCGGCGCTGACGACCATTGACCAGGAACAGCGGCGCATCCAGGAGTTCGGCGTTGGGCAGGCTGAACTGGATCGCGAAATTCTTGGATACCGCTCCATCCGCCAGGCTGCCGCGGCCGGAGCCGCGACGCGCAAGACCACCGCCATCGCCTCGGCGCTGGCTGGCAGCGTCCGTGACAATGAAGTCTTCATCTCGCCCGCTGAAGACCTCTCGATGTTCGAGACGATGACGAACGGCGTCACGGCGGCCGAGGTCAATCAAGCCTTGCTGCATGCATTCTCCGGCAACGGTCCACAGGTCGTGCTACAGACGACCCAATCACCTGAGGGCGGAGCCGATACGGTTCGGCAAGTCTATGATGCTTCAAAGGCTATTGCTGTCTCGGCTCCATCCGGTGCGGCTGATGTTGCCTGGCCCTACACCCATTTCGGCGAACCGGGTGCCGTGGTCGAACGCCGTACGGACGAGGATCTGGGTTTGACCATGGTGGGCTTTTCCAACGGCGTGCGCCTTACCGTCAAGCCGACCAAACTGCGTGCCAATGAAGTGCTGGTGCGCGAAGATATCGGCCGCGGCCGGCTGGGCCTGCCGAAAGACCGCTCCGCCCCGATCTGGACATCTCGGGCCGTCGAGCGGTCCGGCCTGAAGGCCATGGATTACCAGGATATCCAGAAAGCACTGACAGCCAACATTGTCGGCGTCGACTTCTCGGTCGGCGACAGTTCCTTCAGGTTCGACGGTCGCACGCGGACGGAAGATCTTGCGACGCAATTGCAGCTAATGGCGGCATACACTTCCGATCCCGCATACCGCCCCGAGGCATTCAGGCGGGTGCAGCAGGAGTATTTGAGCGATCTCGATCAGTATGACGCGTCGCCCGGCGACGTTGTCGTCCGCGATTTGGCCGGGCTCGTGCATTCCGGCGACCCGCGCTGGACCTTCCCTGATCGCGCTGAGTTGTCCGCCGCTAAGCCGGAAGATTTCGAGACGCTGTTCCGGCCTATGGTTTCCAACGGCCCGATCGATATCGCCATCGTTGGCGACGTCACGGTGGATGACGCAATCCGGATGACAGCTGAAACCCTCGGCGCTTTGCCGCCGCGGCCGGAGACGGCGCCGAGCAATGATTGGGGTGACGTGCGTTTTCCGGCCGCGAACAAGACGCCCGTTTTGCGGACCCATAGCGGCAGGGCGGATATTGCCGCCGCTGCCTTGGGAGTTCCGGTCGGCGATTTGCTCTCCGATCTGCCGCGGTCGTTCACTGCCAAGATCGCCATCCAGATTTTCCAGAACAGGCTGATTGACCAGTTTCGTATTGCCGAAGGCGCAAGTTATGTTCTGGAGGGCTATGTTGACCTGTCAAGGGAAGTTCCCGGCTTCGGCTACGCCCATTTCTCCGTCGAGACGGAACCGGAAAAGATCCCGCGCTTCTACGCAGTTGTCGAAGAGATCGCCACCGACCTGCGGTCGCATGATGTCTCTCCGGATGAGCTTGCCCGCGCCCGCGAGCCCATTGTCGAGACATTGAAGCATCAGCAGCAAAGCAACGAATATTGGATTGAATGTCTGCACCACGCCCAGACGGACTCGCGTCGTTTGGACCGGATACGCAATAGTCTCACCGGCTACGGCAAAGTCACCGCCGGAGATATCCGCGTGTTTGCCGCGACCTATTTCAGTCCGGAAAAATTCTGGAAATTCGAAGTGCTGCCGGCGACGGCAAGATAGCGGGCGAGGCCGGTTGCGATCAGGGGCGGCGTTTAACTGCGCGCATGTTCATTCAGCACCGCCGTCTCCAGCACGCAACTGAGCAAGCCAAAGGAGAGTTCAACAATGATAGGGTTTTGGCTAAAGACGCTAACGGCCTCGGCAGCAGTGCTGATCTCGTCGACTTCATTAGTTTTCGCAACGGACCAACCCGGTGAAGATACCGTCGTTGCATCTCCGGACTTCTTCTTCGTTGGTGGTGTCGGCTACACGTGGCTGAAGGAGAAATAATAGAAGGCCAAAGTGTAGGCCAGAATAACGCCCCATAGATTGCCCCGTGTATTGCAAACACCCTCTCTAAGCTGAGACCTATCAAGATCGTCCGAGGGGCGGATCGGGAGCTGCGATGAAAGGAATCCTAAAATCGGCTCATCATCTAAACTCAACCCTAAACTCTTGTTTTAACCACTCGTTATGGGGTTACATATGTCGCTAGTTAGAAGAAAAATCTTCTCCGTAGGCGTCTTGGCCTTAATGGCATGCGGCGCGTCGGCGGCCGATCACGCCGACCACAGCGATCCGAGTGTCTCTTCTTCCGAAGCACCGAGAACCTTCTCTTGGGCCGGTGCTTATGCCGGCCTTCACGGAGGTGTCGCGTCTACCAAATTCAACCCGTTCAATAGGGAGGACGCCCCAGCGGTGGGCGCTCAGGCAGGTTATAATCTCCAGGCCGGATCGGGCGTTCTCGATGCAGAACTGGAAGGCTCTTACATGAACAACGAAGTGCCTATGCCCGACGGTAAGGTGGAAACCCGCTTCCGCGGTGTTCACGTTACAGAAAGCGAGCTTATGGTTCCCGATCGAATAGACGGTATTGGATCGCCAGGCTTGCCCGGCTACATGGATGCACAGCATGATAAACTATTCAGGCAAGCTGTGAATAACGCCAGATCATCGATTGCCGCGCCTCTTCCGGCAAACGCGCCGATTTGGAGCTCGAACTCTCCATACGGAGACTTTTCCTACGGCGGTTATTCTTGGAATAATGATGTATGGGGAACCGGCGCCGGGCCTCAGACGATTTCGGTTCATGCAGGCAAACAGTGGAGCGTTTGGTCGAACCAGCCTAATACAGATGGCATCAAGAGCTATCCCCACCAGGCGTTAAATATCGAAAAACCTCTCAGTTCAATTAATACTCTGACTTCGAGCTTCAATCAGGATGTTCCGACTGGCGGGGCCTGGGACACCGCCTACGACATCTGGGACAGCTCACACCAGAATGAGATAATGCTCTGGACAAACTACACTGGGAATCCAGACGGAAGCGGCAATGTCAAGCCCATCTCATATCATTACGACCGCTCCGGCGCAGCGATCCCGCTCTACCGCAATGTCAATGTGGGCGGGGCGACTTGGAACGTGTTCACGGGCTCTAATGGTCACAACGTGATCTCACTGCTGTGCACATCCAAAAGCGATAGCGGAACGGTGGACATCAAGGGCATCCTGGAGTGGCTCAAGTCGAAGGGCTACTTTGGCGACATACACGTCGGCAGCGTTCAATATGGCGTCGAGATTACCTCGTCCCCCGAGGGGATGAACTTCAATTTTAATAATTGGTCGGTGAGTTCGACTTAATACCGGCGTTAGTGCATCGTTCCCAACCAGGAGGGATTAAGTGGGCCTGATGAGGTGGACGGCCTTCTGCGCCGGCGCGTGAAGTGCCATGATGCGGTTGTCAGGAGCCGCAATGAGGAGAGCCGTCCATGAAGGAAGTTATCACAGTCGGAATTGACATAGCTAAGAACGTTTTTCAGGTTCACGGCGTTAGCGCACAAGGTGACGTGGCATTGCGCCGGAAGGTATTGTCACGTTAACTGGGCTGCGGTTGCCTGCCTGACGGGTTGGGCGTAGATTTCGGCGATGCA
>NZ_JAPPSO010000050.1:0-4501 GCF_036571585.1 Rhizobium sp. 268 | reverse complement strand
AAATCGGAGCGCCGTTTCACCATCCAAATCTCAAATCCGCGTTAACAGAAAACTTTGCGACACGCCCGTGGCGACGATAAAGCGGATCACGAGCAACTTCTGACATGCCCCATGTACGCACATCTTCATCAGCCGTCTGTTAACTTTACGGTGCCCCCACATCTTGGCACAGTGCGTTGCCGGGAGCGGAGGCCGTCCATCACATCAGGTCACCGCCATACAAATCTGGAACAAAATCGCGTGTGTCGCCGCAGCCTGACAGCCGTCCCGGGCAGCTATCGCTGCATCAGTCCGCTGTCTGAGATGGCGCCAATTTGCACCCGCCACAGAGCGGCATAAGAGCCATTAGCGCTCAAAAGTTCAGTGTGGTTTCCCTCCTCAATAATCTTGCCTTTGTCAAGGACTACGATCTTGTTGGCCTTACAAATGGTGCTCAGTCGGTGAGCGATGACGATGACAGTCCGGCCAGCCTGACGCAGATCCTCAACTACCCGCAGCACAAAACCCTCAGCGACCGAGTCTAGAGACGAGGTCGCTTCGTCGAGGATGAGGATCTCCGGATCTCGATAGAGAGCTCGAGCCAACGCAAGGCGCTGCTTCTCGCCACCGGAGAGGCGTACACCATTCTCGCCCAGACGGGTCTGAAGGCCGCTGGGCCAGCATTCGATTTGCTTTCGTAACCCTACTTGATCGCATATTTGCAGGATCTTCGCGATGTCCGGATCGAATTCGCCAAGTGCGATATTCTCGATTACCGAGCTTGAGAACACGTCGATTGATTGCGGCACCGTTGCCATTACATTGCGCAGCGAAACGGTGGAGAGATCCTGGAGCGCATAGGAGCCGATCCGGATGCGTCCACTTTCGAGTGGATACACATTTTGCAGCAGAGCCGCAATCGTGCTCTTGCCCGAGCCGCTTTCCCCCACCACCGCCGTCATCTCGCCTCGCCTGAAAGTGAGACTAAAGTTCCGGAAAAGCTCCGGCTGAGACCCATGGCGGAAAGTGATGTTTTCCATGCTGATATCACCAAGGTCGCACTTCGTGGCATCAACGCCGCCGCCGTTCGTCTCCTGTTTAAGGTCGAAGATCTCGAAAATGCGATCCGCCGCGACAAAGGCGTCCTGAATGACCCTGTTAGTGTGGATGAGACTGGCAATAGGCCCGGTCACGTAGCCGAGCAACGCATAGCATGAAAGTAGCTCGCCGGGCGTGAGCGCTTGATTGAGGGCAAGCGTAGTGCCAAACCACATCAGGACGATGGTAAACAGGGTCGACAGGAAGGTCGAGGCACTATCTCCAAAGATCGAAACCCGCGCAGAGTTATAGACTGAGTGCAGCGTCTTGATGAAGCGGGTTTCGATGTTGAATTTGGCGAAACTTTCGACGCCGGAGGTCTTGATCGTAGAGACAGCTCCAAGCGATTCCACCAACTGCACTTCGAGGTCAGCGGCATTTTCCATGATGGCGCGCTGGTACTTCCGATTCATGCGGTTCGCGGCCCAATAGACCAAGAGATATAGAGGGATGGAAGCCGCCACGACCAAGGCAATCTTCCACGAATAGACAAACATCAGCCCCAACGCGAACAGAGATGTGTTTAAATCGACGAACATGTTGATCGATACATCGTTCAAGAAGCTCCTGATCTTCGCGGCATCGTTCATCCGCGAAATGATTTCGCCCGTTCTCATGCTGTCGTAGAACTTCTGGGGCAGGTTTATGATGTGACTGTAGTAGCCGAGGATCAGTATGACATCGATCTTCTGCCCGGTTTGCAGTACGAGCAGGTTTCGTAGGACATTGATCACCACCTGTAATACCAGGATGAGCAGCATGGCGACGCTCATCAGGTTGAGCAGGTTGCGGTTGCCCCCGGTGATCACATGATCTACGATCTTCTGGACATAGATGGCTGTCGAGAGGCCAAGGATCGTCGTCACCAGCGCTCCGACGAGGGACTGCGCCATCACTGCCCTATGTGGCACAAGCAGACTGGCGAAACGGACCAGGGGTGACGTGGTCTCATCGCGGCGCTTGAAGCCGTCGCCGGGAACCAAGAACAACAGGACGCCGGTCCATTGCGTCTTGAACTCCCCGTGCGACAGCTTGCGAATTTCGCCGTAGGCTGGGTCCATGACCGTGACCGACCTTGCGTCGACCGATTGGATTACGACGAAGTGGTGCAGGACTTCCTTGACGACCACATGCGCGATAGTGGGCATCGGGATCTTGTACAGGCAATCGAAGCCACCCTTCACCGCCTTTGTGATGAAGCCTAGTTTCTCGGCCGCTTCCTTGAGACCTAGCACGGTGGTACCGGAGCAGTTGGTAGAGGCATATTGCCGGATGCGCGACAAAGGCAGCCTATAACCATAGGTCGCTGCGACAGAAGCAAGGCAGGCAGCGCCGCAATCCGTGTTGTCGCGTTGTTTGAACTTACTGACTTTTTTAGGCATGACGCTTTCTCTGTTCGGTAAATCAAGAATTAGTGGGCCGTCTTGAGCGGGTTGAGCCAATCGTCGACGCCTTCGTAGAGGAGTTGCAGGAGCGTGCGGTTGGCCACAAGAAAACGTGCCTGGATGGTCATGCCTTTCTTGAGGTAACCGATAGCCCCATTCTTGAGCGCAAGATGGTTGTGTGACAGCGTGCAACGGACCTTGTAGATCGGCCTGCCGTCAATGAGTGTGAAGTCCTGCGCCACTTCGCGCACTGTTGCTTCGATCAAACCCCATTGATTATAGCTGAAGGAATCTACCTGAAGACGCACCGACTGGCCCGGCCGCACGAAGCCGATGTCGTTGGGTGAGACGTAGATATCTGCCACCAGTTCGCCGCCCGGGGAGACCCAAGCGACACTTTGCCCTGCCTGAATGTAGCTGCCGGGGCTGAGGCCGGAGAATTGCTCAAGGGCGCCTGACACCGGAGTCCGGATGTGCGTCAGATCCAGTTCCTTCTCCGATTGACGTAAGTCGGCGGCGAGTTCTTTTAGGCGCAAGGTCGTGTCGAAGAGTTTCTGGCTCCATTCAGCGGATTTGCGCCTCATGAGAATCTCGCGCTGAACCTCAATGCTCTGGAGAGCGAAAGCCCTTTCGTCTACCGACTTCGCTGGCGCCGTAGCAAACGAAAGGAGTCGCTTAGCGCGCTCCAACTCCGCCGCCGCATTGCTACGGGAAAACTCGTTCTCACGCAGAAGGTCGAGAAAATGCGCCTGCTCGGCCTTAACTGTTTCGGTGAGGAGGCGGACCGGGCCAATGGTGGTACCGGACGCGATCAGAGCTTTGAGGTCACTGGCAAGATCGCTCTTAGCGCGAATATCGGCTCTAAGAGCCACGAGCCTTTCTCCAACGACCTCATCATCGAGGGCGAGGATCTCCTGCCCTTCGGCGACCCGGTCGTTCTCAACAGCTAGGATGCGAGAAACGCGCCCGGAGAACGGCGCGACCAGGGGCGTCTTCTCGATGACAGGGCGAATTCTTCCGGGACTTTGAACAGAGACAGTTATGCTCACGAGTGGCAGCGACACCAATGCCGCAACCACCGAGAGCACCATCAGCTTGTAAATGAGGAAAGGACGACCTGGTCGCCGCGACAGTATGCTCTCTGCAGTGTAGCAGGCCATTTCAGGAGTAAGCTGGATATTGTTCATGCGCAGGGTCACCGCTCAAAAACATCGAATGTGTTTTGATATATCTGCCAGAGCCGATCCCATCATCAAACGAAAGTGCAGATGCTTGCTTCGTGATAATGCAAACAACATTCATAGTGTAAAATTTCAGTATTCATCGTTTTACATCTTCAACTGATGCCTCAAACTTCATTTTCTGCAGTCCTCGGCCGGATTGTTTCGGGTCAGTCAGGACCTCAACAACGGCCGAGCAGCGGAGCAGCCGGTGCCGAACGAGATCAAGGCTTCGAGGCACCGGCAAAATTGCTCCACGCGCGAATTTCGGCTCTAGTGCCTAGATATCCAATTGATTAACAATTTCACGCCGAATATTACAACGACTGTTGTAGCTCCTCCGAAGGCGCCTGCTGCGGCAGCAACCGCGACGGGGTTTCCTCCGCAAGTTTTAGAAGCTTCGGCGCGAGTTAATTCAATCACACCATAAGATGAGATGTCAGTCGTCATGGTTTTCCCCTCTTCCAAATGCCCAAGGGCGACGGTGAAACGCAATAAATGGGGCGCTCGTTGCAGCGCATGAAGTGCTGGCAACTCGGCAATGCTGTTGACGAGGGTGGTCATCGTGTCCTCCAGGCGCTTCTCGCTTCTTGCGGCGATCGGGTTTCATAAAGCTGATTTCTGCGAGCGCATCAATGGATTTGTTGGCGTTAACGCCTGTTTTAGCGTCATGACGGATTATATCCCGCTTTCTCGACTGAAGTTATATAGAACGGAATTCCAGGCGGGTCAAATGGATCGACGAGGCTGCCGGGGCTGTCGCAAACATTTCTGCGGCTCGCAATTATCCCATGAACGGCGTCATTTTCATGCTTTGTT
>NZ_JAPPSO010000049.1:0-5375 GCF_036571585.1 Rhizobium sp. 268 | reverse complement strand
ATCAAACCATGGCTCCCGAAAAGCAGGCAGCTTAGCGCCTTTGTTGCAGTTCGAGATAGAATGTACCCGGCTACACAAATTTGCGGCGCAATCTATCTTATGGAACCATAATGAGGTTGCCTCCGGTCCAAGGCCGCGCAAAGACTGGGCCTAAGATACCGCTGCTAGTTCGCTCCACCTTATTTGGCTCTTCCGATTGGCGATTACGTTTGCGAATTGTAGCGGCCGACCGCATCGCTAATCATCTTCTTTGCGACATTGACGTCCTGCCAGCTGGCTACCTTCACCCACTTGCCGGGCTCCAGATCTTTGTAGTGCGAAAAGAAGTGCTCGATCTGCTTCACAAAGATTTCCGGCAGGTCGGTGTAGTTCTCAACCTTGTCGTAGCAGCGCGTCAACTTCGCCACCGGCACGGCGATGATCTTCTCGTCCTTGTCGCCATCGTCCTCCATGACCAGAACTAGATCTGGTCATGCCGCCAGATCCCACATTTTGATCGATGTCCGGTTAACGTTACGATGCCGTCCAGAGCTCACTGAAGAGCCATCGCCTGGTCCTCGGTCCGACAATGACAGATCGCGTCGTCAGCATACCGCTCAAACGGAATGTCCGGGAAATTCCGACACATCCACATATCAAACGAATAGTGAAGAAAGAGGTTTGCCAAGAGGGGGCTGATTACCCCGCCCTGTGGCGTTCCTCGCTCTCTGGCGACGAGATCTCCGTCCGGCATCTGCACCGGCGCTTTCAGCCATCGTTCGATGTATAAAAGCTCCCACGGGCAATCGGTGTGCTTGCGCACAGCCCGCATCAGCAGGTCCGGTTCGATGCTATCAAATAAAGTCTTGATATCGAGATCAAGAACCCAGTTGTAACGCCAGCATCGCTGCCGTGCCACGCTGATCACATCGAGTGCCGATTTGCCGGGCCGATACCCATAGGAATCCGGATGGAATTCAGGCTCCACCGTCGGTTCCAGATGGCGTTTGAACACCATCTGCGCAATGCGGTCGGCGACCGTAGGTATGCCCAACGGGCGCGTCTTCCCATCGCTCTTGGGTATGTCGACCCGCCGCACCGGCGGCGGAAAATAGCTGCCCGACGCCAGCCGATTCCAGAGCTTGTACAGGTTGTTCGTAAGATCAGCCTCAAAGTCCGCAATCGTCTGGCCATCAACACCAGCCGCTCCTTGGTTGGCTCTAACCCTCTTATATGCTTCCCACACCTCTCTTTTCGGAATCGTATACGGCTTTGCTCGATCCACGAGGATCCTCCCGTCGCCGGTTGTCCTCGCTCCAGAGCTGAACAACGCAACCCCTTCGCTCCAGCCCCATTACAGGACCTTCAGCACTACTACGGGCTGCTCCGCTCCTGTGCTCCGCTTCGGTAATCTCACCCTCGCAGGGACCGCCTGCTTGGGTTTCTCCCTTAACATCGGAGCGACAGGTTCCCGCGTTCCACACGAAAGCCTGGTAAAGAGTCACGCCGCCTTCATGCCGGATGCCGCCTGGGCAGAAATCAGGTCGCCCCCCAGACTCGTCCCGGGCTAACGAATTCCTCCCGGTTTCGACATCATCTTGCACTTTTCGACACGTCATCAGCGGTTCGCTTGCGCTCGTCTCTCTAAACCTCACCTGACGGACTAAGACCCGCCTTTTTCTGCAACGCTCACCACTACGGCTCTTTACCGTCGCAGCTTGCAGTGGTTTGAAACCTACCCCTGACGGTCGGTTTCGAGGGACCTACCCTCATCTTCCGTGCAACTCGGCTCCCACATTGCTGTGGATGCCTCGCGCCACACCCTCGTCCAGATGCCAGATAACTTTCCGCGACGGCTTCTTTCTAGGCAGCTGCATGACGTAGGCTGCCCCGAATTTGCGGCCCATCGCCGTATCGTTTCGTAAGAACCGACGATACCGCGCTCCAGCAACATTTCCTCGACCAGCCGCAGGCTCAACGGGAACCGGAAATACAGCCAGACCGCACGGGCGATAATCTGCGGTGGAAAGCCGTGGTTCTTGTAGCTGATGGTCGATGAGTCATCTCAACCGAATTATCCGCCACCCGTTAAGTTGCCGACAACGTGACATCGCCCGTTTAGGCATAGACCGGTAATTCACCGAATTCTCGAAAGAAGACGGCATCCGAGGCTCTGTCTTCATCGATAAGATATCCAAATACGGTTGATTGTCATAGGAAAGCGTGGATAGTCACCGGGATGGAAAGCCGAAAATGAATCTCAACGATGACGACGAACACCTGATAGAAACGCTTTTCCGCAACGGCACGATTACCGTCGTGGGGGTGGTGCTTTCATTTTCCCTAGGCTTCCTTACGCAGTGGGCCAGCAATCCAATACCGTGGAGACTTGCCGACCTGCCGACGTTGGTCGTCATAATTATAGGCATCGTCTTTCAGCTGCGCTCCCTCGCTTTACTTTTGCAAACGTCATCACTGAAAAAAGTCGTCTACGACAAGGCAAGCCGGCTATTTCTGAATGGCGTGATCATCACTGGGTCTGGCGTTTTTCTGGCGATCCTCATTGACACGTTCCAGTTGGTGATGGAGCGTTAACCGACACTTGGATTGAGGGGTTCCGCCGGTAAATACCGCCGAAAATGTTAAGGCGACACTACCCGGCTAGAGCAGGTCCTGCGATTGATGAATCGATTGTGAGGTGACGTGGCGCGGCGAAGCTGATTCAACATCCACAGCGAAGAGGTGGATGAGGGCACGAGCACTGAGCGATGATCCGATGATCTTCGGTTACGCGTATTGAAAGCGTCTGCGGCGGGCAGACAAGCGCCTTGTTCCGACCTTGATCAAACAACGGGACATCGCCGGTCAGTCTAATGCATGTTGCCCAAAACTGTGCAGCGGTTTTGGGAGGACGACTTGCATAAAGCAAAGACCTCTAACAGCGTCGCATACGACGCAATTAGACATCAATGCTGGCGGGGGGAAAGTCCGGCCGCCGCGCGATCAGTGCTCTTCATATTGGGTGAAGGAGGGATCGGCGAGATCGGCGAAGCGGGTAAATTCTGCCTGGAAGGCGAGCTTCACCGTTCCCGTCGGCCCGTGGCGCTGCTTGGCAATGATGACGTCGGCCGTGCCCTTCACCTTGTCGAACAGCGCTTCCCACTCCGGATATTTCGGATCGTGGATGTCGCGCGGCTCCGAATTTTTGACGTAATATTCCTCGCGGAACACGAAGAGCACGACGTCGGCGTCCTGCTCGATCGAGCCGGATTCGCGAAGGTCGGACAGCTGCGGCCGCTTGTCGTCGCGGCTTTCGACCTGACGCGAGAGCTGCGACAGTGCGATGATGGGAACGTTGAGCTCCTTGCCGAGCGCCTTGAGGCCGGTGGTGATCTGGGTGATTTCCTGCACGCGGTTGTCGCTGGACTTGCCCGAGCCGGTCATCAGCTGAATGTAGTCGACCACAAGCACGTCGAGGCCGCGCTGGCGCTTGAGGCGGCGCGCGCGGGCCGAAAGCTGGGCGATCGAGATGCCGCCGGTCTGGTCGATATAGAGCGGCACCTTCTGCATCATCCTCGAGCAGGCGACGAGCTTTTCGAAATCGGCATCGTTGATGTCGCCGCGGCGGATCTTCGAGGAGGAGACTTCGGTCTGCTCGGAGATGATACGGGTGGCGAGCTGCTCGGACGACATTTCGAGCGAATAGAAGCCGACGACTCCGCCGTTCTTTGCCTTCATGCTGCCGTCCGACTGGACTTCGCTTTCGTAGGAGGCGGCGATATTGTAGGCGATGTTTGTAGCAAGCGAGGTCTTGCCCATGCCGGGGCGTCCGGCAAGGACGATCAAGTCCGACCGCTGCAAGCCGCCCATCTTGGAATCCAGCGAATGGATGCCGGTGGAAATGCCGGAAAGTCCGCCGTCACGTTCCTTGGCGACGGCCGCCATGTCGATCGCCAGCGCGACCGCATCGTTGAAGGCCTGAAAACCGCCGTCGTAGCGGCCGTTTTCCGCCAGTTCGAAGAGGCGGCGTTCGGTATCCTCGATCTGCGACTGCGGCGGCATGTCGAGCGGCGCGTCATAGGCGATGTTGACGACATCCTCGCCGATGGTGATCAGCGCCCGGCGCAGCGCCAGGTCGTAGATCGCCCGACCGTAATCCTCGGCATTGATGACGGTGACGGCATTGCTGACCAGGCTCGCCAGATATTGCGAAACCGTCATGTCGCCGACTTTCTCGTCGGCTTTCAGGAAGGTCTTGATCGTCACCGGATTGGCGATCTTGCCCATGCGGATGATATCGCCGGCAACCTCGAAGATCTTCCGATGCAGCGGTTCATAGAGATGGATCGGCTTCAGGAAGTCGGACACCCGGTAATAGGCGTCGTTATTCATCAGGATCGCACCCAGAAGCGCTTGCTCGGCTTCGATATTGTTGGGTGCTTCGCGATAATGCTGCTCCGACGGGGCAACAGCTGCAATCTTTCGAGCGGCGTCGTTCATCATCATCCGTTCTGTCGGCGTTGTCACGTTGTTTATTGGCCGCGTGGGAAGCCGTGAGTGCACGGCCTGCCTGAAAAGCGCAGGCTCGGCCTCACGTGGCCACATTCAAACAACGTGACAACGCCCTTCGTAGTGCTCATGCCATTCGTGCTTTGACCCATGCTACGCAACTGCGGGCGTCGAAATTGTCGTTCGCTGGATCAAGGCGCAAGCCACATAGCTTGACGTCCGGTGTGAGCTGAAGTAAGAAGCGCGCGAGCACCCTCGCCTCGCCAGCAAAGCCGCTGGCAGGTTGAAGGTCTATTATTTTCATGGGTATCCCCAATCTATCGTGTCTTCCGCTTCGCTTGCAGCGAAAGCGGCCATGTCTTTTCGTTTTTGACGATCTTCGATTCTGATCATCCCTTCAATGACGAGCAGGCCGGCGGCGCCATCTAGAGTGAAACCCACTGCGCACAATTGGCTGATTGCGTCTTCGATGATCTCGCGGGTCTTGGCTGATTTGTACTGGCCGACGCTCATGCTGCTGTCTCCTCTTGTTTGGCCATCCCCTTGACTAGTAGCGACGAGCGACGCGCCGCGACCGTGCCGCCGAGCAGGATCGCAGCCTGTTTAATTTCGGCGATATGCATGGGCTGCTCGCTCCTTCGAGTCGGTTTCCACGAGACAAGGAGATCGGACCCCCTGACCATGCGCGGATTCTCAAAATGTGGCACAAGTACTTCCTGACGGTTTTATATCAATATAAGGCTTGTACACCGTCAGTGGCATATATGAGCCCAAATAAGGCTAGTCAACAGCCAATGAGCTACCGCGCCAACAAACTTACCGGTGTTGTCACGTTAAGTTTCTCTGGCTGGAAAGGTCAGCGGCTCGTGGATATTCAGGCGACACAG
>NZ_JAPPSO010000048.1:0-5489 GCF_036571585.1 Rhizobium sp. 268 | reverse complement strand
GGGTGCGTGACCCGCACTAACCGCTGATCTGTGCCGGTCGGGGCTGCATTCTCAGATGAGGTACAAGAAGCTGGAGCGCGGCCGCTTCATCTGGCCGTCAGCCGCTGACGGCACGGTGGTGATCACACCGGCGCAGCTCGGTTATCTGCTCGAAGGCATAGACTGGCGGATGCCGCAAAAGACCTGGTGGCCAACATCGGCAGGATGAGCAAAAGCACTGGAATGGCGGACTCGAATATGATTCCATCCTGCCATGAGCGACGCGACTGATGAGCTTCCGGACGACCTTGCCAGTGCGCTTGCGCTGCTGGCCGAGGAGCGTGCCCGGCGTATCGCTGCCGAGGCAGAAGCAGCGACCGCCAAGGCGCAAGCCGCCAGCGCAAAGGCGCTCGTGTCGCATTCCGAAGCGCTGATCGCGCGGTTGAAGCTGGAGATCGAGAAGGTTCGCCGCGAGCTTTACGGCAGCCGGTCAGAACGCAAGACGCGACTCCTCGAACAGATGGAACTGCAGCTCGAGGAGCTGGAGGCTGACGCTGGCGAAGACGAACTGGCGGCAGAGGTTGCGGCCAAAGCCTCGACGGTCAGGGCTTTCGAGCGCAAGCGTCCATCACGCAAACCATTCCCTGAACATCTGCCGCGCGAGCGTGTCGTTATCGCGGCCCCGGCGAGCTGCCCTTGTTGCGGTTCGGGCAAGCTGTCGAAGCTGGGCGAAGACATCACCGAGACCCTGGAGGTCATCCCGCGTCAGTGGAAGGTGATCCAAACGGTGCGGGAGAAGTTCACCTGCCGCGAATGCGAGAAGATCACCCAGCCACCAGCTCCTTTCCATGTGACGCCGCGGGGCTTTGCCGGGCCCAGCCTTCTGGCGATGATCCTGTTTGAGAAGTTCGCCCAGCAAGCCGCCCAAAGGGCCGCAATGGGCTTTCGAAGTGAAATGGGATGGCTATCGCCTTTCGGTCCTTATCGAGCCGACCCGCATTCGCATCTTGACGCGCGGCGGCCACGACTGGATGAGCTATAAACGTCGCGATGCCATTGCTGAGACTTGTGCACACTAAGACCAGAACGTTGGTATATACTTGCAGAGGCTAACGATAACGGTCTGCACCTGGGTGAGAAGCAGGACCGCCTCATCCGGCCAGTGGGCGTATTCGGCATACGTCAAGATGTTAACGTACAGGGCGCGTTCAAAGGCGCAGGCGTCATTGAATCTTTCCCAGTTCTCTTGCGCGTGACCGCTGATTGTACTAGCGGAGGCGAGGGATGCGGAGGTGAGAAGCGAGCCCGGAATTGCAATTACATTCATCGGAAGAGAACCTATTCTGGGTTGCGCTGGTGTAAGCAAGGGTTTACCCCTCAGGTTCAGTGCTGGTGGTGACGCACTCATCCCTC
Source organism: Rhizobium sp. 268 (assembly GCF_036571585.1). Taxonomy (NCBI): domain Bacteria; kingdom Pseudomonadati; phylum Pseudomonadota; class Alphaproteobacteria; order Hyphomicrobiales; family Rhizobiaceae; genus Rhizobium; species Rhizobium sp. 268. The sequence continues at coordinate 4,097 of NZ_JAPPSO010000048.1, read as the reverse complement.
TGGACATCACGAACTCCTATGGCGCTTGAAAGCTCAGTTCCTCGAGCAAGAGCGGTGCCAGTTTGAGAAACTCCACTTTTTAGCTGGATATGCCCCTTCTTCGTTCCTTTTCGAACCTCTTTGCTACGGGCTTGGTCTGGAGTGTGACAGAGCCACTTGTGGCTGACTTCGTCCGTCGCGAGATCTAGAATCTTCGGGCGTCTGCTGGCGGCGACAGATCGGTTACTCTTTGCGCCGAGATCTCCTTTTGAGGACTGTTCGTTCGATTCCGTGCTGGCGCAAAGGGTAGCCGATCTGTCGCGGCGTATGACCAAGGAGCCGCGCGGCTTCTAGCCCGAACCCCCGGCCGTCGCCATAGCAACCGCTCTCTGTCGATACACCCGACTTTCCCTTTGCGGTTCGAGCAGGATGGCGGCGGCATCACGCACCGTTCGACCCAGAAGTACATGCGCCAAGTGCTTGCTCATCTACCGCTTTCAGGAGCCTCACGACATATGTGCGACATTGTCGTTATCGTTGGCGGCTTCGTGGCACGCCATGGAGTTTTTGTTCCGGTATTTTTGTCCCTCTAAGTGTATGCGGCAGCACCAACTTTCGTTCTGCCCCATCAAACAGCTCAACTGGCACGACGCTTGAAAATTGTTCTCAGGCTGCGACGGAACTAGTCGCATCCTATATCGCGGCATCGCCCCGGTCGGTTCGAACACGAAAAGGAAGTAATTATGACTGCTCTGCGTCAGATCGGGTTTTACGGAAAGGGAGGCATTGGCAAATCCACTACTTCCCAGAATACGCTCGCCCTTTAACAGAAAGGAAACAAAATGCCGGTCCACATTGACCCAAATCGCAGGACGGTGCTCGCCGGGTTGCTCTCCCTTTGCGTGCCATGGCGGTCGGCGCACGCTCGTGCCATTGATCACGATGATGTGAAAGGGTTTCCCGACAGCACCTCGGGCTACCTCAAGGCTTTCCAGCCTTATCTCAAGGTCTTTACTGGCTGTGTGCCTTTCCCGGCCGTGGATGCCGAAGGCAACATCGGCGCTGGTCTGAAACCGTCGGGAGCGATGGACGGCCATTGCTCACGCAGCATCGGGCAGGTCTACGTGAGATCGGAAAAATTTAGAGGCCAGTGTGCAACAATGTACGCGTGGTACTTTCCTAAGGAGCAGAACGTCGACGGGGCTGGCAATCTGGGGCATCGGCATGGTTGGCAGAATATCATCGTCTGGACGGAGGCCTTCGATATCGAGGCGCGGTTGATCTCGATCAGCTATTCGAGCCATGGCTATTACACCCGCGAGAAAAATCCCCACATGCACGGAACACATCCGCTGGTCGGCTATCAGCGGAACCCGTTCCCGCTCAACCCTTCAGTCGTTGACACTAAGATTCGCGGCGGGTTACAGCCTGCGGTCAGTTGGTCCGACTTGACACCGGCAGCGCGGCAGACGCTGGAGACCTTCGACTTTGGTAAGGGGGTACCGTTCAACGAATACAACTGGTACTTCAATCTGAGCAAGGCTCGACTATGAGTAGTGGATGGGATGGGCAAGGGAATCCCGTGCCTGTCCTTATCTAAACACAGCAGTACCTGGAGAACTAGCATGGCCGATCGCACGTCAAAGATAACGTCATCTACGGCCCGCGACTTTCGAACACTTTGGAAGCCTGAAATGCGCTTTCGACAGCTATCTCTCGACGGCGCTGCTTCGTTCGGAATGTCAGGTTAGAGGCACTGAGTCTTTCACCCACAGGATCCTCCGACATACATGAAACTTCGAGCATGCGAGCGGTCTATCTCCAACAAAAACGGGCCGTTGGGATATGCGGTGCGTGGCTGGAAACGCACCGTCACGCGGCTTCCTGGAGCGCATTGGACGACGTTTTTCGGCGTGCCTCAGGTAGATACTGATAGAGACCAAGCCCATAATCTTCCTTGCTGTAGATGAAGCGATAGATTGTCTCCTTACAAACGCGAATTCGACTGAGGCCGTCCGACAGCAGGCGCCCGGCAATCTGTTCCGGCGACCAGCGAGCCTCCAACTGTTGATGATCTCTGTGCACAACGTCGAGTGGCGCCGCAGCTTTCTCAGCCGGCGACGTCGGTCCTTGGCAGTGTCGTTCGCAACGGTGCTGTAATAACCGTCATAGGCCGGTAGTTCGCGATCGCGAAACGCGTTGCGTCGGATCTCGCGATAGATCGTCGAACGATGACGGCCAAGCTGAAGTGCCATCTCGTTTACCGGAACTTTTGCCGCCACCATGTGACGCAGGCGTCGGCGATCGGCGAGGGTGATCTGCGAATAGCATCGAGACATGCCAAAATCTCCAAAGTGAAGCCGTTGAAATTACTGGCATGTCGCAATTGGAAATAGAATGTACCCCCTTACAATAGTTGGGGCGGCATAGAAGTGTCACTTTGGGCGCTTCTTCAGCCATTTAGAAATGCGACACTCGGCATGTCCACTTGCGCTTAGGCAAGCCCCCGAGCGGACCGGCTGGACCGGGTTGCAAGGGAAGGGAGGGGGCGGGTGAGATGCTCCCCTTCGGCTTTAGCTTTGACAGTTGGAGCAGCCAGTCATTCCGCCGCATCGAGGTCAGAGAGCGCTTGTCGCCGTCGGGCAATGACGGCGGGATCGTTCATGAAATCCGTCTTCCGACCCGGCTTGCGGCCCCGCGGCGTGTAGCCATTCTTCTCGCTGTTGGTCCTGACCTTGGGCGCCGGCAGTTGCTCCTGACGCTCCTTGATATAGGCCAGAACATCGCCGAGCCGCTTGTTCTCGGTGATCGCCGCATGCGTCACCCGCTGGTCCTTGTCGAACGTCTTGTAGGGCAGGGAATGACCTTTCCAGCGCACGTCCAGCCGGCCATCGGCATAGGCATAGGTCTCGACATAGCGGCCAACCAGGCCACGCGTCACCTCGGTCTCTTCCAGCATGATCCGCTGGCGCTCAAACGAAAACGTCAACTGCGATCCGACATAGCGCTGCTCGCGCTTGCACAGGATCTCCGTCAACCGATCCGGCGCCAGGTTCAGCGGTCGATGCAGATCGTCCAAACGGGCAGGGGTAACCGCAAAACGCGCATTGTAGTCCTCCATGAAATCCGGCAGGAACGCATTGCCAGCCTCCATGGTGTCGATGCCAGATAGCCGCAGTTCCTTGACCAGACGGTCCTGCAGCGTCCGGTTCATGCGCTCGACACGACCCTTGGCCTGGCTCGAATTTGCGCAGAGAATCTCGATATTTAGCTCACACAGTGCACGCCCGAACTGGGTCATGCCCTGGCCACCCCTGGCATCCTTCTTCGCCACCCGGAACACCGAATGCTTGTCGGAATAAAAGGCAATCGGTGCGCCGTGACGCTTGAGATAGAGCGCCAATGCCTCGAAGTAGGTGAAGGCACTTTCGGAACGCACAAAGCGCAAGTGCATCAACCTACCGGTCGCATCGTCGACGAACACCAGCAGCGAGCATGGATCACGCGGTCCTCGAACCAGCGATGCTCGGACCCGTCAATCTGCACCAACTCGCCATAGGCTTCACGCCGCAAGCGCGGCTGATGAAACGTCCGCCGCTGCTTGCGCGAGAGCCACAGTCCGGCCTCCGACATCCAACCGCGCACCGTCTCGCGCGAGACCCGCAAGCCATCGCGCTCAGTCAACTTCTCTGTCGCCAGGGTCGGCCCGAAATCCGCATAGCGTTCGCGAACCAGCGTCATCGCATAATCCCGAACCCCGTCACTGATCCGGTTGTTCGATGGCCGCCCGATCGCCTTGTGCCGGATCGACGCCGCGCCGTCCGCGCGCATCCGTTGCAGAAGCCGACGCACCTGGCGCTCGCTCAGGTCGAGCACATGCGCCGCTGACACCAACGGCATCAGGCCGGCGATCACTTTCGATAAAACCTCGATCCGCTGCAGATCGCGCTCGCTCATCGCTATCAATCCCATCTGCAATCTCCCAGACGTCGTTCAGACCCGGGGAGTGTGACATTCCAACTTTGCAGAAACAGGACACTTCAACTTTGCGGTGTGACTTCTAATGTAAATGCAACAAGGGCTTAAAGGCTACTACAGGGCAAGGAGATCAGCCCTCG
>NZ_JAPPSO010000047.1:0-5568 GCF_036571585.1 Rhizobium sp. 268 | reverse complement strand
AACAAAGCATGAAAATGACGCCGTTCATGGGATAATTGCGAGCCGCAGAAATGTTTGCGACAGCCCCAGAGAAAGTCAATCAGCCGGGAACGTATACGTGGAGAAAACTCTAACTGGCCGGCAACCCGGCAGAGACACAAGGAATTGTTAAACGCCTCATGCGATATATCGATAGGCTTTGCAACCTGAGTGAGAATCTGTGGACAGGTTCATTTCCGAAACGGCGTAATGGAAATATCTGACACATTGAAATGGATAGACGCTAAGGTGCCCATGGCACCGACAAGCTGACCAACGATTAGTTCGAGAAAATGACCACGGCACAACACATCGTAGCTTTGCTGAAAAGCCATATAGACGGAGATGAAGGTCGCTTCCTCTCCGTGGCGACACAGCTTGCCGCGCATGAAGCCCGGCAAGGTCATGGCAAGCTTGCTCAAGAGCTCAGAGAGCTAATCGACGCAGCTCGCGGCAAGACGTCGACCGTCGCACGCATTGGCGCAGGTCCGGTGCCTATCACACAGCCGAAAGGCGAATTAACGAAATTGCTCGCCGCACGTTTTTCGGACACGCGACTAGCAGACATGATTTTGTCCGACGAGCTTCACGAACGGCTTGGAAGAGTGATCGCTGAACAGCGGCATCAGGAGCGGCTGAAAGCCCATGGGCTGACACCTCGCCGCAAGTTGCTCCTTGTCGGCCCGCCGGGGTCTGGCAAGACGATGACTGCAGCGGCATTGGCACATGAACTAAAGCTGCCACTTTTTACAGTTCTCTACGACGGCCTTATCGGCAAACTCATGGGAGAGACAGCCTCGCGCTTAAGACTGGTATTCGATGCCGTCGCCGCGCAACGGGGCGTTTATTTCTTCGACGAATTCGATGCGATCGGATCGCAGCGGTCCGGGCCGAACGATGTCGGCGAGATTCGTCGCGTGCTCAACTCCTTTCTCCAGTTCATCGAGAATGACCATGGCCCAAGCCTGATCATCGCTGCCACAAACCATCCAGAACTTCTCGATAAGGCGATCTTCCGCCGCTTCGATGACGTGATTACATACGAACTACCGGACGAGCGCATCACGCGCGGAATCCTGGAGACGCATTTATCCCGCTTCAAGCCAAAGAAGATCAATTGGTCGGAAATCCTCGATGCAGCCAAGGGACTCAGTCAGGCGGAGATAGCACGAGCTGCGGACGAAGCTGCAAAGATCGCTATCTTGAGTGACAAGCCGACGGTGGAAACCTCAATTCTGCTTGGCGCCTTGTCGGAACGTCACGCCACGATGCGATAAGGCGACCACCATTACATGGCCAGACCGCCTCGCAATCGATCTCACTTTTTCTTGGATGGTGGGGGCCAAGGTGAGGCTTATACCTCCCCACGTACGGTTATTTCCGGTCTTCCCCCTGCTCGAGCAAGAGCACAGCACGCAGCTAAGCTCTCTCAATCGCTTGCGACTGCGATTGCTGGCGCGCAGCAATTTATAGCGAATAGGGAGGTGGGAATTGCCGAAGGCGAACACGGCTTTTATTTGCAGTTTGATATCCCCGCGGCAGAACGCGGCGCAGTGGAGGCTTTGGAAAACAAGCCGGCTGGCATTGAACTCGTCGCCGTTCCTCAGGTCGCGGCTGGCGAGGAGAGTATCACCGCCACGGTCTTCGTCCCTGAGCGCTCCGTCGAATTCTACAGCAAAAAAGTCGACGCCTATCGCAATGAGGAAACGAAGGCAGGGCGTCCCAAAAACCAAAACTTGATTGCGCGTATTGAAGACGTTCGTCTCGCGACCGTCCGATCACTCTTTACGGACACACCAGACCTCTATCCGCAGCCAGATCTCGCCGTATGGTGGGAAGTCTGGATCAGGGACGGAAAACTCGCATCGTTTCGAACAGTAGCCGAACGTTTAAATATTCCGCTCAAGGATCACGCTATTCGGTTCCCCGAACGGGATGTTGTGCTCGCCCATGGCACAGAGGCTATTATCGCACGCCTCTTGATCAATTCTGACGCCGTCGCTGAACTCCGGCTCGCCAAGGACACGCCATCGACCTTCTTGGAGATGGGGGCCGCCGAGCAGGTGGAGTGGGCGGAGGACCTTGTGGATCGTCTTGTCGCCCCGAACGCACTGGCGCCGGCGATATGCCTGCTCGATAGCGGAGCGACACGGGAACACCCTTTGATCGCTCCAGCATTGCCGGCTGCCCACCAGCATGCATATGACAATAATTGGGGAGTTGGCGACAGCCAGTTTTGGAACGGGCATGGCACTTCGATGGCTGGCGTGGCGCTCTATGGTGATCTTCAGCAGGCGCTCACGCAGCAAGGTGCCGTCGAATTACCCTACTGGCTTGAAACTATAAAAATCCTCCCGCCAAATGGCGGCAATGATCCGCTGCTATATGGTGCGATTACTGAAACCGGGATGACCAAGGCGGAGGCAAGCGCGCCACTTCGCAAGCGGGTCTTTTGTATGGCGGTCACAAGTGAGATAGGCCTCGCTCGTGGACGTCCCTCATCTTGGTCGGCCGCCGTTGACCAACTGACCTATGGCGGAGGAGCTCTCCGTCGTCTGATTGTCATCGCCGCTGGCAATCTCCGCGGGGACATCCATGCGGCGGAGTATCCGGATCGCAATGATTTGGAAGAGGCAGAAAGCCCGGCACAGGCCTGGAACGCTCTCGTCGTCGGAGCCTACACTGACAAGGTCAACATCATTGATCCGGCCTTCGGTGATTGGGCTCCGGTCGCGCCAGCCGGCGACCTATCACCGGCAAGCAGAACCTCGGGAACTTGGGATCGTCAATGGCCCGTTAGACCGGATGTCGTTTTCGAAGGTGGAAACTTCGCCCACGACGGGGTGAATCCGAGCTCACATGTGGACGACTTGCAACTGCTGACCACATACTACCGGCCAAACATTCGACTTTTTGATACATTTGGCGATACAAGCGCCGCCGCCGCACTTGGCGCAAACCTTTGTGCAAACATCATTTCCGCTCGTCCAACGCTTTGGCCGGAGACGGTACGGGGTCTCGCCATCCATTCTGCCGAGTGGACGCCTGCAATGCGAGACCATTTCGACGGCGCGGGGACGCAAGCCATGAAAATGGCAATGCTGCGGCGCTACGGCTGGGGCGTGCCGGACCTCTCTCGTGCCCTGAAAAGTGCCGCCGATGATGCCACGTTGGTGGTAGAGGACGTGCTACTGCCGTTCAAAAAGGAAAAATCGGTAATCAAGACTAGAAGCATGAACCTGCACGCGCTGCCGTGGCCGCGTGACGAGTTGCTGGAGCTTGGTGCTGCCGACGTCGAACTTCGCGTCACGCTGTCATATTTCATCGAACCGAATCCTGGTGAACGCGGATGGACGCGCCGCCATCGCTATTCGTCACACTCCTTGCGGTTTGCAGTCAAACGCTCCCTCGAGAGCCTGCAGCAGTTCCGAACGAGGATCAACAAGGCGGCCGAGGCAGAAGAAGGGGGCGCGGTGGGCGCAGCTGCAGGTGGCGACAACTGGTTTCTCGGAATGATACGAGATCGCGGGTCGGTTCATTCCGACATCTGGCGCGGAAGTGCTGCTGCGCTTGCTGAACGCGATGCGATCGGCGTCTTTCCGGTTAGCGGCTGGTGGAAGGAGAAGCCCGGTTTGCAGCGTTGGGACCGAGCGGCACGCTATGCGCTCGTCGTATCCGTCAGGGCGCCTGGTGCGGACATCGACATTTACACCGCGATTGAGAACAAGCTGGAGGTCGAGATTCCTGCAGCATGAGCCGCGTTTTCCTCTGCGCCCTGGGCGATTGGTCAAGCGGCTATTCGAAACAATGCTGATGGGGAACGCTGACCTTCAATCTATTGGACTCCGGTTGGGCGAATGAAATAGAAATAGATGCGGGAGTCAGGGCTAGGTGCGGGTTCTTAAGTGTCCGTCATCGATCACGGCGGCCGCGACGGCCGGCAAGGATTGCCAACATATTTACAACGGACCAAGTTCCCTCTGCACAAAGTGCGGCTGTGCGAAAGTCCGCCAGCCGTTTGTGTTGCAAGGCCAGCGCGAGATTGACGGCGGCTCGGGCATGCGCCCGGGCTTCATCATTGCTTGAGCCCTGCAATTCCGATTGGAAAACAGCTTCGAGCATGCGCTTGGCATCTGTCGGGCTCGGCACGCGATCGTCAATCTGGGGATGCCTGGCGGGATTATAGACTTCCTGCGCAACCGTGATCAGGACTTCGCGGCAAAGCAAGCCAACGCCTTGAAACTGCTCTTCGGTCTCCGCGGAATCGAGCCTCGATCGCATCTCCTGCAATTGCCGATCAACCTTTTGCCATCCGGTCGGCTCTTCGAAGACGACCGCGCGATGCACCGCCTGAGCGACGAAAAGCGACCTTCCTGAGATTGTTTTTCCGGGTACGAGGACGAAGCCATCGGCGGCCAGCGCCTCGTTATAGATGTTCAGCAACTCCGAAACCTGCTCTTCGTCTAGACGAACGACCGGATGGAGGGTCTCGCATAAAAATCGGAGAAACTCGCCATCCGAGGCATGAAGAAGATTGAAGCGGCCGTCGAAGAACACCCAGTTATCGTCCCAATCTCGATTGCGAACCATATGCTGACGGATATCGCCGGCGGCATTGCTGTAGCGATAGTCGTACGACGGCATGGTCGAGAGATCGTAGAGTCGCGCAAGGAATTCATCATCCGAGAGGCGGCCGGACCAAAATATGTGGGCAACGCTCAAATGGTCGATGATCGCGCGCCGCGTTACGTCTGAGATTTCGTGAGCCGTCCCGCTCATATTCAATTCCTCTTTCAGCTTAGGAGCTGGATTTCGTGTTCAGCATTCATAGTTGTGACTCGGCGTGTTGAAAACTATTTGCCACGGGTGGCTGAATTTGGCCCCTTCGGAGCGATTTTGATGGGCCGCGACGGCGGCTTGCGACCTGGGTTATATGCACAAGGCATGGCTGCAGGTTGGGTGACCGATGCCCATCCTGCCGGAGCCGTATTGCCGTCTTCAAGATCGTGTCCATGGGAGTGGTTGTCTATTCGCATCCGGTTAGTCAAGGTTGCTTTGGCCTTTCGCTCTCTTCGCCGTTGCGAGGGGCGACAGCGGAGTTCGATGGGGTTGCATCTCAGCGTCGTTTGTCTGATTCAGAGCTATCCGGATGCCGGGAGCAGGGTTGTCTGCGCGGTCGACAAAATGTCGCCGCATGATGGGTCTTCGCAGGTAGGACCTTCCTATGTGTAGCGCGCAGTCTCGAACGAGCTGCAGCCACTCACCAGCGGAATGATCCAACCGGCGTCCGCGGCAGGGACGCTCAGTGCGTCAAACGAGGTTTGACGTTCTGAGGGAAGAAGGCTGGCGGTCGCTTATGCGGTGGCGCCAACCGATGCGTTGAAGACTTCTCCTGTCCTGAGCATGCTGTGCATAATGACCGCAAGCTTCCGGGCGACTGCCACCGCAGCGCGCTTAAAGCCCAACCGCTCACGCAGCTTAAGCCCCCAGGTCTTGAGGCTGCTCTCGGTCCTGACACTGGCGCGCGTGAGAAGCACTGTCGCCGCTTCA
>NZ_JAPPSO010000046.1:0-5638 GCF_036571585.1 Rhizobium sp. 268 | reverse complement strand
TCAATACGATAAAGTCGTCCGGTTGCCCGGAATCTGATGGAGGGATGCATTATGAAGCGCACTGTGCCTTGCGGCCGCGGAAGCAGAAAACCTCGCCGCTATGAGGATCGCGGCCAAGGCCTTCCTGCACCTTCAGCGCCAGGCTGTTCATGCCGCAACGCATGTCCGTCACGCCGCCCGCGATCCACTCCTTCACCCCGCCCGGAAACGCGATCATGACACGTCCAGGATCGACAACAGACGGGCAAGGATGGTCGGATCAAGCGAGGCCGGAATCGTCAGCCGCCGGCCATTCGGCAGGCCAATCTCGATCATCTTTTCGCCGCCCGACTGGAGCGGAGCCATCATCTCAGAAGATGCCGCAGTCGGTGGCGAAATCGAAAGCGGCACAAAGCTTGTTGATGCGGAAACGCTCAGAAGCCCGCTTCGGTATTCCCGACGCCAACGGGTCAACAGTGATCGCGACAATCCATAACGCCGTGCCGTCACTGAGCCCTGCCGAAAACCTTGCAGGCTTTCCTCGGCGATCCGAACCTTCTCTGCGTCCGACCAGTCCCGCCGGTGACCAAGATCATCGGAGGACAACACCTCAATGGGGGAAATAATTGTAACGCATGACATAAGCCATGGACTTAAAGCCAATCAGCAAGTCAGCACAGACGGCCTTCGGCGGAGGGATACGATGGTTCGAAGAAGGTTGCTACCTCCGACACGGCAGCACCCGACACGCCGGCGGTGAGATGTAGGTTTTCTCGACAAAGCGCTATGCATCCATTGCATAGCTTCACTGCAGCAAAGTCTATCATGTGCGACGGGAATGGGTACCCTGGTTTTCATCGAAGCGATCCATCTCGTGCGCAGAGCTTCGAATTCAGATGGCCCACCTCCTCCCACGGACGGCTGTCGGATCGACGGCACTCCTCAGTTGCTGTTCGATTCTTTTCGTTTTTCACGACAAAAGGGTGGGCGGCCTAGGAGTTCCCGGTGACGCAGGCTAGGCGTCAACATGCTCGATACGCTCGGCTTGATGCTCCGGGCGATGTCACGTTGTTTGATCAAGGTCGGAACAGGGCGCTTGTCTGAGACGTCAGGCGGTTGCGCCGGTCACGGCTTTCCACTGCGCCATTGCGCGGATCCGATGGATGTGGACGGCGAGGGCTGAGTATTTCTGGTGCGCAGGACGAAGAGATTTCGGAGTGCCGAAAAGATGGATATGAACCGTTGCAAGCCGCGAGGATCGAAATCCCTGCATTATCCGCTCCGTTTTCGAAGCGGCAGGTGAGAATTCTCGGCCCGATTGTTCAGGCACTTGCGCGATCGATGTTCAATGGCGGGCATCACCTCACGTCTTGCAGCACCATATGAGCGCAATTCGTCGGTGACGATCCGCTTCGGCGTCAGGCTTCGCTTCTCTTCAGTAGTCTGACCAGCAATCGCCTGGGGGCTTGGGTATCGCGGTGGGCTTGAACGATCTCGTCGAGAACGTAATCGTCCTGGTCAACGGCACGCCAGAGCCAATGTTCGCGGCCGCCTATGGAAATCACCACCCCGTCCAGATGCCAGATATTCTTTCGCAAAGGCCTCTTTCTGCACAACTGCCTGGCATAAGCCGTTCCAAATTGCGACCCCATCTCCGGATCATACCGCGCTCCAGCAGCACCTCCTCGACCATCCTTAGGCTCAAAGGGAATCGAAAATACAGCCAGACCGCACGGGCGATGATCTGCGGTGGAAAGCGGTGGCTCTTGTAGCTTACGGTCGGACTGTTCACCCAATCCGTTATTCCACAATCGTTAAGCCCCACACAACGTGACATCGCCCTTCGGTGAGTTCGGTGAGGGTGCGCGCCGCGCCGGTATCGTCGGCGTGATCTCGCCCTTCAATTTCCCGCTCGTGCTTTCGTTCCGCTCGATTGCCGCAGCGCTAGCATTCGGCAATGCCGTGGTCCACAAGCCCGATCCGCGCACGCCGATTTCGGGCGGCATCATCATCGCCCGCATCTTCGAGGAAGCCGGCCTGCCCACGGGCGTGCTGCAGATGGCGCCCGGTGGAGCTGACACCGGCGAGGCGATGTGCACCGATGCCCGATGATCTCCTTCACCGGATCTGCCAGGGCCAGCTCGAAGGTCGCCGAGATTGCCGGCAACCACTTCAAGAAGATTCAGCTAGAGCTTGGCGGCAAGAACTCGCTTATCGTGCTCGACGACGCCGATCTCGACATCGCTGCTTCCGATTCGGCCTGGGGCGCCTTTCTACATCAGGGCCAGATTTGCATGGCGACGGGCCTAATCCTCGCCGATGAAAAGATCGCCGAAGTCTTGACAGCCAAACTGGTTATGAAGGCGTCACACCTGCACGTCGGTGATCCCTCCACCAATCGGGTCGCGCTTGGCCCGCATCCCCCGCGCTTGCCAGTTCATGTCGGAGATTGCCATGCAGATAGAAGCTGCGATTGCCCGCGCGCAAGGCACTAGCCTCAGCCTCGAAACCGTCGGTATCGAGGAGCCGAGGGATAACGAAATCCTCGTGAAGGTCGTGGCAACGGGTGCTTGCCATACCGATATCATCGTGCGTGATGGCATGCTGCCGACGCCGCTGCCGGTGGGACTTGGACATGAGGGGGGCCGGCATTGTCGAGAAAGTCGGCCGCGCCGTCTCGAAGGGGAAGGCCGGGGATAAGTCGTCATGACCTTCGATTCCTGCGGCCACTGCCCGAGTTGCCTGGATCACCACATCAGCTATTGCCAAGAATTTTTCCTGCGCAATTTCCTTGGTGCACGCACAGATGGCTCGAGCGCACTTTCGGCAGGCGGCGAGCGTATTCACGGCAACTTCTTCGGCCAATCATCCTTCGCCACTCACGCCATCTGCCATGAGCTGAATGTCCTGAAGGTACCGGATACGGCGCCGCTCGAATTGCTGGGACCGCTCGCCTGCGGTATCCAGGCCGGTGCGGGCGCAGTCATGAACGCGCTCAAGGTTTCGGTGGGCAAATCCTTCCGTATTCGGCTCGGGTCCGGTCGGCTTCTCCGCCCTGAGCCGCCAAGGTCGTCGGCGCGACAACCATCGTCGCGGCGGACATGAATGATGCGGCTGGCCATGGCGCGCGAGCTCGGCGCCACTCACACGATCAATCCCGGCAAGGTGGATGCGACAGCCGAAATCAGGGCGATCACAAGCTACGGGTTGAATTTCGCGCTCGATACGACGGGGATTTCTAGCGTTATCCGCAGCGCGGTGCTGGCGCCGATGGGCGCCTGCGGCATTCTCGGCGCGTCGGCCATGGGCACCGTGATCAATCTGGACGAAGTGCACTTCATGAGCGGCGGGAGTTGCCAAAGGATAAGGCCGTCCACGTCATTCTCGATAACTACGCGACCCATAAACAGCCGAAGGTCCGCGCTTGGCTAGCCAGGGATCCGCGCTGGACATTCCACTTCGTCCCTACATCCTGTTCATGGCTGAGGGCCATCGAGGGCTTCTTTACGAACCTGACGCGCCGACGTCCGAAGTAAGGCGTCTTCCAGTCCGTCGTCGACCTCCGAGCTATCATTAACGCTTCGTCAAAGAGCATAACCAAAAACCAAAGCCCTTCATCTGGAGGGCAGATCCAGACGAGATCATTGCAGCGGTCAAACGTGGGCACCAAAGGTGGGATCAATCCACTAGCGCAAGAACGCTGCCTCAGGGATAGGGCCGGCGACGGCATCGCAGTGCTTTCGCGTACCATCTCCTCGCATGTCGAGATGGTCGATGTGCTTCCTTGATTTGGCCACAGTCACCTTCGTAACGCTCAGACGGTCGGTGCTCGGCCTTTCCGCCCATTGATGGACTTCAGATGCGGCGATCATCTCTTTTTCAGCGACTTGCCATTTCTCGAAAGCTCTCATCGGCGATATCACGTTGTTTCATCGACGCCTGGATAAGGCGCTTGTTTGTGACGTCAGGCAGTCGCGTCGTTCACGGCTTTCCATTGCGCCAATCCGATGATTGTAAGTGGAAAGGGCTGAACGTTTCGAATGCGAGAGAACGAAGCGATTTCGGATTGCTGTAAAGATCGATCAAGCATCACCCGTTCTCGCTTTCGAAGTGAACGTGAGAATTCTCCGCACGATTGTTCAGGGCCCTATTGGATTAATGTTCGACAGCGGGCATGGCATCTCGTTTTGCAGCGCCATACGAGCGCAGTTTGTCGGTGATGATACCGCTTTAGCGCCAGGCCATGTTTCTTCAGCAGTCTGACCAGCAATCGCTTGGCAGCTTTGATGTTTTCGGCCGCCGATAGAAATCACCACTCGTCCAGATGTCAGATATCCTTACGCGACGGGTTTTTTCTGCGCAACTGCCTGGCATAAGCTGTCCCGAGTTTGATGGTCTCCTATGAAAGGATCCCGTGATGAGGCCGACAATGCTGGTTCCAACAGCATTTCCTGACCATCCGCGGGCTCAAAGGGAACCGAAAATACAGCCAGATCGCACGGGTGATGATCTGCGGTGGAAAGCGGTGGTTCTTCTAGCTGAAGGAACGGGTCCTTATCCCCGCAATTATCTCGCCAACCGCTAAGCCGCAGACACATGACAACGCCTACACTTCCATTGCGGTCTTGATGTTCTTCGGTATTGGTCATCACCTCCGAGGTGAGGGTCTAATCTGTTCACCTAATTTGTTGGGGTTGTTAGCGAGAGCGGGAAAATCACCGGGCTCTTTGACAGGTTGGTAAGCGAACATAATCGCTTTAGACATTCCCACGGACCAACCACCGATCTTGCGATCGAAAGTTCGCCATACTTGTATTTAATACTTCAACGAACATAACCGTTCTGTTTATTTTGCAGAACCAAAATACAGAATCGCATTGGAGCGCGGCAATCATGTATGTCATAAAATATATTATTCTTTTGTATTGATCTAGGCCAAGGTGCCGTCTAGATGTGGCACACGAGCGGCCGGAGCGTGCCTCGGGCAGCGACAAAGGCCTAAATGACATCACCTAACATCCCGACGATGCGGACTTTCGTTGCGGTGAAGATCGTGCGACCCGAAGCGAAGGATGAAAAATGGCCGGATTCTTGAGAAAACTGCTGCCGAAACGGTTCCGCAAGGACGGCATCACCATTCCGGTTGTCCGGCTGCAGGGGCCGATCATCAGCGGCGGCGGCCAGTTCCGGCCGACCCTCAACCTTGCCAATGTCTCTCCGGTTCTGGAAAAAGCCTTCGCCATGAAGGACGCGCCGGCGGTCGCCATCTCCATCAATTCGCCGGGCGGCTCGCCCGTCCAGTCGCGCCTGATCTTCACCCGCATTCGCGAGCTTGCCCGCGAGAAGCAGAAGAAGGTTCTGGTCTTCGTCGAGGATGTCGCTGCCTCGGGCGGTTACATGATCGCGCTTGCCGGCGATGAGATCATTGCCGACGCCACGTCCATCGTCGGCTCGATCGGCGTCGTCTCCGGCGGTTTCGGTTTTCCCGAGCTCTTGAAGAAAATCGGCGTCGAGCGCCGCGTCTATACCGCCGGCGAAAATAAGGTGATCCTCGATCCTTTCCAGCCGGAAAAGGAAAAGGATATCGAGTACCTGAAGAGCCTGCAGCTCGAAATCCACCAGGTCTTCATCTCCATGGTGCGCGAACATCGCGCCGGCA
>NZ_JAPPSO010000045.1:0-5742 GCF_036571585.1 Rhizobium sp. 268 | reverse complement strand
GGCTTGATGATTATCAATTTCGCCGGGACCGCGCTTTGATCCAGATCAAAGTTTCCCTGCCATGGCTGTTGTTTGATGCGACTGCCTCGACACGATGCCGTCCGAAGAATCCTTCAAACTTGAACAACGGAGCAAAGATCTTCGAATCTTGGCGACGAAGCCGTCGACGTCTTTGCGCACGAACTTTTCCCAAAATTGCATGAGGGTTACTCGCGACAGTCTCGCCCCATGCCCTCGCCAGCCGGTTTTCCAATTGACACGAAAGTATGTTTGTGCGACGTACGTACGAACACTACGAGGGCAGCTGGGGCGGCCCGAACGCGATCGACGTTGTGTCAGATGACCTCCTGAAGGAACGGGCGGATGACCGCATACCTAATCGGAATCGATGGCGGTGGCACGAGCTGCCGTGCGGCAGTCGCCGGTTCGAACGGGAATATCCTTGCGCGGGCTCAAGCCGGGCCAGCCAACATTCTTTCCGATCCGGATACGGCGCTCGACAACATTGCCAGTGCGACCCGCGCGGCGTTTTACGCAGCTGGCATCAATGCGCGTAGCATCGCCTCGGCGCGTGCAGTTCTGGGGGTCGCGGGCAATAATGTCGGCGAGGCCGTTCACTACGTGAAAAACAGGCTACCTTTCGCCCAGGCGGACATCGAGTCAGACGGGCTGATCGCGCTACAAGGCGCGCTTGGTGATAAAGACGGTGCCGTCGCCATTTTAGGAACAGGCACGATCTACATTTCCCGCCACTGCGAGACGGTGACCTACGTCGGCGGATGGGGCTTTACTGTGGGCGACCTCGGCAGCGGCGCTCGTATCGGACATGCGCTTTTGCAAGAAACGCTGCTAGCATATGACGGCATTCACGACATGTCCGCGATGACCGCCTCGGTCCTTGCGGAATTCAAAAATGACCCACGCAATATCGTCGAGTTTGCGCGGCAGGCAAAGCCCGGCGCCTTTGGCCGCTATGCGCCGCGCGTATTCGAGCACATGAAACAGGGCGATGCCGTCGCCGCGCGCCTGTTGCAAGAAGCCGCTGTTTCAGTTGACGAAGCACTTGATCGTCTGGTCGCTCGAGGAACGCAGAAGATTTGCCTGCTCGGCGGATTGGGGCCGCTGTATTCGTCCTGGATCGCTGCACGGCATCAAAGTCTATTGGTAACGCCCGAAGGAGATGCACTGAGCGGGGCCGTGGCCTTGGCTGTGTCGCGCTTCGGGCATCTGAAAGCGATCGAATGAGTGACAGGCTTGCAGCCATGCTTCCAGGATGGGACACAGACATCAAGGGCGCCGGTCCGCTCTATCAAAGGCTTCGGCTGGCGCTTGAAAAGGCGATCCTGTCGGGTAAACTCAAAGAGGGCGACGTTCTTTATCCCGAACGAGACCTCGCTGAACATGTCCGCGTTAGCCGTGTAACGGTCCGCAAAGCAATCGACCATCTCGTCCAAGACGGATTTCTGGTTCGCAGGCGCGGCTCAGGAACCTTCGTAGCCGGATCGGCGGTCCGCGCAGATCAGCCTCCGTCACGCGCGAACCTTTTGACGGGTGACATTTCCTGGCTTGGATCGGGCACGAAAGTCGAGTGCATCGAGCGCAGCACATCTCATCCCGCACCCGAGGAGATGATGACACTCGGCCTGTCAAGCGACAGTCGCGTCGTGCGCATCACCCATTTGCGGAGCTCGGCGGGCCAGCCGCTTGCGATTGAACGCATATGCATTTCCTCCGAGTTCCTGCCCGCCGCTCGTACCGTTACCTCTTCCACCTGCAACACACTCGCGGACGCAAACTTTAGACCCATTCGTGCGATCGAGCGCACTTTCGCACTTAACATCGAAGATCCGGACGCCACCACGCTTGGCGTCGCGATCGGAACGGCTGGTCTTTTAACAAAGCGCGTTGCCTATCTTGCTTCGGGCCGCGCGATCGAATTCAGCCGCTCACTTTTTCGAGGCGATGCCGAAGGTTTCGTCAGCGAGCTCACCTTTCTCGAAAACTGACCTCTCTCCTTACAAGACAGGATCCTATCATGCAGGCCACCTTCGCTGCCGCCGGTGCGGCTTTGCGTTCCGAGAACACCGCGCTCGTCGTCACGGTCGCGTGCTGCTTGTCCGACTATCCCGCCATCTCATTGAGATGTCCCATCGAGCTGAGGGCGAAATTACCCGTCTCTTCGATTCGGTCGCCCCTCGCCTCAATCTACGGTGTCGGGCTCAGCTTTGATCGAGGCGCTGCCTTGCCCAGGCAGCCACGCCCGTGATCGCTGCGTCGATCGCTCTGACGAATAAGCTTCCGCTTGGGGAACCCGCAAAGGCCAAAGGCATACTTAGCACAAAGGGCGGCTTGTGTGGTGTTGACCCCGGGTTTGAGTTGAAGTCGAGCTGGATAGGTGGACCAAAGGTATTCGAGGCAAATGGCCATGGTGAGTTTTGAACAAATTTACACCGGTAAAGTCGATGTTTCCGCTCGAAACCCTAGTGGGCTTTAGCTGAGTGGGACTCGCGCCATGAAGACAGCAATGCTCTCTCCGATTGAACGAACCTGTCTCCACTGGATATCGAGGGGGTGGACTGTGGCTGATATCGCGTTGATCGAGGGAAAGCGTGCCGCTGAAATTCAGGCATGCGTGGAGCGTGCGGTTATTTCGCTCAACGCCGAATCATTGGAACAGGCGCTTGAGAAAGCGAAGCTCACGCGATCAGACTGATCCCATCATGGTTGCGGGCGCCGGACGCTTTCACCTTGCCTTTCATCCGCTTGTAAATGCACCGTTTCGGCGACCTCCAGGTCCTCAGCAAGATCGCGCCATCGGTTTTTGAAAAGACGGAGACAATGGCTCCTGCGGTCGGTGCGGAACGTAGCCGAATCGAAGTGGCCACGAACGCAAGCCAATTTGCGTGTTTGAATGGATCCTGGCTCTCTTCCGGATTCCACGATCAACCCGCTGAAAGGTCCGCTAGGAAGCTGCTGCCGCGTCGCGCTGATCGCGCCGATCCCGCGCCTTTGAGGAGTCATTCAGCGGGAATTGGCCGGGCTTGAGCCCTCTAAAGTCGCTCGATCTTTCCTTTGTACGGTCCCACGCCTTCCAGCTCTCCCGCGACCTGATGGTCACGGTCTTCGCAGCCGACGGCAAGTACGGCGTTCTACCCTCTGACGAAATCGACGCCGACGACGATCTTGCGATCGTTCACGATTCTTTCCGTGGTTCTGGCGTGCCGCTTGCGAACTGCAGACGCAAGGGAGGCTTCGCCGCGGTCAAGCATTGCATGATCCGACACTTGTCAGCCGCGCCCTTGCCGCCTTTGCTCTTCGCGGCTGGCCGAAGGGTGCCCGCGAAACGAAGGGCAAAGAAAGGCAACGAGGGCCAATCGCCGGGCGATTGGAAATCAAATGAAGAGAAGAGAAATAGAAGCGCTGCGCGAACGGGTCGGTTGCGCGGCGGTTCTCGAAAGGGCGAGCTTCGCCATCGACTTCGAGGAAAGCAGCCGGCGGGCGATTAAGTTTCGCCGTGGCGGTGAAATCATCATCGTTACGCATGAGGGGCGCGGATGGTTCGATCCGCTCAGCGATGCGAAAGGCGATGTGTTCGGGCTTGTCGAGCATCTCGATCATGTCGGATTTATCGAATGCGCCGAACGGGTCGCAGATCTCGTCGGTTTCACGATCACCGAGCCGGAGTGGCAGCCATTGAAGCCTGATGGAGGATACGACCTCTCTCTCCCCGATCGTTGGCAG
Organism: Rhizobium sp. 268; assembly: GCF_036571585.1. NCBI lineage: Bacteria > Pseudomonadati > Pseudomonadota > Alphaproteobacteria > Hyphomicrobiales > Rhizobiaceae > Rhizobium > Rhizobium sp. 268. The sequence continues at coordinate 2,001 of NZ_JAPPSO010000045.1, read as the reverse complement.
GCGCGCCGCCGCCCATGGCCCGGGTCGTCGACATGGTGTTACCTCAATGGCGAGCGTTGCCTGCCTGCACATTTACTCCGCAACGCGATCAAAGGCGACCTTCTTCGAGAAGGCCCGCATGGCAGCCTATGGGCAGCTCATTCGGACGATGTCGGCGTTGTGACTGGCTGGGAGGCGCGAGGTCCGCAATACCGAGGGTTCGCCTCTGGAGGGAACAAGATTCTTTTCCGGCTCGGGCCGCCTACTGCGTTGCGCCTGGCCGTCACAGAAGCCGCGATCGATGCCATGAGTCTCGCGGCCATCGAGGCGTTGCGTGACGGCACGCTCTATCTCAGCACCGGCGGCGGATGGTCGCCGGCCACGCAGGCCGCGCTGAGGGAATTGGCCGCCAGACCTGACGCCCAGCTGGTCGCTGCGACCGACGCCAATTCTCAGGGGGATCTGTTTGCAGAGCGGTTGCGGGCGCTCGCCGAGGATACCGGGTGCGACTGGACGCGGCTGCGCCCGCCCAAGGAGGATTGGAACGAGACCCTGAAAGTCAGGGAAAAGCAAAAACTGGAAAGAAAGGAAAGTGGCGTGCCGCAGCGTCAAGGGAAGGCTTCGCCCGGCGGAGCCGTCCCTTGACCCGGCCGGTCGCGATGTCGGCGGCTCGGAAGGGGTCATGAAGGACTGAAGGGGATGGCGAGGTCGAGAGGACGGCGCTGCACTTCAGTCCGAAAACCTCCAAAGGCGCCGCAGATGATCACCTCTCCCGCAACCGCCAAGGTTTTTCAGGGCGTCGCAAGCCGCCAGCAGATGTTCCGCATGTTCGATCGCCACGCGCAGCGCCCAAACCGTTGGGATGGTGATGCCGCACCATTCTACGCAGGCGAATGGTTCGAGATCGGCGAGACCGAGTATGATTACATGTTCGAGGTCCTGCCGCCATTGTGGGTCCGAGGGTCGATGTTTGCGATGCGCGAATACATGACCGGCTCGGTGACATCCGTGTTCTTTGCGCTCAGGATCGACGCGGCCATTCGATATTTCCAGGCTATTGCGATCTTTCCGACAAGGCATCCGTCGAAACGATGCGCGTCGCCATCATCGAGCGCGAAAGCCGTCCGGTCCATGACGCGGCAAGAGCGGCTCGAGCATATCTGGAGCACGACTGCCGACGATTACCGCGGCTATGCCGGAGACAAGTGGCCGCAGTCCGCTCGCGGCAAGCGCACCGTCGTGCTTTATGGCGGCAACGAGGGCACTTTCCTGAAGCTGCTCGAGGAACTCACCGACGGGAGAGCGCTGTGAAGCTGCCGGTGCATCTTCGCCACCTTCCCTCCCCGATTGCCGCGTGAGGAGGACGCCTTGTTCACTTTTAGCGTGGTCGACGTTCGTGCAGTGATCGCGCGCGGACACACCGACGCGGCAGCCAATGGCGGTTTCCGCAATCCTCACTATGGACTGCTTCCGGATAAGGACGAACGGCACGGCCTGTGGATCGTCGGCGATGAAGGCGTCTATGTGCTTTCCAACGGAAAATTGGCAGAGGGCCAAAGGGCACTCGCAGTCTATGCCGACGAGTGCGATCCGAAGACCAAACCGGACTACCAGGACTACAAGCGCCGGTATTTCGGGGGAGACGACGGCATCGTCTTCATCGACGCTGAGAGACTGGAAGCCATGCTTTCCACAAACCCTGAAGCCACGCATCTGCGGGCGGAGTTTGCGACGGAAACAATGCAGCGCTCCGTAATCACGCGCTCGTAGCTCGCGATCGCTGCCGCCGGACGAACCAGGTCCAAATTTCCTCACCTCAATTTTATCCTGTCCCGTGGGAGATGGCGCACATCCTCGAAAAGGAGCTTTCATGTCCCACGATCCCTTCACCCTCGATATGTTCGGCAGCAGCGCATTGTCGTCCGGCTTCGGCCTGGGCGTCGCCGCGTTTGGTGGGTGTTGTCACGTTAAGTTTCTCTGGCTGGAAAGGTCAGCGGCTCGTGGATATTCAGGCGACACAGG
>NZ_JAPPSO010000043.1:0-6438 GCF_036571585.1 Rhizobium sp. 268 | reverse complement strand
ACTTTTCGACACGTCATCAGCGGTTCGCTTGCGCTCGTCTCTCTAAACCTCACCTGACGGACTAAGATCCGCCTTTTCTGCAACGCTCGCCACCACGGCTCTTTACCGTCGCAGCTTGCAGTGGTTTGAAACCCGCCCCTGAAGGTCGGTTTCGAGGGACCTACCCTCATCTTCCGTGCAGCTCGGCTCCCACATTGCTGTGGATGCCTCGCGGCACACCTTCGTCCAGATACCAAATATCGCCGGGGCGCGCCTGCCGCCGCCGCAAGTTGCGTGCGATCTGGGGTCCGAACTTGGCGACCCAGCGGCGGACTGTCTCGTATGACACGTCGATTCCACGCTCGAGCAGCATTTCCTCAACTTCTCGCAGACTAAGGTTGAACCGCAAATAAAGCCAGACCGCGTGAGAAACGATCCGTGGCGGAAAACGGTGACGCTTGAAGCTGATATCTCGTGAATGCATCGCCGAAATCTACGCCCAACCCGTCAGGCAGGCAACCGCAGCCCAGTTAACGTGACAATACCAATGCATGCGCATTGCGGCTTACGCTCTGCTGGCTCTTGACGACTTGTGTGCGACATTGTCGTCACCTTTGTCGGCTTCGTGACACGCTTTAGGATTCTTCGGTCCGGTATTTTATCCCTCTAAGTGTTTGCGGGAGCACCAGTTTCCGTTCTGCCCTATCAATCAGCTCAATTGGCACGACGCTTGAAAATTGTTCTCGGGCTGCGACGGAAGCAGCCGCGTCCGATGTCGCGGCATCACCTCGGTCGGTTCGAACACGAAAAGGAAGTAAGAATGGCTGCTCTGCGTCAGATCGCGTTTTACGGAAAGGGAGGCATTGGCAAATCCACTACGTCCCAGAATACGCTCGCCGCCCTTGTCGAACTCGGGCAGAAAATCCTCATCGTTTGCGATCCAGAGGTCGATTTCACGCGATTGATCCTGTGGGCTAGCTTGCGCGCCTAAATTCAACAAAAGGAGGCCCTATGCGTATCGAAGCGATTTCCGTTGGCAAGAACCCGCCGGACGAGGTGAATGTCGTTGTCGAGGTGCCGGTCGGCGGCAAGCCGATCAAGTACGAACTGGACAAGGAAGCCGGCGCACTCGTCGCACACCGCTTCCTCTCCACTTCGATGACCTATCCGGGAAACTATGGCTTCGTGCCGCACACGCTGTCAGAAGACGGTGACCCGATCGACGTCCTGATTGCGAACACCTGGCCGCTCGTTGCGGGCTGCGTCATCAGTGTGCGTCCGATAGGTGTTCTGGTCATGGAAGACAATGCCGGCAAGGACGACAAGATCATCGCCGTGCCGGTGGCGAAGTTGACGCGCTGCTACGACAAGGTTGAGAACTATACCGACCTGCCGGATATCTTGGTGAAGCAGATTGAGCACTTCTTTTCGCACTACAAGGATCTGGAGCCCGGCAAGTGGGTGAAGATAGCCGGCTGGCAGGACGTCAATGTCGCCAAGAAGTTGATTCGTAAGGCGGTCGGCCGCTACAATTTGCACAAGTGATCCCGATCGGCAGAGCCAAAGTAGGCGGCGCGAAGTGGTCAGGGGCATCTTATACGGCATCTTTCTGAATTCGACTCACGGGCTTCCCAAAACGCGATGAATCTGAATCTCTGGTGCAAATCGGAGGTGTGCGATGGGTTCAGCGATTTCGTTACGAGAGGATTTCGACGCAGAGCGTTTGCGGCGTCTGGCGCGCCAGACCAAGGATGCCGCGCAGGCACGCCGTCTCCTGGCGCTTGCCTCGATCTATGACGGCGGCTCGCGCTCGGATGCGGCGCGGCTGGGCAATGTCACGCTTCAGATCGTGCGAGATTGGGTGTTGCGGTTCAATGCGTATGGCCCTGACGGGCTGATCAACGGCAAGGCTCCTGGGCCCAAGTCACGGTTGGACGATACTCAGCGGGCGGCGCTGGCGCAGGCCATGGAACGGGGGCCGGCACCCTATCTCGATGGTGTCGTGCGCTGGCGTCTGTGTGATCTGGTCCAGTGGCTCTGGCACGAGTTTGGTGTCTCAGTGAGCGGACAGACGCTGAGCCGGGAGGTGCGTGCCATGGGGTACCGCAAGGGACTGTCAGGAATTCTGTGCGGGGGGCCATGATGATGAAAAGGAGAGAATCATCACATGGCTATCGAAAAAGAACTTCTGGACCAGCTTCTTGCGGGACGTGATCCGTCCGAGGTTTTCGGCAAGGACGGCTTGCTGGATGACCTGAAGAGGGCGCTTTCGGAGCCCATTCTCAATGCCGAGCTAGACGAGCATCTCGATGTTGAGCGTAGCGAGGGGACCTGTGCCAACCGGCGCAATGGCTCCTCGAGGAAGACAGTTTTGACCGGAACGTCGAAAATGACGCTGGCCATTCCGCGCGACCGGGCCGGCACGTTCGACCCGAAGCTGATCGCCAAATACCAGCGCCGCTTTCCCGATTTCGACGACAAGATCATCTCCATGTACGCCCGCGGCATGACGGTGCGGGAGATCCAGGGTCATCTCGAAGAAATCTACGGCATCGAAGTCTCGCCAGACCTGATCTCGGCGGTGACCGATACCGTTCTGGAGGCAGTTGGTGAGTGGCAGAATCGTCCGCTTGAGCTGTGCTATCCCCTTGTGTTCTTCGACGCCATCCGGGTCAAAATCCGGGACGAAGGTTTCGTTCGCAACAAGGCCGTCTATGTCGCACTCGCTATTCTTGCGGACGGCACCAAGGAAATCCTCGGGCTATGGATCGAGCAGACGGAAGGGGCAAAGTTCTGGCTGCGGGTGATGAACGAACTGAAGAGCCGTGGCTGCCAGGACATCCTGATCGCTGTGGTCGATGGCCTGAAGGGCTTTCCCGAAGCCATCACTGCCGTCTTTCCCCAAACGATCGTGCAGACTTGCATTGTCCACCTGATCCGGCATTCCTTGGAGTTCGTTTCCTACAAGGATAGAAAGCCCGTCATGCCGGCGCTGAGAGCCATCTACCGTGCCAGAGATGCCGAGCGGGCTTGAAGGCACTGGAGGCCTTCGAGGAAGGCTACTGGGGCCAGAAATACCCTGCCATCTCTCAAAGTTGGCGGCGCAATTGGGAACACGTCGTTCCCTTCTTCGCCTTCCCGGAAGGTGTCCGCCGCATCATTTACACCACGAACGCCATAGAGGCCTTGAACTCGAAACTTCGCCGGGCCGTGCGCTCGCGTGGGCATTTCCCTGGTGACGAAGCCGCCATGAAGCTGCTATATCTGGTGCTCAACAACGCCGCAGAGCAATGGAAGCGCGCGCCGCGGGAATGGGTCGAAGCAAAGACACAGTTCGCCGTCATCTTCGGCGAGCGGTTCCTCAACTAATGAACCGGCCCCCCGCACAGAATTCCTGACAGTCCCATCGGGCCGAGAACAGCCATCTGCCGTTTCGAAAACGGGAACGAACCATGCAAGGCCACCGATCACCAGGCACGTTGCAACGGTTCGTCTCCATGCACTCAGCGACCCGCAATTGCTTTTCAGTTCCGTCCCGTCGCCGCGCCGCGCAAACAATTCGCTACCATCGGCTCGAAGCTTTCGATGCATGGAAAATTGCGGCCTGTGTCGCCTGAATATCCACGAGCCGCTGACCTTTCCAGCCAGAGAAACTTAACGTGACAACACCACCAAGCGTGATGCCAAAGAAGAACCGCAGGGCACAAACTGTCTGGTTCAAGGCCGGCCATGATAGGCCCGATGAGACCAGTTGCACCTGAAACGCGCGCACGTCTTCCAGTCCAAGACGGTCTAGCGATCGCCCGAAATAGCGCGAGAACTTCGTCACCGCATACAAATACGATCGTTACGTCGCTGGCGAAAGATTGCGGATCGTCATGTCATCGATCATGGGCCGGCGTAGCGGGCTTATCTCTGTCATCGTCATCTCCCGCTCAAAGGTTGGGCTAAAACAGCCCAATCCTTCAAATCAGAAGCGCATCATGCAACCCCGCGCTCCAAATGCCGCGATAGCGGCTTCGTTCAATCCCAAATCGTTAAATCGTCACCACGACCTAATTCGGTCGAAGCCTTTTGGTCGCAATCAGCATGACGAGTTCTTCGGAGGCATCTGCGAGCGCCAGTGCCAATTCCGCAGCCGACCATCCACGTTTCTGCAAACTGACGAGCATTTCCACCATCGCGACTTCGACTTCTTGTCTGCAGCTCGAAATCGGCTTCAATTCGATGTGTTTCTCATCACATGCCGTGGTCATCTTAGCCTCCGTTCTGCCATATGAAAGGCAGCGTCCACAAATTCGACAATGGGTGGATTGGTAGGGGTTGCATGCAAGCCTCGAGCCGTTACGCATCGACACAGACGGTCTCAGCTGCGCGCAACCCCTTGCGCGCCATTATTTGCCGATGTCCGGCATCAGGAGCGTCTCGCATGAATCTGCACAATAGGCGGTGGAATTCTTCCCGGCGCCTGAGCGCGTGCACGCAGAATAATTCCTGTTGCAAGCCAACGCTTGCGCAAAGCGCGCACGAATGTTCCTCCGATAGGTCACGACCTATCCTCCTATGTTTGCACGTTTTGTTTTGAATAAGTGTCGTTTTACGTTGCCGGCGCCCCGAAACTACATTGCACCGGCAGCTGCGTATTTCGGAATTTCCGAACTTCCTTCGGAATTAACCACTGCTCATTTAGATATATGAGCAGGACGCAATTGTCGTTATCGCCGCATCCTGAAAATTATCGGTCCGTCCATTTCTGCTCGCCAGGGAATATGATAAGTAGCTTATGCACGTAAAGCTTTAGCCAATTCGGCTTTTGTCGGATGGCTGCGCGGTTCAGCCGCGAAAACGATTGTTTGCTTCAGTTTCAGCAGCCTGGATCGGCTATGTGCTGGAGGAATTGGATGGTTACGGAGTCTGGAGGGCACCGTAACGTTAACCGGGCATCGATCAAAATGTGGGATCTGGCCGCATGCCCAGATTTTCCCGCGATTCTCTTTATCGTCGCCACCGATTTCCGGCGCAGGTGATTGCCCATGCCGTTTGGCTCTATTTCCGGTTTCCGTTCAGCCTGCGGATGGTCGAGGATATGCTGGCAGCTCGTGGCGTCATCGTCTCTCACCAGACCGTGCGGCTCTGGGCGGAGAAGTTCGGCAGGCATTTCGCCAATGATATCTGGAAGCGATCGGCCAGCAAGCTCGGCGACCAAGGCATCTCGATGAAGGTGTGCCAGACATCGCCTTTCGTCGGCGCCTTGCGGCGTATGCGGCGCGCATAATCAAGGCCATGCTTTCGGCACCATCGGCGGATGGTCTCGTAGGAAACGACGATCCCGCGACATCGCGCAGGCTCAGATTAAAGCGAAAGTAGAGCCAGACAGCACGGACTACGATTTCGAATCGGATAGCGGTGGTTCTTGTAGGTCGGTGCACTCACGGAAATGGGTGCGCTGCTACTTCAAGTTCCTTACCGCTCAATCAATGTGACAGTACCCGATGGAATGCAGGGCCGAAGGCCGCCGGCCCTCCGCCGCGCGCAACTTGTACTACCCGTACAATCTCGCGAGTGTGTCCTAGTTGCTACAGCTTTTTGTTGAGCTGGTGATATATCCTTCGGTTGTATTGTTATGCAATGGGGTACAGAAAATGAAGTTGACTATCGCCACAACGCTACTCGCACTTGTCGCAACCACCGCCCTTGCCGCCGATGTCGTCCAGGACGCTGCGGTCGCTCCTACTTTTACTTGGTCCGGTCCTTACTTCGGGATCGATGGTGGCGCCGCATGGCTTAACGGTGACTTCAGCGCCGGTGGTGCCAGCGCTTCGGAAGATTTCAACGGCGGCATCTTCGGCGGATTCGCAGGGTACAATTTCCAGTTCGATAACATTGTCGTCGGTATCGAGGGCAACCTGGAATACAACTGGAATGAAGAGGACGCGCTCGGCGCAGACATCGGGACGGATTGGGCCGGCGCTGTTCGTGGTCGTGTCGGCTATGCCTTCGATAAAGCGCTGATTTATGGCGCAGCCGGCTGGACTGCGACGCGCGGTTTCGTCGATGTACCTGGCTTTGACAAGGAAACGGAGACCTTCAACGGCTACACCGTAGGAGCTGGCGTTGACTTTGCCATCACCAACAACATCTTCGCCCGTGGCGAATATCGCTACAATGACTTTGGCAAGAAGGACGTTCTCGGAGTTGATGTCGATCTCGATCAGAACGAAATCAAGTTCGGGATTGGGGTAAAGTTCTAAGAACTGTCGGCTAAAGGCCCCGCCATCTTGGCGGGGCTAATGATAAAAACCGCCTATATCTCCTCGACCGGTGATGTCAGATGGATAGGTGTCAAAATCGGCATACAGGATGTCGATCGCTGGAAAGCGGATACGATACGCGGTGTTGTCACGTTAAGTTTCTCTGGCTGGAAAGGTCAGCGGCTCGTGGATATTCAGGCGACACAGG
>NZ_JAPPSO010000042.1:0-10122 GCF_036571585.1 Rhizobium sp. 268 | reverse complement strand
CCTTTGTAGCAAAAGCAGTTTCTCAGATTCGCAGCCCCGATGTACCCCTTACTTTGAGAGATTCGGGCTAGGGCTGGGATTTGCCAGAGGAATTCGCCAAGCTGCGCCGCCTGATGGAAGGGCCCATGGCAAAGCATGGCCGGCGTGAGTATGTGCAAGTTCTGCGCTTGCTGGAAAGCTTCCAGCTTGCAGACCTGCATGCGGCTGTGAAGCAAGCTCTGCATCTCGGCGCGATCGGCTTCGACGCCGTCAAGCGTCTGACCCTGTGCCGGGTGGAGCGCCGACCACCGAGACTGGACCTGTCTATTTATCCCTACCTGCCGAGGGCGACGGTCGAGACGACTTCGACGAAAGCGTACATGCGCCTCTTGTCGTCGGATGCGGGAGAAGCGGCATGAGAACCGAAGTCCCGGAGATCCTGCTGTCCCATTATCTCAAAATCCTCAAACTTTCGACCTTCCAGCGCGAGTATCAAAAGCTAGCACAGCTATGTGCCACCGAGGGCGTCGATCATGTCGGATACCTCACCCGGCTTTCCGAACGGGAGATGATCGAACGGGATCGCCGCAAGGTCGAGCGCCGCATCAAGGCGGCCAGGTTCCCTGTCGTCAAGAGACTCGACAGCTTCGACTTCGCCGCCATCCCCAAGCTCAACAAGATGCAGGTGCTGGAACTGGCGCGATGCGAATGGATCGAGCGTCGCGAGAATGTCATTGCGCTCGGTCCAAGCGGTACAGGCAAGACCCATGTTGCACTCGGCCTCGGCCTGGCCGCATGCCAGAAGGGCCTCTCGGTAGGGTTCACGACCGCCGCCGCGCTGGTCAGCGAGATGATGGAGGCGCGCGACGAAAGGCGTCTGCTCCGTTTCCAGAAGCAGATGGCCGCCTACCAGCTCTTCATCATCGATGAACTGGGCTTCGTGCCGCTCTCCAAAACCGGCGCGGAGTTACTGTTCGAGCTGATCTCGCAACGCTACGAACGCGGTGCCACCCTGATCACCAGCAATCTTCCGTTTGACGAATGGACGGAGACCTTGGGATCCGAGCGTCTCACTGGCGCTCTTCTCGATCGCATCACCCACCACGTCAACATCCTCGAGATGAACGGCGACAGCTATCGTCTCGCTCAAAGTCGAGCCCGCAAGCCCGGCTGAGACCCTCTCAAAAAATCGCCGCGCGCATGAGACCCCCGCTCGGGCTACGCCCTCCCGGAGGTCTCATGCGCGCCCCACCACTGGCCTGGTTTTGCTCCGCCCCCTGGCCGGTTTTTACTCCGCCGTTGACACAGCCGATACCGTTGCCAGCCAGCCAGCCAGCCAGCCGGTCGACGACGGTGCCCGACGCAAGTTAAGGCGACGCTACCGACTGAGGGACTTATTGACTGCTGGAATGATCTTATCTCCCCAGAGCTCTATCTGGCGCAGCATCGTAGTCTGGTCGAGGTCTCCCAGTTGGGTCTGAATTGCAATCTGGTCGGGCTTCAGAATTTCGATTTCCTGCAGGAGGCGGTCAATGACTTGATTTATGCTACCGATCGGCAGGTTCTCCCGCATAGTCTCGAGAGACATATCCTGCTGCGTCGGCGTTGCCTGCAGCATATAGCCATCGTGGCTCTGCTGACGACGCTGATGAAGCGCTTCGGATAGCTGGCGCTGGAAACGTGCGTTGTCGAGATAGCGGTTGATCTCCGCTCCGTCAGCGCTCGCGTAACAGCAGCGCAGCAATGATATCTTCGCGTCGCCAGGGCTCCTGAACTCGGCAGCTGCTGCCTCCTGGATCATTCCTCGCAAAGCACCCAAAGTCTCCAATCCGTTGTGTAGCGCGGTTACGAGGAGATTATGTCTCTCACGATAAGCCCGCCGCATACTGCTCGGAGACCCGGTTGCGATCCAGATCGGCGGCGAGGGCTTTTGAATAGTTCGGACCGAGATCGCAGTTGGAGGGATCTGCATAAAGTGGCCGCTGTGCGAGAAGATATTCTGACGGAGACCTTTGAGCACAATATCAAGGTATTCCGAAAACACGGCTGGCGCGTTATCAATGTTGACGCCGAAGCGCTCGAATTCGAACTGCTGATACCCTGAGCCAACACCGAGCTCGAGGCGGCCGTTCGAAACTACATCGGCAAAACCGATTTCGGCGAGCAAGCGCTGCGGCTGATAAAGCGGCAGGACGCAGACAGCGGTTCCAAGACGAATTCTTTTTGTAACGCCGGCGCAATGAGCGACCATCATCAGCGGCGACGGGACCAGGCTGTAGTTGTTAAAGTGATGTTCGGCGAACCAAACGGTATCGAAGCCTGCCTGCTCAGAAAGGACGGTTTGTTCAATGGCGTCGTGAATGACGCTGTCCGACGTTTGGTGATAGCCGCGCTGGGTGGCCAGAATGAATGTCGCGAACTCCATGCAGTCTCCTTGTTCGCTATCGGACAGACCCGACGTGGGACGCAGGTTGTAAAGCCTTAACCAATCCAGCTTTCGATGATCGGGTAAGCGGCCATCTCGCGAGAAGCTGCCTCTACCATTCGCCTTGAACCGCAGAACGTGTCTGCGCATTCAGGGAAACGTTCCACCGAAAAATGCCGCAGCATGCACTTTGCGCCCGAGTGTGCCGGACTTAAGTCCCTGGAATCCTCAGCTTCGTGCGATCGTCATCACATAGGCGATTGCCAGTCAGATTAGATTTTCTGACGCACCTCGGCCCGAAGTTTGAAGTCAACCCGCCATCCACATTGAGGATCGAGCCGGTGATGTAGGAAGCGTCAGCCGAAGCCAGGAAGCAGGCAGCGTCGGCCACTTCTTCCGGTTCTCCAAGCCTGCCCATCGGGATCTGCCGCGCGACCCACCTCGACATGAATTTCGACCAGTGGGTGACGCCAAGTGTGCGGATATGGCCTGGAACGATTGTGGCTGTCCTTACGCCAAATGGTCCTAGTTCTGCCGCCATGCACCTCGTGAGCATTTCTATTGCCGCGTTGTATGCGTCGGCGGTATGGCGAGAAGCGGGGCGTAGAAGATCCGCGCAGGCTCCGAGGTTGAGGATCACGCTACCAGGTCGCATCACCTTGATGGCCTCGCGGGCGCAGGTGAAGGCGCCGGTGAGATTGACACTCAGCCCCTGTTCAAAAACTTGCGAAACGTCTTCTACGGACAGGACAAACGCGACCTTTGGTGCAGTGCAGTTGACGAGAATGTCAATATGGCCGTAGCACTGCCGCAGTTCGTCAAACAGTGCGACGACCTCGCTCTCTCGGGTGGCGTCTGCCGATATTGCCAGATGCTTGTCACCAAGCGAACTCGCCAAATCTGCCGCTGCCTCGCCGTTTTTGTCGGCGATCACGACAGTGTCGCCTCGTTCGGCAAACCGGCGAACTACAGCAGCGCCTATCCCTTTCGCACCACCCAAGACGACCGCGATTCGCGCATGGGTGCCTTCAACGCGTCTTGGGGGCTCTGCATCGCGTGAGTTGTCCACCGTTGGATGCGCTTCGCCGGGCTGGTTGAATGACATCAAACCGCCATCCACGACCAGCGTTGATCCGGTAATGTACGCTGCCTGCACACTGACCATAAAACGAACTGCCCGAGCGACCTCGTCAGGCCGAGCCATGCGCCCCATTGGTATGCGGCTCCTGACTTGAGCAGAACGGATTTTGCCTGCGCGTTCTAACTCCGCAATCATCGGCGTGCGCACGTAGCCGGGCGCTACGGCGCACACGCGGATGCCGCGTGGAGCCCATTCGCATGCCAACACTTTTGTGATCGCGATCAAGCCCGCTTTTGATGCGGCATATGCGTTGCGATGAGGGTTGGCTAGTAATCCAGCGACCGAGGCGACGTTTGCGATCACGCCGCCAGGCTTCATTCGTCGCGCTGTCTCGCGCGCCATGATATTAGGTCCAACGAGGTTTACCCGAAGGGCGAGTTGAAAATCTTCGACATGGGTGTTCGATGTCGCCACCAGGTCAGGCCCCACCGCCGCATTGTTGACAAGCACATCAATATGCAAAAACCGTTCTTCGATACGACTGTATAGCGACAGGATGTCTTCCTCGCGCGAGACGTCGCACTCGAGACAGAGATGCGGATACCCGAGATGGCGTGCCATCTCGAGCACGCCACTGTCAGGGAGATCTACGGCGACGATAGTGTCCCCGCCTGTGGCAAAAAGATCGACCAACGCGCGGCCAATCCCGCCTGCAGCACCCGTGATCACGACGACGCGCCCTTGCTGCTGTTTCATGAGATCTCCTCCGCACGCTGAGTGTCGGGCCTCGCTGCAGGAGCCCGGGAATGCAACGTCGGCTTTTTCTTGAGGCATAGCCGCATTCCGACCCTTTCTTTAGGAACGCGTCTGCACAAGTGAAGCAACGCTGGGGCCGTTCTCTCAGGAAAACGTTGACACGAGATCTCTTTGTACTCTCGTAATCGCTCCGCCAATACCGGGCCCTTGCTGGATGAGCACGTCGGCGGCGCAGATATGAAGATCAAGAGACAAACATTTATGCGCATCGTCACCAAGCAGACTCCAGGGGGAGGAAATGGTGGATGTTGCAGATCAATCATGGTCTTTCGCCTCCGATGTTGGTCCACATCTCGGGCTGGTGGCTTTGAGAAGCGCATAAATCGGATCATTCGGATGCGGCGCTCCAATTGGCCGCCGTGATGCGAACCTTTCGCTTTCAGGCAGTTCGGGTGGGATCTGCTGCTCAATCCAATCGTAAATCACTGTTCGGGCTATGATGCGCCACTCCCCTTCCCGCTTGTGGAACAGATCGCCGTAGCGGCCGCACAGGAGCACCTGCCGTATCTCACCGCCTGGGTCCGGTCCACGTTGAAGCGCCGTGAAATAGCTCTCGACCGTGGCCTCTGACGGGCTGGAGAATTCAATCAGTATATTCGCTATCTGATGAACATTACGCGGCTCGGTCTTGAAGATGCCAAGCGCAAGTCGGATAAAGCCCTCGGATGGTCCAGAATAGCCCCCATGGTTGTCATGCGCATCCGGCCAGTACGCGCTGCGCAGCGCCGCCTCATCGCCCCGGTCAATCCCGCGGCAATACCGGTAGAGGCAGTCTCTGATTGCCTCGCGGTCGAATAGCTCACTGATTTTGGCTTCGTCCATTGTTTTTCCCACGATCGCTGAGTTTGTTAGGACCAGTGAAAATTAAATTTTTGAGCCCGAGTACATGACCCCCATGGATCATCGGCGACATACCTCTTTGATTCCAAAGGTGGGGATCCGAGTCAGCCATTCGTGGATGCCTACGGCAATCTCACGCCGGGCAAGATTTGCCCCGAGGCAAAGATGAGGACCATAGCCAAACGCTATGTAGCGGTGGTCCTGTCGCGCCAAGTCGATTGTGTCGGGGCACATGAATTCTGCGGGGTCGCGGTTAGCAATCATCGTTGCGCAGGAAACGAAGTCTCCCTTACGCATGGACACTCCTTCAAAGTCCACATCTTTGGTAGCCACGCGGATAATCTGAACGGTTGAAGAGGCGCGCAACAATTCTTCAACTGCGGTTGCGATCCGGGTCGGCTCTCTCCGCAGCGATTCCTGGGCCTCCGAATTGCGTGCGAGATAGGCTAGGTCAAAGCCTAACGCGGCAGCGACCGTGTCGAGTCCGGCAATCAAGAAGAGTACGTCGATGCCCCGGACTTCCTCATCTGTCAGGGAACGACCCTGGACCTGCGCCTGCACGATGTATGTCGTGAAATCGCCAGCCGATTGCTTCCGACGGCTCGCTGCAAGTTCGTCGATGAAACTTACGATTGATTGGGCCGCTTCGGTACGTTTAACATCATTGCCGTGGAGCACGTCGCTCGCCCAACCAATGAGCTGGTCGGATCCGCTGTTTGAGAGCCCCATAGAGCCCAGGTAGACTTTGACTGTGAAAGGAAGGGCGAAATCTTTCATGGCGTCACATCTGGTGCTCCGAGCGATCAGATCGCTTGCCTTGGTTTCTTGCACGTCCATCTGGGTTACCTCTTGGCTGGCTGATCTGACTGGCGCCGCCGGGTGCGCCGGCAAATTTCGGAAAGATCGCGATTCCCGGTGGTGTCCGCGCATCACCAGAGCACCGGCAACTCATTAAACCCGCCAGTGACGATTTCCTTGCGCAACTTCAGTTCTTCGGGTGCCACGGCTAGGCGCAGCGTGGGGAAGCGCTGGAAGATCGAACCGAAGACCACCTTGAGTTCCAGCCTGGCCAGCGCCTCGCCGATGCAGTAGTGCGGCCCGTAGGAGAACGCCAGGTGTGGTTTTTCGGCGCGTCCGATGTCGAAGATTTCCGGGTCGTCGAAATGGCGTGGATCGAACGACGTCGCCGGCAGGCCGACCAGCACCTTGCTCTCCGCGGGAATATGCACGCCCGCGATGGTCACGTCGGTCCTCGGATAGCGCATGATGCCGTCCCAGCCCGCGCCCGGCGGGTACATCCGCTGGATTTCCTCCACTGCCTTGTCCACGAGGGATGGATCGCCGACCAGGCGTTCGCGCTGTTGCGGATGGCGGAACATGGCCAGCAGGCCGAATTCGATCTGTGCGACGGTGCTCTCGTGCCCCGCCACTAGTATGCCCGCGGCCAGGCCGATCGCCTCTTCCTCGGTCGCCTTGCCCTGGTCGACCGCCGCGAGCAGATCCGTCAGCAGGTTGTCGCCCGGATCCTGGCGCTTGCCTCGCATCTTGCCGCGAATGTAGCTGCGCAATTCTTCCCAGGCCAGGAGCGCCGCGCTACGCGGGCCACTTTCATGCTGGTGCGTCATCACTTCGTCGGACAGCTCGGCGAAAGAGGCGTGATCCTCGTAGGGCACGCCCATCAGCGCGCTGATGACCATGGCCGGAAGCGGAAAGGAGAGGTAGTGTCGCAAGTCGGCGGGCTGGGGCTGGGCCGCCAGCGTCTCGAACAACTGCGCGGCGATCGCCTCGATCTGCTGCGCGAGCAGCTTCACCCTGCTTTTGCTGAAGGCCGGCGCCACGATTGTGCGTAACCGGGCATGCTCGCTGCCCTCGTGCGAGCCCAGCCACCCCGGCGAACCGAGAATCACCGTAGCCGGGGTGAATGCCGCCGGCGGCATTCCCGAGGGCCGGAACGCCGCGTCGGACAGTACCGCCTTAGCCTCGTCGTAGCCTGTCACCCACCAGCCTTCGTGCCCCGACGGGAGGCGCACGCGGTGGATCGGACCGCTAGCGCATAGCGCCAACATCTCGGGCGAGGGCTCAATGTGATCGACGCGCCACATCGGCAGCGTCGGCAAGGATTGTCTGGACATGATGGCACTTCACTCTCTATGCGATGAAAGGGCGGAAGGTGACCGGCAAGCGTTGCCGGCAGCCAATGACTTAAGGCGGCATTTAGAAGACGTCCTACGCGGCGATTGTCGGCGCCAGATACTCCACCGCACGAACAGCGGGGAAGTACGGCATGACGCGCTGGACGTCTTGCAAGCGTCAGCAGGAACCGCAGTCGTCTTCATCGCCTTGCTCTACGATGTGTCTTCTTACGGTTTCCTCATTCCTCTTGAGGGAGCTGGCCTCTGCTTCAGCGTCGGCGAAGACCGCCTCAACATCCTCGCGTGAGACGAGTGGGGCGACACCTCTCATAATGCTCCGTTGGGCGAGACGGCGCACAATTTCCTTGACATATGCGGCGCTGGCACCCTTTGAACGGCGGACGGCTTCGGCCAAAGCGCCGTCCTGGACGTTCAGCGCTTGACCGTATTGCTTGAACAACCGCTCGCGGCAATCGTCATCGGGGAGAGGAATCTCAATCGCCGCATCTACACGGCCCGATCGGGTGGCGAGTGCCTCCTCGAGCGATCTCGGCCGATTCGAGGTCAGGAGGGTGACGATGTTGGAATCTTCGCCATGACCATCCAACTCGTTCAACAGACGGTTCAGGCGGGTTTCTGCCTTTTGGCCCGAAATATCTTCGCGTGAACGGGCAACCAGATCCACATCCTCAAACACCATGATGCATGGCTGCAGGACACGAGCCAGCGCAAAGTGTTCCTCCATATCCAGCATCTGCTCAGCCGTGACCAGAACTACACTGTGCCCGGGCAGGTTGGCAGCGATATAGTGGACGACATGGGTCTTGCCGGTGCCAGGCTCTCCGTGGAGCAGGATCCCTTTCTGTCCTGACTGGCCAAGGCGCTTCAACTCCTCCCGGCATTTAACAAAATCGAAGATGTGCGTATCGAGCTGGGCCATAGTCGCCTTTGAAAGCACTACGTCTTCACGGCTTACAGCAGGGAGCTTATGCACGCGCATTGTTTCATTCGTGCCTTCGAAGTCAGTTGACTCGAAAGAGACGGCCTTGTTGCGATAATATCGGGAGCTCTTGCCCTGCGACTGGATTGTGCGCAGAAAGCCGTCGGCGAAGTCATGACCCACGTCATTGGGCAGGTGAGCTATTTCGACCTGGACCTTTGGACCACCCCGGGCAAGGAACTTCGACAACATGACTGCTGCAGGCACGTCGCCGTCGATCATGATCAGCCAGAGCCCGTTGTTTATCGAAGCATAGGGCTCATCTTCGCCAATGTCGATGTCCTGATGCTGCACGGGCGTCAGCTGCACGGCGCGTTTTCCCTCGGAAATGGTCAGGTCTGACAGCTTCATCGGGAAAAATTCGATCTCTTGATGGAAGCCCAAGAGCTCAGGGGACCAATGTGCGACTTGGTCCTCGATAATGGTTTGAAGATCTGGCAGAAGATGTGCGGTAAACTGTCGTCGTGAGCTCACGAGAACTGCCAATTCATCGGTCTTGAAATGGCGACGAAGTCTTTGCCACACAAAGCGATCGGATTCAGTCAAGACGATGTTCCTTTGAAAGTGGAGTTGAGTGGAAGGCCTGGGTCTCTAAAAGCAGCATTCGCATCAGGTTTCTCTCCAAACGTTATTCTGCAGATGTCGGTCTTCGCGGCCGCGAGCTCGCCATAGCGCGGCAGCCCCAGAGTGCGAGCTTATAAATGTCTGCTTCTAGCCGCCGCCTCCGCCATGGCGTTGGGCCGCCTTCAAGAGCTCGGCAGAGCTCGGCCGGTCCGTACAACATGAAGCGTATGCGCTGCGTGCGTGGGCTCATCTGCTAAGTCCCCTGGATTGGGAGTTCGCCTTACCTGCAGTCCTGGAGCACGAAGCCTGTGACATATAGATCGGGGGACGGCCCCAAACCTTGGATAGGATGTCCATTACCTCCGCATTGGTGGAAGTCAGCGATTCGATCGCTTGCTCGTACGCCGATCGGCCTACCGCTACCCCTGACAGCTCATACAACGATCGGTTTTTGAGCCCCGCTTCCCGTATCGGGCTCGATTCACCCTCGAGCCTCTGCGGGCAAAACTTCAAAGCCTCTTTCGGACGGGCCGACGCGAGATGAGCACGGAGTTCGTTGATTTGTCGAAGCGTATAGGAGCGTCTTCCTGCGGTCCCTGGCTCCGGTGTTGGCCCCAGTCCATCAACGGACGACTGGCGCAGATAACTGCCCGACACGCCGAGAATCTCCGCAACCTCGCCCAACGAGAACGGGTGCGAGATCATGTCGTCCGGAAATTGACCATTGGATATATGCAGCATAAAGAGCCCCGTGACGGTTTAGTACATTCATGACGCATAATTTCTGTCTCCATTTACAACAGTTACCTGAGCTAGTCAACACTCAGCAGCCAACAAGCACTTTGCCGCGCCAACAAACATACCGGCTCCATCGGAGCAGCCCGTTCGTCAGCTGACCTGAACCCTTCAAACTGGACCGTTTTTGGTTAGAGTTTTCCGGTGCATTTTCCTGGCTGGGAAAGGAACCGAAGACGATGAAGGCATCGCAATTTTCGGACGCGCAGAAGGCGTTCATTCTGAAGCAAGGTGATGAAGGTATCTCGGTTGCCGAGATCTGCCGCAAGGCGGGCGTCAGCCATGCGACCTACTTCAATTGGAAGCAGAAGTATGCCGGCATGTTGCCGCCGGAGATGAAGAAGCTGAAGCAGCTCGAAGACGAGAACGCCCGGTTGAAACGGATCGTCGTCGATCTGACGCTGAACCGCGAGATGTTGCAGGGGCACTGTAAACTTAACGCCGTGGAAACTGGAACTGGGAGTGAGGCCCCGTTTCACGCGGCTTGAAG
>NZ_JAPPSO010000041.1:0-10719 GCF_036571585.1 Rhizobium sp. 268 | reverse complement strand
CTGTGTCGCCTGAATATCCACGAGCCGCTGACCTTTCCAGCCAGAGAAACTTAACGTGACAACACCTGCGTAGGAGATAAGGGTAAACCTTGTGCCCTGGCGCGGGTTTGGAGGTATCGACGATAGATCGCCTCGATGCCCATCTTCTTCATCAGCGTGGCGACGTGCAGCCGCCCAGTTTCCAGCCCTTCTCCCCTCAAGAGCCCTTGCAACATCCGACTTCCGGCAAACGGATAATCGAGATGCAGTTCGTCGATCCGGCGCATCAGAGCCAGATCGCCGTCCGAAACTGGACGCGGCAGATAATAGACGCTGCCACGGCTGAAGCCGAGAAGCTTTGCCTGGCGTGCGACCGACAATTTATGCTCGCGGTCGATCATTTCTTTCCGCCCAGCAATCCCGCCTTGCCGAGCGCTCCGGCTAAAAAATCGTTCTCCAATGTCAGCTCGCCGATCTTGGCGTGCAGCGTTTTCACATCGACGGTTGGCCCCGCCGGCTCCGTCTTCCCTTCATCGCCGAAAACGCCTGTCGCCCCCTCAAGGAGCTGGTCTTTCCACAGTTTGATCTGGTTGGCATGCACGTCGAACTGCTGGGATAATTCCACCAGCGTCTGCTCGCCTCGGATGGCGGCGAGCGCCACTTTTGCCTTGAAAGCCGGGCTGTGGTTCCGGCGCGGTCGTCTCGTCATGGTATCTCCTGTTTCCGGCATCTAAGCCGAAGTCAAGCAGAAATTCCACTTATCCCCGCTCGGGCTACGCCCTACCGGCGGTCTCAGGCGGGCGCCATAGTGGCCGACTCTTGCTCCGCCCCGTGGCCGGTTTTTACTCCGCCGTTGACATCGGGTTTATTGACTTCAAAAATAAGGTTTGCTAGCGTCTATCCGTTGCACATTCGCGCCGATACAAAATAAAGGAGTATGATATGAAGAATATATTTTCATATATTTGGAAATATTCCAAACTTAAAAGCCGCAAGCCGCGTTACATCTACACATACTGAACATTTTCCGACCCCCGGGATTTGGATGGCAGGTCCCCGGGGGTGACTATCTGAACTTGAGCAGGGGTCGAAGAGGCTCGCATTTCAATTTTAGCAGCCGCTTTCCACTATGACATACATCGCGAACCACAGACAAACGATACCCAGTCTTCGCAGGGGAGTGTTTTTCAGCAATAATCTCCGATTTCGATGGGATCCCCTTTCGTTACTGTCTTCGTGTCATGAGATCGAAAGCCCGCTTATTGCCATTGACGATGGATTCTACATCGTCACTGCACCGGAGCTCATCGAAACTATTCTTCATGATCGTGATGACCTCTTTCAGAAATCTGGATCTCCCGAAGACAGGGATATGGTGAGTTTTCCGTCCTCGCTTATGAACAGCTCGGGCGACGACTGGACAGTCAAACGCAGGGCGATGCAATCGGATTTCAATCTGAGAAGAGTTGCCTCCGGTTTGCGGACGACGTTCGGGTTGACCGAGGCGCATCTGGCGCGATGGCAGACGGGGCCTGCCTCATGCGACATCAGGAGGCTTTTGCAGCAGCTGTGCTTCGATGTGGGCTGTCAGTTTCTTCTAAAGATCACGCTCGACGAGGGGGGGAGAGTGGCATTCATGGCGTTGTCCGAGGCGATCATCCTGAAGACGCGTGATCCTGTACGTCTTCCGCTCGGTCGCTTTGACAGGACTAGTTACCGTCTGGCAAGCTCCCGCGAGGCCGCGAAGACCGTGGCGCATGCGGCCCTTGCCAGAGCAAGGCAGCAGCACAGTGGAGACGGAAACGCTGAAGGGGTTGGTCAATTCGGCATCCGTGCCTCCGTTGAAGAAGACGAATGGCTTTGTGACGAGTTCTGCGCCATGGTCTTGTCGGGGCTTGAGGCCATGTCTGCCGGACTGACCTGGACCTTGCACCTGCTGACGTCGCATCCGGACGTTTTGCAACGCGTTGCTGCGGAAGTGAACGCATCGGGCGCCGAATGGGCGACAGGCGGGGGAACCATAAGCCTCGATGCATTTCCTGAAACCCGCGCTTCGTTGATGGAAGCAATGCGACTGTTTCCACCGGCCTGGCTGACCGGGCGAACCGTGGCCCGGGATACGATGCTCGGCGACTTTTTTCTCGCCGCGGGAAGCGCGCTTATAATCAGCCCATGGATCAACCACCGCAGTGTCCGGTTTTTTGACGAACCCGGCCGCTTCAGACCGGAACGTTGGCTGGACGGGAGGTTACAGCCGCGATTGCCACGCTATGCCTTCTTTCCTTTCGGCGGCGGCAGCAAGCGCTGCATTGGCGAGCATTTCAGCCTCATGCATATGGCGCTCGTGCTGGTCTGCATTCTGAGACGATTCATTCTGAAACCAATGCCGAACTCGAAGGTGCGACCGTATCCGGCGCTCGTCCTGCGGCCTTTGGGCGTGAATTTGGCCTTAATGCCCCGTGCGACGGCGGGTGAATAGAGAGGAAGCACAGATGGACGCTCGTTCAGTCAACAATTATGAGAGCTACGCGGAATTTTACGACAACTGGCAGGACTCCTGGCCTGAAAGTGTCATGACGCCTTGCGTCAATGTGCTTTCGGACATAGCTGCCGGTCGGCCCGCGCTTGAACTTGCCGTGGGAACGGGGCGGATTGCGCTGCCGCTTTCCCAGCGTGGAATCGAAGTCTCGGGTGTCGATCTTTCCGAGGCCATGCTGGCCCGGCTCAGGCGGAAGCCGGGAGCTGAAAAGCTTTCAATCGTACAGGGCGATATGGTGGATGTGCCATTCGAGGGGACGTTCGGACTCATCTATTGCATTGCTTCGTTTGAATATCTCCTGACACAGGAAGATCAATTGCGCTTCTTCGCCAATGTTGAAAAACGTCTGGCCATCGGCGGCTCAGTGATCATCCAGACGATTATTCCGAACGAGGCGTTTTTTAGCAACGACTTCCGCCTCAATCGCATGTCCGATCTGCCGTCGGGTGAACACGAGATGGCATCCGTCATGCTTATGGGCGTGAAGGGCGATCCTGTTACCCAGGTTCTGGACCAGCGCATCATGGTGCTTGGCGAGAAGTCGCAGGTCTTTCGCCACAAGATCCGCTTCGTATGGCCGAACGAGCTTGACCTGCTTGCCCGGTCTGCTGGGCTCTCCCTTCATGCGAGATGGAATAACTGGCAGCGTGATGCGTTTGTCTCGACAAGTCGATTGGTGATTTCCGAATATCGCAGAGCCTGATCGCAAAGCGGTGCACTATGGGAGAGACGATATGAGCCTTTCTGTAATCGGCGCCGGGCTCGGGCGAACCGGCACCCTGTCCTTGAAGCTGGCACTGGAGCATCTGGGAGTGGCCCCCTGCTATCACGTCATGGAGATCGCGGCGACGGTCCGCAGGTCTCTGCCGCTCTGGAACGATGCTATCGGCGGTTCCGCTGACTGGGACCGTATCTTCGAAGGATATCGTGCGAGCGTCGATTATCCTGGCTGCCTGTTCTGGCGCGAATTGCTAGTGCATTATCCGCAGGCCAAGGTCATTTTGACCCTGCGGGATCCGGATGCCTGGTTCGAATCCGTGAGTGAGACGATTTTTCCCGTGGTCAGGAAGGGCACACTGCTTGGCCACGATGGCCTAGCGCTGAGCGATTTTTTGCGGAAGGATTTCGGTGATCGCATCGGCGACCGGGCTTTCATGACCGATTACTTTCGCTGCTGGAATCAATCCGTAATCGACGAGGTTCCCGCAGATCGCCTGCTCGTCCTGAATCCCGCCGACGGGTGGGACCCACTTTGCGCGCTTCTTGGCCTCAAGTGCCCTGACCGGCCCTATCCGTGGCTCCATGCTCGGATCAGGAAGTCGCGCTGGCAGCTGTTCCGCAGGCGGCCCATGCCGGAACAGAAGCCTGCAGAGCTGGAGATCAGTACCCGCAATTATCTGAATGACTTGCGCATATCTGCGTTTGGTTGACGTTCTGTTCTGAGGCAGATCATGGATACCAACGACTGGCCCTTCAAGAAACGGAATTTTGCCAACCGTTTCGATACCACCGTCTGGAGCGATGTCGGCTATCGCAATGACGATATTGTTGTCGCCAGCTATGCCAAGGTGGGGGCAGGACAAGAGCGGTTCAAAATCCTGCGCTAAGGCCGAACGGACGATGAACATCATGCGACCCTGAGAAGACGTCCGGGATGTCGCAATGGTCTGAAGCCTTCCGGCATTTGCTGCTCGGTGTCCCAGGAATAGATGCCGGTGAGGTTGATGTGCTCCCAACTGAGCGGCGAGACGTGCTTGAGCAGATCGTCGGGAACGTTCCGGCCCTGCTTGCGCAGATGGGTCGTGGCCCGGCTGAGATAGACGGTATTCCAATGGACGATGGTGCTGACGACAAGATTGAGTCCAGAGGCACGGAATGCCTGACTGTCAAAGGAGCGATCCCGGATTTCACCACGCTCATGGAAGAAGACGGCGCGCTTGAGCTTGTGGGCAGCTTCGCCCTTGTTGAGACCCGCCTGGCAGCGCCGGCGCAATACCGGGCTCGAATACCACTCGATCATGAACAGGGTTCTCTCGATGCGGCCAAGCTCGCGGAGCACCTTCGCCAGCTCGCTGGATTTCGATGACGCGGACAACCTTTTAAGGATCGTTGACGGCGCGACGGTGTGCGTCGTGATCGAGGCGGCCAGCCGCAAGAGATCGTCCCAGTGCTCAAGGATGAGCGCTGTGTTGATCGGCGCGCCGATATGGTTGGCCAGTGTCGGGTAGCCATCGGCCCTCTCGAAGGTGTGGAACTTCCGGTCCTTGATGTTGCGCAGCCGGGGCGCGAAGCGCTTGCCGACCATGGCGAACAGCGCAAAGACATGATCACTGGCGCCGCCGGTATCGGTGAACAGCTCGTCGATCTCCAGAATCGTGTCGTGGTCGAACAATCCGTCGAGACATAGACCGCCTCGCTCTCGGTCGGGCTGATCGGTAGAATGCTGAAGTAGCCATACTGATCGGAAAGCCCGCTGTAGAACTTCGATCCCGGCTCGCTACCATAGTGGAGATTGATATCGTGTCGCTTGGCGGCCCGGTCGCTGGCCCGGAAGAACTGGCCATCCGATGAAGCGGCCGTTCCATCACCCCAGAGCTGCGAATGCGGATGGCGCGTGTGTGCATCGGTCACACAAGCCTGCGCGGCCCGGTAAGTTTCGGATCGGGCGTGAAAGCTACGCATCCAGCCGATCTGATGGGCGCTGATGCCTTTCGAGGCACCCGCCATGCGTTTCGGGCCGAGGTTTGTGCCATCGGCGAGCACGCCGGCCAGCATGGCGGAGATGTTCTGCGGGACATCGCCGGTCCGAACATGGGTGAACTGGTCGGCAAATCCCGTCCATTCATGCACCTCCCGGAGCAGATCGGGGACTTCGACGAGAGGATACATTTCAGTGATTTCGGCATTCAGTGCTTCTGCCGCCGCAGGAACGTCGCTGGCGTGCGGTGTCACCCGACACGCCGATCCAGTGTCGTCATCGGGTCTGCATCCGTGTCGTTGGCCGCCTCCAGGGCAACGATCGTATCGAGGAACAGCCGCAATGCCTTCGATGTATCCATACGGGTGTTCATATGGCGCTGCTTTTTGCGGTTGTTGGCCTGGGAGAACAGCCGGCCCATCAGCTTGATGAACATCGTCACCGCATCGTCGGTGAGTTTTTGCCCGAGCCTGATGATCTGAGCGACGATCGTCGCGCGCCGGCGACTGGCATTGAAGTCGTTGGCGAGCCAGGCCGGTGTGGCGTCACCCTCCCGGACCATCTGATCCCATCGTCCCGAAGCGATCCAGGCCTGCAAGCGCGGGTCGATCCCGAGCGTGCGCAGGAATGCAATGCGCTCAGTCAATCCGACCAGGTTCAGCGCACCCGGAGCATCCGGAGCCGACCGCAGCCAGTGAAAGCGCGTCTGAGCGATCGTCGGATCGACTTCCAGCAGCCCGTCCAACGCTTGCAGCTTCTGCTGATCAAGATCCGCGATCAGCGCAGCCTCGGCGCGACGGCGGGCGATGGCAGGTGCTGCCAAGCCCATACGTTCTACCATGTTCGTTACCGGTAGCAGAACCCGGCGCTCTTGGAACGTGCCGATGATGGTATTCGCAATCGTCACACCCTTGTCGGTCGTTGAGGCGGTCTCAATTGCTGACAGCAGTGCAGCGCGACGATCCTCGGCTGTAGGACTCCTCATTTCCAGATAGCCCAGCAGGCGAGCTACATGGTTCATGCGTGTCTCTTCCCGGCGGGCGTACAGATCAAATGAAGCTGGATCGGCTCCGATTTGCTCGGCAATATAGTTGAGCATCGCCTTGGGCGGCATCTCGTTGGCCATGAGCGCGCGGCCCGGATAACGCATCAGGCAGAGCTGCACCGCAAAGCCAATTCGATTATGCTCGCGTCTGCGGACCTCGATTTCAAGCCGGTCGGACGGCGATAGGGAATAATGGCGGATCAGGCTGTCCTCGTCGGTCGGAATGTCGAAAAGCGCCTGCCGGTCCTGAGCTTTGAGAAGTTTCCGCTTGGCCATTTGCTACTCCGTACATTTGCGAGCCGATGATCTTGCCCTGTACGGAAAGGTTCGATTGCGTACAGGGGCGAAATGCTCGGTCCACCAATTACCTTGACAGCTTTTCGAACAGAATTGATATTTCGGACAGCCTATTCGGACGCAATCGCGTGCCCATGCAGCCCCCTGATCGGCAGGAGCAAACCAAGTGATTATAATTGACTTCATTCTCGAGGTGATCGGCTACACAACGGCCAGGATCGCATTGCCGGTCATCACCTTCGGCAAAGTGCGGGTGGAAACGATTTCCTCCTCGGAGACAGGATTTGATTGGCTCGGGTTTAAACGCGGATCGGACGGCGTATACCTTTGTCAGGCTCCAATGGCGGGATGGATTGGGTTGATCCCCTGGGTGCTCGGGATCGCTCTGATCATCGCAGTCATATAAGCTATCGGGCAGATCACCTATGCCGCGCACCTTCGCCTATGTCCGCGTCTCCACGACCGGGCAGACCACCGAGAACCAGATTCAGGAAATCGAAGCCGCCGGCTTCCACGTTGAGCCTCGTCGGATCATCACCGAGACGGTCTCCGGCAGCACCGCCATTGCGCAGCGCCGCGGCTTTTCCCGGCTCCTGGACCGGCTGGAGGCCGGAGACATTCTGATAGTGACGAAGCTAGACCGGCTCGGCCGCGACGCGATCGACGTCAGCGCCACAGTTAAGGCGCTGGCCGAAATGGGCGTGCGCGTGTATTGCCTCGCGCTTGGCGGCGCCGACCTCACCAGCTCGGCTGGAACGATGACGATGAACGTGCTCAATGCCGTCGCACAGTTCGAACGAGACTTGCTGATCGAACGGACGCAATCCGGCCTCAAGCGTGCCAAGTCGGAGGGCAAAACTCTCGGCCGCCCCTCAACCCTCAACGAAAAGCAGAAGCAAGATGTGCGCAACGATCTGGCAACGGGGATGAGTGTTTCGGCCATCGCCAGGAAATTGGCGACAAGCCGGCAGACCATAATGCGCGTGCGAGACGAAGGTTCACGCTCCGTTCGGTCTTAGCGCAGGATTTTGAACTGCTCTTGTCCTGCCCCCAATGTGGCAGGGTGGGTAGTGTCGGCAGCAATAGCGCGGACCTTGTCAACGGGCCAGATCCAGTACGTATATCGCCAAGCGACGCGGTCTGCGCCTTTGGGTGGTCCGGCGAGTGCCTGGCCTGTCTCGGGGTCACCGACATAAGCTAAGACCCGATCACCATGGATGACATGGTAGCCCCGCCGCTCCAGTTCGGTAGCGACAGACGTCTTTCCAGTGCCGGAACCGCCTTCGATCAGATAGTTCTTGATGCCCATAGGCTTTGTTTATCATGGCGATCGGGTGAGAAGACACTCGACCTGGGAGTGCTCAGGCAATCGCTGACCGATCAGGTCAGCTGTCCGTCCGCTACGCTAGCCACGTCCGGAACGCGCACCCAATTCGGCCGTATATCAACGGCGGAGTAAAAACAGGCACGGGGCGGAGCAAAAGTCGGCCACTGTGGCGCGCGCATGAGACCCCCGGGAGGGCGTAGCCCGAGCGGGGTCTCATGCGCGCGCGGCGCTTTCTGGAGAGGGGTTTCAGCCAGCCTTGCGGGCGCGGCTTTGAGCGAGACGATAGCTGTCGCCGTTCATCTCGAGGATGTTGACGTGGTGGGTGATGCGATCGAGCAGCGCGCCGGTCAGGCGCTCGGATCAAAGAGTTTCCGTCCATTCGTCGAAAGGCAGATTACTGGTGATCAGGGTGGCACCCCGCTCGTAGCGTTGCGAGATCAGTTCGAACAGTAATTCCGCGCCGGTCTTTGACAGCGCCACAAAGCCCAGCTCGTCGATGATCAGGAGCTTGTAGCTAGAACGACCTCTGAACCAGAGACCGATGTTCAGGGGGTTCAGATGAGCGTTCGCCAGGTATCGCAACGTGTTCCCGGGCCGGAGCCGCGACGGCACAGACGGCAATCCACCGCCTGGGCGCCGCGACCCACCCACGTTCGGACGCATGGGGTAGAGAGGCAGTCTAGTGGATCGAAACGGGTGCCAGCGCCCTCGATAGGCTGGCCTCGCCGCGGCCGTAAGCCTCCGGGTTGTAGTTGACGAGCGTGTCGGTCCTGGCTGTATCCAGCAGCTGATTAGTAATCTGTATCGGTGTTGCGGATGTGAACTTGCTGCCAAGGATGGCGGCATAGCCTGCAACCACAGGTGCCGCGAAAGACGTGCCGCGTTGGCCGATCTCGTCACGCTCGACACCCACGGTCAGGAAGTGGTTCTGCACCTCAGGGTTTGAGCCGGCATAATTCGAGTATGGTTCCAGCCGTGCCTTGTTCTCGGGAGTGCCATTGTGCTCCAGCGCACCCACAAAGATTGCCGATGGCGCCCCGATCAGCCCGATGGTTAGCTCATCGAAATCCCCTACGTGCGGCTGACCTACCTCGCGGCTGTGGTTGTCGGCACTCTTTGTGACGATGGCAGTCCCCGCCCAGGCGGCACCGACGATCGCCTGCTCGCGCGGATGCTGGCTCAGTGGCTCCCACATGCCGTAGCTCGCATTGATGACATTCAGGCCGTCCTGCAGCACGATCGAAGACTCCTCGAGATAATCATACTTGAATATGTTTGCGCCAGGGGCGACCATGCCGGCAATTTGAGCGACCCAATCCCCATGGCGCTGCCTCTGCGTACCGCGACCGAGATCCCCATCAATTGGCTGTCCCGTGAAGTCATCTGAGACATTTATCGATACGCCGGAACCGATAAAGCCTGATGCCCATGCTTGACCAATATCCGGGCTCATCCAGCAAAATGTGCCGTCGGCATTTTGTGGACAGCCCGAGCTACTGCTTTCCGCGGCTGGAGAACCGGTCGTTCCTTTGCCGCTGACAGCGGCACCAAGATCACCCGCGAAACCGGGTGCCGCCAACGCTACAAGACCGGCAACAAAACCTACCGGGAACCATTGCGTTTTGTGCATAAAAAATCTCCTGTCTGATTGTTCTTCATCAACGAAATGTACCGCCTTGCCTTTCACCATCGCTAGAATTCACCCGTGAACCGAAGACCGATTTTCAATCGGCTTGGCTCGAGGTTTATCATGTATTTCAACGTGTCCGAGGGCCGCAATTGCGACGCGGCCAGCCGGCAATTCACCCTCTGCTCACCGCTGATGGCACCATAGTCAGCTGTGCAAGGTCGTTCCGTCAGGTTCCCGCCCAAAATTGAACTGACGGTGAGAGAAAGCGTCGTGGATGCTGTCGGTCGCTTTTGCAAAATAAAGCCGAGTTTCACACTCGGCTCGATTCGGACCTTTTCGGCACGCTGACCGGTGCTCGCGCCCCACAGGATACCGAAATCGTCCGACAGCTGCGTCAACATTTCAAATCGCATGTCGGTCCAATTGCTATGGTACCACTTGTCAAAAGACACCAGGGTGCCATCCGACAGCTCGTATCCGCCTTGTCCCAGATGATCGGCGGTGGCGGTTAGCTCCGAACCCTGGTAAATGCCGACAAGGCTGGTCTCGTGTCCTTTCGCAGTCATCGCGCTGACGAAGAATGCCATCACGAACAGGACGAAACCCACCGTCGTCTCAGTGGGCATCTGCAACGCCCATCGTTTGAGCGGCCAAGCCCTTGCCGCAGACGCATGGCCGCCAGCGCACAACGTGTTCAATCGCAACCAGTCGCCCCCGTCCTTCAATTTTGCCGAGCCATCTCTTCACTCTGTCCGGCAGCCCTCTCATCGCACCGCCGCAACCTTCATGCCAATCTCCCCGTCGGCGACATGTGTTGAACCCTTGAAGGCCATGTGCTCGAGAAAATGCGCCAGACCCTGTTGGTTGCCGTTTTCCTGGAGCGAGCCGGAGGCGATGTGCAAACGGATCGCTGCCTGTCCGGCCGGAGTGACATTGCGCATAATTGCAAACCGCATGCCGTTGGCGAGCGTCCCGAAATGGACATCGGGGTCGGCTTGGAGATCGCTTTTGTGAAACATTTTTTATCCTGGCGTTGAGAATCAACGATGTGGTTGTTGAGGCCTAGCAAATGCATCGTCATGCTGCTTCTCTTGTGAAGAGCATATACGCGAGACTTACCCGCAGCTCAACGCGAGAATGACAGTTCCTATCAAACTCATCATGGTCTTGCGGAATCCCATGATGATTTCATCACGAATGCGGC
>NZ_JAPPSO010000040.1:0-12787 GCF_036571585.1 Rhizobium sp. 268 | reverse complement strand
CAGATCGCTTCCGGATATCATTGGCAAAGTGTCTGCCGAATTTCTTAGCCCAAAGTCGCACGGTCTGGTGAGAGACGACGACGCCACACGCTGCCAGCATATCCTCAACCATCCGCAGACTAAGCGGAAACCGGAAATATAGCCAAACAGCATGGGCAATCACCTCGGCTGGAAATCGGTGGCGACGATAAAGTGGATCACGGCTAGATCTGGTCATGCCGCCAGATCCCACATTTTGATCGATGTCCGGTTAACGTTACGATGCCGGTCGAAGCAAAGACACAGTTCGCCGTCATCTTCGGCGAGCGGTTCTTCAACTAATGAACCGGCCCCCCGCACAGAATTCCTGACAAGCCCCGATCGGGGCGACGCCGGTCGCGCGGCGGCCTGGTCTGCGATGGAAGACGCGCATCCTTCTCGATGCGGTAAGCCGTCGCCCGGCTGATCGACGCCTTGGCGGCGGAGACCTCGATGGAATTGTTTTGTCGGTACTTCATAAAAAGCCTCGTCTGATGATCGGTTACATGGCGACCCGGCACAAAGGTGATTCTCCATTCTCAGAAAATCACCCACGCTACCGGGCCAACCGCGATCATGAGACGCCGAAAAATTGCGCCGCGGCGGGGGTGTAACTCCGGTCGGGCTACGCCCTCCCTTCGTCACACCCCCGCCGCCGAGTCTCATCCTGATTGACGCTGAGTCTCACCTTGGTTGTCGCCGCGCACTCAGACACTCAACCCGCGACGTGATGCGGTGCTGCGCAGCCGAAATGGCTCCGCACCGCAACCCGCCGCTACCGACCCAACAACACAAACCAAAAACCGCTGGAGCGAACTCAAAACTGGATAAAACTTGGGGGCAAGGTCACATGAGAACTATGCCGAGTGCCAAACAAACAGCGACCCGCCGAACTGGCCGGGAACGCACGGTTTGCTGCAAACAATAGAAGAGACACTCGGCATAGTTCGACGGTCGGCATAAACGGCCTTATGCCGCGCGCGGCATAAGGCCGTCTCGACGAGCGATGCGATGGCCCCCCAATTCTCCGCTCCAGAGTCATGACCATGACCGGCGAACAGAGACGGAACAGCAAATCCCTTGTCAGTGCTAGGAGTTAGGCAGCCTGGCTTTTAATCCATCGCGTTCGCTAGCTGCCCACAATACTTGCTTGCGCGGCGGCGACTGTGTGCACCGCCGAATTTTGAGCCGCCTGTGGCGGACCATCGGCGGTGCCCGACCTTATACAGCTGCAGAACAAATATAAGGCCGGCGGAGTTGAGATTGTCACGGGAGCGGTCGGGTTAGGCGCAGTCGGCCCGATCCACGCGATCGGGTATGTCGGAAACAACATTGGTTCGGCGGTAGGGGTGTTTGGGGCGGCCTTCCTATAAATGCTAGGGGCTATGCAAGTAGGCGTCGAGCTTTCTTGAGCATGTGAACGGGCGCGGTCATGTGTCAGGCCCCATCGTTGCGGCAGCATATGCACTGAGGGCCTGTATGGCGTTACGCGGATTAGGACTTGATCGAATTTGCGAGCTTTGAGCTCGTTGCACGCCCCTGATTATCCTAATCCCAATCATATCGATCATAGCCGGGCCGAGTGGCTCACGAAGGCTGTTTTCGACGATGGGACGCCTGGCGCCATTCTCGTGGTGGATTCTGCGACCAGGGATCTCGATTCCCTCGAGACAGGCGGCAATCACCAGACGCACGCGGCGTGGCCGGCGTTGATGATACAACCATCAAGTCCTCTCGATTAGGAGCTCGCCTTACCTGCAGTGCGCGAAGCCCTCATGACATACATCCGGGGACGGCCCCAAACCTCGTATATGATGTCCATTACCTCCGCATTCGTGGAATTCAGTGTTTCCATCGCTTGTTCGTACGCCGATCGGCCTACCGCCCCGGCTACCAACTCATACAACGATCGCTTTTTGACCTCCGCGTCCCGGATCGCGTCCGATTCCCAGACGGTCGCGGGCAACAGATCATGCCCCAGGGACTCCCTCAGTAATGCGACTGCCTCCTGCTGCGAGAAGTCACGCGGGTTGTGCCTTGTCACCAAGAATTTGGTGAAATCGTGATTTACCGACATTCCAGCCTCTTCCATCAAAGAGACGAAATCCGATAAAAAGCTGAGGGAGATGTGCATTGACATGATCTCAGGCCATTCAGGGCGGACCGTCATCAGCACGCCGGTCGCTGCTCCATACGCACCTGCGGTCAGAAAGATTCCACCTCCACAGCGGATAACGACGACGTCGTAATTCGCCTCTACTTCCTTAAGCGCAGACACCATTTTTATGCTAGCGTCTGCGATTCTCAAGTCCTCACTGTGGAAGCGCTTCGTACTTTCCCGTTCGAATATTTCGAGCTCGCAAGTACCCGGCACAAGATCAAGACCATCAAAATAGGTGGGTCGGATTACAGAGCTCATACTGGACCGATCGTCATCATAGCGTAACGCGCCATACATGCTCACGCAGCGGTCGGGAAAACCGATATTCGGAAAATAATAACCGAACATTTTCGACAATGAGCCATTCGGATCGAGGTCTATAGCGAGAACGCGGTATCCTTGAAGTGCAAGGCCCTGAGCCAGATAGAGCGATGTGGTGGTGCTTGCGGAGCCGGCTACTGAGATGATCTGTAGTTTCTCACCCTCGCGCCTGCGCGGGCAAAACTTCAAAACCTCTTTCCGACGAGACGTTGCGAGATAGGCACGGAGTTCGTTGATCTGTCGAAGCGTATAGGAGCGTCGACCTGCGGTCCCTGTCTCCGGTGTCGTCCCCAGCCCATCAATTGACAACTGGCGCAAATAACTGCCCGACACGCCGAGAATCTCGGCAACCTCGCCCAAGGAGAACGATCGAAGGG
The DNA here is from genome assembly GCF_036571585.1 of Rhizobium sp. 268. Taxonomy (NCBI): domain Bacteria; kingdom Pseudomonadati; phylum Pseudomonadota; class Alphaproteobacteria; order Hyphomicrobiales; family Rhizobiaceae; genus Rhizobium; species Rhizobium sp. 268. Next base: position 9,910 of record NZ_JAPPSO010000040.1, on the reverse strand, counting down.
TCCTGTCTTCGGGTTCTAGTAACTTAGGAACTGCCCTCCTCTTGAATAGGCAAGCCGAGATTTCATTGGCATGGCGCAAAATGCGCTCCGACGCTTTCTCCGTCTGAAAGCTTGGATTCTCAGAATTAGGCATAAAGTCTCCCGATGACGGCGCTTGGTGAAATCATGCTGTACGGACCTCCAGCCTTTTCGATCAAGGAGACGTAATGCGAGCAAAACTCGAGGAAATCGGTCATTGACACTATCTCAGGCCATCCAGAGCGGACCGTCACCAGCAGGCCGGTCGCTGCTTCACACGCGCCGCGGTCAGAAAGCCTCCAGGCCTAGTGGATGACGACGACGTCGTAATCCTCCTCGACTTTCTTGACGGCATCGAACATTCTGATGCTAGCATCTGGGTACCCCCACTCGCTGCGGTAGCGCCGCGAACTTTCCACTTCGAAATGGCCGAGTTCGAAAGTACCCGGCACGAAATCAAGCCCATCAAAATGGGTTGGTTGAATTACACGGCGCATACTGACCCGACGTTCATCATAGCGCAAAGCGGAATACATGCTCGGATAGTGGGCGATATCGTCGGCCGGAGGATAACCGAACATTTTTGACAATGCGCCCTGCACATCGAGATCTATCGCGAGAACTCGGCATCCTTGAATTGCAAGGCCCTGAGCCAGATAGAACGATGTGGTGGTGCTTGCGGAGCCGGCGGCTACTGAGATGATCTGTAGTTTCTCACCCTCGCGCCTGCGCGGGCAAAACTTCAAAGCCTCTTTCGGACGGACCGCAGCGAGATAAACACGGAGGTCGTTGATCTGCCGAAGCATGTAGGAGCGCCGTCCTGCGGTCCCTAGCTCCGGTGTCGGCCCCAGCCCATCAATTGACAACTGGCGCAGATAACTGCCCGACACGCGGAGAATCTCGGCAACCTCGCCCAAGGAGAACGACCGAAGGGTCCTTTCGTACCGATGTTTAGGAGGTGGCCCCCGCTTGGTTACGCGAGCCTCGATTTCTTTGGCATGGCGCAAAATACGCTCCGACGCTTTCACCGTTTGAAAGCTTGGAATCTCAGAATGCAGCATAAGTCTCCCGGTGGAGGTTTCTCTTGTATGCGATGTGTTTAGACTGTCATGATTTAGCATATGTATGAGCCCCGAACAATCCTCCATGGCTGGCCTCTGGCAGGAACCACTCGACCCCCGAGTGCCACACCTTCGCCCTAGTACGGCCTGCTGTGGTTCATGCGACCCCGCGTGTCCCAATTAGCCTAATAGGTGGACTCGCGAATCACGATCGTTTCGGTGTGGCATTTGACATCAAGTGCACAACCCAGCCTTATCCTCGCCCCTCGGCTGAAGCAGGTCTGGCGCAGCACCTTGCGGCGTTCGCGCGCAAGATCAGATCTCGTCTTCCGCGAAACAAGCGAGCCTGGGTCGCTGCCGCTGCCGGAGCGATGCCGGACCGCGCGCCGATCACGAAGATTGACGATCATGCGCACAACTTCATCGCGAGGCAACTTCGGCAGCTCCTTTCTCGGGCAGCGTCGTGGCGGGGGCCAATGTTAATCCGGTGCCCCATCTGCAGGACCAGATGGATTGGGGCATAGTCTTTATTCCCTCCGCGTTGACGGCGCTCGGGAGGAGGAGTGCTGTCGATCCTATCGAACGGCTATGGGAGGAGGAGCCGTTTCTATGAGCGTGTTGCCGTTTCTATGAGCGTGTTGCCGTTTCTATGAGCGTGTTGCCGTTTCTATGAGCGTGTTGTAGCATATTTCGCAGGAAGATGAATATCGATGTTGCAATGCAGCAATGCAATACGTGCAATCCTGCGCATCTTGTGGCTTTGGCATTGCCGCTTTTCTTGGCAGAACCAACGGAGCATGCTGTGCCGCCGGGAGTCCTGGCGGTTTGGCAACCTGTCGATCGGGTATTTCCACCCTATGGATCTCACGCTGCGGCTCAAGCCATGCACTGGCAGGTGATACAGGACGAAATGTCGGCGAATTCGGCCCCGAATTGCCGAGATGCGTCGCCACGCCGGTCGCCCAGACGAAGTCGGTTTGGCTGCCCTTCAGGCAGTAATGCCTCCAAACGGGCGCGCCTTAGCGTGCATGCGACCCAGAGTCCTTTCGATGGTGCTGAAGCACCGAGCTGTCTTCTCAGAAAGAGGAATACTACCTTTGAGGGCTTTTAATGTGCATGAACGTCTTTACGCCGTCAAGGTATAAAAACAATGCCGTCCCAGCCAACGAGCACTTTGCAGCAATCACACATCGATAAACAACGACGTCGCAATCCTCCCGACTTCCTTGAGCGCAGCCACCATTCTGACGCAAGAACCTGATAGCTAAGTTCTCGCTTTGATAGCATCGCATATATTCCTCGTCGAAAAAGACGAGCTTTGGTGTAGGTGTTAGCAGCGCTAGACGCCCGCCACCACGTGCGGGGGCGCCGGCATCAAAGGGGGCAACAAGCGCGCTTGACGCAACGCCGCCAGATCAGCCGAGCCGGTGCAGAAGCACGCGACGGCCAATTGGCGGATGACGATCTCGAAGTGCGCGATAACCGCCTCGGTGGACACCGTCGCCGCGCCCAGAACGCCGGCCGCCTGCCCGGCGATGTCCGCGCCATAACGCCTTGGCTACGTCGACGCCGTCGCGGATCCCGCCCGACGCGATCAGTTTCACCCCTGGCAGCGCCCGACGTACCGTCACGCTGGCCGGCGTCGGAATCCCCCAATCGGCGAACGCCATCGCCACTGCACGGTCGGCGCTACCGCGGGCGCGCTCGCCCTCCACCGCGGCCCAACTGGTGCCGCCGGCGCCGGCCACATCGATCACCGCGACGCCCGCCTCGACGAGCGAACAGCCCACCGAGGCGGACAGCCCGACCCCACTTCCTTGGCCACGATTGGTACGCTCAAGCGACGCGAGCGATCTGCGCCAAGACGCCGCGCCAGGCGGCGCAGCACGCCCGTCAGCCCCTGGAAGCTGCGCGATTGCAAGCTCACGCGCTGCGAACCGACGCACATTGCGATCCCCAGGGCTTGCGCTGCCTCGCTCAGATGCTGGTTGATGGCCTCGGCGCGTTGCATGCCGCCGGTGATGGAACTGATCAGCAGCGGCGCGCGCATGGTCTTGCCCAGCAGCGAGGCGCGCAGGTCGATCTGCGTCAGGTCCAACTCGGGCAATGCGCAGTGTTCGAAATGGATGTACTCCCCGCCGCCGGCGCCGGTGGCTGGCGCCGTTCGCTGAGCCCGCACAATGTCCAGATGGTCGTCCTTTCGCCGGCTTAAGGCAGTGTCGCTCATGATCGCCCCTTCCCCGGCATCGGACGTTCCGTCGGATCGAACCGGCGGCAGCACGGGCACGGCGCCGCCTCCCGCCCGTTCAGACCAGCCACGCCGGCCTCCCCACTGGAGCGTCGCTGCGGTAGCGGCTTGTTGAAGTCTGGTAGTACTTCGCGCGGATGGCCGCCATTGCCTCGATCAACTGTTCCCATGGCGCGGGAAAGCGTTCTTCCGCCCGGTGCAGCATGCGCGTATAGCCGTCCACCGTTGAGGAACTCCACCACAGGCATAGCTGGATAGCGCTCCACCAGCAGGATCGCCGCGTTGTCCGGCTCGCCGGCCGACATGTCCCTATTGCGTCCATGCAGTTCGTTCTGCAGGCGTCCTATCGCGGAGATGAGCCGGATGACCTGGCAAACTACGAACGCGCGCGCAAGGTCGCCATGTCCAGCCCCCACAGCAACGATAGGCAACAGAATACGTTCGCGTAGGCAATTGATTCGATGCCGTTGTGCAGGTACTCGGCGTAGGACCAGCGTTCCGCCCCTGCCGCCTGCGCGTGTCCGGCGCGCAGTGCCGCACAGGAGCACCGGGTTCATCGAGAAGCTGAGCATAGTCGCGATGGTCGTAGGCGAGCGCGGCCAGCGAAGCACGCAGCACAGCAGCCCTCGAATCCGGGGAGCGCGCACGGCACGCCCTGCCCCAGCGCCTGCTCCACGCCGGCGAGCTGCTCCGGCGCGATTAGACCAAGGTCGTTGCAATCGTCTAGCCAGAACAGCAGCGCCAGTTCGCGATAGAATGCCACGATCGGCGTTTCGTCCTCCGGATCGCGGCCGGTGCTGTCGCTGATTTCGCGCAGGCTCGAATGGACGCGCTGCAGGATATACTGGCCGCCCCTGACCGCTTCCACGGCATGCTCGTCGGCAAACCCGGTCAGGGAGCGCCCCCACTCAAGCACCTGCTGCAGCGCGCGTTCGGTCTGGCTCATGGCGCCGCTCCTGCTTCGTCTGCCAGAATGCGCCGTCCCCAACGAAGCGTCAGCCACAACCCGGCGAGTTCGGCCACGCGCACCAGGGTGGGGCAATACAATTTCTTGCCGATCCACAGCGGGGTCTGCGGCACTGCTTGCGCCGCATGGCGGGCGAGCATGCACTCCAGCGCACGCGCCACCGCCTGCGCAATGCGCTGGCGCCCTATTGGCTCTTCGCTCCCGTCCATCGCGTGCAACGCGAACAGAGCATAGGCGGTTTCCTCGAATGTGGACGTGCGCTCGGCGCCCCAGCCGCCGTCGTCGTGCTGCGCCTGCAGCAGCGCCGCCAGCGTGCGCTCGTCGCGCCACTGGGGCTCGCCTTGCGCTAGCGCAGCGACCGCGTGCGCGGTGGGATATAGCCATGAAACGTGCCATTCATCGTTGTCCCATAGACCGTGCGGGTTGCGATTGGCCTCGACGTAGCGCTGGTGCCGGCAGCGGGCTTTCCTAACAGCCGCAACGCATGCAGGGCATGGATGTTGGTCGACACCGAAGCGTTGCGCTCGCCGGGGAACGTAACGAACAACTCGCCGATTTCGAAATGGCGCAACGCATCGACCGCCGGGTCGCGACCTGCAAGGCGCAGCACGCACAACGCGACAGCGGTGTCGTCCGCATCAACTGCGAAGTGCAAGGCCGGGCCCAGTCCGAACATGCCCAGGTGGGCGTCGAGCTGCGCGACGATCACGCGCACCGCCTCGGCGAGCGCGGGATGGGCGAACAGCCCGGCCAGATGCAGGGTGTACAGTGACCAGCATGGCTCGAACACATTGATCGGCCAGACATTGAGAACGACACCTTCGATGCCGTTGCGCGTTGCCCGCGATGCCGCTTGTGCCGGTTCGCTTCGGGTGATTGTCCGAAAAGCTTACCGGACCGACCCCGATCGACCCGCGCCTGCGTGTTGGGATCGACGGCTTTGCTTGAGCTGCTCGCCAGGTCCGGCCAGTAACTTACGGTATCGGGTTCGGTGGCCCCTCGACAGGTATGCGGCCGCCGTTCTGGGCCTTGTTGCGACTGTAATAATTGGAGACTTTCTGGACGTAGTCCCGCGTCTCCGGAATGTTGGGAATCTGGCCGTTTTGAAGCGACCGTCGATAGGGGCCAGCATTGTAGGCGGCGGCGATCAGGTCATATCGATTGCCGAAAATTCCCTGCAGCTGCTTGATGTATTTGACGCCGCCTCGAATATTGTCGCGAGTGTCACAAGGGTTGACGCCGAGCTGGGCGGCGGTCCTCGGCATTAGCTGCATGACGCCGATCGCACCGACCGCCGAGCGCGCTGACTGACGGAAGCCGGACTCCTGCTCGGCAACGGCGAGCGCGAAGTTCGGATCGACTCCCTGCCGGATTGCCTCATCCTCGACTATCCGGGCAACTTCCTGTTGGCTCGGCATCGCTTCCGGCGCTACGCTGTCCATCGTTCCACCCGAGGTGTCTTTCAGTTTCCTGGTATCGGCCTGACAGCGCTGGTACCAGTTTGATGTCGCCTGCTGGCTCTTCTGTCGGGCACTATCAATGACAGGCAGCTGTGCTTGGCCCTGGCTGCCGACAAGACTTGCAGCAAGAAGAAAAACAGTAGCCGTAGGTCTCTCAGAACGATTCGCGTAGCTCATCGACCACCACCCGATCCCATTTCGCAGAACTTCGACGACCATTTCTTCGGATCCTCTCCAAGCTCGCTGAGCAACATCGACCTCCCTCACTGTCTCCGCCCGGCCGACTGCACCTGATGAACCCGTGCATGGGGGACATGTCCACGCCGGAGCTCACGCTGTTCTCTTCGCCGATTTGATCAGCGTGAAGGTGCGTTAAGTTTTCCATGGAGCGGGCGCTGTCCGGCGGCGCACGGAATTCGCCGGAGAAGGCGCCGTTGTAATCGGTCGCATAGGTCTGCATGTGATCATTCGGCTGGGCCACGACGACGTAGTCGACCAGGTGCCCGCGGATTTTGATGTCACGCGAGTGCAGCGAGCCGGCGGGGACGATGCGCTCGACCTGCACGATGACGATACCCCGCTGGCCTTGCCGGCCATGGCGAGCTGCAGGTTGTCGAGCGTCGCGGCCTCCTTCTCCATCGTGACGTTGCGGATGGATCGGCCGTCTTGCCGCGCAGAAAGGCGATCGATGGGGAAGGTTTTGTAAAAGAGCCACTCCTCGCCCCCGAACTCCCTCAGCTCGACCAGGTCTTCCGTCGTCTTGCAATTCATCTTGCCGCCGCCGTTGCGCGGGTCGATGAAGGTCCCAAGCCCGACTTTCGAGAAGAGCCGGGGCCTGCCCCCGGCGATCTCGCGGTAGAGATGGGAGATGACACCGAGCGGCAGATTGTAGGCCTCGCAATTGCCGCTGATCGCCAGCTGCGTCAGCTTCGGCACCAGTCCGAAATGCCCACCGATGAGGCGTTTCACCAGCCTATCATGCGCCAGTCGGTTGAGGCCCTTGCTTTTGTTGTCGCCCGGGGCGGCGGAAAAGACGAGGGTGAGAGCGCGCGGCTCGTCCGATTCGAGGAAACGCCTCTCGAGGGCGGCGATCAACGCCTCCGGCGTGCCGACGCCTACGAAGCCGGAAGTGACAACTGTAGCGCCTGGGCGGATCATCGCGACTGCTTCGGCGGCCGAACAAATCTTGTCCCTCATAGCTGTCCCCTCCGCACGCCTTGGCGCATGATCGTGTTCGTAACCGGATGAACCCGGATCTGTGCGGAGTCAGGCACTTGCTTTATGCAGACCGCGATATTCATGCTGTCTTTGACTCCAACCGAATGTAGTTTTGTGTCTCGGTCGGTCCTAGCACTCGTCGTGCCAGGCCAATTGTGCGGTGTGTAACGTGCGTGTTTCGGGCGGGTTGGGCTTCGCTAGTGGTCCGCAGTGCGACAAATTGTCAGGTTCGCGACACGGGTGGCTGCGTGCCCTTGGCAGAGGTGCAACACTGCTTGCAAGATTCTTGACCGCAAACGATTTCGCTAGAGCATCGCGCGGCTTTCCAATTGCAGCATTTGCGTCAAGTGTAGTTCATTCGACCAGGAATTGCTTGCGCATTGGCGCTTACACTCCGCGGTCTCTTCAGGAGCCTCACGACATATGTGCGACATTGTCGTCATCTTCGTCGGTTTCGTGACACGCTTTAGGATTCTTCGATCCGGTATTTTATCCCTCTAAGTGTTTGCGGCAGCACCATTTTCGACTTCTGCCCCATCAACTAGCTTGATTGGCACGACGCTTGAAAATTGTTCTAGGGCTGCGACGGAACCAGCCGCGTCCGATGTCGCGGCATCGCATCGGTCGGTTCGAACACGAAAAGGAAGTGACAATGGCTGCTCTGTGTCGAAGCAAAGCGTTTTTTGTCAAGCGGCTCAGGAAATGGGGGAACCGCAAGGCGGGTTACGGCAGGTGGGTGGCCGCCTACACGCCCCCGCCTAAGTGCGTTAACGGAACAAGGGGGAAAGTATCATGAAGTCCTCGAAGGAACCTATGATCAAGGCGTCCGACCTCCTTGTCGTAGAGCTTAAGAAAATCCCGGATCATGCTGCGCATCACGGAAATGTGGCGCAGCAACGTGGAGCAAGCAGATGAAGCTCGAAAAATTGTGGTCCAACTGGATGATCCCCTTCCTTACCACGCGCGCGGTCGACAGCAGCCTGTTTGCCGTCGCGCAGGGCGACGAGAAGCCATCAAGCGCATGGTGGAAGCCCCGCGCCTTGCCGACATGTGGAACCTTAACCGGCAGGTCTACGCGCTGATGGCGGCCTGGATGGACGTATGCCAACGCATGGGGGTCTATCATGCCATCGCCTCCGTGCCGTGGGGCAAAGCCTATGAACGCTACAGCGCGTCGCTCGCCGATACGGAGAAAGAAGACGCCAAGGATTTCGACTGGCGCAAGGGCTTTGAAGCGTGGCGCGACATCGCCGACAAGGAACTGATCAGCAATATGCGCTCGAAGGATTTCCTGGCCGCGCAGCGTGAATTGTTGCGCTCCGTGCTGGACCTGCGCACCCGCCAGCAGGAAGTGGCAGACAGCGTCGGCCGGCTGTTCGGCGTTCCGACCCAGCACGATTTAGACGACTTGGCGCGCCAGATCACGGAACTTAGGCGGGAGGTGCGCGCCAGCCTCAGGGCGACACAGCGCCATGAGGCCGAAGGTCGCGAAGGCGTCGTCGGACAACCAGGAGAGGGATAAGATCATGACAGACCCCAGTTACACCACCTTCAACACCTTCAACACCTTCAACGGCTTCATGAAGGATTGTGCCGAGAATTTCGGCCGGTTCCACAAGGCGGCGGACGTGCTCGCCGCCACCGGCAAAGTGGATGTCGATATCGGAGCGACGCCGAAGACGCTCGTCATGCGTCGCGACAAGGTGGAGCTGTTCCGCTACGAGCCGACAGCCGAGCGCACCGTCGAGGCGCCGGTTCTCATGGTCTACGGCCTGATCGGCCGCTATACGTTTTTGGACCTCCAGCCCGACCGCTCGCTGGTTCGCAGCCTGCTCGACAAGGGCATCGACATCTGGCTGAACGATTGGGGTCAGCCCGGCCGCGGCGAGCGCTGGCTGACGATGGACGACTATGTGGACTATATCCACGAGGCGGTGCAATGGATCTGCCGTGAAACGGGCCATGACAAAGTCACGCTGCTCGGCATCTGTGAGGGTGGTGTCCTCGCCACCTGCTATGCGGCGCTCTATCCGGAGAAGGTCAAGAACCTGGTCCTGGCCGCCACGCCAATCGGCTTCCACGCCGATATCGACGACGCGCCGGCCCACCAGGGCTTGCTCAATACCTGGACGCGCTCGCTTGCGCCCGAGGATATCGACCGTATCATCGATGCTCTGGGCGGCGTCATCCCCGGCGATTTCATGGGCTTGATCTTCACGCTCATGACGCCAATGCGCTCGCTCACCAAGTACAATGTCGACCTCCTCGAAATACTCGGCGACAAGGACAAGCTGATGAATTTCCTGCGCATGGAGAAATGGCTGGCCGACCGGCCGGACCACCCGGGCGCAGCCGGCCGGCAATGGCTGAAAGAGCTCTATCACGAGAACCGCCTGGTCGAGGGCAGCTTCGAGCTATCGGGCCGCGTCGTCGACCTTCGCGCGATCGTCGCGCCCGTGCTCAACATCTTCGCGCTGAACGACCATATCATTCCGCCGGCCTGCTCGAAGGCGCTCGGCAGCAAGATCGGCACGACCGAGTATAAAGAGATTGGGCTTGACTGCGGGCATGTCGGCTTGTTCGTTTCCAGCAAGTCGCAGGGCAGTCTCGCCGAAATCATAGCCGAATGGCTCAAGGCACGGGACGAGTAGGCGACAGCTATAAAAAACTAGATTTGCTCCCGCGAAGACGTCCCGACAAATCCGTTCGGCCGATAGGAATGTCTTCCGGGATATCCCGCTGATCGCGGACTGGGCAATTGGGCCATGGCCGAGGCGTTCAGAAGGCGATCGAGGCGGGAAGGCTGTAAGCGCTACGAGTGGCCCACGGGTATTTCCGTTGACATTTGCAGGGTTCCGAGACCGGTCGGCTTTAGCCCGAATCTCTCAAAGTAAGGGGTGCATCGGGGCTGCGAATCTGAGAAACTGCTTTTGCTACA
>NZ_JAPPSO010000039.1:0-13503 GCF_036571585.1 Rhizobium sp. 268 | reverse complement strand
TGATCTACAGCACAGGGGGGGCAAAATTGGATAAGCAAAAGGGGTCAATGTTCGGTGCTGATTGACAGGCTTGCCTGGCAGAAAAGCCAAAACGACGGATCCCAGTCGGCCTGCGCGCATTAATGATCTTCAGCGCAATAGTCGGCGCCGCAGCAAGGCTGTCGATAAAAAGAATGGGATGACGATGTAGATGCAAAGTGCGCCGACGTGCAGGCAGACATCCACCACGGGGTGACCGAGCATTATCGGACGTATGAGGTCGATCGAATGCGACAGAGGAAGAAATCGCGCAGCCGTCTGGAAGACAATTGGCAGTTGATCGACTGGAAAGACGGCACCCGAGAGGAACAATATAGGTGTGATAACAAGCGTCTGATAAAAGATGAAATAATCATAGCTCGGAGCAAGGGCTGTGACGACCATCCCAAGGCTTGCAAAGGCCAAACCCGTCAGCGCGATGACCGGAAGCGCATACAGCAGCGACAGCCACTGCGTGTATCCTAGAGCGGCGGCGACCACGCCTATGCCGGCACCCGCCAAAGCGGCCTTCGTCGCCGCCCAAGCCATCTCACCGAGAACAATATCGCCTAGCCTCAGCTGTGTGTAGAGCATCGCTTCCCAAGTGCGCTGACCCTCCATCCGGCCGAAAGCTGCGTAAATCGTCTCAAACGTTGCAGCCGTCATCGCACTTGTCGCGACCATTCCAGCTGCCAGGAAAGCAGTATAGGAAACGCCCCCAACGCGGCCCACCATCACGCCCAAGCCAGCGCCAAGGCCAAAAAGGTAGATCAAAGGTTCGGCCAAATGACCCAGAAGCGACGCCAGCGCCGCCTTTTTCCATGCAAGGTAATTTCGACGCCAGACAGCAATCCAGTTCAAGCTGCCGCCCGGCAATGCCGTTACGGAATCTCCACTCATTGGTACTTCCCCATCTCGCGTCCGGTTAACCGCAAGAAGACGTCCTCCAAGTTTGGCGGCCGCTCCAGGAGGCGCAGACCCCAGTGTCCGCGCAGTCGCGCCCGAACTTGTTCTGGGTCGGGGGTGTAGCAGAACAGGGTCTCGCCACTGATTTCGATGCGCCGTGCGTTCGGCTTGATCAAAAGGCTAATCTCCTGCGGGTCTCCGCCATAGATCTCGATGACGGGGCAGCCGATCTGCTCCTTTATCAGGTCAAAGGGGCGACCTTCGGCTATCTTAACTCCACCTTCGAGCACGCACAGCCGGTCACATAAGCGTTCTGCCTCTTCCATGATGTGGGTCGTCAAAAGGATCGTCTTGCCTTGCGCCAACAGCGATCGCAAACGCTCCCAGATCAGGTGGCGTGCGTGCGGGTCGAGGCCGGTGGTCGGTTCATCTAGTATGAGGATCTGCGGGTCATTGATCAGCGCGCGCGCCAATGATAGGCGCCGCTTCATGCCTCCAGAAAGATCGGCCACCCTTGTATCTGCCTTGTTTTCAAGCCGCGCAAATTCCAGCAGCGAGGGCACGATCGCTTCGATCTCCCGCCGTTTCATGCGGAAGTACCGGCCGTAGACAAACAGGTTTTCTCTAACGGTGAACTCCATGTCGAGATTGTCGAACTGAGAAACGACACCGATACGGGCGCGCGCCGAGCGAGCCTGCCGGGGTACCTGCACTCCGAGCACCGAAATATTGCCCGCATCGGGCGACGTCATCCCGAGAATCATACGGCTGATTGTGCTTTTTCCGGCGCCGTTTGGGCCTAATAGGCCAAAGCATTCTCCTGACCCAATGTTGAAAGACAATCCGTCAACCACGGCCTTCCCACGATATGATTTGGTAACGCCGACGAGTTCGATCGCAATAGAAGATATCGCTCCTACTTGGGGAGCGATTGCTTCTGAAATCGAAATGCATGGTAGGTTGCCTTGTCGGCGGAGCGTCTCAGCCACAGCTGCCTGTAGATCCGATTGACCGTTCATGTGATTCCTGAGGTTTGCAAGATGCGGCGACACAGCGATCATTCGCCGCTGAAAGTAGCTTCAGGGGCCGCAAGCATTGGAGTTTCGGAGGCCTTCTGCTTTAGAACGGCACCTGAAGCGTTGACTCCGGAGCCGCGCGACAGCCAATCACTGTTGGACAACGTACAGAGCGCATAAGCTTTCACAGGAAGTAATAGAAAGACGTTCACAAGCGTGTGCAGCGAGAAGCCAACAAATCTAAGCTGCCTGGCACGATAAGCAGCTACGCCGCATCGTATCAGTGTCAATGATCCAATCGTTCCTATCGTCCACCAGGGCACTGAACCCGCCAAGGCAAACTGTGCAAGACCCGCCAGTACGGACAAAGCGAGCAGAAGAGGGCCGGCATTCTGCCCGACGACGTCCAAAGTCAGATACCAGTTCATGCCACGGAGGAGGTGAAGTCCGAGCAGGGTATCTCGGAATGTACTCCGTGCCCAACGCAGTTGCTGGCGCAGATAGGCAGCCAAACCGTCAGGAACGACGGTTGCGGCGATGGCGCTTGGGACATATTCGGTACGGAAGCCGGCGCTTAGCATTAGAATGGTCAGATGACGGTCCTCGCCAAAGTCACTCGGCTTTCCCCGATAAAGCTGCGTCTCGTATTGATCAAGAAGCAAGACGAAGGCGGACCGGCGGTACATGGCACAGGGTCCACAGCAACACATCACGGCACCGAAGCGTCCCTGCGCGGCGCGCTCCTCATTGCAGGCCAGCCAGTACTCCATGTCGATCAATCGGGTCAGCCACGAGTCGTTCTGATTGCTTGCGACAAGCTGCCCCATCACCGCACCGACCGCCGGATCGCGCATTTTCTGACTGAGTTTGGAAACAACATCGCTGGCGAGAGTGGTGTCTGAATCCACATTCAGGATGAGGTCCCCGGATGATCGGGAAATGGCGGCGATTTGCGCTTTGCGCTTTCCGACATTCCTGGGCAGCATGATGAATTCAAATCTCGCGTCACCCGCATAGACGATCTGCTCGGCCACCACCGCGTCACGGTTTCTGGAACCGTCGTCAACCACAACAACGCGCAATACCCCCGGATAGTCCTGGTTGGCGAGGGATGCCAGGCAATCGGACAGGACGCGCGGGCTCTCGTTAAATGAAGGCACAATGATGTCCACACTTGGCAACGAGCTCTCTTCGACGGTGTTTTCCGCTGTTTCCGACTTGAGAGTTTGCCGAGCATGAAGGACCTGTACACTCCTATAGGCGGAGGAAAGCAGTCCATAAAGCGAGACGGCGGCGATGCTGGTTGTTTCAAGCAAGGTCATGGTTTCTCGTCGATTTAGTTTTACTGGGGAAGTGAACGAAGGGAAAATCCACGGCTATGCAGTGCCGGGATAATTGCCAAGAGCGCCGAAAGTGTTTGATCACGCAGCCCGGTGAGCTTGCAGTTCCCGACCTCATCAGGTGGGCAACCGTCGTGCAAAAGCACGATTGCACCTGGCCGAGCAGCAGCGAGTACCGCGTCAACGATAGAATCGACTCCGGGACAGGACCAGTCTCTCGGGTCTATCGACCAGTGAACAGGTCGAAGTCCGGCGTTCATGGATCTTGAAAGGACATCCGCGTTCCAAGCGCCGTATGGCGCTCGTATATGTTGAACCGCAACTTGGGGACACGCCGAAACAATGGCTTCGTTTGTATCCTTTATCTCTCGTTCGATTGCCTCCGAGTCACAGGCCGTAAGATCGGGGTGGGTCATCGTGTGATTGCCGACCAAGTGACCTTCTGCCGCAACACGGCGGACGAGATCGGGATGGTCTTTGACATAGGCACCGAGGACGAAAAAGGTGGCTGGTACGCGGTGTTCGGCGAGCACATCCAGAATCTGGCCAGTGCATTCCGGATTGGGACCGTCGTCGAACGTCAAGTAGATGCTACGATCGTCGCTCCCGGCCTCATCAAACGGTACTTCGCTTATATAAGAGCGCCGCTTCATAGCTCGCACCCGTTTCGTTCGATCAATGATCCGGAGGGCCACTCGCTCATCGGTCGTCCTATCGGAAATACCAGGACGAGCACGTCTTCGGTGCGCGTGGAGGGCATATCGGGCAGCACATCTGGAAGCGTCGAGCGTACACGAACCCCCGTGACGATATTGGAAATACCGTCTCGGCAAAATCTCTCTACGTGGTTCCGCATAGCATGTCGGACAGTGCCGAACGCGAACGGCACCGCCAGTTCCTGCAACGCCGGAGCCAAAGCGCGGATCGAGTGAGCGATGCCAAGCCCCTCCAGATCCGGGCGCACTCCATACAAGCCAAGTTCGGCGACCAGCAAATCGGTGTCGCCGACTTTTATGAAACGACGCAGCAAACCCATGTGGCTGGCTACGCCTTTTGAATCGTAAGCAATTGCCCGGCGTTCCGGCCTCGCACCTGCCCAGCTTCTGCCAGTCTCAAAAGGTTTGGCATTGAATTCGCCAGTCGGACCATAGGTTGCTCGGAAAAATTCAGACAGTTCCGCATGATCCGACGGTTCGAGATCATTTTCCCATGTTATTTTCCACCGCACTCCAGCAGACATTCAAAGCTCCAATTCGTTTCTCAGCCGCAAGTCCAAGCAGCAAAGATTTGGTGCAGGCGCACACGCTGATGGGACAGATGGGACCGCTCGTCGTCAATTTGCGACAGATACGATCCGCCTCCGCTCGCTAGTTTGCTTTGGCGCCTTGATAAGTTCCGGCCTTTCTAATAAGCACTCCGAAAGATTGGTAAAATTGATTGTTTGGATCACAATCATCTACATCATGGATCGAATATGCGGTTTAAGGGCCTGGATCTAAACCTTCTCGTGGCGCTCGATGCTTTGATGACCGAGCGAAAGCTCACCGCGGCAGCGCGCAGCATCAACCTCAGTCAACCAGCCATGAGCGCAGCCATCGGCAGGTTGCGCGCCTACTTCAATGACGAGCTGTTTGTGATGCAGCAGCGCAGACTTGTCCCGACACCGCGAGCCGAGGCGCTCGCCCCTGCAGTTCGCGAAGCTCTGCTTCAGATTCAGCTCTCTATCATTGCGTGGGATCCATTGGTCCCGGCGGAATCTGACCGGCGCTTCAGAATCGTACTGTCCGATTTCATGACGCTGGTATTCTTCGAAAAGGTCATAAAGCGCGTAGCGCGAGAGGCGCCCGGCGTCAGTTTTGAATTACTCCACATGATTGATTATCCGGACGAACGTCTCCATGGCGGAGATGTGGATTTTTTGATCCTTCCAAAACAGTTCATGTCAGCCCCTCATCCCAGTGCGAAGCTGTTTGGGGAGAAACTCGTATGTGTCGGCTGCCCTAACAATCAGCAGCTGCACGGGAAGCTTTCCCTTGAGCGATTCATGTCGCTGGGACACGTCGCGACCATGTTTGGGCGTACTTTGAAGCCATCCGTTGAACAATGGCTGTTGCTGGAGCACGGTTTTAAGCGGCGTATCGAAATCGTGGTCCAGGGCTTTAACGCGATCCCGATGTTACTACAGGGGACGAATCGGATATCAACCCTTCCCTTGCGGCTTGTCAGACATTTCGAACCGACGATTCCCCTTCAGATCGTAGATCATCCGCTGCCTCCTCTCTCATTCACGGAGGCTATACAGTGGCCCTTGCTTCACAATTCCGACCCTGGGAACATCTGGATGCGCAACATAATATTGGAGGAGGCTTCGCGCATTGAGGCATCCGTCGAAGGTGACTCTCAAAAGGCCAGAGCGATATAGTCCCGGTCGAGCTTCAGTCAAATTTGTCGTCCCACGCTCTGGCGACTCTGCCAATTTCGCAGTCTTGGTTCCTCTGGGTGGTCAACCCGTGACGTAATCAAAGTGGCCATTGGTCCATTGCTGCGTTTCTACTCGTGCTATCCCGGGCGATTGTCATAGACCTAGGTCGGCAGGCCAGTCCTGATCCCGCCTGCCTCTCAACATCTGATATCTGGCGCTTGACATCCGACCCCCAGATATCTCGCACGCAGTTCTGGCCGTCCGAGAGGCCGGAAATTCTACAAAAAAGGGCTCACATCATCCATATTCTGGATGAATTCGATCCAATCAATCAATTTTACCAATTCTTCTGCGTGCCCCATAGCACAGAGCCAGACGTAGGGCCGGTCCCTCCGTGAGAGCATCGAGCGTGCTCAAGGGTTGCTAGGCCGGGATAATCAGCCGCGCCAGTATTGAAATGATTGAAAGGACTAAGATGGCCGATCAGCTCACAGTAGAAATTATTGCCGCAATCAAAAATCTCGCCCAATCTGAAAACGGTGGGAGGATTCCTGTAGCAATCGGAGAAATCACCGCTGATAGCGAATTGACTTCCCTTGGCATCGATTCCCTGGCTTTGGCCGATGTGCTCTGGGACCTGGAGCAGGCCTACGGCATCAGGATCGAGATGAACACGACCGATGCCTGGTCTAATCTGAAAAATATCGGCGATGTCGTCGAAGCTGTTCGCGGCTTGATCGCGAAGGAGGCGTGATGGATAGGCGCGTCGTAATCACGGGGATTGGCGGAATATGCGGATTAGGAACAAACGCTTCATCTATTTGGAAAGAAATGCGCGAAGGCCGCTCCGCAATCAGCCCGATCATCACCACAGATCTTTATGATATGGAAGGCACCGTTGGTGCCGAAATCAGGGCGATACCGGGACACGACATCCCTCGCAAACAGCTTGTCTCTATGGACCGCTTCAGCCTGCTTGCAGTGATTGCTGCAACCGAAGCCATGCGACAGGCCGGGCTTTCCACCAATGAACAAAATGCCCACCGCTACGGCGCCGCGATGGGCGTCGGCGGGCCTGGCTGGGGAACGATTGAAGAAACATACCGCAGTATCCTTCTAGACGGAGTGACCCGCGCGCGCATTTTCACAGCACCCAAGGGAATGCCAAGCGCGGCTGCCGGCCAGGTCAGCATTTATCTCGGCCTGCGCGGCCCCGTCTTCGGCGTCACCTCCGCTTGCGCGGCGGGCAATCATGCCATCGCTTCCGCGGTAGATCAGATCAGGCTGGGCCGTGCAGACGTCATGCTTGCCGGGGGAAGCGATGCGCCGCTCACATGGGGCGTCCTGAAATCATGGGAAGCACTGCGCGTGCTTGCCCCTGATACCTGTCGCCCGTTCTCCGCCGACAGAAAAGGTGTTGTCCTTGGCGAGGGTGCCGGAATGGCTGTCCTGGAAAGCTACGAGCACGCCGCTGCCCGCGGTGCGACTATGCTTGCCGAGGTTGCCGGAATCGGACTCTCCGGCGATGCCTACGACATTGTCATGCCGTCCATCGAGGGACCGGAGGCAGCAATGCGCAGCTGCCTCGCCGATGCCGAGCTAAACCCGGACGATGTGGACTACCTGAACGCGCACGGCACCGGCACCGTTGCGAATGATGAGATGGAGACGGCAGCGATCAAGCGCGTCTTCGGAGACCATGCTTTTCAGATGTCCGTCTCCTCCACCAAGTCCATGCACGCCCATTGCCTGGGTGCCGCCAGTGCACTTGAAATGATTGCCTGTATAATGGCGATCCAAGAAGGTGTCATACCGCCCACCGCCAACTATCGTGAGCCTGACCCGCAGTGCGATCTCGATGTCACGCCCAATGTCCCGCGTGAGCGCAAGGTGCGCGTAGCGATGAGCAATGCGTTCGCTATGGGAGGCACCAACGCCGTCCTGGCATTCAGACAGGTGTGAAGGGGCGGACGATGTGGCCGTGAATGGTTCCAGCCGCAACCGCGAGGGCCGCTGGAGAGAAGCTAACTGGGGTGCTGTTACTAATGCAGGTCAATTCGCACCAATGGTTAGCCCACAACGGCTCGCCGGGGATTGCTCACAAGGCGGGGCGAGGAAAATATGGTTGCGTTCCGGAGTTATGATCATCCAAAAAACCGGCTGGAAAGAGCGCCCGCTCTGGGTCTCGGAGCGGCTCTTCAACTACACCTGCTGTCGATTGCGCTTGAAGGCCGGGCTGGTCACTGCCACTTTCAATCCACTGCTGTCGGACGACCCTCTGGACCACGCAAACGCCGCGTTGTCGACCGATTCCTGCCGGGACTTCTCTTCTGCGCCATGCGATGTTGAGCGTCGAGAAGAGGAGCTTATCTGAACCTCGTTCAAGCCGGGCGTCAGAGGACTAACAACTTCATCGATGAACGCGATCTGAGAACAGACAATGACACGCACTCAAAAAGAAAAGATGCTGGCGGGCGAGATGTACAACCCGGCGGACGAGGAGATTCAGACGGACCTGTTGGCCACGGGAGCTTGGCTGAAGAGATATAATGATACTCTGGGAAGTACGGCCGAGCATTGGAACGCACTTCTTCTGGAGCGACTAGGAGAGGTCGGAACTGGAGCCGTCATTCGTCCGCCATTTCATTGCGACTACGGCTTTAACATCAGGCTTGGTGCCTACGTTTACATCAATTTCAACTGCGTGATCCTTGACGTAGCAGAAGTGACGATCGGTGCTGGGACGGCAGTCGGGCCGGCTGTGCAGATTTACACCGCCGACCATCCGCATGATCCCGAGCAGCGGCAGGCTGGTCTGCAGCTAGGTCGGCCTGTCCGGATTGGTAAAGATGTCTGGATTGGTGGTGGAGCAATTATTCTCCCAGGGGTGACGATCGGCGACAACGCCGTCATCGGCGCCGGAAGCGTAGTCACCCGCGATATACCCGCGGGGGAAAAGGCCATGGGAAATCCGGCTCGGTTGAAGCGCTGAGGCAAGCCGCTGAGAACGCCATAGTCAAGGCGGTGCTTGTGAACCAAAACTCCCACTTGCCACCAAGCCGATGCGGGGTGGTTGATGCTTAAATCTTGGATATCAGACCGGCCAACGGCAACCACGACGGCTTTCTGACGGATGCACATATGTGGGCTTTGCACGTCTCGTCGAACCAGTGGAAACTGAACTCAGTTGAGAAGGCGAGGTGTTTCGCGATCAATTCAATGAAGGGTTGATGCGACATCTCCACCTGCATTGAGCGGATCTCGGTACAATGGGGCAAGCTGCATCCATAATTTGGATGTCCGCAATCACAACAATCGATTTTAAACATCTTACCGGATGCGATTAGAAGGTTCCGCAAATGGGTCGCGGTACAAAACCTCGTGGCACCTGCGTCCTTTGGCACACTACAACGGAGACAGATAAATGTGTGGGATTGTCGGGATCGTAGGGCGGCACTCGGTGTCGCAGCGACTGCTCGAAGCGCTAAAGCGCTTGGAATATCGCGGATATGACTCCGCTGGAATTGCGACGATCTCCGGAGGCAGGTTGGAGCGCTGCCGCGCGCAGGGGAAGCTCGTCAATCTTGAAATGAAGCTGGAGCAACAGCCACTGAACGGAATGATCGGCATTGGCCACACCCGCTGGGCTACTCATGGGGCTCCGACTGAACGCAACGCTCATCCACATATCGTCGACGGTATTGCCGTCGTTCATAACGGTATCATCGAAAACTTCGCGGAGCTGAAGGCCGAACTGGAAGCGACTGGTGCGGATTTCGAGACGAGCACCGATAGCGAGGTCGTCGCGCATCTCCTCGCAAAATCCCGTCGCGGCGGTATGAGCGGCCGAGAGGCCATGCACGCGATGCTAAAGCGGCTGAAGGGAGCCTTCAGCCTTGCAATTCTTTTCCAGGATGAGCCAGCCACCATTATGGCGGCGCGCAATGGACCTCCGCTGGTGATTGGTCATGGCGACGGGGAAATGTTTCTAGGCTCCGACCCTATCACGCTTGCTCCCTTAACCAACGAAGTTACCTACCTGGTTGACGGTGACTGGGCCGTGATCGAGAAAACAGACTTCAGGATCTTCGATAGTGAGGGCAATGTCGTCGCACGGCCTCGACACACCTCGATGGCCTCTGTCGACCGAGTGACCAAGGGCGACTATGACCACTTCATGCAGAAGGAGATCTACGAACAGCCCGAGGTCATAGCCGGTGCTCTCGCCCGCTACATCGATATAGCCAGCAATCGGGCAGTTCAAGTATCAACGGAACTGAACTTTGCAAACGTCAGTAGCCTCGTGATCTCCGCATGCGGCACTGCCTATTTGGCAGGCCTGATCGGCAAGTACTGGTTCGAACGCTACGCACGCCTTTCAGTGGAAATCGATGTCGCTTCAGAGTTCCGCTATCGCGATATCCCCCTGTCGCCACATGCGGCGGCGCTTTTCATCTCGCAGTCCGGTGAAACCGCCGACACGCTAGCATCAATGCGATATTGCAAGGCACAAGGGCTGAAGGTCGGCGCCGTCGTCAATACAAGCGAATCGACCATTGCCCGAGAAGCCGATGTCATCTTCCCGATCCTCGCAGGTCCTGAAATCGGGGTCGCCTCGACCAAGGCGTTCACTTGCCAGCTCGCAGTTCTTGCTGCTCTGGCCATCAATGCAGGCAAGGCGCGAGGTACTATAACCGAGGACGACGAGCGACAACTGGTCATGAGCTTGATTGAAATGCCGCGCATCATGAGGCGGGTGCTGCGAAACATTCGGCCAAAGGTCAAACTCCTGTCGAAGGAACTTTCGGGATACTCTCATGCGCTCTTTCTTGGCCGCGGCACCAGTTTCCCTTTGGCGATGGAAGGCGCGCTGAAGCTCAAGGAAATTTCCTATATCCACGCTGAAGGCTACGCCGCCGGTGAACTGAAACACGGCCCGATCGCGCTCGTCGATAAAAACATGCCCGTCATCTTTATCGCGCCACATGATCGATTCTTCGACAAGACCGTCTCCAACATGCAGGAGGTTGCCGCACGCGGCGGCCGCGTGATTCTTCTCACCGATGAGAGCGGAGCTACACGTTCGAAGCTCGATACCATTCACACGATCGTGCTGCCGGATGTCGAGGAAATAATCGCGCCCATCATCTTCTCTCTACCTCTACAGCTGCTTGCCTACTACGTGGCGGTCACCAAAGGAACCGATGTCGACCAGCCGCGCAATCTCGCAAAATCGGTCACTGTCGAGTAATTGCATAGCTCCCGGAGCTAGCACGATTTCGGACAAATACCGAAACCTTCTCATTGGAATTTAGAATAAGTGAGGTCGTATGAATGAAATTTCGCTCGTGGATGTCTTTGGGCGAGTTGGCCAGGAAGTTGGAAGATCCGAATGGATCATGATCGATCAATCAACAGTCGATCTATTCGCGGATGCAACGCATGACCATCAGTTCATTCATGTGAATCCGGAACGCGCTGCGGTGGAAAGCCCATTCGGCGGCACGATCGCTCATGGTTTCCTGACTCTTTCACTTTTGTCGGTGATGAATTTCAGCGGGATGCCAAAAATTCGCGAGCAGATAATGGGCCTCAACTACGGCTTCGACAACGTGCGCTTCATGTCGCCCGTTAAGACTGGGAGTCGCGTACGCGGCCGCTTCGTATTGTCCGACTGCCGTTTTCGGGGCTCAAGCATGCTGGTGACGACCTACGAGGTGACTGTCGAGATCGAAAACGAGAACCGGCCCGCACTCACTGCCAGTTGGATCACGATTGTTCAGTTTGATCCAAAAGATCGGCCAAAGACGTTTCATAGTTGATCCTAGTTATAGGTATTACCCATCGATGTTGTTAACCAACGAAGGCAAACGATCTGACGGGGGATGCCAATGCCGCTCGGGTTTGCATCCGCAGGCGGCACCGGGGCGAAATCAGTCGCCAAGGCGCAAACGGCTCTTTACCTCGACGACAGGCTGTCTGAGCCTTGAGAAGCGGCAATTACACCGTCTTGGCTGCAGACAACTAAGCCGTCCACCCCCACACCTGACTTCTGTTCTCAATACACCGCCGAAAGGTTGCGCGGCATCTGCCGGCTAATGGACATTCATGGCACCATCCAATGAACACTCATCCGGCCACCGGAACAACTTCGACCTGTTAAGGCTCTTTGCCGCCTGCCAAGTGATGTTCAGCCACGCGTGGAATTGGCTTCACCTGGGCGATTCTTTGAACGGCACAACGGCCTTCAATCTGTTGTTTTCGACGCCGGGTGTTGCGATCTTCTTTGTAATCAGCGGCTTTCTAGTAACAGATTCTTACATCCGCTCATCGTCGGCGGCCTCTTTTTTCGTCAAGCGGTCGCTCCGAATCTTTCCTGCACTGCTCGTCAACATCGCCGTGATGGAACTTGCCCTGTTTGTGACGGGGGGATTAAATGTCACTGGTATCTTGCAGTATCTGTCTTACTTCACGGTCTACATCCTGACCGCTGCACGAATCTGGGCCGTCTACTTCACCTACGAGCCCTACACGATGAGCGGCTTTTACGGCGTCTCGGACCCAAGTGGAGTGCTGTGGACGCTGACGGTGGAGCTGACATTCTACCTCACCCTGCCAACGCTGTTGGAAATTTGGCGGCGGTGGAAACGAGCAGGGGCGCTAGTCGTTGCCGTCGCTGCTCTCGGGTCTTGGGTCATGGCGCAGCACTTCAACATAACTGATAGGTACAATCCGTTCCTGTCGGTGACAGTGGGCCCGACTTTCTGGATTTTTTCGATGGGAGTTCTTGCACGGCTTTACTGGCATCGCGTAAGCAGGATCTTTGAGGGGAAGCTCTTGTGGTGGCTGGCAATTCATCTCACGATAACGTGGTGGGTAGCAGGGACGTCCGCTGCATTCATCTCTATCAACAATGCGGCGCCTGTCGATGCATTCCGAATCGCTATTCTTGCCGGTCTAGTCCTGTCGGCAGCGTACTCATTTCCGCGCCCTAACCTTTTGCGCGGGCAGGATCTCTCTTACGGGATCTACCTCTACCATATGCTCGTCATGCACACGCTGATCGGCATCGGATGGGTCGGCCACTGGTGGCTTTGGATCGTCGAGCCGGTCGGGACCGTGGCATTAGCCGCTCTATCATGGGCGCTGATTGAAAAGCCGGCCATGAAGCTTCGCACATCGCTAGTCGCCAGAAGGCTTTCGGTCGCTTAAACGGAAAGCTCCCGTAAAAGATCGGAACTCAATCGAAGCTGCCACATTGGACGCGCCCAAATCGGGAAAATCGTTGTTCGTCCATGTGATTGGGTTTTGACTGTCATTCGACTGTTCCTTCGTACCTATTTCCGGGTCGGGCTATTTCCACTGAGTTGGTCATAAGGGAATATTGGCCCCTCCGTGAGGGCCAACCAATATCATTCGATGGGTCCAATATTCTGAGCGCCGAGAGCTAAACAACCACCGCGGAACTCCGGCTGAACGGTCGCGGCAGGTCCGTCGCGGTTTTACCCGGCGCTAGCCGGCCGCGGGTTCTTGATCACGGCGATTGCCGAGTAAAGCTTCAACGGATCCGAGCATACATTTGCGATCAGAATCGTGGTATACCAACATACCGTATTATGATATACGAAACCTGAGCCGCGCGGCGGCTGCTGCCGTCCGGAGGCAAGAGGCGGCTTTCAAAACTCGTAGAGTAATAAAAGGGGAGCTAACCCGAATCTCTCAAAGTAAGGGGTACATCGGGGCTGCGAATCTGAGAAACTGCTTTTGCTACAAAGGCTTACCAGATTCGTTAAGGAGGCCC
>NZ_JAPPSO010000038.1:0-18228 GCF_036571585.1 Rhizobium sp. 268 | reverse complement strand
ACTTCGTGATCGCTGCCGTCAGAGACGTCTTGCCGTGGTCAACGTGGCCGATCGTGCCAATGTTGACATGCGGCTTGTTGCGCTCAAACTTACTCTTTGCCATTTTCGGCTCTCCGTTTTGCTAGTCCCCGAAGGGATCTAATTCTTGTTATCGGTCAATTGGTATTCCGGTCACTTCTGACCGGAATACTTTGCCTGGATTTCAGTTGCGACGTTCGACGGGACCGGCGAATAGTGATCGAAGGTCATCGTGTACTGAGCGCGGCCCTGGGACATGGAGCGCAGGTTGTCGACGTACTTGAACATGTTCGCGAGCGGAACGTTCGCGTTGATGACCACGGCGATACCACGGCTTTCCTGACCCTGGATCTGACCGCGACGGGAGTTCAGGTCGCCGATGACGTCGCCGACATAATCTTCCGGGGTGACGACTTCGACCTTCATCATCGGCTCGAGCAGCTGAGCGCCGGCCTTCTTGGCTGCTTCACGGAAGCAGGCACGCGATGCGATTTCGAAGGCGAGAACCGAGGAGTCGACGTCATGGAAAGCGCCGTCGATGAGGGTCGCCTTGACGCCGAGCATCGGGAAGCCAGCGAGCGGACCCGAAGACAGGACGCTTTCGATGCCCTTCTGGACGCCGGGGATGTATTCCTTCGGAACGGAACCGCCGACGATCTTGGATTCGAACTTGAATTCGTCGCCTTCCGGGTTCGGTTCGAAGACGATCTTGACGCGCGCGAACTGGCCGGTACCACCGGACTGCTTCTTGTGCGTGTAGTCTTCTTCGTGCTGGCGCGTGATGGTTTCGCGATAGGCAACCTGCGGCGCGCCGACAGTTGCTTCAACCTTGAATTCACGACGCATGCGGTCGACGATGATGTCGAGATGCAGTTCGCCCATGCCGGCAATGATGGTCTGGCCGGATTCCTGGTCGGTCTTGACTCGGAAGGACGGATCTTCTGCAGCCAGGCGGTTGAGCGCAAGGCCCATCTTTTCCTGGTCGCCCTTGGTCTTCGGCTCGATGGCGATCTGGATGACCGGCTCGGGGAATTCCATGCGCTCGAGGATAACCGGCTTCAACGGATCGCAGAGCGTGTCACCCGTCGTGGTTTCCTTGAGGCCGGCGAGAGCGACGATGTCGCCTGCGAAGGCTTCTTCGATATCTTCACGCGAGTTGGAGTGCATCTGCAGCATGCGGCCGACGCGCTCGCGCTTGTCCTTGACCGTGTTCATGACCGACGCGCCCTTTTCGAGCTTGCCGGAGTAGATGCGGGCGAAGGTCAGCGAACCGACGAAGGGGTCGTTCATGATCTTGAAGGCGAGCATGGAGAGCGGCTCGTTGTCATCGGCATGACGCTCGATGTCAGCTTCCGTCTTGAAGTCGATGCCCTTAATGGCCGGGATATCCATCGGCGACGGCAGGTAGTCGACGACGGCGTCGAGCAGCGGCTGCACGCCCTTGTTCTTGAACGCGGTGCCGCAGAACATCGGGTGGAACTTGACGTCGATCGTGCCGCGGCGAACGAGCGCACGGATCTGATCGTTGTCGGGCAGAACGCCTTCGAGATAGGCTTCCATCGCGGCTTCGTCGATGTCGACGACGGTTTCGATCAGCTTTTCGCGATATTCTTCGGCCTTGGCCTTCATGTCCTCGGGGATCTCGACGACATCCCACTGGGCGCCGAGCGACTCGTCGCGCCAAATGAGAGCGTTCATCTCGATCAGGTCGATAACGCCCTTGAACTCGGTTTCAGCACCGATCGGCAGCTGCATGACGACAGCCGTTGCGCCGAGGCGGGTCTTGATCATCTCGACGGAGCGATAGAAGTCGGCGCCCGTCTTGTCCATCTTGTTGCAGAAGATCATCCGCGGGACATTGTACTTCTCAGCCTGGCGCCAGACGGTTTCCGTCTGCGGCTCGACACCGGCGTTGGCATCGAGCAGCGCGATAGCGCCGTCGAGAACGCGCAGCGAACGCTCGACTTCGATGGTGAAGTCGACGTGGCCGGGGGTGTCGATGATGTTGAAGCGGCGCATCTTGCCGTCACGGCCCTTCCAGAAGGTCGTGGTGGCAGCGGAGGTGATCGTGATGCCACGCTCCTGCTCCTGCTCCATCCAGTCCATGGTGGCTGCGCCGTCGTGGACTTCGCCGATCTTGTGCGACTTACCGGTGTAGTAAAGGATACGCTCGGTGGTCGTGGTCTTGCCAGCGTCGATATGCGCCATGATACCGAAATTACGGTAGTCTTCGATCTTATATTCGCGAGCCATTGTGGACTGCCTTTCGATACCGTTCGGAATTACCAGCGATAGTGCGAGAATGCACGGTTGGCGTCAGCCATCTTGTGCGTGTCTTCGCGCTTCTTGACGGCGGAGCCGCGGTTGTTGGACGCATCGAGCAGTTCGCCGGAAAGGCGGTCAACCATAGTCGTTTCATTGCGCTTGCGGGCGGCAGCGATCAGCCAGCGAATGGCGAGAGCCTGGCGGCGCTCCGGACGAACATCGACCGGCACCTGATAGGTCGCACCACCGACGCGGCGCGAGCGGACTTCAACGTGCGGAGCAATGTTGTCGAGCGCAGAATGGAATACCGTGAGCGGCTCCTGCTTGGACTTGCCCTGGACGACGTCGAACGCGCCATAGACGATGTTTTCAGCAACGGACTTCTTGCCGTCGAGCATGATGGCATTCATGAACTTGGTGACGACGAGGTCGCCGAACTTCGGGTCCGGATTGATCTCGCGTTTTTCTGCTTTATGACGTCTGGACATAGTTTTCGTCTCTTCAACCGTTAAGGCGCTTCATCACGCGGAGGACCTCGCGCAGCGCCGGATTATTCAAAACCGAATTACTTCGGACGCTTCGCACCGTATTTGGAGCGGCGCTGCTTGCGGTTCTTGACACCCTGGGTATCGAGAACGCCGCGGATGATGTGATAACGGACACCCGGAAGGTCCTTGACGCGGCCGCCACGGATCATGACGACAGAGTGTTCCTGAAGGTTGTGACCTTCGCCGGGGATGTAACCAATGACTTCGAAGCCGTTGGTCAGGCGGATCTTTGCGACCTTACGCAGAGCCGAGTTCGGCTTCTTCGGCGTCGTCGTATAGACGCGCGTGCAAACGCCGCGCTTCTGCGGGTTCTCCTGGAGTGCGGGAACCTTGTTACGCTTTACGTTCGCCTGGCGAGGCTTGCGGATCAGCTGGTTTACGGTAGGCATTCAACCATCCCTTACGTTTTATCTCAGTACCCTTGCGGGCTTGAACTCGCGCCGTCTCCGGCAGTGACGCATGCTTTCCGTCAATGCGCAAAATATGGCCCAATCCGCTTCCGCAGATGGACCACAAGGAGCAGAGGACGCGTAAAATATGCGTCGTGCGTGCAGCATCATGACTTCAACGTGCGTTTAGAACCTTGTTTGAGGTGAACTTCAGGGCGCGTCGCCCCGAACAGCCAAGCCTCACATGGGATCTGATGGCCGGGGTACTACTGGTTTCCACCCCTCTCGTCAAGGCCGGTTAAGAAATAAACTCGCCGTATCGCCTTGATCTGCGGGCCTAACGCCCTGATTTCATCCTTCTAGACGAAATGGCGGCCGTGCACCAAGATAAAAACTTGGGCATCGCGGCAAAAGCAGTTAAGGAATCAGCAATTGCGGCGTGCGGCCCTCACAGCAGGATTCGAGCGACTGAATCGTCAAAGAGCCGAAGGACAGGCGATGATTACGACACCTGATAACGACAATAATTTCGACGGACCGATGGTCTTCATCATCATCGGCAAAGGCTACGAGTCCGACGACAGCGAAGGCATCGACCTGCACATCATGCTGAAGGCGCCCGACGACGACACGGCTGTCCGCGAGGCCCTGAACGCCCTTGCCGAGGAAGGCTTCATCGAGGCCGATCTCGACCAGATCGGCATGCTGACCGAGGTGCCCGCCGAAGAGCCGCACGCCTCTGCTTACCAGGGTGCCGTCGACGGCGAGGTCGCCATCATCCGCTTCAACTGAAGGAGCCGCCGCTGACGCTGCGGGTCGCAAAGGCAGTATAAGCGGAAGCAGCACCTTCCCTCCCCCAACCAATCAATGCAGACCAAAAACGAAAACCGCCCGGATCGCTCCGGGCGGTTTTTCAATTCGCGTGCCACCTGAGTGGTGGTCGTCGGATGCGGATTACTCCGCAGCCGGAGCCTTTTCGGCCATGTCCTGCAGCATCGGCGTGGCAACGGCAGCACCCGTGCCCTTGCGGCGCTCTTCGAGGATCAGCTCGTCGCGCGACGTGGCGATACGACGGATCTGGGTCATGGTGCCGCCGGTGCCGGCCGGGATCAGACGGCCGACGATGACGTTTTCCTTCAGACCCTGCAGGCCGTCGGTCTTGCCGGCGATCGCAGCTTCCGTCAGCACCTTGGTCGTTTCCTGGAAGGATGCGGCCGAGATGAAGGACGGGGTCTGGAGCGACGCCTTGGTGATGCCGAGAAGAACCGGATCGCCGTAGGCGGGCTTCTTGCCCTGCTCGATCAGGTGATCGTTGACGTCTTCGAGCTCGATCCGGTCGACATTGTCGCCGACGATATAGGTCGAGTCGCCTGCATCGGTGATTTCCACCTTCTGCAGCATCTGACGGACGATTACCTCGATGTGCTTGTCGTTGATGACAACGCCCTGCAAGCGGTAGACTTCCTGGATCTCGTTGACGAGGTAGGAGGCCAGAGCCTCCACGCCCTTGATCGCCAGGATGTCGTGCGGAGCCGGGTTACCGTCGAGGATGTAGTCACCCTTTTCGATATAGTCGCCTTCCTGAAGGTGGAAAGGCTTGCCCTTCGGGATCAGGTATTCGACAGGCTCGACACCGTCTTCCGCCGGCTCGATGATGACGCGGCGCTTGTTCTTGTAGTCGCGGCCGAGGCGGATCGTACCATCGATCTCTGCGATGATGGCATGGTCCTTCGGACGGCGGGCTTCGAAGAGCTCGGCAACACGCGGCAGACCGCCAGTGATGTCCTTGGTCTTGGCGCTTTCCAGCGGCGAACGCGCGAGAACGTCACCCTGGGAGACCTTGGTGCCCGGCTCGACCGACAGAATAGCGTCGACCGAGAGCAGGAAGCGGGCGTCACCGCCACGCGAAAGCTTCGCGACATTGCCGCTGGCATCCTTGATGACGATCGCCGGCTTGAGGTCCGAACCGCGCGGGGTCGAACGCCAGTCGATGACCTGACGCTTGGTGATGCCGGTGGATTCGTCGGTGGCTTCCAGAACGGAGAGACCATCGACCAGATCTTCGAACTGAACGGTACCAGCCACTTCGGTCATCATCGGACGGGTGTAAGGATCCCACTCCGCCAGACGCTGGCCGCGCTTGACCTTGTCGCCTTCGTCGACGTGCAGCTTCGAACCGTAGGCGACACGCTGCGACGACCGTTCCACGCCACGTTCGTCCAGGATCTGGACGGTCATGTTGCGGCCCATGGCAACGAGGTTGCCATCGGAGTTGCGCAGGATGTTGCGGTTCTTGATCTGCACCGTACCTTCGTACGAGGCTTCCAGGAAAGACTGGTCGACCACGGTTGCCGTACCGCCAAGGTGGAAGGTACGCATGGTGAGCTGGGTGCCCGGTTCACCGATCGACTGAGCGGCGATGACGCCGACGGCTTCGCCCATGTTGACCGGCGTACCACGGGCCAGGTCGCGACCGTAGCAGACCGAGCAGACGCCCGTCTGGATTTCGCAGGTCAGCGCCGAGCGGATGCGGATCGACTGGATACCGGCCTTCTCGATCTCGATGACATCAGGCTCGAGGATCATCTTGCCGGCATCGACGATGCGCTCGCCGGTGACCGGATGATCGATATCGTCGAGCGCCGTGCGACCGAGGATGCGGGCGCCGAGCGAGGCGACAACCTGACCGGCATCAACGATGGCGGTCATGGTGAGGCCGGTTTCGGTGCCGCAATCGACGTGCGTGACGATGCAATCCTGCGCGACGTCGACGAGACGGCGGGTCAGGTAACCTGAGTTGGCGGTCTTCAAGGCGGTGTCTGCCAGACCCTTGCGGGCGCCGTGGGTCGAGTTGAAGTACTCGTTGACGGTCAGGCCTTCCTTGAAGTTCGAGATGATCGGCGTCTCGATGATTTCACCCGACGGCTTGGCCATCAGGCCGCGCATGCCGCCCAGCTGGCGCATCTGGTTCGGAGAACCGCGGGCGCCGGAATGGCTCATCATGTAGATCGAGTTCATCGGCTTCTGACGGCCGGTGTTCTCGTCGAATTCGACCGCCTTAATGCGGGCCATCATCTCTTCGGCGACCTTTTCGGTGGCCTTGCCCCAGGCGTCGACAACCTTGTTGTACTTTTCGCCCTGAGTGATCAGGCCGTCATTGTACTGCTGCTCGTATTCCTTCACCAGGCTTTCGGTGTCGGCAACGATCTTCGCCTTGGCATCGGGAATGACCATGTCGTCCTTGCCGAACGAAATGCCGGCGCGGCAGGCATGGGAGAAGCCGAGCTGCATGATGCGGTCGCAGAAGATGACCGTGTCCTTCTGGCCGCAATGGCGGTAGACCGTGTCGATCATCTTGGAGATGTTCTTCTTGGTCATTTCCTGATTGCAGATGTCAAAGGGCACCTTGCCGTTCTTCGGCAGCAGTTCGCCGATGAGCAGACGGCCAGGCGTCGTCTCATAGATCTTCGAGTAGGGCTTGCCATCCTCGTCGACCGACTTGAAACGGCCGCGGATCTTGGTGTGCAGCGTCACGACCTTGCTTTCAAGAGCATGATGCAGTTCGCCGAGATCGGAGAAGGCCATGCCTTCGCCCGGTTCGTTCTGGTTCAGGATCGACAGGTAATAGAGGCCGAGAACCATGTCCTGCGAGGGAACGATGATCGGCGCGCCGTTAGCCGGATGCAGGATGTTGTTGGTCGACATCATCAGCACGCGGGCTTCGAGCTGGGCTTCGAGCGACAGCGGCACGTGAACGGCCATCTGGTCGCCGTCGAAGTCGGCGTTGAAGGCCGTGCAGACGAGCGGATGCAGCTGGATCGCCTTGCCTTCGACCAGGGTGGGTTCGAAGGCCTGGATGCCCAGGCGGTGCAGCGTCGGTGCGCGGTTCAGCAGAACCGGATGCTCGCGGATGACCTCGTCGAGGATATCCCAGACTTCAGGCTTTTCCTTTTCGACCAGCTTCTTGGCCTGCTTGACGGTCGAGGAGTAACCCTTGGCGTCGAGGCGGGCGTAGATGAACGGCTTGAAGAGCTCGAGCGCCATCTTCTTCGGCAGGCCGCACTGGTGCAGCTTCAGTTCCGGACCGGTGACGATGACCGAACGGCCGGAATAGTCGACGCGCTTGCCGAGCAGGTTCTGGCGGAAGCGGCCCTGCTTGCCCTTCAGCATGTCGGAGAGCGACTTCAGCGGACGCTTGTTGGCGCCGGTGATGACGCGGCCGCGACGGCCGTTGTCGAACAGCGCGTCAACCGATTCCTGCAGCATGCGCTTTTCGTTGCGGATGATGATGCCGGGCGCACGAAGCTCGATAAGGCGCTTCAGACGGTTGTTGCGGTTGATGACGCGGCGGTAGAGGTCGTTCAGATCCGACGTCGCGAAACGGCCGCCGTCGAGCGGCACCAGTGGACGCAGATCCGGCGGGATGACCGGAACGACCTTCATGATCATCCATTCCGGACGGTTGCCCGACTCCATGAAGTTCTCGACGATCTTCAGGCGCTTCATCAGCTTCTTCTGCTTGAGATCCGACGTGGTGTCGGCAAGCTCGGAGCGC
This sequence comes from Rhizobium sp. 268, assembly GCF_036571585.1. Classification (NCBI taxonomy): domain Bacteria; kingdom Pseudomonadati; phylum Pseudomonadota; class Alphaproteobacteria; order Hyphomicrobiales; family Rhizobiaceae; genus Rhizobium; species Rhizobium sp. 268. The sequence goes on along the minus strand of NZ_JAPPSO010000038.1, from coordinate 10,453 downwards.
AGGTCGCCAGCGATCTTTTCGAGGTTCATCGAGGCCAGCATCTCGTAGATCGCCTCAGCGCCGATCATCGCGGTGAACTGGTCTTCGCCGTATTCGTCAACGGCCAGCATGTACTCTTCTTCCGAGAGGAGCTGGTGCTCCTTCAAAGCAGTCAGGCCCGGCTCGGTGACGATGTAGTTTTCGAAATAGAGGACGCGCTCGACATCCTTCAGCGTCATGTCGAGCAGCGTCGAAATGCGCGACGGCAGCGACTTCAGGAACCAGATATGGGCAACGGGAGCGGCGAGCTCGATATGGCCCATGCGCTCACGGCGAACGCGCGACAGCGTGACTTCGACGCCGCACTTTTCGCAGATGATGCCCTTGTACTTCATGCGCTTGTACTTGCCGCACAGGCATTCGTAGTCCTTGATCGGCCCGAAGATGCGCGCGCAGAACAGACCGTCGCGTTCCGGCTTGAACGTGCGGTAGTTGATGGTTTCCGGCTTCTTGATCTCACCGTAAGACCAGGAGAGGATCTTCTCCGGAGATGCGATCGAAATCCGAATGGAATCGAAATTCTGTGCAGGCACCTGCGGATTGAAAAGATTCATGACCTCTTGGTTCATGCCTGTCTCCTTCATGGGCTAAAGCGCCCTCAAAATGCGATGGTCGGCGGCAAATTCCCGGGAGCCGCCTCCCTCGCTTAAACGAGAATAACCGCAAGATGCGGCGAAACTTCCCTGCAGGGCCGATACGGATACGGCGCCCGGCGGGACCGGCGTGCGCCGCATTGGCAGCGCACGCCCTATCAGGTGCTTACTCGGCCGCGTCGGGCAGCTGCGCTGCCTGCGCCTCGTCAAGCTTGGTGTTTTCGAGCTCGACGCTGAGGCCCAGCGAGCGCATTTCCTTGACAAGAACGTTGAAGCTTTCCGGAATACCGGCTTCGAACGTGTCGTCGCCGCGGACGATGGCTTCGTAGACCTTGGTGCGGCCGGCGACGTCGTCCGACTTCACCGTCAGCATTTCCTGCAGCGTGTAGGCCGCGCCGTAAGCTTCGAGCGCCCAGACTTCCATTTCGCCGAAGCGCTGACCGCCGAACTGCGCCTTGCCGCCCAGCGGCTGCTGGGTCACGAGCGAGTAAGGACCGATCGAACGGGCATGGATCTTGTCGTCGACCAGGTGGTTGAGCTTCAGCATGTAGATGTAGCCCACGGTCACCTGGCGGTCGAACTGCTCGCCGGTACGGCCGTCATAGAGCGTCGACTGGCCGGTATCCTTGAGACCTGCCAGACGCAGCATGTCGTTGACGTCGGCTTCGTTGGCGCCGTCGAAGACAGGCGTTGCAATCGAAACGCCACGCTTCCACTGGTCGGCGAGACGCAGAACCGAGTCGTCGTCGAAATCCTGGACCTGTTCGGCCTTCGGACCGTCACCGACGACATCGCCGATGGTCTTGCGCAGCGGCTCGATGTTGCCATTGGCCTTGTATGCGTCGATCAGTTCGCCGATCTGGCGACCCATGCCGGCGCAAGCCCAACCCAGGTGGGTTTCGAGGATCTGGCCGACGTTCATACGCGAGGGAACGCCGAGCGGGTTCAGAACGACGTCGACATGCGTGCCGTCTTCGAGGAACGGCATGTCCTCGACAGGCACAATGCGCGAGACGACGCCCTTGTTCCCGTGACGGCCGGCCATCTTGTCGCCCGGCTGGATCTTGCGCTTCACGGCGACGAAGACCTTGACCATCTTCATGACGCCAGGAGGCATTTCATCGCCGCGCTGGACCTTCTCGACCTTGTCCATGAAGCGCTGTTCAAGGCGCGACTTGGATTCGTCGTACTGGCCGCGAAGGGCTTCGAGCTCGCTCTGAACCTTCTCGTCCTCGACGGCGAACATCCACCACTGCGAGCGGGGATATTCGGAGACGACGGCGTTCGAAAGCTCGGTGCCCTTCTTGAAGCCCTTCGGGCCGGCGATGGAGGCCTGGCCGCGCAGCATTTCGATCAGACGGCCGTAGACGTTACGGTCGAGGATCGCCTGCTCGTCGTCGCGGTCCTTTGCAAGACGTTCGATCTCTTCGCGCTCGATTGCCATCGCGCGCTCGTCCTTCTCGACGCCATGGCGGTTGAAGACGCGGACTTCGACGATCGTGCCGTAGGTGCCGGGCGGCATGCGCATGGAAGTGTCGCGCACGTCGGAGGCCTTTTCGCCGAAGATGGCGCGCAGAAGCTTTTCTTCCGGCGTCATCGGGCTTTCGCCCTTCGGCGTGATCTTGCCGACGAGGATATCGCCCGGCTGAACTTCGGCGCCGATGTAGACGATACCGGCTTCGTCGAGGTTCTTCAGCGCTTCTTCCGAAACGTTCGGAATGTCGCGGGTGATTTCCTCAGGACCAAGCTTGGTGTCGCGCGCCATCACTTCGAATTCCTCGATGTGGATGGAAGTGAACACGTCGTCGGCAACGATACGCTCGGAGAGCAGGATCGAGTCTTCGTAGTTGTAGCCGTTCCAGGGCATGAACGCGACGAGCGCGTTGCGGCCGAGCGCCAGGTCGCCGAGATCGGTCGACGGGCCGTCAGCGAGGATGTCGCCGCGGTTGACCTCGTCACCGACGGTGACCAGCGGACGCTGGTTGACGCAGGTGTTCTGGTTCGAACGCTGGAACTTCTGCAGGCGGTAGATATCGACGCCGGATTTGCCGGCTTCGAGGTCTTCGGTGGCGCGGATAACGATACGCGTCGCGTCGACCTGGTCGACCACGCCGCCACGGCGCGCGCCGATGGCGGCGCCGGAGTCACGGGCAACGACCGGCTCCATGCCGGTACCGACGAACGGGGCTTCGGCACGCAGCAGCGGCACGGCCTGACGCTGCATGTTCGAGCCCATGAGCGCGCGGTTGGCGTCGTCATTTTCCAGGAACGGGATGAGCGCGGCTGCGACCGAAACGACCTGCTTCGGCGAAACGTCCATCAGGTTCATGCTGTCGCGGGGTGCGAGCATGACTTCGCCGGCATGACGGCAGACGACGAACTCGTCGACGAAGGAACCGTCGGCGTTCATTTCGGCGTTGGCCTGGGCGACGTAGTACTTCGCCTCTTCCATGGCGGACAGGTAGAGCACGTCGCTCGTCACCTTGCCGTCGACGATACGGCGGTACGGGCTTTCGATGAAGCCGTACTTGTTGACGCGGGCAAAGGTCGCAAGCGAGTTGATCAGACCGATGTTCGGGCCCTCAGGCGTTTCGATCGGGCAAATACGGCCGTAGTGGGTCGGATGCACGTCGCGGACTTCGAAGCCGGCGCGCTCACGGGTCAGACCACCCGGGCCAAGAGCCGACAGACGGCGCTTGTGGGTGATTTCCGAGAGCGGGTTGACCTGGTCCATGAACTGCGAGAGCTGCGAGGAACCGAAGAATTCGCGCACGGCGGCAGCCGCCGGCTTGGCGTTGATCAGATCCTGCGGCATGACCGTGTCGATCTCGATCGAGGACATGCGTTCCTTGATCGCACGCTCCATGCGGAGCAGGCCGAGACGGTACTGGTTTTCCATCAGCTCGCCGACCGAGCGGACGCGGCGGTTGCCGAGGTTGTCGATGTCGTCGATCTCGCCCTTGCCGTCGCGCAGTTCGACCAGCATCCTGACCACGGCCAGGATGTCGTCCTTGCGCAGGATGCGGACGGTGTCTTCGACGGTCAGGTCGAGACGCATGTTCATCTTGACGCGGCCGACGGCGGAGAGGTCGTAACGCTCCGCATCGAAGAACAGCGAGTTGAACATGGCTTCGGCCGATTCCATGGTCGGCGGCTCGCCCGGACGCATGACACGGTAGATGTCGAACAGAGCGTCCTGACGGTTCTCGTTCTTGTCGGCCGAAAGCGTGTTGCGGATATAGGCGCCGACATTGATGTGGTCGATGCCAAGAACCGGGATCTCGTCGAAGCCGTTCGCCAGGATGATGCCGAGCGTCTTCTCGTCGATTTCGTCGCCGGCTTCGAGGTAGATTTCACCGGTGGAGTAGTTGACGATGTCGCCGGCGAGATAGTTGCCGTAGAGATCGTCGTCAGCGGCCTTCAGCGCCTTCAGGCCCTTGTCTGACAGCTGGCGCAGCAGGCGCGGGGTCAGCTTCTTGCCGGCTTCGACGACGACTTCGCCGGTATCGGCGTCAACCATCTCGGTGATCGCCTTGGCGCCCTTCAGCGTTTCCGGCTTGAAGGGAATACGCCAGCCTTCGCCGTCGCGCTTGTAGAGCGACTTCGTGTAGAAGGTGTCGAGGATTTCCTCGCCGTCCATGCCGAGCGCCATCAGCAGCGACGTGACAGGGATCTTACGGCGACGGTCGATACGGGCGTAGACGATATCCTTGGCGTCGAATTCGATATCGAGCCAGGAACCGCGATAAGGGATGACGCGGGCAGCAAAGAGCAGCTTGCCGGAAGAATGGCTCTTGCCCTTGTCGTGATCGAAGAAGACGCCCGGCGAACGGTGCATCTGGGAAACGATGACGCGCTCGGTGCCGTTGACGATGAACGTGCCGTTGTTGGTCATGAGCGGCATGTCGCCCATGTAGACGGACTGTTCCTTGATGTCCTTGATCGACTTCGCGCCCGTATCCTCGTCGATATCGAACACGATCAGGCGCAGCGTCACCTTCAGGGGTGCCGCATAGGTCAGGTCGCGCTGACGGCATTCGTCAACGTCGAACTTCGGCGGTTCGAACTCGTAGGATACGAATTCCAGCATCGAAGCGCCGGAAAAATCGGTGATCGGGAAAACCGACTTGAAAACGGCTTGAAGGCCCTCGTCGGGCCGGCCGCCTTTCGGCTCTTCAACCATCAAAAACTGGTCGTAGGACGCCTTCTGAACCTCGATGAGGTTCGGCATTTCTGCGACTTCGGGGATCTTACCAAAAAACTTGCGTACGCGCCTACGACCGTTGAACGAAAGGGTCTGAGCCATCGTCGCTCCTTCAAAATCTTGCACCCGGGCCTGCAACGGACGGGAACCGATGGCCAGTCGATCCCGTCTATCAATGAGTCATCCAATCTCGTCCGACACCCGAAAACGCTCAGCTCGGATTGCTGTGCTGCCCTCGATGCGAGACTATCCTTTTGAAGAACCCATTACCCAAAAGCCGGTTTGACGCGGCTTTTGGGTAATTCGTTCAGAAAAACGGCAAATGGGAGGCAGCAAAGACTGCCTCCCAAAAGCGTTTCAAGATTACTTGACGTCGGCCTTGGCGCCAGCGTCTTCAAGCTTCTTCTTGATGTCAGCGGCTTCAGCCTTGTTGACGCCTTCCTTGACAGCCTTCGGAGCGCCTTCGACGAGGTCCTTGGCTTCCTTGAGGCCGAGACCGGTGATGGCGCGGACTTCCTTGATGACGTTGATCTTGTTGGCACCGGCGTCGACGAGGATAACGTCGAATTCGGTCTTTTCTTCTTCAACGACAGCCGGGCCAGCACCACCAGCAGCGGCAGCAACAGCTACCGGAGCAGCAGCGGAAACGCCCCACTTTTCTTCGAGAAGCTTCGACAGTTCTGCAGCTTCCAGAACGGTCAGAGCGGAGAGGTCGTCAACGATCTTTGCGAGATCAGCCATTTTACTAGTTCCTTTTGTTCGGTTCGAACCGGTTGATTATAAACAGCGAAAAACCGCCTTAAGCGGCTTCGTCCTTCTCGGCGTAAGCCGCGAACACGCGAGCAAGCTGGCTTGCCGGTGCTGCAACAACCCCAGCGATGCGGGTAGCCGGTGTCTGGATCATGCCCAGCAGCTTCGCACGCAGCTCATCGAGCGAAGGCAGGGTCGCAAGCGACTTGACTGCATCGGCGTTGAGCGTGGTTGTTCCCATGGCTCCGCCCAGAACAACGATCTTGTCGTTGGTCTTGGCGAAGTCCATGACGACCTTCGGAGCGGTGATCGGATCGGTGCTGTATGCAATCAGCGTCTGACCCTTGAAGAGATCAGTGATCCCTTCCGCTTCCGTACCCTGAAGGGCAATTTTGGCCAGGCGGTTCTTCGCGACTTTGACGGTACCGCCAGCTGCACGCATCTTCGAACGAAAGTCGTTCATCTGCGCGACTGTGGCACCAGCATAGTGGGCCACGACAACTGAGCCCGAAGCCTTGAAGACTTCGTTCAGTTCCGTGACGAATTCGCGTTTTTCCGCTCTTTCCACTGCCTATCTCCAGTTGGCGGGACCGAAAACGGGCCCGCCGGGTTGCCTTTTGCCTCCCGGGATCATGTGAGATCCCAAGCGACGCTTGAGGATCCTGTCCCCCCGCGCTCCCGCGCCAATCAAGGCTAAAGAGGCACAAGGCATCCAAGGCTCGAACCGATTTCCTAGAAGCGAACTTCATGAAATTCGGGTCTTACCCGTCTCATGCAGGCGAAGTGATTAAGGGAAAACCACCTGCAATCTCGGACAGGATTCCGGATTTCTCCGGAATATTCCGGCCCCTTGCGAGGCCGGAATTTCAGTGACCGGACCGAGGTCCGGCAATCAACTTATGCAGTCGGAGCTGCGGTGACCGAGCCGACTTCAATCTTGACGCCCGGGCCCATGGTCGAGGAAATCGCCACGCGCTTGACGTAGTTGCCCTTGGCGCCAGCCGGCTTCGCCTTGATGACGGCGTCAGCAAAGGCGCGGATGTTTTCTTCCAGAGCCTTGGCGTCGAAAGAGGCCTTGCCGATGCCGGCATGGACGATACCAGCCTTCTCGACGCGGAACTCGACAGCGCCGCCCTTGGAAGCCTTGACGGCTCCGGCGACATCCATGGTGACGGTGCCGACCTTCGGGTTCGGCATCATGCCGCGGGGGCCGAGAACCTTACCGAGACGGCCGACGAGCGGCATCATGTCGGGGGTGGCGATGCAGCGATCGAATTCGATCTTGCCACCCTGGACGATTTCGACGAGGTCTTCAGCGCCGACGATATCGGCACCGGCGGCCTTGGCTTCATCGGCCTTGACGCCACGAGCGAAGACGGCGACGCGAACCGTGCGGCCCGTGCCGTTCGGCAGGTTGACGACGCCGCGAACCATCTGGTCCGCATGTCGCGGGTCGACGCCGAGGTTCATCGAGACCTCGATTGTTTCGTCGAACTTGGCGACAGCCCGTTCCTTGACCATGCCGATAGCCAGGCTCAGAGCGTAGAGCTTAGTGGGATCAACACCTTCGTTGATCTTCTGCGTGCGCTTACCAGCCATGATCTTAACCCACCACTTCCAGGCCCATGGCGCGGGCAGAGCCCTCGATCATCGCCATTGCACCTTCGATATCCGCTGCGTTCAGATCCTTCATCTTGGCTTCTGCGATCGACTTGATCTGAGCCTTGGTGAGGGAGCCGGCCTTGGCGCCCTTGCCGGGCGTCTTGGAACCGGACGTGATCTTCGCTTCCTTCTTCAGCCAGTAGCTGACCGGAGGCTGCTTCATCGCGAAGGTGAAGGACTTGTCCTGGTAATAGGTGATGACGACCGGGATCGGCATACCCTTTTCCATTTCCTGCGTGGCGGCATTGAACGCCTTGCAGAATTCCATGATGTTAATGCCACGCTGACCAAGCGCCGGACCAATCGGCGGGGACGGGTTTGCCGATCCTGCCTTGACCTGAAGCTTGAGCTGGCCTGCAACTTTCTTAGCCATATCTCTCTGCCTTTCATGAACGGCCGGTCGCCCGGCCCGTGATGCCGGATCTCTCCGGCGGCTGCGGTTGCGTGGTGCGGATCATTAGGGTCCGGCTAAGACCCCTCACCTTCCACGCGGGTGCGGACAAGGTCCGCAGGAAACCGGCCGCAAGGGCCTGCTTCCAATCTCTTACAATCAGACCTTCTCGACCTGAGCGTATTCCAACTCGACCGGCGTTGCGCGGCCGAAGATCGACACTTCAACCTTCAGGCGCGAACGCTCTTCGTCCACATCCTGAACCGTGCCGTTGAACGACGCGAACGGGCCGTCGGAAACGCGAACCTGCTCGCCGATCTCGAAGGTAATGGAGGCCTTCGGCCGCTCGACACCTTCCTGGACCTGGCCGAGAATGCGCTCGGCTTCATGATCCGGAATCGGAACGGGCTTATTATCGGAGCCGAGGAAGCCTGTGACCTTCGGCGTATTCTTGATCAGATGGTAGGCTTCATCCGTCAGATTGGCGCGAACCATGACATAGCCCGGGAAGAACTTGCGCTCGCTGTCGACCTTGCGGCCGCGACGCACTTCCACCACCTTTTCGGTCGGCACGAGGATTTTCTCGAACAGGTGCTCAAGCCCCTTCTGGCGAGCCTTGTTCTCGATGTCTTCAGCAACCTTCTTTTCAAAATTTGAATATGCGTGGACGATGTACCAACGTGCCGCCATTTTCATCTCCACCCGTATCAGTTGCCGGTATTGAGCACGAAGCTCAGAGCCCAGCCGATCAGCTGGTCAGCGGCAAAGAAAAACAGCGCGGCGAAAACCACCATCACAAGCACCATGACCGTCGAGATCATCGTCTCGCGGCGCGACGGCCATGTAACTTTGGACGTCTCGGAGCGAACCTGCTGCAGAAACGCAAACGGATTGGATTTTGATGCCATCGACTGCCCACGCAATTACGGCGCGTAAAGCTGAAACTATCAGCCCCACGCACCGCGTGTCTGTTGAACCCTAAATAAACACCGATTCCCGAATAGACAAGAGGGAAACCGAAGTTTAACGAAATTAGTCACCGCCCATCGATCCCCGGCCGGAATGCCGCGAGCACGTCCGCGCTGTCCCGCATCAAGGAAGATGGCAGGGGCAGTAGGGCTCGAACCTACGACCTGCGGTTTTGGAGACCGCCGCTCTACCAACTGAGCTATACCCCTTCATGCCGCTCATTCAGCGCTGGGCCAAGGCCCGCAAATCGCTGCTGAAAAGCATGGCGCTCCCTTTAAGACGGCGACGGCGGATTGGCAAGCACGATTTTCGATTTTCATAGCCATTCTGCGCATATGCGAGCGATCGGCTTGCTCATCGCGCCACCGATATGGGTTCAGACCTTCACGTATTTCCGCCAATCGTGCTCTTCTTTAAAACCCAGCACTTCGCGAATCTTGCGGTTGGAGAGCAGGCCTTCATATTCGCCGATCTCCCGGGTGAAGGGCACGTTGGGGAAGAATCGCTTGGCAAGCTCCCTCGACGGCGTATTGGCCGAGACGGTGTCGTTGGCCGCGTTGAAGACCTGATAGCCGAGACCGTCCTTTTCGATGCAGAGATGGCAGATCTGTCCGAGATCGCGGGCGTCGATATAGCTCCAGGCAATGCGCTTGCGCATCTCGGGATTGGCGAAATAGGTGGGAAACCTCTCATATTCGTGCGGCTCGATGACGTTGCCGATGCGCAGCGCATAGATGTCGAACCCCGAACGCTCGGCAAAGGCACGCGCCGTCTTTTCGTTGACCACCTTGGAAAGCCCGTAAGAATCCATCGGATTGACGTCGTAGTCTTCCTCCAGCGGGAACTGATGGAAATCGCGATGACCTTCGGCGAAGCAGACCCCGTAGGTCGTCTCGCTGGATGCGACGATAATCTTCCTGATGCCGAGCTTCACCGCCGCCTCGATGACATTATAAGTGCCCATCGTATTGATGCGGAAAGTCTCATTGTCGGGTTTGATCAGAATGCGCGGGATGGCGGCGAAATGCACGACGGCATCGAAGGGTTGCACGCCCCTGCCCGCATCGAGATCGGGAAAATCCCGGTGCATCGACAACGCATTGAAGACCTGACCGCTATCGGTGATGTCGGCAATGAGATTGGTGACGCCGGGACTGTCCAGCGGCACCAGATCGAGGTTGTGAACCTCGTAACCCGCATTGACGAGCCATGGCACGGCATGGCGACCTGCCTTGCCCGAACCGCCCGTAAACAGAATTCGCTTCTTCATGGAATATCCTCCGCATCATCAAATCGGAGGCATAGTTAGACGCTTCCGCGCGAAGAGCAAGCGAGCGTCCTGCAAGGGTTCACCCCCGCGTCGCCAGGAGCAGCCTATCCGGGGCGCCTGGCCGATCATTTCCGTTCACCGCAGACGCCTGCGGTGAACTGCTGAAATCGTCACTTAACGACGGTTACGTCACCGATCTGCACTCCGGCTGCCTGAACAACCTCCTGCGGAATTGCAGCGATGAAAAACATCGTGAAAACATACATCGCGAATATGGTCGCAGCGAACGTGGCCTTTGGAATCATCCGGGCTCTCCTCTTTGCATGAAGGAGTCTGGACTAAAATGAACCAATCACAACTGGTTTCTGAATGTGAGATGAACAAAATACTGTGACGGGCATATTTAACGATATTTTTACAACACCTGTTAATCCCTCAAACAGGCATCAAAACGAAAAAACCCCGCCGTTTCCAGCGGGGTTTTTCCTGAATTTCGGGTAATCCCAGGATTACTCGACGATCGAAGCGACGATACCGGCGCCGACGGTGCGGCCGCCTTCACGGATCGCGAAGCG
>NZ_JAPPSO010000037.1:0-19232 GCF_036571585.1 Rhizobium sp. 268 | reverse complement strand
TGATTCGTGGCGACCGACGTAAAATCTTATCATTCTGCCCCCCATCATAGTGCAAGAATGCATTAGATCCCCGGTCGTTTAAATGAGTGAAATTACCTAGTTTTCACGCGTCGCCGGCCAACGCCGTCGTCGATGGTCCTGCCCAGGAGGGCGTTACTTTACCGAAGGATTCCGTAACGAAAACTCTCCGCTATCATCTGCGCCGAATTGACTACATCGAGCTTGCGTTGAACATTGAGTATCTCATTTTGGATGGTTCTATGCGAGCGGCCTAGAATTGCCGCGATCTCCACCGCTGTCTTGCCCGCAGCGCACCACTGAATGATCTCGCGTTCACGCGCAGTTATTCTTAAAAGGCGCCTGTCTTGGGAGCTCACGTTTTTCGTTAACATGCTGCGCACTGTGTTATGGGCGTAAATTGATATGATATGTAGCGCTCCTCTGGCAGCTCGCGACAGATCCACCTTCTCTGACCCGAAAGTGATAATTGCTTGAAAGCCGTCGGCGGTATGCAGGGGCACACTGTAACCATCCTTCATTTTGAACTCTCGGGCCTCCATCATAATCCGGCGCGCATGACGGCCGAGCTCTTGACCCTGCAGTGCTTCCGACCACACAAAGGCACCGTCTTGCATTTTACTCAGATGGATCACGGGATCGGCATGGACGTAATTGCCCGTTGAATAACGTTCAAACCACTCATAGGGCCATGCGTTCAATAAGAAATACGGATCGATGCGCTCCGTAGGCAAGGGTATGCCGGACATTGCAAAACAACTAAAACCAAAGTGGCACGCTGTTCTGTTCAATGACATCAGGATATCCTCACTGCTCTTCGCTAGTGCAGCGTCTGATATAAAGTCGAACATTACATTTGCCGTTGCCAACGCCTCGCTGTCCACTCTTCCCTCCAGGACATGCTACTCAAGGCAGCATTTTTCATGGTCGCTTCCGGTAGGAGCTAACTCTCCGAGTAGCCACTGTAGACGAAAAACCCAGCGAAGAGGAGCCTTGTCTGTATCTTTGGCAAAGTTGCCCAGACAACGAAACCAGGTCAACAGCTCCGCCTTTGCTTATAACAATGTACTTTGCAAATGGCCCGGACCTGATGTCAGAGCTGGCTTGACCTAGTACAAAGTAGCATCGGGCTTCAGCGGATTTCGAACCTCCGGCTCGAGCAAGAGGGTGTTTCCTTGGATAGAATAGAGTTGATGATGTTTCCTCAAGCCAGACATGGAAGGCTTTGCCTGGATTGGTACGATCTCGGGTGAACGCGGCCATGCTTGCCCTTTCATGATCTGCGGATAAACATCCGATGAGAGATGAGGTTCAGTCGTCGGGAGCAATCGCGTATGCAGCACACGGTCGTGATCGAACTGGTCGATTTCCAATCCATCATTTCTACGAAGCGCCCCCCAGCCAAGCCTTTCCACGAATTGCTCGTGCCGAAAGCAACAGATTTTCTCCATTGCTTGCCCGTGTGATTCGTGGCGACCGACGTAAAATCTTATCATTCTGCCCCCCATCATAGTGCAAGAATGCATTAGACCCCCGGTCGTTTAAATGAGTGAAATTACCTAGTTTTCACGCGTCGCCGGCCAACGCCGCCGTCGATGGTCCTGCGAAGTGATAAGGAGGGCCTAAAGGTGTCGAGCAAAAGAACGGATTGGTCGTCCGGCGGGGATTGCCGGCTATCATCGCCACGAAGGCGTTGAAGCTGCGGCGACGCTCGCGGACCTATACCGTTCAATGCGTTGGTTCGCAAACTTCTTTAAACCGTCGTTCAAACTCCTGGAAAAGCGGCGTGATGGCGCATTGGTCAAGAAATGGCAGCTACCGATGTAAGTTGGGTTGGCGATTTGCAGTAATTTTATTCACACGGTGTAGCCGTCCTAGCCAGGTGGTATTCCTCGACGTCGTGTTGCGCGGCAATGTGCTGCAAAATGCAATCAACGACATCGGTATCGCGTGTATCTTCATTCTGAGGAACGACAAGCCAACCACGTTCGCAAGCCATCTCCTGCAAGACGGTCTGAATCTTTGTCTGATAGGCGCAGTAAGCGTCGCGCGGATTGCCGCGATAACCGTCCCAACGCCCAATCTCGGTCTCTTTGAAGACCGTGCGCCGGTGCCAAGATACATGCGGCTCTATCTCCAACAGGACGACGAGATCAGGCTCGGCAGCCCGATCGAAATAATCGAGAAGCTGGGCTCTGTCGATCTTCGCTCGGCAATGCGCTTTGGCGACCACTCTGAACTGCGAACCGTCCATAACGGTGATGAGATTGCCAAACCTTGGCTCTCTGCGAAGCATTTGGCCCACGGCAGAAAACCAGGATGCGAGCAAAAACAAATAAAAATGGGTTCCTAGCAGGTCAATCTTCGGTTCGCCCTGTTCAGGCCAAATGATTTCCTTTAGCAGTCGAAGCCGACTATCAGTGAAAGCGTCTCCGAACTCTATGTCGCTCTTATTCAAATAACGGGCCAGATACCCCCCATCACGCAGTTTATGAGCCAACTTTCGGGCAATATGAGTCTTGCCCGCTCCATCAATTCCTTCGATTGCTATAAGCATGCTCCACTACCTCCCGCGAATGGTCTGCGCTTATCGCAGTATTGCCGCCCGTTGATCGGCTCGGATTTTCGGATGTGTACTTCCGCGCCAGTTTATTGTGCAGCAATTGTCTGCACATCATGTAACTCCTCGGCCGCAGTTTCGCGAAGACATGCCGCGATGGAGGCTCCGACATAATGTCCGCTGACAAGGGCGGGGACGAGGCCGCGAAACCGGCCGACGACATCGCCGCAATACCAGATCCGCCCACTATGATTCTGCAGGGCGGCATCAACGGTCGGGAAGGCACCAACACCCTCGACTGATGGGAAAATGCAGACAGTCTCTGGCGTCGCCATGTCCGGAAACTGCGTGATGAGCATACGCGCGCTTTCGGCGAGGATCCTATAGAGTTCGGGATGTAATAGAGCGGCCACGTCGCCCCTGCTGAACTTCTGCCGCGGGAACCAGGGACGATCAGCCTTTCCGAATTCAAGCGCTTGGGATATGGAAGGGCGATCTAGGAATTCGGTGAGTGGCTGCCATGTCGCCGTCGTATCGCTCCCCAACCGCTGTTGCAAATCGGCCCAAATCTGTCGACCTCTGTCGAGATTATTCCCGCCGAAGCGCGCCAGTAAACCGAAATTGGAGTAGCCGGTCGGGGGTCCGTCCGACCGACCGGAAAGAGCAGCAGTGCCACCATAGGGGATCATCCAAACCTCCCCGTCGCGACAAGTGCAAAAGGTTCGCACTTCCGTACACGCCGCATCGAGAATGTATTTCACGTCTGGGCGTTTAACGGCCTTAAGGAACCCAACTCCGTTAGGATGTTCGATACGGATACCAAACTCGTATCGCAGGTCGGTCATGGCGATCGGCGCCGTCATCATGGACCGTAGTGCCTGCGGACCGAAGCGCCCAGTTGCGATCGCAAGATGGGTGAAAAACTCCTCTCTCAGATCGCCGTCCGCTCCACGACTTTGCACGAGGTAGCCTTGTGGCGAGGGAATGATCACTTCCACGCGCGTGTTGGCCAAGATGAGGTTGCTGAACTCATGCATCATGGCGGCTATCAGCGCGTTTCGCTGCGCCAACGAGCCGTAGGTCGACGGATAGTCCTTGCATATCATGGGGTGGCCCGTGCCGAGAAAGCTGGTTTCGGTGTCCGGATCAAAAGGGGGCGCCGGAATGCCCACCTCCGCCAGCTGGCGTTCGATGGCGCCATAGGCATCCTCAAGACGGCAACGGCCCTCTAGCGTGTAAAGATGTGTGCCGGATGGAAAAAAGCTGAACTTGCCGTCGGAGAAAAGGCCGGCACCACCAATTCCGCTTCCTAGATGGTCTGCCACGTCATGCTTACGTTCTGCAAGCGTACGGCCAGCCTCGAACAAGAGGAATTTAATACGCTGTTTGGCAAGAGCCTGGCCAACTGCCAGGCCGGCCGGCCCTCCACCGATTATTGCTACGCGTTCCACCGTTTGCTCCTCATATAAGGATCGGCTTGCCAGGCGGCGACCACCTTTGACCGCTAGCTGCAATAGCTTAGCCATGTTGTAATTGCCGTGCCGCAAGGCCGGCCGCGGGTCCCGCCTCAAGCGAGCTGAAGATCACTGATGACTGTACGCGATAACAGCTTAGGGACAATGTCTCCGAAGTCCGCTTCATCCGGCCGTCCTTGCTGATCTGGCATCAGAAGCGCCAACACCTTCAAAGGAACCGGCGCATCAAAGAGGCGACGAACCTGTTCAAGGACGTAGAAGATTGCAGCTGAAAAGCCGTACTTGCCCGCAACCGCAAGCAACTCGGGCCAGTCGATGTCCTCGGCATGAAGGCGCAACAGCGCGTCGATGTCGCCCAGCATCTGCAATTTCAGGGTGCCATGTTGGTAGGCTTCAAAATAGATGCGGGCAGCGCTGAACCACAGAACGCTAGTCAGCGACAGACAATGCACTTCTCGACCGAGCAACCTGCGGGGACTGGCGCCGCGCCAGACGTCTACCTCCTCCATGCCAGCTCCAAGACTGAAGTGGATGTCGACGAACACCGGCATCCGCACCGAGCCATCGTCTTGGACGAAGGATTTGATCTGCCGCGTTCGCCATTCTGGCGCGATTAGGGTCGTGTCGAACTTCGGCCGAATCTCCTCGACCATAGTGACTGAATGTAGCGCGTACTTATGCTCGAGCGTCTGGTGTGTGATCTTGCGGAACATGTGTGTGAAGACACCATCCGCCGGATTGAATACTCCGTGCTGATAACCCAATCGGTAAAGCTCTTTCTGCACTCGCCAGACATCTGCTTTGCGCACCATAATGTCCAAATCCTGCATCGGGCGCAGTGCCGGGTCGGAATAGAGCAGAGCTGCCAATAGAGGACCCTTGAACAAATAGTGTTCCAGATCGCACGCACGAAAATGTCCTAGAAGTTCACCAAGGCGACGGAATTGTACCTCGCTCCGCGCCTTCGACAACTGCGACCACATATGTATGTAGTGGACGACCCATTCTGGTGTCCGGGGAAGCAAGGCTAGTCTATTGAGGTGGAAACCGCACAACGGCAATGTCTGATAGCTCTCGGCACGCCAAAGGACGAATGACCAATCCAGATCCGAGTCGACAATCCGCTGCAGGCGCACGTCATCGGAGGGCGTCAGGTCCGGTCTACAAGTCAGTAGGAGAAAAGTCTCCTCTCGGGACAGCTGAACCATTGTTGCTCTCCTTCTATCCTCTTAATTTTTGGAGACGACCGTTTTTGTTTTAGCGACATCGGCGGCTTCATTCACGGCAACCGGCGTCTCGTGCCCGCGCCCGTTCGATCCAGCTGGCGATAGCAGAGCCTGATAACGTTCGAGTTGGCGATCGAATTCTCCTAAATCCTTGTCAAAGCCCTGTGCAAAGATGTCGGAGAGCGTGGACTCGCTCTTCTGTCCCTCCTCGACAGCGGCCTGAGAGCTCATCCGGACGGCATGGGATGCAAGCAGGCTATAGGGAAACATCATGGGCAAGCAGGCAGTGCCAGAAGCTTCGGGTTCGATGTTTGCCCCAATATCTTGCATAATCAGAACAGCCAGCTTCCCCGCCAACGTGATGACGAACTTGCCGTCGTTCTCTTCTACCGAATATCCAAAAAGCAACGAGTCGCTCATCTCAGTTATTCCTCCTTAGACCGAAATACAGCCAAAAGACCGTTGTCTCGGGCTGCGCAGAAACAATTTGACCTTGCCCCGTTGAAATAATCCATTTTGAAGTAAGCTCTGGCTCATTTGAGAGGACCAGAGGATGAAGCGCAACCGTTTCACAGACGAACAGATCATCGGCATATTGAAGGAGCACGAGGCAGGCACGCCGGTCTCGGAGCTTTGCCGCAAGCATGGCGTCAGCGATGCCAGCATCTATAAATGGAAGGCCAAGTTCGGCGGCATGGAGGTGTCCGAGGCCAAGCGGCTGAAGACGCTTGAGGACGAGAACACGAAGCTGAAGCGGCTTCTGGCGGATGCGATGCTCGACAATGCTGCCTTGAAAGACCTTTTGGGAAAGAAGTGGTGACGCCCGCGGCCAAGCGGAAAGCTGTCGCGCATCTGATGAGCCATCATGAGATGAGCGAACGGCGGGCGTGTAAAGCCATTGGTTTTTGCCGAATGACGGTCCGTTACGAGACCAGGCGCGACGATGATCATGAGCTTCGCGAGCGAATGAAGGCGTTGGCGCATGAACGTCGCCGCTTTGGATATCGACGCATTCATGTGCTGCTCCGGCGGGAGGGTCACCTCGTGAACCACAAGAGGCTCTTCCGGCTCTATCGGGAGGAGAAACTGACGGTGCGCAAGCGCGGCGGTCGCAAGCGAGCGATAGGCACGCGAGCGCCGATGCTGGTGCCGATGGTGGCCAATGATCGTTGGTCGCTAGACTTCGTGTCGGATCAGTTCACCGATGGGCGCAGGTTGCGGATTCTGACCGTCGTCGATGATTGCACGAGGGAGTGCCTGGCGCTCGCCTCCGATACATCGCTTTCCGGTCTTCGCGTCGCACGGGAGCTTGACCGGATTATCGAGGAGCGCGGCAAGCCGAGGATGATCGTCAGCGACAACGGCAGCGAGTTCACCAGCAACGCGATCCTGCAATGGGCGGACCGGACCAAAGTTGACTGGCATTACATTGCGCCTGGCAAGCCTATCCAGAACGCTTTTATCGAAAGCTTCAACGGGCGGCTGCGAGACGAGTTCTTGAATGAAACTCTGTTCTCGTCGCTTGCTCACGCCCGGTCCGCGCTTTCAAACTGGCGTAGCGATTACAACGATCAACGCCCGCATTCAGGCCTTGGCTGGCTGACACCGGCCGAATTCGCTCAGACACTCAACCCGCGACGTGATGCGGTGCTGCGCAGCCGAAATGGCTCCGCACCGCAACCCGCCGCTACCGACCCAACAACAGCAACCAAAAACCGCTGGAGCGAACTCAAAACTGGATAAAACTTGGGGGCAAGGTCATTGTGGATCGGATGTAAGTGATGAGGAACTGCTGGCGTGCGGGACTGATTTGAACCGACTCATATGGTGTTCCCCGCGGTCGGGCTGTTGGCGCGAGACCTCGCAGCGATTGTGAAATTACGGCTCTGTCCAACTGCACGTCGGAATTCTACCTTCGATCTCCGTGCTAAAGAGAGCCGTCTAGAAGGCAAACAGCGAATACGCCGCCGCTGCATGGCTTGCGACACCGATCGATCAAGCATCACCAGCGTCAGCTTGTCGGTCTTGCGCATTAACTCCACCTACAGGTTGATAAATACATGAGATCCAAGGCGTTAAGCCAAAGTCTTCGTTACCCACGCGCTTGAAAGTGCCTGATCCCTTACCCTGACAACCGCGATGATACACTTCCATTGCGTTTCCTATGTTGTTTGATTTTCTCGAAGAAATTCACTCCCGTCGCCATCGGCTCCGAGGTGAGGAACTAATCGAGCCACCTAAAATGTTGGAAGTGTCTAGCAAGACGAGGAACTTATCCGGCTGCTTGAGCGATTGGTAAGCGAACATGGCCAGTTAAAGATTTTGCGACTCGCCAACTGAGAATCGTGTGACCGAACATCCGCAGGTGTTTGATTAATACCTACAGTATTATACGTTTACTTAGTCATCCTCAGAAAGCTAAAATACAAAAACTTGCGCTCGAGCGATAACCCCAGAATATCAAAAAATATATTATCCTTATATATTGATCTGTGGCGAGCCGCCGTCTAGATCTGCTCAACACTCGGCACGGGGCCTACCCCGGTCAGCGAAGGGAGGCTTAGATGAACCGACGTGACAACATGCACACATACAAAGCCAGAATTGACAGGCCAGAGATGAAGGTCAGCCTTGTAGCTGGAGAACGTGACCGCGACCTCTTGCGCATGGCATTGAACTCAACTGCGAGAGAAAGTGATAAAAGCCAACCGCGGCTGTAATACAGGCCGGCGAATCTCGCTCGGGCCAAAACTCGTGCCGGTATAGGGGGGCCAAAATATTTTCAGCCTTGAATTCGGAACGACGCCCGACATCAACGAATAAGATCCTGTAGAGTCCTTAAAGGACATCGACAGAGGAAAACTATCAAATGCGGTGTTGCAAGAACGCGCCTCCACGTCGCGGGGTCGATTTAAATTTTGACATTGAACCAGAACCTGCAAAGGCCGATATTGCCTACGATGCTATTCGGCGATTGCTGCACAGTTACGGCCGTGTGCCGGACCAACATCTCAGGGAACAGGATCTGGCGTCTAAGCTCGATATTGGTCGAACCCCAGTACGCGAAGCACTTCAGCGGCTGGCGGCGGAAGGGAAGATCCAATACATCCCTCAGAGAGGTTTTTTCACGAGACCGATGTCAGAAAATACACTGTTGGATTTTTATGTTGTTGGACGCGAGACCCTCATTTCGGCCTTAAATCGAATGCGGCCGCAGGCGCCAGAGAGCTGGAGCGTGTCGGACAAATTGTCCCCTGACGAACTCGCCTTAAGGACAGAAGCGATATTCGCAAAAATCGCCGAGGAAGCGGCCAATTGTGAGGCTTGCAAAATCGTCCACCGATTTTGTTTTTGTACTCACCCTTTACGAATGGAAATAACCGCGTCGGATCTTCGGCCCGCGTTTGTCAAAAGCCTCGGAAGACTAAGTGCCGCAATGTCTGAATTAGGCGTGGCAACGGACCGGGCGCAGTCCGCGTTGATGAACCACCTTGATCTAGAACAGGGTGCCGTCTCAAGGGTCGTACACGAGGTGAACGAACGTGGATTAACAGGGTTTTCTCGGCCGGCGTGAATCTTGTGATATCGCATAACTGAAGCCCTAAGGCTCGAATTCACTCGACGCCGCTCTGCGTTCGAAAGACCTCGCAATGAACGAACCGGCGGAGAGAAAAGCTCACCTGCAATGCTCGCAGAATAAGAGCGTTAGATCCTACGACAGTTCGAGATCATCTTGGCGGGGCCTTCACTGCTTGTGTGGTCCCAATCTTTTTCCCGCTCAATGCACGGCTCCGCACAGCCGTAGACGAGGACCCTATTCGCCTCACAAATAAGCTGCAGCCACAGAGCCGATGCGGGTTTTCCGCGGCCGCGTGTCTTCACCAGATCGGCCATCATCTCTCGCCGGCTGAAGGCGAACATGATCACAGCACCGCCCTGACGTTGAAGGTCACGCCCCACCTGCTCTCCGCCTAAACATAGTCCGAGATGGACCGCGCATCGCTCCATTGGCGACGGCTCGACGTCGTACTTCACGCATGTCCTCTCGCCGGCCTACACCCCCTGACCTGCAGAGATTGCGCAAGCGAGAAAAGCATCTGGGTCGCTCGGCTGCGGCGTGCAGTTCCTCCGAAAAGTGCTGATGTGCATCTTCGTGTTTGTCGTTTCAGCGTAGCTATCAGACTGGCGTCCAAGCCCTTTCACGAATGAAGCAACCCCGCACATAGTGGGAAAACGCTGGCCTAGTTTGACTTGGATCAAGACGCCAGCACCGTCTTCATGACAGTCCTGGCGCAAGTACCAAAAAGCCGGCCGGAAAGCGGCCGTCTGTGCACTGAGGACGATATCATGAATTACACAACGGAAACGATGGTGATTACGGTCGCGGCGTTTCTGGCGCTGCTAGGAGCGGCATTCGCACATGACCACCTCTTTGCAGTCCACATGGGTATTCTCTGCTTCTGCCTGCTCGCGGGTGCTGCCCTGCTGGTCAGGAACGTTGATTTTTCGCCGGCAGGCCAACGGCGGAAAGTCGATATATCAGGCTATTTCGACGAGGTGATCCGGTATGGCCTGATCGCCACGGTATTCTGGGGCGTCGTCGGCTTCCTGGTTGGCGTCGTCATCGCGCTGCAACTGGCCTATCCCGACCTCAACATCGCGCCGTATCTAAATTTCGGAAGGCTGCGGCCCGTTCACACGTCGGCGGTCATCTTCGCCTTTGGCGGCAACGCGCTGATCATGACGTCGTTCTACGTGGTGCAACGCACCTGTCGCGCCCGTCTTTTCGGCGGCAGCCTGGCCTGGTTCGTATTCTGGGGTTACCAGCTTTTCATCGTGATGGCTGCGACCGGATATGTTCTCGGAATCACCCAGGCCCGTGAATATGCCGAACCCGAGTGGTACGTCGACCTCTGGCTGACCATCGTCTGGGTCGCCTACCTCGCGGTATATCTTGGAACGATCCTGAAGCGCAAAGAGCCGCACATCTACGTGGCAAACTGGTTCTATCTCAGCTTCATCGTCACCATTGCGATGCTGCACGTGGTCAACAACCTGGCGGTTCCGGCCTCGTTTCTTGGCTCCAAAAGCTATTCCGCCTTCTCGGGCGTCCAGGACGCACTGACCCAATGGTGGTACGGCCACAACGCCGTCGGCTTTTTCCTCACCGCCGGCTTCCTGGGCATGATGTACTACTTCGTGCCGAAGCAGGCCAACCGACCCGTCTATTCATACCGGCTCTCGATCATCCACTTCTGGGCGTTGATCTTCATGTACATCTGGGCCGGCCCGCATCATCTGCACTACACGGCATTGCCCGACTGGGCCCAGACGCTCGGCATGGTTTTCTCGATAATGCTCTGGATGCCCTCCTGGGGCGGCATGATCAACGGTCTCATGACCCTTTCAGGCGCCTGGGACAAGATTCGCACCGATCCGATCATCCGTATGATGATCGTCGCCATCGCCTTTTACGGGATGTCGACTTTCGAAGGCCCGATGATGTCGGTGAAAACCGTCAATTCGCTCAGTCACTATACCGAATGGACGATCGGCCACGTGCATTCCGGCGCTCTCGGCTGGGTGGGAATGATCACCTTCGGTGCGATCTATTATCTCACGCCGAAGCTATGGGGACGCGAGCGTCTCTATAGCCCGCGGATGGTCAACTGGCACTTCTGGCTCGCAACCCTCGGGATCGTCATCTACGCCGCCGTGCTTTGGGTTGCCGGCATCCAGCAGGGGCTGATGTGGCGCGAGTACAATTCCCAGGGCTTCCTCGTCTATTCCTTCGCGGAGACGGTCGCGGCCATGTTCCCCTACTACGTGCTGCGCGCCGTGGGCGGAACGCTTTACCTGGCGGGTGGTCTCGTCATGGCCTGGAACGTGTTCATGACGATCCGTGGCCGCCTGCGCGACGAAGCTGCGATCCCAACCACTTTCGTGCCCCAAGCACAGCCTGCCGAATGAGGTGAGACATGGCATCGATACTAGATAAACATCAGATCCTCGAGAAGAACGCGACGCTTCTTCTCGTTGGCTCGCTGCTCGTCGTGAGCATCGGCGGCATCGTCGAAATCGCACCGCTGTTCTACTTGCAGAACACGATTGAAAAAGTGGAAGGCATGCGGCCGTATACGCCGCTCGAGCTGGCCGGCCGGAACATCTACATCCGCGAAGGCTGCTATCTCTGCCACAGCCAGATGATCAGGCCGTTCCGCGACGAGGTCGAACGTTACGGCCATTACTCGCTCGCGGCCGAGTCCATGTACGATCATCCTTTCCAGTGGGGATCCAAGCGAACCGGGCCGGATCTGGCCCGTGTCGGCGCACGCTACTCCAACGAATGGCATGTCCAGCATCTCGCGGATCCACGGGCAGTCGTGCCGGAGTCGATCATGCCGAGTTACGCCTTCCTCAAAGAACAGAGGGTGACGGTCAAGGACGTGGGAATGGACCTGAAGGCCAACGAGGATGTGGGCGTGCCTTATAACGACGACATGCTGGCGAACGCAGAGGCCGACATGAAGGCCCAGGCCGATCCGAACGCAGATACGACGGCGCTGCTCGCCCGCTATCCGAAGGCGAAGACCGGCGATTTCGACGGCGATCCTGCTGCGCTGACCGAAATGGATGCCTTGGTGTCCTATCTGCAGATGCTCGGAACGTTGGTCGATTTCTCGACCTACGACGATGCGACCGGCTACCGATGAGGTGATCCATGGAAACCTACACTGCAATGAGACACTTCGCCGACAGCTGGGGCCTCCTGGCAATGGCGGCATTCTTCGTCGGCGTCGTTGTGTTCACCCTTCGCCCAGGCAGCAAGCAGACGGCGAAAGAGGCCGCCGATATTCCCCTGAAGGAAGATTGAGATGTCGGAAAAACATATCGACGAATTTAGCGGCGTCGAAACGACCGGACATGAATGGGACGGCATCCGCGAACTCAACAATCCGATGCCCCGCTGGTGGGTATGGACCTTCTACGCCACAATTGTCTGGGCGTTGGGCTATGCAATCGCATATCCCGCGATCCCGATGATCACCGACGCCACGAAGGGCATGCTGGGCTTTTCCAGCCGCGCCGAGCTGCAGCAGAACCTGGATCAGGCCAAGGCATCGCAGACGACGCTTCATGATCTGATCGCCGCCAAGACGGTACACGAGATCGATTCCGATTCTGCCCTTCGCGAATTTGCGATCGCCGGCGGCGCATCTGCATTCAAGGTGAACTGCGCGACATGCCATGGCTCGGGAGCAAGCGGCGGCCCGGGATTTCCGAACCTCAACGACGACGACTGGCTGTGGGGCGGAGACCTGGATGCCATCCAGGCGACGATCGCGCATGGGATTCGTTTCGACGGGGATACGGACACTCATGCTTCCGAGATGCCGCCCTTTGCCGATGTTCTGGATCCCCTCCAGACAAGGCAGGTCGCGGCCTACGTCTGGGGACTGACCAACACACCGTCGGACCCCGGTCTCGCAGAGGCCGGAAAACAGGTCTTCGTCGATAACTGTGCCGCATGTCACGGCGACGACGCCAAAGGAAAAGCCGAAATGGGCGCGCCGGATCTCGCCGATGCGATCTGGCTGAAGGCACGTGGCGAGGATGCGATCATCCGTCAGGTGGCCGCTCCCAAGCATGGCGTCATGCCTGCCTGGGCAGGGCGTCTCGGCGATACGACGGTCAAGGAACTTACCATTTTCGTGCATTCGCTTGGCGGCGGGACGTGAGGAGAAAAGCCATGGCAGATCATGACCACAATCCGATCCTCGGCCTCTACGGCACATCACGCACCGCCATCCGATCGCGCATATCGGAACGCGCTAAGACGATGCCCCCATCACCCGAGCAGGACGTTCCGCCAAAGATCGCCAATTCGATCTTAAGTTTGACCGGTGTCAAGGACCACAAGCAGACGGGCCGTTAGTCCTTAGCTCGTCGAGGATGTGCCAGCCGTGCCTCTCCTCGGCGGCTCCTGCAGGCCGCGCCCTTCTGTCCAGGGCGCGGCCTGTTCGTTTTCGGGAAGATCACTTTCCGACGAGATTGCATCTGGGCATTTCTTGATCTGCATCAAGGAACGGATGCGCGGCAGATGGGACAAGGGCGGGTGAACTCGGATAGGGCCCATGAACCTCTACACTGCACCAGATCCCGATAACATCGAGCGGCTGAATGTCGAGCCTGTCAATGCCCGTCGCAACCGGCAGCCTCTCTACGCACCTCGGAAGAAGGTTTTTCCCAAGCGTGCAGAGGGACGATTCCGTCGGTTCAAGTGGATCGTCATGCTGATTACGCTCGGCATCTACTATCTCGCGCCATGGATTCGCTGGGATCGCGGTCCTTACGCACCTGACCAGGCAATCCTCATCGACCTTTCCTCACGGCGCTTCTTCTTTTTCTTCATCGAAATCTGGCCTCAGGAGTTTTATTATGTAGCGGGTCTCCTCGTCATGGCGGGGTTCGGCCTGTTTCTCGTCACTTCCGCGGTTGGCCGCGCATGGTGCGGCTACGCTTGCCCGCAGACCGTCTGGGTTGATCTCTTTCTCGTCGTCGAACGTGCGATCGAAGGCGATCGAAACGCGCGAATGAAGCTTGACGCTGGTCCCATGAGCTTTGCCAAGTTGAGGAAGCGTGTGGTCAAACATTCGATCTGGCTGCTGATCGGCGTCGTCACGGGCGGTGCGTGGATCTTTTATTTTGCCGACGCGCCGAGCCTGCTTGTTGCCCTGTTCACCGGCCGCGCGCCTGCAGCCGCCTACACCACCGTCGCCATCCTTACCGCAACGACCTATGTGCTCGGCGGTCTGATGCGAGAGCAGGTGTGCACCTACATGTGCCCGTGGCCACGCATCCAGGGTGCGATGCTCGACGAAAATTCTCTGGTCGTTACCTATAATGACTGGCGGGGCGAGCAGCGGTCGCGTCACGCCAAGAAGGCTCAAGTCAAGGGCCGGCCGGTCGGGGATTGCGTCGATTGCAATGCCTGCGTGGCGGTGTGTCCGATGGGAATCGACATTCGCGACGGACAGCAGATGGAGTGCATCACATGCGCTCTCTGCATCGACGCCTGCGACGGTGTCATGGACAAGCTCGGAAAGCCCCGCGGCCTGATTGCCTACGCCACGCTGAGCGAATACTCGAGCAACATGTCGCTTGCCACGGATGAAGGACGAACGGCCGTCCAGCCGTCCAGGGTTCGAAACGAGGATGGGACCCTCGTTCCGGCGATCCGGCACTTCAACTGGCGTATCATCTTTCGTCCGAGAACCGTGTTTTACGCAGTCGCCTGGGCGTCGGTCGGCGTGGCCATGCTCGTCCATCTCGCCTTTCGGGAGCGCCTTGAACTCAACGTCGTTCACGACCGAAACCCCCAATATGTTCTGGAAAGCGACGGCTCTCTGCGGAATGGCTACACGCTTCGTGTCCTGAACATGGTGCCGACGCCGAGGGATGTGAAGATAAGCCTGGTGGGGCTGGAGGGGGCGACGATGCGCATTCCCGAGTTCGGCAAGGAAGACGCTCGCAGCTTTACAGTCCATGCCGAACCCGACGCGGCCACGACGCTCAAGGTCTTCGTTACGCGCAAGCCTTCCGGAGCCGCGATCAATGAATTTCTGTTCGTTATCGAAGATACCGATCATGCCGATCGGGCAACCTACCGCGCGGCGTTCAATGCACCGGGAGACATCAAATGAAGACCTCCGCTCAAGGTTTTACAGGCCTGCACATGCTGCTTTCGACCTCGGCATTCTTTTGCGTGGTGATCGCGGTGAACGTCACCATGGCCTTCTATGCCTCTTCCAGCTGGAGCGGTCTGGTCGTGGAAAACACCTATGTCGCCAGTCAGGAGTTCAACCGCAAAGCGGCGGCGATGAAGGCAATGGCCGCTTCCGGCATCGAGGGCAACCTCTCCATAAAGGG
Source organism: Rhizobium sp. 268 (assembly GCF_036571585.1). Classification (NCBI taxonomy): domain Bacteria; kingdom Pseudomonadati; phylum Pseudomonadota; class Alphaproteobacteria; order Hyphomicrobiales; family Rhizobiaceae; genus Rhizobium; species Rhizobium sp. 268. The sequence goes on along the minus strand of NZ_JAPPSO010000037.1, from coordinate 4,023 downwards.
GCACGAGATCCGCTACGACATTCACGACAAGAGCGGATCGCCTGCGATCGTCGACGACGTCGTTCTGAATTTCAAACGGCCCGTCGGAGACCACGAGGACTTCCTCCTTACACTCAGGAAGACAGCCGCGGGGCGGTTCGAAGCGGAGCATGATCTAGCCGAAGGTGACTGGATCGTCGAGGCCATCTCGCGAAACGGCGGCGTGGTCGTCATGCATGAGGCAAAACGCATCGATACCGCGGAGTTAGACCAATGACCTGCTGTACAATGGACGCGGAAAGCGTGCTTGCCCTCAGCACGACATCATCCAGTGCCGAAGAGGTTCGCCTTGCCAGCCAGCCGCTCGGCGAGGGATTGCGTCAGCTGGACCTGAGTGTTCCCGACGTCCACTGCGGCGGCTGCATTTCGACTATCGAAAGGGCGTTGTTGTCGCTTCCCTTCGTCAAGACAGCGCGAGTCAATCTCACGGCTCGAAGGGTGACCTGCGTTTACCAGGAGGAGATCGAGACGCGTGCAACCGATCCGTCCAAGATCCTCGCAGCGATCAACTCGGCCGGATATCGCGCGCATCTCTTCACCCCCTCAGCTCCCGAGAACGACAAGACCAGAAATCAGCTTCTCCTCGCGATCGGCGTTTCCGGTTTTGCGGCTGCCAACATCATGTTGCTCTCGGTATCGGTCTGGTCGGGCGCAGATGCCGCGACGCGCGACATGTTTCATTGGATCTCGGCGATGATAGCAGCGCCCGCGCTGCTTTATGCGGGGCGCTTCTTCTTCAAATCGGCCTGGAATGCGCTGCGGCACGGGCGCACCAACATGGACGTTCCGATCTCGCTCGCCGTGTCGCTCTCCTATGCCGTTTCATTGTGGGAGACCGTCCATCACGGCGAGCATGCGTGGTTCGACGCTTCGGTCTCGCTGCTCTTCTTCCTGCTGATCGGCAGAACCCTCGACCATGTGATGCGGGAAAAGGCTCGGGCGGCGATCAACGGACTAGCACGACTGGCCCCGCGCGGAGCATTGCTGATCAATCCGGACGGGTCGCGACATTACATTGCGGTAGAAGAGATCGCGGCGGGGGATGAAATCTCGATAGCCGCAGGCGAAAGGGTTCCCGTCGATGGCATAGTCGTCAGCGGAGAAAGCGACGTGGATCTCTCCATCGTCACCGGCGAGAGCAGCCCCGTCGCCGTCGCCAGCGACAGCGAAGTGAGTTCCGGGGCGATGAATCTGACCGGCTCGCTCGTGTTGCGGGCGACGAGAATTGCCAAGAATTCACTTCTCTCGGAGATCATCGGTCTCATGGAAGCCGCCGAGGGCGGAAGAGCTCGCTATCGCAGGATCGCCGATCGCGCTGCGACACTCTATTCTCCGGTCGTGCATCTGCTGGCGCTGGTCTCCTTCCTTGGCTGGGGCTTCCTGGGCGAAGACTGGAAACAGGCCATGCTGGTCGCCGTAGCGGTGCTGATCATTACCTGCCCATGTGCACTGGGTCTTGCCGTGCCCGTGGTCCAGGTTGTCGCCGCGGGCGAACTTTTCCGGAAGGGCATCATGGTGAAGGACGGTTCGGCGCTCGAAAGACTGGCCGAGACCGACACCGTGGCCTTTGACAAGACGGGCACCTTGACGATGGGCAGGCCGCGCCTTGTGAAAATCGAAGCCGTGGAAGACAGCGCCGCCGCAATCGCCCGCGGATTGGCCGAGCATTCACGGCATCCTCTTTCTCGGGCTCTGGTGCGGGACACGGAAACCGCCCCCATCTCCTTCGACAGCGTCACGGAAATTCCCGGCGGGGGACTGGAGGCCAGGAACGGAGCGGATGTCTATCGCTTGGGCAACACGGCGTTTGCCTGCGGAATCAGTTTCGTGCCCCGCACCGCCGATAGTCCGTTCTCGGAAGTGGTCTTGTCGAAGAATGGCGTCGATCTTGCTCGCTTCTTCTTCGATGACACGCTTCGTCCGGGCGCTCGCGAGGCCATCGACCGGCTCGGTGCAGCCGGCCTTGAAACGCTGATCGTGTCCGGCGACAGGCAGACCGTCGTCGACAATACCGCGCATGCTTTGAGTATCGACAGGGCTTTGGGCTCTCTGACGCCGAAACAGAAGGTCGAGGAATGCCAGAGGCTGAATGGCGAAGGTCGTCGCGTGCTCATGGTTGGCGACGGGATCAACGACGCCCCGGCACTTGCTGCGGCGCATGTCTCGATGGCGCCGGCCACGGCTTCCGACATCGGCAGACAGGCGGCCGACCTCGTTTTCTTCAACGATCGCCTTGACGCTGTTCCGGAAGCGATCGCGGTTGCGCGAAGATCCGCCAGCCTCATTCGGCAGAACTTCGCGCTTGCCATCGGTTACAACGTTCTGGCGGTGCCGATCGCCATCGCCGGATTGGCGACGCCGCTGATAGCGGCGGTGGCAATGTCGACATCTTCGATCATCGTCGTGACGAACGCCCTGCGCCTGAACGCGTTCGGCAAGCGTCCGGATATGCACATTCGACGGGGGATCGGCAGGAGTGCGGAGGTCAAAGCCGCATGAACATGTTGATCTATCTCATACCGATCGCGCTGCTGATGGGAGGAATAGGACTCCTGGCATTCCTTTGGTCGCTGAAAAGCGGCCAGTATGACGACCTTCAAGGCGCCGCCTGGCGAATCCTCGCCGAGGACGAAACCGATCAACGAGAACCCTGACCGCACACTGGGTCCAAACACGAAAGGAAGATGGATGCTTGCGAAAAATTCTGTACTTCTGCAGTCTGACCTGTTTGCTGGATTGGATCAGGCGACTGTGGAGCAATTCACCGCAACGGCTGAGTTTCGAGCCTTCGCCGCTGACGAGAAGATCATAGCCGAGGGCCAGCAGGCGTCGTTCGTCTACTGCGTCATGAACGGTTTTGTCCGACTTTCAAAATCGGAATCCGCCGGGCGCGAGGCGGATATCTGCGTGTGCGAGCCGGGCGACACCTTTGGAGAGTATCTACTCGCGGGGGGCGGCTCCTATGCTTATAGCGCGCGGTCCGCCGACGGGGCCGAGGTCGCGCTGTTTGCGCTCGCGGAGTTGCTGGCGTTCGCCGACCAACATCCGATCGTACACCGCAACGTCATGCGCATCATGGTCAGGCACCTGCTCGGCGCGATGGATTGTATTGCGGGAGACCGGTTGCTCACAGCCGCACAACGGGTGGCCAACTACCTTATGAGCCGCTGCCCCGCCTCGGCGACCACCTCGCGGGTCACGTTCCGCCTTCCTTACCGGAAGCGAATCCTGGCCGGCAAACTGGGACTGGCGCCGGAAGCCCTTTCCCGCGCGTTTGCGGCGCTCGCCCCGTCGGGGGTCGAAGTCAGAGGCAAGGTCGTCCTCGTCGATAGCGTCGACCTGCTTCGCAAAGCGTGCTAACCTTAACTAACCGGCACAAGAGATCCGAGATGAGGCTCAAGCAGAAATGTCTCATAAAAATCGGAAGGCTGCTTGATTTCGATCAATCTCGCTTTTGACGCACCTTAGCAATTAAACGATAGATTGGCTCGCGCCAGCAGCAAGACAACCGACCGCAGAAAACGGTAGGAAGATTGTTTTCCCATAATTCATTAGACAATCCTTTGTGAACGCGTTGGTCTTGCCTTAGCGGCTGAGTTTGGTTGTATGGCGGCGCCCCATCTGGCGCAGCATGTCGCCGATTACGTCGGGTAGATCGGTGATGATGAGATTCCTACGATTGACGATCGCCATCTCCGGATCGGTAATCGGGCACGATACCTCCTTGCGCGGTCGACCTAGGATCGGTGTTATGCTCGAAGCAGCATTTGCCAGCGCTGTTGGCAAGCGCTTCTCGGCTCCGAGCCGAGCTGCTTGCAGGCGCTTTTCAGAGAGCAGCCAGTCGAACATCTGGCCGACGGTCAGTCGCTGTTCTTCGAGGGCGACGTCGCCAAACACCTCTTTGAAGTGGTTGAATGGGTATTGTCACGTTAACTGGGTTGCGGTTGCCTGCCTGACGGGTTGCGCATAATTTTCGGCAATGCA
>NZ_JAPPSO010000036.1:0-19926 GCF_036571585.1 Rhizobium sp. 268 | reverse complement strand
CAGCCCGTGTGGCTGCCGTCAATTAAAGGACGGCCCAACCGCTGAAGGAAACGTCATGAAGACGATGGGAAAATCAACTGAGAGCAACCGCCTGGAGCAATCAATATTTGGCTGGTTCGAGCAGCGTCTCAATCCCTTTCCGAGCGAAGAGCCCGTCGCCCCTCCTAAAGGTCTTTTTGCCTTCTGCTGGCACTACAGCAAAACGGCTGCGCCTTGGCTCGGCTTGATAGCCGTGCTGACGGCGCTGATCGCGATCGGCGAGGTGGCCCTGTTCCAGTTCCTCGGCGACATCGTCGGCTGGCTGACCAACGCCGACCGTGCCACATTCCTGGAGAGAGAAGGCCACAAGCTTTTCTGGATGGCGGCGCTGGTGCTGGTCGGCCTGCCGCTGACGGCCGGGCTCGAGTCTTTCATCATGCATCAGGTGATGCTCGGCAATTATCAGATGAGCGCACGCTGGCAGATGCACCGCTTCCTGCTGCGCCACAGCATGTCGTTCTTCGTCAACGAGGCGGCCGGGTGCGTCGGGACCAAAGTGATGCAGACCTCGATCGCGGTACGCGAAACGGTGATCAGGATCCTCGATGTCTTCGTCTATGTCATCATCTACTTCCTGACGATGATCGTCATGGTTGCGGCAGCCGACTGGCGGCTGATGATCCCGATCCTTGTCTGGCTCGCGGTCTATATCGGTATCGTTGCCTATTTCGTGCCGCGGCTTCGCAAGATTGCTGCGGCGCAGGCGGATGCGCGCTCAATGATGACGGGACGTGTGGTCGACTGCTATACGAATATCGAGACGATCAAGCTGTTTTCGCATGCGGGCCGCGAGGAGGTCTACGCCAGGGAAAGCATGGGCGAGTTCCTGCAGATCGTGCACAAGCAGTTGCGCAAGGTGGCGCTCTTCCACATCTGCGTCTACCTGAACAACTGCGTGGCGCTCTTCGTCATCTCGGGCCAGTCGATCTGGTTCTGGCTGAGCGGAGCAATCTCGGTCGGCACCATTGCCATCGCAATCGGTCTTGCCATGCGCTTCAACTTCATGTCGCAATGGATCATGCGGGAAGTCACGGCGCTGTTCGAGAATATTGGCACGGTCTATGACGGCATGGAGATGATGAGCAACCAACACGAAATCGTCGACAAGCCGGGCGCACCCACTTTGATGGCAAAGAAGGGTGCGATCCACTATGACCGCATCCGCTTCCACTACGGCAAGAGCGAGAGCATCATCGATGACGTTTCGCTCGACATCAGGGCCGGCGAGAAGGTCGGTCTGGTCGGCCGTTCCGGCGCCGGCAAGACGACGCTGATGAGGCTGTTGCTGCGTTACTATGATCCCGAGGCCGGCCGCATCACCATCGACGGGCAGGATATCGCCGGCGTTTCGCAGGAAAGCCTACGCTCACAGATCGGCGTGGTCACGCAGGACACTTCGCTGCTGGATCGCTCGATCCGTGACAACATCGCTTATGGTCGTCCCGAAGCAACGGACGACGAGGTGATCGAGGCCGCCAAACGTGCCAATGCCTGGGAGTTCATCGAAGGCCTGGTCGACATGCAGGGCCGCGCGGGACTCGACGCCCAGGTCGGCGAACGCGGCGCCACGCTCTCCGGCGGCCAGCGGCAGCGCATCGCGATCGCCCGTGTCTTCCTGAAGGACGCGCCGATCCTGGTGCTCGACGAGGCAACCTCGGCACTCGATTCGGAAGTCGAGGCGGCGATCCAGAAAAACCTCTTCGCCTTGATGGAGGGCAAGACGGTGATCGCGACCGCCCACCGGCTGTCGACGCTGACGGAGATGGATCGGCTGATCGTGCTCGACAAGGGCCGGATCATCGAAGCCGGCTCGCACAGCGAGCTGATCGCAGGAGGCGGCATCTATGCCGATCTTTGGAACCTCCAGTCCGGCGGCACCCTCTCCAATCACCCCGAGGAAGCGGAAGTGGCAGCGGAATAGGAAGAAATGAGGCCCTCCCCACGGAAGCGGGGAGAGCCTCTCGAATTCTTGCCGGACGGTGCTGACGACCGGCGGTGGTTACCTCATTTCATAAGCTGTCGCTTGATCGATCACGCCGTGATGCTCGATGAGTGCTCCTTCTGGCCGATCCAAGTGACAATTGCCTCGGCGACGATCGCGTCGCGCGGCAGGAAGGGCAGGCAACTCAGCGTCAATTTCAGTAGCCTCTTAGGTAGTCGCATTCCCGATGCCCGAACTGCTTGCGTGCAGCGACCACATCGGGATTCAAAATGTCTACCTCCCGGCGAAAGCTCCGGCCATTACGGCGACTGGGGTACCGGGTCGACGTCTGGCACCATGTTCCGGGAGATGTCGCACAGCTTGATCGAATGGCACTCCGATGAATAGGCGCTTTTAGATCGTCTCATGACTGACAGAAATCGGATGCAGCTCCAGGCGCGTCTGGCCGGCAATCTGCTGCGGCGACGAGCCATGCAGGATGCGCTTGATCACTGATTGGCGCAGCTGCGCGAACCAATCAAGTTTGCCCAGCTTGGCACGCCGTTTTCCCGCCATGTCATTGCCATCGTGCACTAGATGTTTGATCCCGGATTTTGATGGTGCAATCTTCTCACAGGCTTGGAGGGATTCGCTGTGGGACAAATTCTGCATGGGAGCGCCACGACGACAGAGGCGATCCGTCGAGCAATACAAAATAGTCAAGCGAGCTTGAGGGTTCTTGCGAAGCGGTATGGGATCAATCAGAAGACGGTCGCCAAATGGAGGAAACGAACGTCGACGACCGATTTGGTGACCGGAAGAACTGAGGTCGACAGTTCTGTCGATCGAGGAGGAAGCGGTGATCGTTGCTTTCCGGCGTTATACGCTGCTGCCCCTCGACGACTGACTCTACGCGCTGCAACCGACCATTCCGCATCTGACACGCTCGTCACTGCATCGTTGTCTGCAGCGCCATGGCATTTCCAAGCTTGTCGATGTCGAAGGCGACAAACCCGTCCGCAAGAAGTTCAAAGCCTATCCGCTCGGCTACCTCCACATCGACATTGCCGAAGTCCGCACCGAGCAAGGCAAGCTCCATATGTTCGTCGCCATCGACCGAACATCGAAGTTCGCCTACGTCGAACTGCGCGAGAAGGCTCCAACGGCCGTCTCCAGAGAGTTTCTGCTCCGTCTGATCACAGCCGTTCCGTACAAAATCCACACTGTTCTCACCGACAATGGCATCCAGTTCACCACGCCCGGTGCGGGCGGCTCAGCTGTTCCGCTTATCAAGGAAGCGATCGAAAATGGCGAGATATTCCGGGCTCATGCTTTCGAATATACCTGCGCCAAGAACGATATCGAACACCGGACCACCAAGCCGAAACATCCCTGGACCAATGGCCAGGTCGAGCGAATGAACCGGACGATCAAGGATACAACCGTCAAACGCTGTTACTACGAGAGCCATGATCAGCTTCGTCAGCACCTGGCTGACTTCGTCGCCGCCTACAATTTCGGCCGTCGCCTCAAGACCCTCAAAGGTCTCACGCCCTACGAATTCATTTGCAAACAATGGACAAAAGAGCCCGAACGATTCAGACTCGATCCAACCCATCAAATGCCGGGACTAAACATCTAGTAACCCACGAGGTCCGGCATCTCACGACCCTCGAAGGTATTGCGACGCTCACGGAAATGGTTGAGCATGTCGGTGCAGCTTCTCGGCACGTCAATGCGAACAGGGGAATAGCACGATTGCGACTACAACAGCGCTTCTCTTATAGCCCTCACCGCCGCCAGCGCTGTCCGCGTCCGCGTTGTGCTGACAAATTCCGGCCAACTCGACAGGACAACCGCCGCGAAATCCGATACAGGGTCGATGTAGATCAGTTGCCCGAAGACCCCGCGGGCCATATAGACGCCGCGTGAGGTATCCTCGATCCAGAACTGGTTGTGATATGCGCCGGCCGGCAGAACCTCTTGATAGACGCCGGCGAAGAGTCTTGGATCAGCACCGAAGCGTGTCCCGGCAATCCACTCGGTCGGCACGATACGCCGCCCGTCGGTCTCGCCGCCGCGAAGATGCAGCAGGGCGAAACGGGCATAGTCGCGAAGAGTCGCATTGAATCCGCCGTCACCTAGAGCATAGCCGGCAGCGTCCACGGTGAAATAGGCATCTTCCTCCGCCCCCATCGGCGCCCACAATTCACGGCTTACGAGTTCTGCAAGCGGGGTAGCGGCGGCGCGCTCTAGAACGAAGGATAATACATCCGTCTCGATCGAGCGATAGCGGAAGGAGGTACCGTGCGGGCACTCCAGATCCTTTAAAGACAGGACTAGGTCCCAGATATTCGTGTGCCAGTTCGGGTTCTGACCATTCTTCCAGCCGCTGGCGACATCCAGCTGCGCCATGTGGGAGTCGGGCGCAGTGTAAGTCTCGTCGAAGACCACGCCGCTGGTCATGTCGAGTACGTGCTGGACGGTAGCGCCGCGGTAGGCCGTCGCCTCGAGCTCCGGCAGATAATCCGTCAGGGACGCGGCCGGGTCGACCACTCCGCGGCCGATTAGGATGCCCGCAACGGTGCCGACGACAGACTTGGCAACCGATTGCGACAGGTGCTGGGTATGCGACGTCATGCCGTTCAAGTAGCGCTCGGCGACGATCTTGCCGCCATGGAGAACCAGAAAGCCATCGGCATAGCTCGTCTCGAGAAAACTGCCAATGGTATGGGCCTCCCCCTCCGCCGCGAAGGGAATGGCATCGATATCCCGAAGATCGGCTGGTAATGGGCTTGCCGGCCCCGCTCCGCGCCAGACCTTTGTGGTTGGCAGCAGGTCCCGGACATGTTGGAAGGTCCAGCGATTCCAGGGCGAGCGGTCCCAATCTTGCTTTGGAACGAGAGGATTACCGGGCGCAGTCGGATCACGGAATGGCGAGATACTGGTCATGCATGCTCTCGTTTGCGGTTTGGAATGGATCAATCGTTGCGGCGGAGATAGCTGCCTCCGACGAACTCCCCGAAGAGGGTGCCCATGTCGCTCATCATGGCGAAGTTAGCCTTAGCCTTCGGCCCTAGTTTGATGGCAACGGCGTCGATGAGCAGATTAAGCACGACACTAAGGCTTGCCGTGGAATCCCAGAAGGTTTTCACATGGGTATGCGCCTCAAAGACGAAGCGCGTATACGCAAAAGCCCAGTGGCTGAACTTGTCGGTGACGATGACCAACGGCATGTCCATCGACTTCAGCTTCTCCAGCAGCTTGATGCCGCGCGTCGCGTACGAGGCCGTGTCAACGAGGACGACTGCACTCTGCTTGGGATCTGCATTGATGATCTCGCCAAACGTGCCCGAAGCGTTGTCAATGAAAATCACGTTAGAGCGCGCCCAGAGCAGGCGGCTGGCGAAATCCATGGCCAGCCCCTTGGAGGCCTGGAAGCCGACGACATAGACGGTGCGCGCCTTCACGAGCAGGTATGCGGCCTCGTCCCACGCGTCGGTGGTAGTCAAGGCGTAGGCCTTCACGATAGCCTCGAGTTCCAGCCGCAGGCTTTCCTGCAGCATCTGCTGTCGGCCTTCGCGCATCGGAAAGCGGGCCATGTAGTCGTCGACTTCGCTGTCCTTCTCCGCGACCGCGACGCGCAACCGCTTCTTGAGGTCTCGCAGGTTCTCGAACCCGAGGCCACGAACGAACCGCGTGACGGTCATTTCGCTGACGCCCACCGCCTCAGCTATGCTGCTGCCGGTCTCGAAGGGCAATATCTGGACATTATCCAAGATATAGGCGGCCAGGCTTTGCTCCGAGGGCGACAAATCGGACATGCGGTCGCGCAAGATCGCTTCGATGTCTATCTTCTGCTCAACGTCGCTTGATCCCTTAGCATTTTTGCCGCTTCGTGCTTTCACCACAGTGACATACTCCTAGAAATCGCCGGCGTGAATGGCTGGACGCCCCTGCCCCCAGACGCCGGGAGCTCTGTCCACCTCTTCCTCGATTTGCCGCGCCGCCGCAAGCAGCAGATCCTCCCGTCCGAAACGGGCGACAAGCTGAATCCCGATCGGTAGACCATCCCGGCTGCGTCCAAGTGGCAGGGAAATTGCGGGCTGACCCGTCGCATTGAACAATGCAGTATAGGTCTCCTTCGGCGCAAGATCACTGAATACATCTTCCACATCGATGCCCGCTCGATCGGGATCAAACGTGCCGATTAACTCCGGGAGCATTGCGTTGGTCGGTGTCAGCAGGAGATCATATCCGGCAAGGAAGCGCCCAACCTGCCGCGTCACCCGATCATAGGCGGCAAGCGCGTCGATAAGCTGTGCACCGCTGATGCCAAGCCCCCATCGATAAAGTGTATATACGCTTGTACCAAGCGCTTCCTCGAGCGAGCGGTTCATATGCCGCGCCATCGCTGGCATATGAGCCGCGGCGTCGGCGGCCCAGATGACCTTCTGAGCCTGGAGGAAGCCCGGATAGTCAAAGTCCGGCGACGCCTCCTCGACATGGTGGCCTAGGGACGAAAGCCGCTCCGCCGCCGATCTTGCAGCGGTGACAACCTCCGGGTCGATCTGCACACCGGACCACGAGCGCGTGCACAGAGCGATGCGCAGCCCCTTCGGCCGGCGCTTGGTGGCATCGAGATACGTGCCCATCGGCGGCACGATCTCATAGCCGTCACCGACGTCGGGGCCATGGCACAGGTCGAGCAGGGCTGCTGTATCGCGGACTGAGCGTGTCAGCATAAACGCCGTTGCCAGGCCGAGAAGCGGGGCATTCGCATTCGGTGCGCCCGTAACCCGGCCGCGTGAAGGTTTCAGACCGATCAAGCCGCAGAACGCGGCCGGATTGCGAATTGATCCACCGCCGTCGCTGCCCTGCGCGAAAGGCACGATGCCGGCGGCAACGGCCGCGGCCGCGCCGCCGCTGGAACCGGCAACGCCGCGCTCCGGATTCCAAGGATTGCGCGTTGCGCCGTAGAGGGCGGATTGCGTCACCGCCGGCACGCCGAATTCGGAACTCGTCGTACGGCCGACATTGTTTAAGCCGCCTGCTCTTAACCGCCTCCAGTAGACGGCGTCATGGCCGGCGTGGAAACCTCGTGCGAGTCGGCTGCCGAAGTCGGCCGGGCGGCCCGCCTCGATCGGAAAGTCCTTGGTGAGGGTCGCAATGCCGCCGAAGGGGGTGGCGGACGCCACCTCCGACAGGGTCTCGAGTGCGTCCGGATAGAGTTCGATAACGGCATTCAACGCAGGATTCACGGCCGCGACGGCCCGTTCGACGCACCTGCCGAGCTCCTTCGGTGTGACCTCGCCTTTCGCCAGTAGATGGGCGAGGCCGGTTCCATCATGGGCTGCATATTCATCAAGGCGCATGCGTCACTACCGATTGTGAAGGTGGAACTGTCCCCGCCGCCGGCAGCCGAGCCAGCGAGCCGACCAGCGCCTGTGTATAAGGGTCCTGCGGCGTGGACAGAACCTGCCGTGCCACTCCCTGCTCAACGACGCGACCGGCTTTAAAAACATAGACGCGCTGGCAGATGCTGCTTACTATGGCAAGATCGTGCGAGATATAAAGCAGCGTCAGCGAGCGCTCACGCTGGAGCCGCACGAGCAATTCCAGGATCTGCGCCTGCGTCGTGACATCGAGCGCCGAGGTGATTTCGTCCGCGATGAGAAGCTGCGGTTTCAGCGCCAACGCTCGTGCAAGGCCGACGCGCTGACATTGGCCGCCGGAAAGCTGCTGCGGCTTGCGATCGTGCAGGTTGCCCGGCAATTCAACCATATCCAGTAAGACGGCGGCCTCTTTCCGCGCCGCCTTTCGGTCCGCGATGCCATGCCGCCAGATCGGCTCAGCGACGGCCTCGGAGATGGTAAGACGTGGATTGAGTGAATCGTACGGGTTCTGGAATACCATCTGCACACGGCGACGGAAAGCCGTCAGCGCCTCCCCCGCAAGCGCGCCGACATCCTGCCCGCCCAGACGGATCGCGCCGCCGCTCGGCGTGTTCAGGCGAATGATCGACCGGGCAAGCGTGCTCTTGCCGGAGCCGCTTTCGCCGACGATGCCAACTGTTTCGCCGGTATTGATCTTAAGATCTATGCCGTCGAGAGCGCGGAAGGAATGGCTGCTTCCGAAACTGCCGAGCAAGCTCTTCCCGAAGGGGAACGTCACCGAGAGGTTTTCCACGTGGAGCAGCGGAGTTGCCTGAACTGGATCGGCCGGCATGCCATACTTTTTGCGGCCAGGCTGGGAATCGATCAGTAGCCTTGTATACGGGTGGCGTGGCCGGTTGATAACCTCGTTGATCGGCCCCTGCTCTACCACCTCGCCGTGGCGCATGACCACGACGCGAGAGCACATATCCGCGACGACGCCGAGATCGTGCGAAATCAGGATAATCGCAAGCCCGTTCTTTCGATTGAGCTCCTTGAGCAGTTCAAGGATGCGTGCCTGCACCGTGACGTCGAGAGCGGTCGTCGGTTCGTCGGCGATCAACAGCTTCGGCTGGCAACCGACCGCGGCGGCGATCATCGCCCGTTGTTTCATGCCGCCGGAAAACTCGTGCGGATAGGAGCGTGCGCGCTTTTCCGGCTCGCTGATGCCGACGTCCTCCAGCAGCTTGATTGCGCGTTGTAAGCTTTCGCGCTTACCGATCCCGAGGTGCCGGATCATCGGCGCCGCGACCTGCTGACCGATGCGGCGCAATGGATCGAGATGCGATGCCGGGTTCTGGAAGATCATGCCGACGTCGCGCCCGCGAATGGCACACAGATCGTCGTCACCGAGAGTCAGCAGGTTGCGTCCGTCGAGCCTAACCGTGCCGTCGGCGCGTGCCGTAGCCGACAACAGCCGCATCAGGGCGCGGCAGGTTACGGATTTGCCCGAACCGCTTTCGCCAACGATGCCGAGGATTTCTCCCGGCTCGAGCGTGAACGATACGTTCTTCAACGCTGCGAAACCACCGAAGCTGACGCACAGATCCTTAACGTCAAGTAACGGCGGCTTGCCTTTTCCCCGCCCGCTCATGCCGTAACTCCCATCCGCTGTATCTGCCCCAGCCCATCACCGAGCAGAGCAAAACCCAAGCCGAGCGAAATGGCGGCCAATCCTGGAAACAGGCAGATCCACCAGGCCTGCTGCACGAATGCCTGACCGTCAGCGATCATCACGCCCCATTCGGCGAGCGGCGGCTGCGCGCCCATGCCGAGAAAGCCGAAGCTTGCGCCGGCGAGCATGACGAGCACCGCGTCGCTGGCTGCGTAGGCGATGACCGGTCCGATGGCGTTCGGCAGCACATGATGGCTGAGGATGGCGACCGGCGTATAGCCAAGGCATTTCGCTGCCTGAATGTACTCGCTTTCGCGGATCGTCAGTACCTGTGCCCGCACCAACCGCGCATAGCTGACCCAGCCGACAAGGGTCAGCGCCACGATGAAGTTGAGAAGCCCCGGCCCGAGTACGCCGACAATGGCCAGCACCAGAACAAAGAAGGGGAATGCGACAGTCAGGTCATAGATGCGCATGAACACGTTATCGACCATACCGCCGAAATAACCACTCAACAACCCGATCGTCGTGCCTATCAAGAGGGGCGGAAGCACCCCGGCCACGCACAGCAGCAGATCGACCCGACTTGCGAAAAGTATCCGCGAAAAGACGTCGCGACCGACTTGGTCCGTGCCAAACAAATGAGCCGCGCTCGGCGGCGAAAGCATATTCATGATGTCGATGGCATCGGGATCATAAGGCGCGATCGCCGGAGCGGCCAGCGCCGTCAACAGCCATCCGCCCAGAACCACGAGTGCAATCACCATGGTAGGGGTAATGTTGGTGACGGGCGGCGCGGTTTGCACCACAATTGGACTATAATCCATGGCAATCTCCTCAAAGCCGAACGCGCGGATCGATGAACGCGCTGAGCAGGTCCACCATCAGCGTGATCAAGACGGTCGAGACCGCGAAGATAAGCGTCAGGCCCTGCACGACATAGTAGTCGCGACCGAGCAGCGCGTTGACCATCAGCGTGCCGAGGCCAGGCACCGCATAGACGGTTTCGACGATCACGGCGCCGCCGATCATGAAGCCTACCATGACGCCGAGCAGGTTGAGTGTCGGCAGCACAGCATTCGGCAACATGGTCTCCCAGAATATCTGCCGCTCTGTGGCGCCCAGCGCCCGCGCGGCTGTGACGAAGTCGGCCGTTGTCTTTTCGATGAGGGCGGCGCGAAGGCTCTGAGTCAGAACCGGCACCAGCCAGATCGCCGTCGACAAGGCCGGCAGGAACAGGTGATGAAGATGACCGGTGAAACCGGTGCCGTAGCCCGAGACGGGAAACCAGCCGAGGCTGACGCCGAAGACGCGCGACATCATGATGCCCAGCCAGAACACCGGGATTGTGAGACCGGCAATCCCAACCAGACGAATGATCTGGTCGGCCATGCCGCCGGGACGGCGGGCGCCGACAATGGCGAGCACGACTGTCGGTGGGATGGCGAAGCACAGTACATAGCCGGTCAGGAACAGCGTCGGCCACATGAACTGTTCGATAAGCTGGCTCACCGGTCGCTGAAAGCGGAGCGACAGTCCGATATCGCCCGAAGTGAGATTGGCGAGATAGGTCAGGAACTGTCGCCAGAGCGGCAAGTCTAGGCCATATTGCGAGCGAATCGCCGCGATGGTTTCAGCACTCGCCCTCTCCCCGGCAAGAAGCCGCGCGGGATCGCCGGGGGCCATGTGCACCAAGAGGAATGTCACGAGGCTGATACCGGCAAGCACACCGATCAATTGCAGCAGGCGCCGCGTAATGAGTCGCAGAAGGGGCAATCCGGTTCTCCTGTTCGAGCTTCAGGGGGCGAAGGCGGCTCACTGGCCGATGGAGGTTTCTTCCAACGTCCACTGTAGCGAGGGCGTCAGCTTGAGACCCTGGAGACGCTTGGAGTAGGCAACCGGGTTTGGCGCATAGTAGAGGGGGATCTGTGCCACCTCCTCTGTTGTGATCTTCTGAATCTCCTTGTAGATTTCCGCGCGCTTGGCCCGATCAGACTCCTTAGTGCCCTGCTCGACGAGTGCGTCCACCTTCGGGTTCGCATAGAAGGTGTTGTAGGAGTTCGAGCCGCAGGATCCGCACACGGCCCAGCGCACCGCAAGGTCTGGATCGGGGGTCTCGTTGTACCACCAGTTGGCTGCGGCGTCGTAATCGCCTTTACCGGTCGCATCCCACCAAGCACCGCTATCGACATTAACAATCACCGGCTTCAACCCGATCGCTTGCCATTGGGCCTGGATCAGCAGCGCCGTCTGCTGGGACGGCGCATCGGCGGCCGCCAGGATCTTTACCTCGCGCCCCAGCATGCCGGATTGGGCCAATAGTTCCTTTGCCTTGGCGGTATCGTGCGGGATGCCCGGATATTCCTTGTTATGGAAATCGAGGCTGCCCGGCAGCGTGGTGTTAGCCGGTACTGCATAGCCACGCGTGATGGCCACGGCCATCGCCTTGTTATCGATTGCCATGCCCGCCGCCTGCCGCGCCTTCAGATTGGAGAATGGCTCACGCTTGTGATTTAGCAGAGTCATGTAAATTGTGGTCGAAGGCTCGAGCCGCATATCCACCGACTCGGCCGCCTTCAGTTCGTCAATCTGCGCCCACGGCACCGCGCGCACCACGTCAATCTCGCCTGCCTTGAGCATGGCGATGCGAGTTTCCGGAGACGTGATCTCGATCAGTTCCACCGTGGCGTTCGACTTCGGATAGCCCTTGCGCCAGTAGTGCGAATTGGGTTGGAGAATGAGCTTCTCGTTCGGCTTCCACTGCTTGACTTCATAGGGTCCGGAGGTAACCGGGACCGTAGCGAAAGCTGCTTCTTCGCCGCGCTTCTCGACATCGCTCTTCGAGACGATGCCCATGTTCCAGATTTCCGCGTTGCCGAGGAACGGCGCGAAGGCCGACTTGAGCGTGACTACCACGGTTTTCGCATCCGCCACTGTCACCGATTCCACGGCCCCCAACGGCGCGGGATAACTCGATTTCTTGTCGCTCCGGATACGGTCGAGGCTGAAGGCCACGTCGGCAGCCGTGATCGGAGAACCGTCCGAGAACTGGGCATCGCGCAGATGGAACGTGTAGGTTTTGCCGTCCGGTGAAATTTCCCATTCCTCGGCGAGCCCCGGCTCCAGCGCACCCGATTCGGAGTTGCGGCGCAGCAGGCGCGAATAAAGTTGGCCGTAGGTTTCGATGTTGCCGGCCGCCGCAGAGCGCATCGGATCGAGCGTCGTTGTCTGGTAAGGCGAAGCGACGCGAATGACATCGTCGGCAAGGGCCGGAACTGCCCAACATAAACCGATAGCGACGAGGGCAGCCCCGTGCAACACAGCGCCCGCACCCTTTGGGCGGAATCCGCTCAAGGAATTCATCTTGTTATCCTCCCGATATTCCTTTTGTGCCTTTCGGCGTGAGCAGAGGTTATGTGGCATTATTAACTTTTGTCAACATGAAAGTTGGAAAGATAACATAATCTCGTTCGTGGATCGCGAGCCCAGCACCTTAGCCAGCGACGGCGACGAAATGCACGAAGAGGAGGGCGACGCATTCTTTGAGAAGCCGAGCAGTCGAAAGTGATTCGAGGGCGGCCTTTTAGGCGGTGGTCATGCAGGCGCCGAGCTAGTAGTTGCGCTATCAGCTCAGCCATCCAGCGTTGAAGAGAAGTTCCAGGTGCGCCGCTTCGAGGTGAGCCCAGCAAGATCAACCGCTGAGCCCTCGTCTATGCGCCACTGATCGAAAAACAGATCCAGTCCGGTCGAGGACATTGTTGTCATCCTCGATCTGATTGGGAAACGTCTTTCGCCGACGTGCTGTCGATGACGTCTGCAACGTGGTCGCTCGTCGGGGTGCAAATAGCAACGCGGGAGATTGGCCAACGCGCGACGGAGCTGGAACCGAGTCCGATTGCAAACATGCGCCGATCGGCCGGTTGCAACGAAAAACTTTGCGTGATCACCGGCAAACGGCGTGGCCGGTTAAGCGATGTCGAAATAATCGATCTAAACAATCGTCAACTGCTCACCCCCTTGCCTGAAGGTCGGGACGAGGCCGCCGAACTCCCGTCGTTGAAGCGAATGGTGCGCACGTCCTCCTGGAAGTTGGCGCAGGACTGCCGCCAAACTGACCCCGGCCAGACCAGCTCCACCGAAGCGTCGAACGGCCGGTAGACAGCGGTATATAGCGTGCCGCAGCGACGTCCGTAGTGCGTCTGATAGATGGGAGGGCGCTGGAACCCGGAAAGAACCTCTTTGATACCCCCGTAGGCGGACAGCAATTTTTCCACCGCCGCCTCGCGCTCGACAGAGTTAGTGGTCTCGGCGTACCACGCCCATTCTAAGCCGGGCTGGTGGTTGGTACTGACGCGATGCTCCATCACTTCCGCAGGGCGATCCGGATTTACATAGACGGTCGCGTGGTTTCCCTTACGGTCGATCAGCGCGATGGAATAGGACATGTGCACGGGAATATTCCGGAGCATGGTGACGGCTTCGGCCGTGGTGCTGGCAAACTCCAGCACGTAGCGCAGCACAATCGGCACGCCGAATCCCTCCCCCGCGGCAGTGCGCCCGCCGAAGGCGAGCGAGACCGCCAGCCCATCCTCATTGATGCCATCGAGCACGCCCCACAGGCAATCGACCACCGCAACGACGCGTTTACCGTTGAAGCGCGACGCAAGCCAGGTTCCTTGGAGAAGGCGCGGGCTGTAGTCGTAGTTGCGAATGAGCGACGGCTCCGCACCGGTCAAGATCGCCTGCGAGCATGCGCCCACATAGAAGGGCGGGCACCACATGGAAAGGAAGCGGCCTTCGAGATCCCCGCCGCCGGCCGTCTCCACGATGGCTTCGTAGGAAGGCAGCAGTTTCGGCATATATCTCCGCAATGCCTTGAGGCTCGTGGAATAGGTCGGGCGCGAACGGATACCGTCGCGCACGAACCAGCGGCTGTAGGCAGGCCAATGGCGATGGAACACCCGGCGCCATTTGGAACCGGGCACATCTTCGTTGATGGCTTCGAACTGGAGGTCGATGGCGTCCTGCTGTATCTTCAATGGTTCGGCTCCTGCGCTTCGTCGCACTGGATTTCGGTGACCGGCTCGCTGACGTAGAAGCTCTTCATGCGCTTGATCCAGTTGACGGCGCGCTCATTCAGTCCGTAGTCCGCGTTCATGATCCGGCCGCGCATTAAGAGGGCTCCGAGGTCATGGCCCTTCTTTAGGGGGTCGCCCGGGCCGGTGAAGCGCAGGAAGAGTGCCTCCTCATCGCTCTCTATCGCCTGGCGTCGATAGTCGAAGCGGTCGTAGGACACGCTGCCGTCCAGCGCCATGCGGTAGATACCCGTCGCGGGCGCATGGGTGACGATTTCGTTGGCTTCTTCCGTCGACTTGATGATTAGCTGAGACCAGTGATCGATGGATTCCTCGCGTGCCCAACGATCGTTCAGTTCCTTAACGTCGATTTCGTAGCCGACACCGGAAAATTCCATCATGTGAAACAGGACGAGCGGCGCATCGGCGTAGGCAAAGGCGGCCTGGTTTGTCAGCGGGCTTGCGCCGGATATGCGCGGGTTGAGCTCGCCGAGATAGACTTCGTTGTTCTCATCGATGAGGAAATCGACGTTGAAACAACCGCGATAGCCTCTCTCGTACAACTTGTTGCCGAGGCGCTGAGCCATGTCGCGCGCATCGGCGCGAACCTTTTCGGGAAATGCGCCGGCGAAGATTTCATTGCCAGCCCAGCCGCCCCTCTTGGGAGTCAGCTCCGGCTTTCCGACGACTTCGGTCATAAGTGGGGTGAGGAGTGTGCCGGAGGCCGTGGCGCAGGCCTCCATAGTCGCGCTGCGGCAGTTGATGCGTTTCATGATCTTGACCTCGTTCTCCGCAGCGATTTTTTCGGCCTCCCGGTTGTAGTCATCTTCGCTGGCGATGAAGAAGGTTGTGTCGCCGCTATCACCGTAGGCGGTCTGAACCACGAGGTCGGCGCCGAGGCCGGCCCTTCTCGCCAAAGAAAGAAGTTCCTCATAGGTGCGAGCGGGGCCAAGGGTGTTGGGCACCGAGCGCACGCCTGCCTCATTGCCGATGCGCACGGTCTCTATTTTGTCGTCGCAGTGGTGGCGCAACCTGGCCGGAGGATGCCAGATCTCGATGCCGCGTTCCTCGCAGAGTGCTTCGGTCTTCTCGTCAAACATCAGGAAGAGGACAACTGGGCGGACACCGAGCCTGGTTATATGGTCGATCACCTCCGGGTGCTGGAGCAGGTAGTTGGTGATTTCCTCGAAGCTCTTGGGTTCGATACCGGGGATTTTGGAGGGAACGAAGACGTTCGGATGCCGCCCGTCGAAGGGATCGATGTAGCTGATGAACGTGAAGTTCCCCACCCATCCCTCGATGCCCATCAGATTGAAAGGCGACGCTGAGATGAAACAGATCGGACGTTTGTTGTGGCGCATGAAGTCGCGAAGCTCGGCGATAGTGCGAATCATTTTCACAATTAGGCCTTGTGGTTCGGGTGTTTCTTGCACTTGATTGCGCTTCTTTTCCTCGTTCTTCATCGACATACCTGCTCCTGATTTGCTAGCGAAATCGCGGACGCGCAGATGTAGATTGGCGCGTGACGGATGAGAGACCCATGTTTTTGAAGAAGCACGCTCACGACTCGCCTCCATGCTCGGGAGTGGACTTTCTTGCGCTCAGAACTTTGCTGAGCGTTTCCTCCCTGAAAATCCACAAACCCAGTTCATGTTCGAAGCCGTGTATTTCGCGAACATCGAGCGCGCGCAGGTATTTGAGGCTCGGAATGTCGATCACCTGACCCGGCACGAGAATGGGCGAGCCCGGCGGATAGGGGACGACGAGGCTAGCAGAAACCACCACGCGACCCCCGGAAATGGCGCGTTCGGCGTCGGCGGGCTGGAGATATTCGCAGTTGTCATCTTCCATGGCCAGGTCGTTCGCCTGGCCCATGTCGCCGTCCTCGGTCTCCATATTCGGGCGGAACGCCGGATGGAAACTTGAAAAGGGTGGCAGGGGCTGTTGCAGCGCCAGCGAGAGTGCTTCGGTCTTCTCGTCAAACATCAGGAAGAGGACAACTGGGCGGACACCGAGCCTGGTTATATGGTCGATCACCTCCGGGTGCTGGAGCAGGTAGTTGGTGATTTCCTCGAAGCTCTTGGGTTCGATACCGGGGATTTTGGAGGGAACGAAGACGTTCGGATGCCGCCCGTCGAAGGGATCGATGTAGCTGATGAACGTGAAGTTCCCCACCCATCCCTCGATGCCCATCAGATTGAAAGGCGACGCTGAGATGAAACAGATCGGACGTTTGTTGTGGCGCATGAAGTCGCGAAGCTCGGCGATAGTGCGAATCATTTTCACAATTAGGCCTTGTGGTTCGGGTGTTTCTTGCACTTGATTGCGCTTCTTTTCCTCGTTCTTCATCGACATACCTGCTCCTGATTTGCTAGCGAAATCGCGGACGCGCAGATGTAGATTGGCGCGTGACGGATGAGAGACCCATGTTTTTGAAGAAGCACGCTCACGACTCGCCTCCATGCTCGGGAGTGGACTTTCTTGCGCTCAGAACTTTGCTGAGCGTTTCCTCCCTGAAAATCCACAAACCCAGTTCATGTTCGAAGCCGTGTATTTCGCGAACATCGAGCGCGCGCAGGTATTTGAGGCTCGGAATGTCGATCACCTGACCCGGCACGAGAATGGGCGAGCCCGGCGGATAGGGGACGACGAGGCTAGCAGAAACCACCACGCGACCCCCGGAAATGGCGCGTTCGGCGTCGGCGGGCTGGAGATATTCGCAGTTGTCATCTTCCATGGCCAGGTCGTTCGCCTGGCCCATGTCGCCGTCCTCGGTCTCCATATTCGGGCGGAACGCCGGATGGAAACTTGAAAAGGGTGGCAGGGGCTGTTGCAGCGCCAGCGAGCGAACTTTATCATCGTGAATGCTCCGCTCTATTTTGGAGAAATTGCGCGCTCTTTCTTCGCAGTCGAGCGCGATCTTCCGCAGCACCTGAATGAAATTGGCAACGTCGGAGCGCGTGGTGCCGATAGTGGTCATGGCCAATATGGTATTACGCGTGGTTTTGTTGATTTGGACATCGCACTTATCCATCAGGTGCTTCTTGAGCGTGTCGCCACTCCAGCCGGTCGCGCTGGTTTCCAGAGTGATATGCGTCGGGTCGAGGACGAATTCATCCGTCCGCCAGGACTTTTCGAAATTTCTCCAGCCGGACTTGTCGTCGAAATAGGATTCCGCATTCGACTCGCGATATTCCGCTGGTACGAGATCGCCGACGCCGAGGACCCGGAAATACTTCGAAAGCAGCGGATCGCCTGACACTTGCTGGCGCAGGCTCATGGCGCGTTCCCGCTGGTGCTGGACGCGCTTGTAACCTTCCAGCTCCATCTGTGCGCGGCTGAGGTCGAGCGTTGCCAGGATCTGGTAGTTTGGTGAGGTTGTGGTATGCGTTTTATAGGCATCACCGAAGGCTTTCTCGTTAAAATCCTGATCCCTGATGTGGATCATCGAGCCCTGGCGCAGTGCCGTCAGCTTCTTGTGCGTCGACTGGGTCGCATAGACCCGGAGCCGCGCCTTCGACGGATCTGCCAGGAGCCGCGTGTTCAGGATCCTTTCGTCGTCCGCCCAGGCGTCGGCGCCGAATTCGGCGCTGAAGGCCTTATAGCTGGCGGCATAGTCCGGGTCCTGAAACATCGCTTCAAGCTCGGCGGCGGCTCCCATAGCCGTGCGCTGCCGGTACGTCGGATCAAAGTAAGCAAAGGCGAACCAGGCCTCATCCCACAAGAAAGCGAGATGCGGCGCGATCGCCAGGCATTCATTCATCACGCGCTTGGGGTCACAGACGATACCATCGAAGGTGGAGTTGGTGAGGATCAGCAGACGAACGCGAGCGAGCGTGCCGGCATGCTTGTGGTCGAGAAGTTTCCGCTTCAGTTCCTCCACGGGCACTGCGCCATACATGGAATAATCGTTCAGCGGGTAGGCATCCAGATAGTCCACCCGCGCACCCGCCCGCATCAGCCCACGATGCACTGATGTGTGGTTGTTTCGGTCGGCTATTACCACATCGCCTCGCTTGACAAGGGCCTGCAACACGATGTTGTTAGCCCCCGAAGTGCCGTTGGTGCAAAAGAAGGTGCGCTTGGCACCAAAAGCGCGCGCGGCCTTTTCCTGCGCAATCTTCAGCGGGCCGCGTGGCTCGAGCAGGGAATCCAGGCCGCCCGAGGTAGCAGAGGTCTCCGCCTTGAACAGGGTCGGGCCATAGAACTGCGCCCGATCACGGATCCAGTTCGAATTCATGATCGATTTGCCGCGGGAAGCCGTCAAGGCGTGGAAGTTGCTTATCGGCCGTTCAGCGTGACCCTTTACGCCATTGAACCAGTCAGCATTGTAGCGCCGTGCGACGCCGCGCATGATGGAGGGATAGAGTTCGTCGCAGTCTGCCTCAGGGTAGAAGGCACGCTCAAAAGTCTCGCCCATGCGCGCGGCGATGTCTTCGACATTCGAACCGGCGACGAGATGGAGGTCGACCTCTGGCCTAAGCTTCGCAATCTCGCGGCCGAGCAGCGGGCCGCGCTCGGACTCCGAAGTGGCCTCGAAAAGGACGTCCAGCTCGTCGAGAACCGAGTGCAGCGTGTCCAGATGACAATCCTGCGAGCGGAAGGCAAAGTCGTCATGGATAACCGCAGCTTGGATCATGAGGTTGACACGCACTGCGTTCAGAGCATCCTCGCAAGTCTGGACGAAGACAGCGCCGAAGGCGAAATCGCCAATCGCGGTGTTGTGCTTCAGCCAGCGGCGTCGGGCCTTCTCCTCGGAGGTCGACATGTTGCCGACGAACAGCACCTCGGAATAGCGCTCACGGTGGGCCAGGCTAGCGACCTTCTTTCTAAATCTCCGAGCCTGGAGATGCGCCCCGACCAGCTCCTTACTCTGTATCAACCCCTTCAGCTTTGCGAAGGCGCGTGCACCGGGACTAGCGAAGTAGGTCTCTAGAGATGACAGGGTCTCAATTGCGCACGTCACCTGCCGATTAGTTGCAGTGAAATCGGCATGGTCGGCGGAAATAGTCGAAAGCCGCCCCAGATTGTCTTCCAATGATTTCCAATTGTCACAGCGGAGTTCCGAAATGCTGAGACAATTATTTAGCGATGTTTCGGGGGTACTCGTTGCCATCGTCTTCTCCAATTCGCTCTCCGCGGGGTGGATGCCGCGACCTGACGCGGCTGGTCCCGTCCGAGAACAATTTTCAAGCGTCGTGCCAATCGAACTGATTAATGGGGGCAGAACGAAATGACCTGCTGTTGCAAACACTTAGTGGGATAAAATACCGGACCGAGGAATCCTAAAGCGCTTTCACGAAGTCGACAAAGGAGACGACAATGTCGCACATATGTCGTGATGTTCCGGAAGAGGCCGAGGAGTGTAGGCAGCAAGCACTTCTTGCCCGAATGAGCTGCACTCGATGAAAATGCTGCAATGGAAAGCCGCGCGGTGCTCTAGCGAAATCGTTTGCGGTCAAGAATCTTGCAAGCAGTGTTGCACGACGCCTGCCAAGCGCGAGCAGCCACCCATGTCGCGAGCCTGACAAAGCTGTTGCATTGTGGACCACTAGCCAAGCCCCGCCCGCACGCTCATCATGTCATTGGCTGTCTGAACAACCCGGCCCTATCGAAAAACACTGATAGCCGCCCGCAACGCCGATCACCCGCTACAGCGCAACGAGATGATTGGCTGGTGGATTTCGGGGGGGATTCGGGTTGGCTAGTAGTCGACAGTGCGGCAGTTTGTCGGGTTTGCGACACGGGTGGCTGCATGCGCTTGGCAGGGGTGTAACACTGCTTGCGAGATTTTTAACCGCAAACGATTTCGCTAAAGCACCGCGCCGCTTTCCATTGCCG
>NZ_JAPPSO010000035.1:0-21484 GCF_036571585.1 Rhizobium sp. 268 | reverse complement strand
CAGCGGATGCCACGGATAGGCGATCGTCGCGAAACGAAAACCGTATGCAGAATGTCGGTCATTGGCCGCGTTTTCCGCGGAAGCCGAAGATCGCGCCGGAGCCCGGTGCCTCCTTGATCGCCGTCTCGACCAGCGCCGATAGACCATCAATGCCACGCCGCATATCCGTCACCCCGCAGGCCAGATAGACACGCACATTCCCCGAAGGCCCGATCATGCCGCCTCCAGACAGGCCACCAGCGACGTAAGCAGCTTCAGTTCAACGTCAATCGGAACCTTCAAGCACCGACCGTTTCGGAGCAAGATCTCGACAACCGCTGGCCTCGGTAGCGTGGTAGACGCCTGGCTTACGCCCACCTCCTCGGTGATCTCAACCGGAAGGAACATCGCCGGTCGGTCAACATAGCTGAATGACTGCCGCCACAAGCGGATCTGCCCAGGATGAATGTCATGCCGGCGAGCCACATCACCAATGCGAGCGCCAGGTTCATCCGCCTCCGCCAATATCCTCAGTTTCGCCTCGTCCGACCAGCGACGCCTACGCTCAGTGCCGGACATGATCTCAATGCGAGCCATGCAAACTCTTTGATCTGGTATAAATGTCAGCACTAATGCTGGTTCTAATGCCAGAACATCGCCTGATTTGCCCGATCAGCAAAAACCGCTCACCGGACGCTCACGACCCTTGCCTCCGGAGAAGCCAATCCTTCCTGCGATCGTCATGGGCGCCCGCTAGTAGAATGACGCCTTGCTGCAATCGACATTGATCGCCGCGCTCAAGTAATGACTTAGACCGAAGACGAGCAGCTTCGAGTGCCTTCTCGGCAGTCCACACCGATCGGGTGCCGGCGATCCATGGTGAAGCTCCACACCGCGTTCGTGCCGAAGCGGAGAAAATAGCGGTCACATAGACACCCAACATACCAGCGCGGAACGCGATCGGGCGATGTTTCTCGGTCTTCACTAGCCCACGAGGTTGTGGATGCCAGTCTCATGCTCAAGCAGCCTGAGCTCAAGGGTCCTTTCATAATCTTGGCACTTAAGGATTTGTGGACCTTCGAGCGCCCGAACACAGGATGCGGGCAAAGCCCGCATCCTGTGTGGCGTTCGCCCTCAGTTCTTGGCGACGAAGTCCTTGACGTTG
Source organism: Rhizobium sp. 268 (assembly GCF_036571585.1). Classification (NCBI taxonomy): domain Bacteria; kingdom Pseudomonadati; phylum Pseudomonadota; class Alphaproteobacteria; order Hyphomicrobiales; family Rhizobiaceae; genus Rhizobium; species Rhizobium sp. 268. The sequence goes on along the minus strand of NZ_JAPPSO010000035.1, from coordinate 20,340 downwards.
GCAGGCGTGACGAGCTGGAAGGGAATGTAGACCTTCTTTTCGACCTTTTCGCCCTTGGCGAGCTTGAGCGCTGCATCGAGCGAGCCCTTGCCCTGGCCGGCGGCATCCTGGAACACCGTGACGTCGAGATCGCCCGCCTGCATGGCGGCAAGCGCGTCCTGGGTGGCGTCGACACCGCCGACGACAACCTTGGTCATATCCTTGCCGGCTGCCTTCAGCGCCTGGATGGCGCCAATCGCCATTTCGTCGTTGTTGGAGATCACGGCGTCGAATTCGATGCCGCTGGAGAGCCAGTTGGTCATCAGGTCGGCGCCCTGGGTGCGGTCCCAGTTGGCCGTCTGCTCCTCGACGATCTCCAGACCCTTGCATTCATCCGTCTTGATGACGTCATGAACGTCCTGGGTCCGCATGCGCGCAGCCTGGTTGGAAAGCTCGCCCATGATGACGACGGCCTTGCCCTTGCCGCCGAGAATGCGGCAGACTTCCTTGGTTTCCAGCGTGCCGGATTCCTGCTCGTTGGAAGCGACGAAGGCCTGATTGTCCGGCAGCGTGTCGACGTTGACCGGCTGACGGTTGACGTAAACCAGCGGAATGCCGGCATCGGCCGCGAGCTTCGACATTGCCGTAGTCGCATCGGTATCGACAGGGTTGACGATGATTGCATCGACCTTGGAGGCGATGAAATTCTGGATCTGGCTCTGCTGCTTGGAAACGTCGTTCTGTGCGTCTTCGACCTGCAGCGTCACACCGCTCAGTGTCTTTGCATAATCGGTCATGCCGTTGCGCAGAACCGTCAGGAAATTGTCGTCGAATTTCGCCATCGAGACGCCGACAGTTTCTGCGTGAGCCGCCGTCGACATGACGAGCGCCATCGCAGTGCCCAGGATAAACTTTTTCATTTTACTTCCTCCACAAAGCGGTGCCCGGCTGCACCCTCCTCACGCCGGGTTTCCAGCACACTGGCCGAAAACAATTATCAGGGCTGCCAGAAAAAGGCCGAACATCATCATAGGTATCAAGACAATCTCGATGCTGACGACTAGCCCTCCTTCGCCGCTACGTTGACTCGCGCGAACCGAAATTTTTTGGTGCCTAATTTGATGATTTAAGTCCGCAGTCTTCAACAGCGCCAATGTCGAGGGTCTTTCTTCGAAGACACCACAATAATCCAAAGCCGACACATGCCATATTGTCCAATCTCTTCGCCAGCTGCCGCGTGATCGCGAGGCAACGTGGCGAAGTTTGGGAAGCTTCTATCTATTTCGTTTTGCGGTCCATTCATCTTTGTTTGTAAATCCTCTCATTCTTGAAAGAATCGTCGCCGTGAATGAGAGAACCCTATCAGTCCCCGGATATTTTCAGACCGGTCGAGGCGGCAAGTCTACACTCACCCTCGCAGAGCTCCTGGCTCCGGCGCAGACCTCTCCGGATACGTCGTTGGCGACGACATGTTATCTGCACTTGTCGATGCAATCTTATTTCATGACCATGTCCAATCGCTGGCGATAAATTGTACAAATACACAAGGCGTAAAAACGATCGTGGTCCGAATTCTCGACCGAAAGCTGACCGTCGTGCACCTGCCATGGCGACTCTGTCAGCGTCAGCTTCGGACTTCTTGAACGACGGTCGAATCCCGCGCGTGCCTCTCTGCGGCCGCGTTAAGCTCCAAGAAGAAGTGATGCATTGAGACAGTAAACTCTGCAAATGCGATCGGCGACGACCGGATTCAAGCCGTGCCGGGCGCTGGTGGACGGATCTGGAATTGAACGGGTGTGGGATCTTTGAAACGGTTGATCATGCCGTGGCTGCCTTGCGGCGGATTTCGGGCGTGCACAGTCAAGCATGCGATTGTGAACGGCGCAGCTGATGACGCCTTCGGTCTGCTGACCAGGCCGCGACCTCGCCCGCAGACGCCGCCCGATGATGGACTTTTATCGCCCGATTGGCGTTTCGACCAGCGAGCGTTGGCCGTAGCCGTTAGAGAGTTGCCATGTCATGCGGCCGCCAAAGACATGAAGTGCGATATATATATAAATATAAAGTAATATATTCCATAGCTCACGGGCTTGTCACAACAGAAAGTAAGATCTGCCAAATTTGAAACGATATACTTTGAAATATACCCTACAACTACCTCTACCATATGCTCGTCATGCACACGCTGATCGGCATCGGATGGGTCGGCCACTGGTGGCTTTGGATCGTCGAGCCGGTCGGAACCGTGGAATTAGCCGCTCTATCATGGGCGCTGATCGAAAAGCGGGCCATGAAACTTCGCTCATCGCTAGTCACCAGACGGCTTGCCGTCGCTTAAACGGGAAGCTCCCGTTAAAAGATCGGAACTCCAATGGAGGCGCGCCGCCCGCTGAGTATCGTCCAACCGTGATTTGGGCCCAGGAGCCTTGTCGTTGATCAGCCCGGCCATGCGCATTGAACCGCAAGACCCAATCCCGCACGATCTGAAGCGTGACACTGCCCAGCCGCGCCGCATTCGAGCGCGAGCCGCCGTCATAGATCGAGGCTAGCGCCAGGAGACGGCGTGCCTGCGCGGCATCCGTGGTCTGGCGCGCCAGACGACGCAAACGCTCTGCGTCGAAATCCTCTCGTAACGAAACCGCTGAACCCATCACCTCCGATTTGCACCAAAGATTCAAATTCATCGCATTTTGGGAAGCCCGTGAGTCGAATTCAGAGCTGGCTGCTCTTGAAGCTGAAAATCGCAATCTGAAACGGCTCATGCTCGTGAAATTCCGTGGGGAGAACGATAGGCTCAATCCCATGCTTCGCCGTTTTGGTGGCGCATAAGCGCCAAATCCGGAGGTCATATTATGAGACGTCTTCACGGACGCGCGACGCGTTTTTGCTTGGAAGACACGCGGCGATGCGACCTGCGGTAGCTCTGGAAGTCTGCGACATGCCCACAGCGAAAGCATGATCCAAAAAGCCTGATCGTGTTCTGGATCGGAGATATTAGTTACGGTAGCAGGCCCGGGTCCGATCAAGCTCCGATACTAAACGGACGACACCGGCGGCCTGGTGATCTGCCCAAAGTGGAATACCTGGTTTTCATTTTGGCGGCGATCGAATTGACTGCGCAATGATCCCAGCTCTTCTCGACCAACAGACGAGGTCTTCACGGAAGGGGGTGCAACGGATGCAGATCAGAATGTCTTCGACGTAGGCGGATTTTCGCTTACGGTTCGCCTGAAATGTCGACCACGTTTTCTTTTGCCGAATCGGATATTAGCAAAGGTTATGAAGAGCGAACAACGACGCCTTGCCGCGCAAAAAGCCTTTGACCGTCTCCGTCGCGCGGGATTGCCGACGGAGGAGGATCCGCGTTTCCTCGTATGGATCGAACAATGGATTGCCGGCGAAATTGAAATGCAAGAGGTTCGGGAACGGTATCTTGGGTTCCTGCGAGAACAAGCTTCCGAACTCAAGCGGCGTGCGCTTGCCAGGGGCGCCAAGTTACCTTCCGATCCCGGACCGCAGCCGATCGACGAAATTGGCGTTGGTACACGGAACGTTTAGCGGTATGAGTTAGGCAGGGAACCGCAACAGCTCTTGTCGTTTAGTCAATGCCGACCTGCCACTGAACTTTCATCCAGCGGCGGTTAGAGCCTCGGCGGCTTTTGAACCGCCCCCAAACTCTGGACCAGCTGAGGCTAGAGTTTTCCGGCTTCATTCAGGGAGGCGGGCTGGTTGCGCCTCCTGATTTCATCAGCGAGATCGGCACCTTATTGCCGATCGCACCATGTGGCCGAAACTCATTATACTCTCTACGCCAATCCTCCATCTTTTCGCGGGCATCCGCAAGGGTCAGGAACCAGTGCTGGTTCAGACATTCGGCGCGGAAGCGGCCATTGAACGCTTCAATGAACGCATTGTCGGTCGGTTTGCCGGGGCGTGAGAAGTCCAAGGTGACGCCTTTGGCATAGGCCCAAAGGTCAAGATCGCGAGACACGAACTCAGTCCCCTGATCGACATGGATCGTCTTCGGATAGCCAATTTTCCGGCATACCCGTTCCAAGGTTTGCACGACATCTTCACCTCGATAGCTGTGACGTGGATCAAGCACCGGCACATAGCGCGAGAAGGTGTCGACCACCGTGAGCACCCGCAGCTTCTTGCCGGTCGCGAGTTGGTCGTGCACGAAGTCCATCGCCCAGACATCGTTCGGTCCAACGGCCATTTGCCGATCTTCCCGCAGCTTGGCTTTGACCCGTCGCTTCGGCGTCTTGTTGCGCAGTTGCAGGCCCAAGTCCCTGTAAATGCGATAGGTTCGCTTGATGTTGGTCCCCCAACCCTCGCGTTCCAGGAGTACATGTACACGACGATAACCATAGCGCACACGGCTCTCGCAGATCTCACGAATTCGACGTTCCAGACCGGCCTGATCGGCACGGCGAGAGGTGTAATGGTGGGTCGACCGATCGAAGTTCAGTGCCCCACAGGCACGCCGGATCGAGATCATCCAATCCCGGCACATGCCTTTCACCATCTCGCGTTTCCGAGCAGGCCTTAGAGCTTTCGCCGGATGACGTCCTGCAACATCTCACGGTCCAGCGTCAGGTCCGCGACGATCTTCTTCAACCGCGCATTCTCGTCCTCGAGCTGCTTCAGCTTCTTCATCTCCGGCGGCAGCATGCCCGCGTATTTTTTCTTCCAGTTGAAATAGGTCGCCTGGCTAATTCCCGCCTTGCGGCAGATCTCCGCCACCGACACTCCTTCATCACCCTGCTTCAAAATGAACGCCTTCTGTGCGTCCGAAAACTGCGATGCTTTCATCGTCTTCCGTTCCTTTCCCAGCTTGGAAAATGCACCGGAAAACTCTAACCAAAAACGGTCCAGTTTGAAGGGTTCAGATCAGCGTCAATGTGCATGGAAATGAGCGCTTACAGTAAATCTACTCATTTACCTCGCCCAGAAATGATTATAACTGAATTGGTGTCTTCAATAACACTCGCCTCAGTTGGAGCTGGGCCAAGAAGCGGTCCAAACGAATGGAGGCACCGTAAACTTAACGCTGCGAAGACAAGATCTCGGAGTGAGGCTTTGGTTCGTTTGGTGTGAAGGCGCGCGATTTGGCGCCATGCTTGCATGGCAGTTGCTCGCAATTCTCGATGGTGGGCGGATGGAATATCGTTGCAGGGAACGGTAAAGAGGTTGGCGATCGGGGCGTGTACGGAAACGAAACGCTGACGCTGTCGCGCTGACTAGAAGCGCTTCATGATCCTCTCTCGTCGTCGGACGGGTTTATGAGAGTTCTCCGCCCGATTGTTCAGGCCCTTGTGCGAACGATGCTCGACGCCCGGCACGATCTCTCGCTTTGCTGCGCCGGGTAGGACTGCAGCTTGTCGGTGATCGTCACACGCGGCGAACGGCCTTGGCCTCCTGCTGTTGCTTCAAATGGAGGTTATGATGAGGGAACAACGTTGGTGGACGCAGACGGCCCTCTTCCCCGGTGTGCTTGCTATCGCGACATCATGGATCATTCCTTCCCTCTTGCCTCCGTCGTTGTCGTCGTTAACCGTTGACCTTGCACCATCTGGCGTGGGGTTGGCGGTTCTGGCTATCTCAGGCCTGGGACTCCGCATTGGAAACGATTGGCTCTTGCCCTGCGCCGTCCGACCGTTTCCGCATTCTGATCTGGTCTGAGTGGTGGATAGGTATGTCTTCAGAACCCGAAAAGCATGTCGACCAAAGTTCGGCCCGGACTGCGGCCCGTATCTCAGCATCGGTGCATCAGCGTGTTGATTTCGAACTACGTCGGCTGGAGGGTGGCAAGTGGCGGCTTCGGGTCATTTCCCAGCAAGCGTTATATTGGATGAAATCCATGAACGTGGGCTCTGGCGAGGACGAGCTTTATCTCAACCTGATCGCCGCGAACGATTTTCTGAGAAGTGTTCGACGTCACGGCCTCACGACGGAATACATCGGCCCCCTGGGTCGTTGTCTGCTGTGAGCCGGTCCGTGTCGCCATTGTTAAATGGGCCCGGAAGCATCCTCTACCGGGCGAGGACGGCATTTTATGCGTTGTCCATCGTTGAAATGAGATTAGGAAACTTTGCCATGTATGTCGCCAGCGGCAGGGGATCATTGTCCAGCACTGGAAACGGTCCGAGCGAATTCCGACACGGCGTGACCGCTATGCCGGAATATACCATGCAGGGAGCGGACTATAGCCGCCAGTTTGCGGGTACCGTATTTGCGCGTTTGGATGCGCAGGATCACACACATTACGACCTCAGCGATTTCGGCTACGTATCCTATGAGGGGCGAGGCTATGCCATCCGCGGCGGCAATCATTTGGCTGGCACCCACATCGTGGGAGCGACGAAGGCCAATTCCGTCGTGGACAAGAACCAGCGCGGCTGGGACCAAGAAAACCTCTACCTCGTGGGTGGCGGCAGTATGCCGATCATCGGTACAGCCAATGTCACCTTGACGCTGGCCGCCATGTGCCTCCGAAGCAGTCGCGACATTCTGAAATGTCTGCACTGAACAAAGACCAATATCCGGTACGCGGAACGAACTGCGGAACTCGACGCAAGCGACACGACGCCGGACTGTGCACCTAACTATATTCCAGGGAGCTTGAGGATGGATCCTTATGGCATTAAGACACTCGATGAGCTGAAAGAGTTTCTCCACCGTGCGATGCAGCTCGAACATGCGACGATTCCGCCGTATCTGACGGCACTTTACTCGATTAAGCCCGGTGTGAACCGGGATGCGGCGCAAGTTCTCCGCGTGATCGTCGTGGAAGAAATGCTGCATTTGACCATTGCGGCCAATATCCTCAATGCCATCGGTGGCACGCCGGATCTTACTAGGCCAGATTTCGCGGTTAACTATCCCGCCTCGCTCCCTGACGGCGAGACCGACTTTAAGGTCAGCATACAGGCTTTCAGCCGTGAAGCCCTGGCGACATTCTTGAAAATCGAGCGGCCGGCCCGGCGCCCCGAACATCTCGCTGGCAAGGGCCGGATACAACGCAAGAACTCCCCGCATATCACAGCGCTTGGCAGTGATCCGAGGCACGAAGATCTCCATTTTTACAGTATTGGCGAGTTCTATTCGGCAATCGCAGACGGCGTGAAATACTTAGAAGCCGAAGCGCGCCGGGCGGGCACAACGATTTTTATCGGCGACACGTCTCGCCAGATTACCTCGGAATATTATTATTCCGGAGGCGGTGCGTTGTTTCCCGTGACCGATCTGAAAAGCGCCCTCGAAGCCATAGAGCTCATCATGGAACAGGGCGAAGGTGACGGTAGCGGTATCTACGACGATGACGAGCACGAACTGGCCCATTACTATCGTTTCGATGAACTGGTCAAAGGCCGCTATTACCGGAAAGGTGATCAGCCCGACCACCCCACGGGTCCGCATTTGCAGGTCGACTGGGAAGGCGCTTATCCCATCAAACCGAACCTCAAGGTGGCGGAAATATCCGAAGGCTCGGAATTGCGGGAGGCGGCGACCGACTTCAATACATGTTATAGCGAGTTTCTGGAGCTTTTGACGCGTGCCTATAATGGCCAGCCGAGCTTGCTGCTGGAAACCGTTCCGATCATGTTCGAATTCCGTAATATAATCGTTGAACTGATCCGCAATCCCCTGCCGGGGCATCCCGGTAAGTACAGCAGCCCCACCTACGAGATTCCCCACAGTGCCGAACAGGCAGCTGTCACCGGGCAAGCGGAGATGATCGCATGAGAAGACGAAGCTCAGGGTGACGGCCGGAATATGAAGCAGGACTTCCTCGGCGTGGCAGCCTGACCTTGTGGCTGACACCGGAAGCCCTGTCCAAATGGTATGCTCCAAGACGCAAGACCCGCGGCGGCCAGCACCGTTATTCAGATCTGGCAATCGAGACCACCTTGACGCTGGGCCATGGTGTTTGGCTTGCGGCTTCGCCAGGCAGAAGGCTTGTTGGAATCGGTGCTGCGGTTGATGGGCTTAGCGCTTGCCGTCCCGAGCACACCACGCTGAGCCGTCGGCCGCGCGCACGGCGATCTGCCGGGAAGCGGCCCGGAAATCAGGTTCCACCTGCCGGACCGTTGCATGCTCTGGTGGACAGCAGCGGCCGGCAGGTTTACGGCGCGGGCCAGTGGCTGGACGAGAAGCATGGCGCCAGATCGCGCCGAGGTTGGCGAAAGCTGCATCTGGCACTGGATGCCGATAGCGGCGAGATCGTTGCCCATACCCTGACGGATCAAGATGCTGGCGATGTCTCTCAAGTTGCGCCACTCCTCGACCAGATTGGCGGTCCGATCGGACAGTTCACAGCCGACGGTGCCTATGATGGAAACCCTACATACGACGCGGTCATCGATCATAGCGCGGCGGCGGCTATCGTCATTCCGCCTCGCGCCAACGCGGTCGAGCCAAGCGACGATAGACCTCCCGGCCAACGGAACCGGCATATCGCGCAATCAACAGTGACGGCCGGATGAAATGGCAGGTCTCTAACGGCTACGGCAAACGCTCGCTGGTTGAGAGGTTGTGACGGCAATCGGGCGATACAAGTCCATCATCGGGCGGCGTCTGCGGGCCAGGCGCTGCCGGGTCAGCAGACTCGCGAACTTCTAAATTCGCGCAAAATATACCGGTCTGATGCTCTCGCAAGTGAAGCGTCTATGCCAGTTTGGAAGGGCGTACGTCAAGCAGGAGAACGTCGCCGAGCTATCGCTGAACAAGACCTTGCTGCAGGGGTGTCTCCTTCGTTCGTGCAAGCGTCATGGTTATCCAGGTGCCAGGCGCGGGCCTCGTGAGGTCACCACCACCAACGGGATGGTCCGCCTCCCCCGCGCAAGCCCTCGGCATCAGCAAGCAGGGAATCGTTATGTTGGGACATTTATGCATGCCGCACAATCGTCCTTCGGAGATCCTGCTTTCGCCCAACTACAACGCACCGGCATAATGATGGACAAAACAGTCGATCAACATTCCGTAAATCTTGTGAAAAAACGGCTTCGTGCCCGAACTATCTATTGGGAACGGCGTGTGCGGATCTGTCATCATGACCTGCTGCAACAGCAATCCACGCGAGCAGGGCCGGATACATTTATGAAACGGCAAGCGTCATTTGCGACGTCGCGGTCCCTTGCACGGGTGAGGCCGCCCAAACATTTTTTAGCCGATGACGCAGCAGGACGGCAACGTTATTCAGGGCACCAGATGCGGCACGAGGTTACCTCGTCCTGGTGAATGGGATCGCTCGCCGCGGCGCTTGACCGTCGTCAAATGATCCCACCGGAGACAGCGCTGTGAGGCAAGCAGGATCCTATCCCAAGGAGTTTAACGCCATAGCACTGGCCCACCGGTGTTTTCCGGTAGGGTCGGTTGTTGATGACAATCAACTTACGACATCGTCGTCACCTTTGTCGGCTCCGCGACATGCATTCTTCCTCCCCCAATCCCGTATTTTCCGCCCACATCGCTGAAATAGCAGCAAATAATTGTCGTCAGCTCAATCGGCGGCTTGGCATGAATCTTGAGAGCTATTGCAAGGCAGCGGGAGCGACCGGCGCCATCCACAGTGCGGCATAACCGCACCGAACACGTGAAGGAATACAAGCTATGACACATGCGACCACCAAGGAATTCACAGCAGCAATGCAGATGAGCCAGACGGCGGTCAGGGAGGCATTCCGCATCGCCCAGGAGGTCGAAAAGGTTCAATCGATGAGCAATCAAGATGACAAAGCGGAAGAGGGCCTTCTTCGTCAAGCGGGTCAGGGATGGCTCGAAGGGGTTCGCCAAGGCGGATTACGGCAAGAGGGAGGTCGCCATCGAGGATATCGGCAAGTCCAAGTGGAAGCCCAAAAAGCCTAAGCAAAAAAGGAGCGGCGAAGGACACAAGATGGCACCTTCCACACAATCGGCGAACGCTTCTAAGCGCTTTAATCTCCCTTTGCGCCCCATCGGGGCCGGCGCGCGGCTGATGTCATTGCTCACGATAAGGTGCAGGGATTTCCCGACCGCACCTCCGGCTTCGTGTGGCACGAAACGCAACGGATGAAATGAAGGAAAGTCAGACAACATGACAGATCTAATAGCGTCCATTATGAGCATGGTTCTCGCCTCAACGTTGGTTGGCGCGCAAAGCGAGAGTTCAATCATTGTTGACAGTGCCACCAATGCCATCGCATGGGAAGGGGCGAAGGCTGGCCTGCAAACCCAAAACGGCCCGGTGCAGCCGGGCGACGAGCCCGTCGCATTATCGATTTCCACCCGCTGCGAGACGACGGCAAAATTTGGCTCCAATGATCCGGATGATCCAGTCGACGGCACCGTCAACCAGACCATCACCGAGTGGTTGGCGGCCGGCAACAAGGCCGATTGGAAATCCGACTTCGGTCTGGACGGCCCCGCTCTCGGCGACGCAGAAGACGAAATTGAAAGCGCCGGCTACGGCAAGGATCTCTTCCTGACCGGACTCGAGACCAAGACCCGCGGCATCGATCCACATCGAAAGCAAATACTACCCCACCGCGGCATGTTCGATAATTCCGAGGGCATTCTCGAAAACACCATTTCAGCCGCCGCCAATGCGTTCAAGTACGGTTTCCATGGTGTCGAACTCGATCTTCGCGCTGATAAGAACGGCCATGCCTGGATGATGCACGACACAACACTCGGGCGGGTTACCGGCGATCCGAACAATTGCCTGATTTCGGATGTCTCTACCGAGGAAATCAAGAACATGAACCTCTCGATATGGAATCCCATCACTAGTAACCGCACGCTGGCACTTGACCACAACGGCAATCCGCAAAAAATGGAGGACCTGCAGAGTATCATCGATTACATTCGTGAGAAAAAAAGAAACGGCGACGAGTTCAACGTCCTCATTGACCCCAAGGACGAAGGGTCGACGATCGCAGCAATCAAGATGCTCTCGGCGCCTGAGAATGCTGACGTACGGAGCCGCCTCGGCATCAAGATCTATTCGACCTATGTGCCCACTACCGATCGCGTCATTGCCAAATGGGACAAGAAGACCACCAATGTACTTGATGCGCTGGAGCAGGCCAATGTCGCCGTCCAACCGGACAACAAGCTCAACCTGATCCCGGTTCTCGGCACAGTCGAAGAGGTCCAGTCTTCTCACATCGAAGACGATTCAGTGACCCAGGCTAGCGATTGGCTGACCTCCTTCGACAAGCTGGGCGACCTGACCATGGTGCAAATCTCCCGCCTCAAGGGAACCGCTACCTTCGACGAGATGAACCAGGTGACCAAGACATTCCGGGCAGCGGGTGAAACATTCGCCAACACGCCTCTCACGATGTCCTATATCTCCGAAGCCTTCTCCGTGAACGGTCAGAAGTTTTACTACAGCCATCAGGGCGTGCCGATCACCCTGCCCGGACGTCCCGACATGGATTTCCGTGCCACTTTCGGCGCGCTTGAGCCCTACGCCGACGTGCTGGTGGCCGACAATCCTTATCTGGAGACGCTCTATGCCGCTGGCTTTATCACCGAAGGCAATCATGCGGACTACTCTTTTCCGATCGATGCACACTACAACCCGGCATCCATAATCGACGCACCGAAGGATATCATTGGCAAGCCAAGCTGGATGAGAAAGTCCACGCCGGCGTCTGATCGATAGCCACACCTACTGAACTGGATGTGGCCGAGTTGCTGGCCGCGCCTTGGGATGCGACGGCCAGCGGCGATGACAGCGAAGGCGCCTTGCCGATGCACAGACGATCCGCGCCATCTTGTTCGCCAAAGCAACAGCGACGACATTGTACGGCTTCTTCACCAGAAGCTCGGCGGCCCAACGCGTCGGTGCAGTTTTGGCCTTGCGAAAGGCCGCCGCTGATCGTAAGATCGCCGAGGACGTGTTCGTCGCCTCAGGCTGAGGAAGTCAATCGGAATCTGTCGCTGATAGCTGGTGCCTCTTTCCCATTCTGGATCCTTCCAGGGGTTGTTTCGAAAGCAACCCGCGGACGAATAGATGCCGGACCCGACATAGGCGGTCCACTCGATGTCGGCATAGTGGACACCGGGCGCCGACCGCGATACTGCTGGTCTCGTTTCCGTAGATGATCCGGTTCAACTGGGTCACTCCGGCGACATAGTGATCGAGTTCGGTAAGGGATGGATTGAGCGGTCGCTCCAGTCATGATGACTCGCAACTATCCCAGTCGTAGTCAACCAGGTGACCGTTGCCGCCGGTGCCGACCCTTCAAGCTCCAGTCGTTGTCAATCTGGGCGTCAACACCAAAGTGAAAAGGCTCATCCCCTTGCTTTCCCAATTCAGCTGGCTGAGCTTGCGTTGTCTTCATAGACAAATTCCTGGGTCTTGATGTTGGCGAGGCCGAGTCCGGCGAAAACGACGATATTGCCGTCGTCGGAGGAAAGCAGAGCGTTGTCTGCGGCGGCCAGGTGCCGCGGATCTTGACGTAGGTCTCGTCAATCCGGACAGAGCCGAAATGCGGCCGCCGGAACTGGCGAAGCCGCTTTTCGATCATCGGCGCCTAGGCCAGAACCCAACGGTTGACGTTGCTATGATCGACCTCGAAGCCACGTTCCCGGAACATCTCCTTAAGATCCCGATAGCTGAGTGGATAACCCAAATACCAGGCAACCGCCTGCACATCGGCCATGCCTCGAAATGCCGGCCATTGAAATCATCCTTCGATTGCCGCTTCAACTTTTCGTCAATAGCATTCAGAATCATAGGCTCGCCCCTCAACTTTCGGAGCGGCATCTCTCTTCCCATGGTCAACATACCGTTGAGCGCCAAAATTTGCGACAGGCCCATGCGCAGCCTTCCTTGGAACGATCAGCTGGGCTTCCGGCCATGTAATATGCCGTCGAAATGTCGCTGAGTACTCTGCGCACGCCGCGCACGCTCTCCGCGGTGACCTTCGCTGCTTCCCTTTTCGACGGACACGCCATTCTTCCGCGCAAGGTCACCTCGCCATTGAGAACCGTCACCTTCACGACATCGTACGTCAGTCCGAGTTCCAGTTCCAAGCGCATTCTAACTGCAGTGGAAAGGGCGTCGTCGCCGATAGGAATGACGGTGTTTGCGGGCATAGACTCTTGCTCCGTTGCGACGGCGAGATCCTATGTCTGGTTTGCCGTTGCGGCGTTGATGCAGATCAACTGGCGGCCACGCCGCAAGCCAATCTCCGCGGCGGTCCCACGGTCGAAGATGATTGAGCGGCGCGCGAGGTGCGGTGCCGGCGCTGTCACATTTTTTGAATGGCAGGCGAGTCAAGGCCCGTGCGGACGGCGTTGTCACGTTGTTTGAATGTGGTCACGTGAGACCGAGCCTGCGCTTTTCAGGCAGGCCGGGCACTCTCGGCTTGCCACGCGGCCATTGCCTGGCGTCGATAGAGTTTCGGACGGCGGAGAAGATCGACACGAAATCTTGCAATGAGCCAACCGACCGGAAACCCTGTCGCGTTTGCTCCCGTTTTCTCAACGGCAAGTGAGAGTTCTCCGCCCGGTTGTTCAAGCCTTTATGCGAGCGGTGTTCAACGTTCGGCATGACCTGGCGTGTGGCCGCCCCGTAGGAGCGCAATTTGTCGGTGATCATACGCTTTGGCGGCATGCCCTGCTTCTTCAGAAGTCGCGTCAGCAGGCGCTTGGCTGCCTTGGTGTTACGGCGCGTCTGGACGATCTCGTCGAGCACATATTCCTCCTGATCAACCGCTCTCCACAACCAGCATTTCTGACCGTCGATGCGCACCACGAGGCGAGTGGCGCGGGGAGTTTCACTCCCACGCTCTCCCAGAACCGGACGTGATACTCTCGCATCATCCGGCTCCCATTGTTCGGCCGTATCCATGAAGCAGGGGCCAATGGGCGAACGGTCGAGGTTGGCGTTGCGCGATGCGCAAAAGCCAATGTCGGGGTCGCCGTTTATGCCTACGCAAGGACTTGTACTTCCCCGAAGCCCATCGAGCCAGGTATTGCTCGACACTCCAGAGCGTAGATTGGAGAGCTGAAGGACAGAACCGACCATAGTAATTGATCCAGCCGCGGATGTACGAGTTGAACATCCCTGCCAGATCATCGAGAGCCTTGTCATTGCGAAGGTGCAAGGACCAACTACGGATCGTGCCCCGTATCGCCTTGAGCGATGTCGGACTGGCCGCATGACCGAATAAAATACCCATGCCCCCGGCCTTCTTGCTCACAAGTCTCGGCCGGAAAGTGTAGTCGAGAAAGTCGAACTTATAGACCGGGTGAGTACCTCGCCGACTTTCATTCCTGCAGTAGACGATTTTAGCCTTGTCGGGAGGAAGCGTCAGCCCGCAGTCAGTAAAACGCGCGTCCAGAGTTCCCTGAAGAGCCATCGCCTGGTCCTCGGTCCGACAATGACAGATCGCGTCGTCAGCATACCGCTCAAACGGAATGTCCGGGAAATTCCGACACATCCACATATCAAACGCATAGTGAAGAAAGAGGTTTGCCAAGAGGGGCTGATTACCCCGCCCTGTGGCGTTCCTCGTTCTCTGGCGACGAGATCTCCGTCCGGCATCTGCACCGGCGCTTTCAGCCATCATTCGATGTATAAAAGCACCCACGGGCAATCGGTGTGCTTGCGCACAGCCCGCATCAGCAGGTCCGGTTCGATGCTATCAAAGAAAGTCTTGATATCGAGATCAAGAACCCAGTTGTAACGCCAGCATCGCTGCCGTGCCACGCTGATCGCATCGAGTGCCGATTTGCCGGGCCGATACCCATAGGAATCCGGATGGAATTCAGGCTCCACCGTCGGTTCCAGATGCGTCTGGCCATCAACACCAGCCGCTCCTTGGTTGGTTCTGACCCTTCGGCGATCGGCGTCACCGGGCTGACGACGCTTGCTGTGCGGTTCATCAAGCTCGGCATCGGCCTGGAGCGCATCCAGCCGGGCAAACCGCAGCAGAACGGCCGCCACGAACGCTTCCATCTGACGATGCTGCCGCTGGCCATGGCGCCGGAGGTCGACCATGCCGCGCAGCAGGCGGTCTTTGACGCATTTCGCCAGAATTACAACGCCGAGCGTCCACACGAGGCACTCGCTATGGACGTGCCTGCTGATCATTACCGATCGTCACTGCGGCCCCCGCCCGACCGCCTGCCTGAACCGGACCTATCCGGCCGAGGCGGCGGTGCGCCGGGTGCGCTCCAATGGCGAGATCAAATGGAACGGCGACCTCGTCTATGTCGCAGCAGCGCTGGCCGGCGAGATCGTGGTGATCGAGGAGAGTGAAGCGGGCATCTGGACGCTACGCTTCCATGCCCATCCGCTCGGCATCATCGACAAGAAGACCAAGCGGCTTGTCCGCCCCAGCGCCCTGCAACCCCGACCAGCCGGCGCAGGGGCGGACACTGGTTTACAAGGGGGAGATCCTCGTGGATAGAGCAAAGCCGTATACGGCCGAACAATGGGAGCCGGATGATGCGAGAGTATCACGTCCGGTTCTGAGAGAGCGTGGGGTGAAACTCCCCCGCGCCACTCGCTTGGTGATTTCCATCGGCGGTCAAAAACATTGGCTGTGGCGCGCCGTTGACCAGAACGTTTGCGTTCTCGATGAGATCGTCCAGACCCGCCGCGATACCAAGGCTGCCAAGAGATTGCTGGTCAGGCTGCTGAAGAAGCAGGCCTGTCACCGAAGCGCATCATCACCGACAAACTGCGCTCATACGGAGCGGCAAAACGGGACGTGATGCCCGCCGTCGAACATCGATCGCACAAGGGCCTTAACAATCGCGCAGAGAATTCTCACGTGCCGCTTCGAAAACGAGAGCGAATGATGCAGGGCTTTCGATCCGTCGGAGGTTTGCAGCGTTTCATCTCGGTCTTTTCAGCAGTCCGAAATCTTTTCGTCGCGCCGCACCGGCGACACTCAGCCCTAGCCACCCATATTCATCGCATCCGCGCCATGGCGCAGTGGAAAGCCGTGACCGCGGCTCTGTCGCAAAACTTTTCACCGAGTTTGCAACCAGTATGGTAGGCGTAGATCCGGGTTGAAGATGAGCAGGCAGATTGAGTTTGCCGATCATGGTTGATTTCAAAGGCAGTCATTACCCGAAAGACGTGATTTTATGCGCGGTATTTCTACGTGAGGTATACGGTCTTCTATCCTGATCTGGAAGAGATTATGGCCGAGCGCGGCGTTACCGTTGACCACGCGACGCTGAACAGATGGGTCGTGAAATATTCGCCCCTGATTGCCTGCCAGGCCCAGCGGGCGCAAATCCGCAACCAGCAGCTCCTGGCGGATGGACGAGACCTATATCCAGGTCAAAGGCAAGTGGACCTATTTCTATCGGGCTGTCGACAAATTCTGCAAAACCCTTGATTTCATGCTTGTCCGAGTACTGCGATGAGGCCGCGGCCAGCGCTTTCTTCGCCCGCACGATTAAGAACAATGGCTGGCCCGAAAAGGTCGTATCGACAAGAGCGGCGCGAACCTGGCAGGATTGCAAAACATCAACAGGCTGCTCCTGTTGTTGTATGGATGGTTCTGGCTGATCGAGATCCGGCAGGTCAAAAACCTCAACAACACGATTGAGCAGGACCACCGGTTTATCAAGAAGCTTACCCGCCCCCTGAAGGGCTTCAAATCCTTCAGTCTGCGTCAGCAACACTGGATGGTATCGAGGTGGCTCACATGATCCGCAAGCGCCAATTTCAACCAGTGGCCGATCGGCATTTCAGCAATTCGCCGCACTCGCTGCATAACTGTGTCCAGCGATGGCCGCTTCTGCGGCCTTTTTAAAATTTTGCGACAAAACCCTTCGTTCGCGCACGGAAGGTCTCCGAGCAGTTTTCCAAAGAGGCGGGCTCGCTGGCGCAGATCCAGCCAAAACCGAACAGGTCACCAAGGTCACTTATAAAGTGATTATATTGCATTGCAGCAACCGCATGCCTGCACTGCGATCTGAGCGCTGGCGTTGGGGCGGCGTCCTGCTATCTTCTGACCATCGAAGCGATGCGCCTCTTCCTCGCCAAGCTTCGTGTCCCAGGTGAACCTATTCCTCCTCCCAAGGGGCGCTTGACGGAACAGCGGACTCCTCCCCCAGCCGCTGTTCAATTAGAAAAGCCTGCCGCACCTCCTCCCGCGGCAGGCTTTCTCGTTCCGAGACGATCAAGCTCTCAGCTCAGGCGCTCAATTAGGCTGTGCGGAAAATTGAGTTCTGGCATGTTGGTCTTACCGCGGCCCCGGTGCGGATCAGCTCTTCGAGATCGAGTGGCTTGCCCTTGGTTACAAGTTTCTCGGCTTTCGCATTCGCCGCCTTCTCGAGCGAGCACAGGGCAGTCTGTGCTCCCCAACATTCGCAGCCGAAAATCTCTACCGATGGGCGACATGCGGTTAACCAGAAAATTTGCGACAGGCCCAAATTCTGATTGAGTTCTGCGAAGGAGATTGAGTTCAAGAGCAATCGCTGATCCCCGAACTTGGTTCCTAATGCAAGCCAGACGAACCGTTTATCTTCCAAGATCCATCTGATGGACAAGCGACACCATTGAACCGAGTCACGCCCTCGAGACTTTGCTTGCTTGTGACGAAGTCGCGGCATCCATTTGGATTGTTTGTACCCGGCCGGACCTGCTCGATCACCCCGGCGCTGCCAGTTGACGGGTTGGCCCACGCTAGCGGATCAGAACCGACCGTCGCCCGACCCACGGTTTCGGCTATCACCGTTTGGTCAGTGATCGGAACTGCCGCCGCAGCAACCGGAGCACCTGTGGACGTCTGGAGCGGTTCGGTGTTTGAGCAAGCGGCAAGCACCAGCGCAGGGAACACGATGGCAATCTGGATCAGTTTTGAAAGCATTGAGTGATAAACCATCCTTTCGGACGCTGCAGATGACATCATATTGTGACCAGATGCGGGCGCCATTGACTGCTCATTTCGCGGACAACGACGAAAATCTCCAACAATAATGGTTCAAATTCTCAAAGACCCAATAGGCTGGCTCGTAATTGCCCCATCTTCAGGAAATCGGTGGCGGTGCGCCAATGGCTACCGCCATTACTCCGTGAGGAGTCCTGGCGATCCTCAAACGGGGTCGGTGTGGGGCAGAGTGACTGACGAGTTTTCGCCAGCATTTCGGTTGAAGTAGCGGACCTCTGAATGCTAGCATACTGTCTCTTAGGACAAGGGCCCACCACTTCGGAAGAACCGGGCGGCAAAGCGCTTGATGCGCAAGCTCCTGAAAGCACAAGACCGTCCGCCCCGTGTAATGATCACCGACAAGCTACGTCCTATGGTGCGGCGAAACGAGAGAGCATACCAGGCCTCAATCATCGTTCTCACAACCGACTGAATAATAGGGCGGAGAATCCTCATCAACCCATCCGACGACGGGAGAGGATCATGAAGCGCTTCAAAGTATCTCGACAGCTTCAGCGTTTTCGTTTCCATCCACGACCGGATCAGCAGACACGCAGATCTTCACCCAGCCGGAACATAGTAACGTCCCGGGTTTCGAGCACCGCTAACAAAACTGCGTATCCGCATCTTCAGGCTCAAGCCGCACACCATTCGGCAGCGACGCTGTCAAACATAGGCGTGTCGATGTCTGCCGAGCTTTCCGCCGGGGCCTCCATGCGCGAAGCCTCCTGGAACATTATCTCGCGCATCCAGATGCTTCCGGGGTCGGAATTGTGAAGCAAGGGCCACTGCACAGCCTCCGTGAACCAGAGGGAAGGCAGCGGATGATCGACGATCTGGAGGCGGATGGTGGGTTCGAAATGTCTGACGAGCCGCAAGGGAAGGGTTGCTATCCGATTCGTCCCCTGAAGTAACATCGGGATCGCGTTAAAGCCCTGGACCACGATTTCGATACGCCGCTTAAAACCGTGCTCTAGCAACAGCCATTGTTCAATGGATGGCTTCAAAGTACGTCCAAACATGGCCGCGACGTGTCCCAGCGACATGAATCGCTCGAGGGAAAGCTTCCCGCGCAGCTGCTGATTGTTAGGGCAGCCGACGCATACGAGCTTCTCCTCAAATAGCTTCGCACTGGGATGAGCGGCTGACATGAACTGATCTGGAAAAATCAAAAAATCCAAATCTCCACTGCGCAGACGCTCGTCCGGATCATCATTGATGTGAAGCAATTCAAAACTGACGCCGGGTGCCTCGCGCGCTACGCGCTTTATCACCTTTTCGAAGAATACGAGCGTCATGAAATCGGACAGTACGATTCTGAAGCGCCGGTTAGATTCCGCTGGGACTAATGGATCCCACGCAATGACAGAGAGCTGAATCTGCAGTAGAGCTTCGCGAACTGCAGGGGCGAGCGCCTCGGCTCGCGGGGTCGGGACAAGTCTACGCTGCTGCATCACAAACAGCTCGTCATTGAAGTAGGCGCGCAACCTAGCGATGGCTGCGCTCATGGCTGGCTGACTAAGGTTGATGCTGCGCGCTGCTGCCGTGAGCTTCCGCTCGGTCATCAAAGCATTGAGAGCGACGAGAAGATTTAGGTCCAGGCCCTTAAAACGCATTCCACCACACCTTGATGGTCCCATCAATATCGGGGCACGATCTCCCTCCTAACGAGTGTGGAGGCGAATGTGACGCCTTCAATGAGAACTGTCTCCACTGGATAACCGCGGACTTGACCGCCGGTTCACCTTATCTTCTCGTATTATGGTATACCATCAACCGCAAGTCAAGCTTGCGCGGCCTCTCTGTCTGACACCTCGATGAAGTCATGTACCAGCCGAACGGGACGAAGACGAATATGACGCCGCTCAGGGGCTGGGCGCCGCGCGGTGAACGGCTGTTGGGCCATGCGCCCTTCGGTCACTGGAATACCATGACCTTTGTCGCTGCCTTGCGAGCCGACCGCGTCAGCGCACCGTGGATCATTGACGGCTCGATCAATGGCAAACGCTTCCTGATCTATGTCGAGAAGGTGCTGGTACCGGAGCTCAACCCCGGCGACATCGTCGTCATGGACAATCTCGGCTCGCATAAGGCCAGAACGATCCGCGTCGCCATCCGCAAGGTCGACGCTCGATTGTTCCTCCTGCCGCAGTATTCCCCTAATCTCAATCCGATCGAAAAGCTCTTTTTTCCAAGATCAAGCACGGGTTGCGCAAGGCGCAGGCCCGAACCCGACAGGCCATCGACGACGCGCTGGCAGAAACCCTTCAAACCGTCTCGCCGAAAGAGTGCCAAAACTACTTCAAGGAAGCCGGATATGAACAGACCTAAAACAATCCCGCTCTAGTGACGTTTCAGCCACGTGCCTCGAGAGCCGTCTGCTGCGGCGGGAGTTTCTTAAACATGTCCCACTGAATCATAAACCCCCAGCCAAGGCCAGGGGTTTTGTCAGCACTCTGAATGCGGG
>NZ_JAPPSO010000034.1:0-23757 GCF_036571585.1 Rhizobium sp. 268 | reverse complement strand
CAGCCCGTGTGGCTGCCGTCAATTAAAGGACGGCCCAACCGCTGAAGGAAACGTCATGAAGACGATGAAAAACCAAGGAAGTAAATCGCTGAAGAAGTCGGGCAATCAATCGCCGCCGAGGCTCTAACCGCCGCTGGATGAAAGTTCAGTGGCAGGTCAGGCGTTCAGGCACTCGGCGCGGAACTTGCCGTTGAAACTCTCGATGTAGCTGTTGTCGGTCGGCTTGCCTGGTCGCGAGAAGTCGAGCACGATGCCCTTGTGATAGGCCCAGAAATCAAGGTCTCGGGGGATGAATTTGCCCACACGAATGGTGGCCAGATAACCGACCAGCCGGCATACTCGTTCCAGTGTCTGAAACCACAATCCTCGCCTTTGTAATTGAACCGTGCACCTACCGTCGGCGAGAAACGGAGAAAGGAAAACCGATCACTAATCGTCGTCTGAACAAATGAGGGTCGTCCAACGCGCCTAGTTTTGGCGTTCGATGTTCGTGCTGATCCCATTTCGAGCAACCGAATTAACATTGGACGGAGGATTGCCAGGACTACCCGTACCACAGGGGGTCCGGATTTCCCTGGAAAGGTACTGACCGCTGTTGCATGGCAGCATGTTGACATCGAGAAAATTGCTCGATTTCAGAGAATTCTGATAAGCTACAACTTCTTTCATGGACAACGGGGCCGAGAAGATCGTCGCTCCCTCAAAGCCCGGCAGTGCCTCGATTGGCTCGTTCATGGGCGAGCTCTGCCCGGGCACCGCGGCCGCACCGATAACCCATGGCCCAACAGAACCGAAGGTCACGGATTTCGGGCGGCCGGTTGGCGTACCAGAGCTGTAGGGCCAGTGCGGGAACCCGCTGTCGAGCACTGCCCCATCCCATCGGTAAGCCGTAAACACCAAAAGGTACGTATATGGCGCGAAGCGGTCAATGCGAAGTTTGCCGTCCGGAGTGAAGGTGTAGTAAATCCACTCTGTGCCTGAGAACGAGCCTGTTGGCCCAACGACGTTCATATCCCACGGCTTTTGCCACCACGCACTATCCGGCCTTCCGCTTTGAAGCAGGCTTTTTGCAAAAGACCACTTTTGACCATTGGGATTAGGCGAGGCGCCTAACGCGAATGACAGGTAGGCGCCGTTGGAAGTGGAACTGAGTAGCGACAGCGCGCTACCGCCATTAGGAACGGTATTATCTCGGGTCTTTTCCACCAAAAGGACTGTGAATCCTCTGTCGGGTCTGATCGAGGCGGGTTGACTGGTCTGGACTGATCCGTGAGGTGGAAAGTTGAAAGAAGTCTTATTGGTATAGAAGTCAAATGCCTGCCTCGTATTTTCAGGCACTGGATAATCCACTCCTGCCGCCGAGTCGTGTATGTAAACCTTTGGATATTGCCCGAAAATCGGCACGACTTTCGGTGTGAGGGTCTGAGATACTTTGCCGGATGCGCTTGTAAGACAACTGGCTTCATCGATGCATGATGCCGATTGGCCCGCGCCAGCAGCAAGACAACCCACGGCAGAAAACAGTAGGAAGATTCTTTTGCCATAATTCATTAAACAATCCTTTGTGGACGCGTTGGTCTTGCCTTAACGGCTGAGTTTGGTCGTGTTGCGGCGCCCCATCTGGCGCAGCATGTCGCCGATTACGTCGGGCAAATCGGTGGTGATAAGATTCGTACGATTGACGATCGCCATCTCCGGATCACCTCGATAATCGGGTACAATACCTCGTTGCGCGGTCGACTTAGGATCGGTGTTATGCTCGAAGCAGCATTTGCCAGCGCTGTTGGCAACGCCCTCCGGATAGTAGTTACTTTCATGATAGGTGGCGAAGCCCTGCTTCTGGTCGGTATAGTCGAAATAGTCCTGAAGGCCGTCACCTTTGTAGAATTGGTTCATCTCAAATTGAACGGAAAACGGCGCCACATTCCATTGATCGTAGATTGGATCCTCGTGCGGATCATAGCCGGAATCCTTCACGTTCGGGTCATCCGGGTTCTCGACAATAATTAACCCACCAATGAGGCCGGGGTCGTAGGTCGTCCTATTTAAGACCGTGCCGACATCCACCGCATCCTTCGCTTTGAGTTTGAATACGACGGCTTTGCTGAGTTGCGCATTTGCCTTGGTTGCAAGAATGTCAAGGCAATGTTGCATGAGCTCGATGGGATCGGTCGGGTCCTGATCATCGACCGCCGCCTTTATATCCACGATCATCACGTAGCCACGACCACCGTCGGAAACGTACTGGGAGAGTAGATCGAGCGCGGCAGAGAACGTCAGGAACTTAGCCTTGCGCCCGTGCGAATCCGTAAAAACGCGACCATGCCGGTCCCTTAGATCCGCCTTTGCTAATTGAGAGAAGTTTTGATTATATAGAAGACCGCTTCCAGTTGACTCACGCTCAATCCTGTAATCGTGAGATAGAACCACTTCCTTATCGGCAGTGAAGCGGACGTCGACTTCCACGCTCTCGATTTGCGAATTCCACGCGTCTTGCAAGGCGTAGGCTGAATTCTCTGGATAGATCTCCCAGGATCCGCGGTGCGCAGATAAGATGACCAGGTCATCGTCGGGTTCCGGCAGCTTAAACATGTTTTTCGTAATCGCACTTACAAGATATGGCGAAGGCTCTACCGGCAACAGAGCCGCTGCTTCGGCACTGGATGAAACACCGAAAGCAAAAAAAGAAGTCAATATGAGCGATGCTCGCAAATGCCACCGGCTGCAGAGGTGGCCAAAACGCCAGGAGCTAGAATGAAGAGTCGCTGATGCGGCTACGTTGTTGCTGACTTGCATAAAGATTGAAAACCTTTCGATGAGAATGTTGCATAACTGGCACGTTGTCCGTCTTTTTCCTGCGGCTTTGTGCAACAGCACAAGCGTCTCAGAAGTGGTTAAGCTGGTGGAAACGGAAGCACGGATGAATGCCATCGCAGCGACAAGAAACTGTTAGCCAGCGCCTAGGTTGCTGCTTGCTTTATGCTTGCTTTATGGTTGCGACAGCAACATCAAGATGGTCCATAAAGTCGGATCACATTAATGGGTCGCGATATCGCGCCCTCAATGCTGTGGCGTAGGGATTTTTCCGGCAAGTGAAGTCTCCGGCAGAACCTTCGTCATCAAATCTGCCGCGCCAAACGATGTTTGGACGTAGTCAATTGCCCGCCAGCCGCTCTTTTCGTAAAGGACGCGCGCGTCCTCTGTTACCAAGTAAAGGTCTTTGCAACCGAGACGCAATGCCTCCTGCTCCAGCCGCTCGATCAACAACGCGGCTATTCCTTTATTGCGGTGGAATGGATGGACATACAGCGACTTAAACCACGGGGATAGATTGGGCTTTCCGTCGAAGTCACGATCAGCTAACGTGATCATTCCTACTGGCACGGCGTTTTCAATGGCAACAAGTGTTAGCGGCATTGAACTGCTCGTCGCTGCTTCAAACTCACGTCGCGTTTGTTCATATGAGTCATACGATTGACAACCCCATTGTCCGAAGGCCCAGCTTGTGCAAACGGAGACGAAATTCGGAAATTCTTCTAGGTAATCGATCGTTACCGGAGTTTCAGCTGCCATTGGTTTCGCGGTCATAGTGTCTCCATGTCTATAGCGGTCCGAGCAAACAAGCGCGGATAGGTCAATGAGGAAGACCGTGCACTATCATGACGCTATCGCACCGACGTTGACCTGGACAGTGACGCCAGGGCTCAAGTGGTCGCCATCGCGCAATTGCTGATCACAAACCCGCCAGGATCTGTGGCAGTGTAGCCATGTCATTAAATAGTTCTATAGCACCTGCCTCTGCCAGTTTACCTCCATGCCCAGGCAGGCAATGGGAGCCACCCACGAAGCCAATCACCGTCATTCCGGCAGCCACCGCCGCCTGAGTACCAGCAACGCTATCTTCAATAACGAGACAACTGTCGGCCGGTGTCTTCATATTCTGTGCTGCAAACAGAAAGAGATCTGGAGCCGGCTTACCACGCGCAACTTGCGAAGCGCTGAAGACATGGGGCCAAAAAAAACTGTGTAGGTCAGTGACTATAAGTGCCAAGCAAAGCTTTGTAGTGTCACTGTTCGAGGCCACGCACTTCTTTAAATTGAGCGCTTGCAAGGTTTGCCGAACGCCGCTGGTCGCGCGCAGATCACGCGCATAACGATTTGCAATTTCGGCCATCACGCTTTCATGGTGATCCTCTGGTAGGCGGAAGCCTCGCTCGGATTCTATGACTGAATAACTCTGCTGGTCGGTCATTCCCACGAAGCGATCATTATACTCTTCAGCGGATATGATATAGCCGCGCTTCGCCAACGCTTCGATGTGCACTGCGGTTGCGATAAGCTCGCTGTCGACGAGAACCCCGTCGCAGTCGAAGATCAATAATTCCGGTTTTTTTAAGAAAGACATACAAGGAGCCTCGTCGTAGAAATGGCTTCGGGTTTGTCCCAGCGCAGCATTGGATTTCTCCCAGAAGGGAGTGCTTAAAGCTGTGGGGTAGACCATTGCGGCACTGGGGAATTGTCGCGACGCTTGGTGCTTAACCGGAAATTGCTCCAGCGGCGATCTCCGGCCCCTGCTTATGAAGAGCACTCCAAACCTTGTGAAAAGCATCTGCGTAAAGGTGCATCAACTCGCTACCGTTGGGCGGCGCGATCTCGGAGACGTAGAACATCGTATCCAATATTTTCATGGTGTTTGGAAAATCGGCGGCGTTCCAGTTGTTGCGAATTTCCGGCAGATATTCAAAAACGGGCTTCGTAAGCCAAACACAGATAGGCACACCTTCGGCCTGCAGCGATTTGACCACGAAATCCCTCGCAGCCGGACCTGGCGCAAAGCCAAGCGCCTCAGGTTCAATCCGCAAAGGAAAATTGAGCATTGAATGGTCGCAGTCTGACGGGTCGAAAAGCGGAAGTATACCCGCTAGGTCGCTGATCATTTCCCATAACAGATTGCTGTTGTCTCTTCGGATTTCGAGTTGCGCATCCATCTCTGTGACCCGCAGCTTCGCAATAGATGAAGAGAATACGTTGGGCCGGTAATTATACCCTTGAGAAAGAGGTGAAAATATTCGCGCTCCGCTCCGAGACGAACTTGACAGCGATACGCGATCAACATGTGCAATTAGGTCGGCGTCTTCCGTTATGACAAATCCCAGCTCGCCAGCCCCAAGGTGTTTAGCGCCGTTTCCGGAAAGAGCGAGTGCGTCTGCATCAAGATGAGAGCCGCCGACGATTGCTTTCGGGGCTGCGATCGACTGGCAGATGTCGTCGATCACTGCAATTCCTTGAGCGCGCGCAGCATGCCTTCCATCGGGGACGAGAACATTGTTCCCGAAAAGGTGGGTGATCAGAACCGCAGCGACGTCGGGGTTGAACCTTTCAGCGGCCGCCCGCTGATCAATCCCGGCTACGCTCATGTCGACGTCGACGAAGACCGGTTGGAGGCCGTTGATTGTAATTGGCCCTACCGCTCCCGGCCAATTCAGTGCCGCGGTAACAACTTGCTCTCCGCGCTCCTTGACGTAGTCGAGTTCGATGTGAATGGCCGCCGTTCCGCTGCCAACAGCGCGCACTTGCCACTTCCCAGTCCACCTCGCAAGATTTTGCTCCAAATCGCTGACAATTGGATGATTGACGCGGTGATATTTTCCACTATCCACAACTCCGCGAAGCGCATCCAAGTGCTTCTTCTCTGCCGCGGGCCAGGGTGTGACCCGTCCCCGAGGGATCACAGGTTTCCCACCGAAAATGGCGAGCCTCTCGACTGCGAAAGAACCTTGCGCGTTGCGCGTTTTGCGCTCTGGTGCACCAAATCCGTTCATTGCATTGTCCAATCATCGTTCATTGAAATGCTGATCAGCCCCCACAATCGCTAGCACCGTTTTCGGAGATGCAAAAGTTAAAAATGAGTATAAAAACAAGTATATACGAAGATATATTTAGATGGCATAATATAGAAAAGTACATACCGGATTCCGAACATGGTTGCGTAGAATGATTGGCTCAACCGTTAGAGCCGCTCCGCTTCGGCTCGTTACTTCGATATTTCAATTGTTTTTTAACGATTGCTCGGACATCTGAGGTCATTGAAGAAAGCCTTGTGAGGGATCCTTCATGGTTTTCCAGGGGCATAGGACGCGTTTAAAGGAACCCCAGATGGCTCTAACGCATAATCCGAGACCGTCCGAATGGGGAGCTCCCGTTAGCTGGTCGGTAGTGCTCACTGTTGCGGCTCGGTTGGATTCATAAACAGGATCGGATGAAATGGACTCGTTGATAAGAAGACTTCAAGCTTTCCGGCTTGGAGAGAATGAGAGCAGCCCTGAAGATAGCCATAAAAGCGAACGCGGTAAGGGCATTACGTTGGCTCAAAAACTAATCTCGACGGGAACTTTAGGGGCCGCAAATCGAGGACGATTGCTACAAGCCTTGTACGACATAGGAGCATCTAGCAGGGCGGATCTGGCCCGCGTTACCGGTGTGACTCGAGGAACTATCGGTGGGATTGTGCAGCCTTTACTCGATCAGGGGGTGCTCGCGGAAGGAGAGGTCATCCCTCCCAATGAAACAGGCGGCAAGCCGGCTACCAAATTGTGGTTTTCCAAGGACGCAAGGCCAATTTGCGCGGTGCTCCTGCTGCACGACCGAGTGAGTGCGTGTTTGGTCTCTTTGGAGGGGGAGGTCTATGCTCAAAATGCCGTATATTTCCCGAAGAACGTAGCAAATGCGGCCGACGCATTCCGTGTTATAAGCACCTGTATCGAAAAAGCCGTCGCATTTGGAAAGCCAATCTTGGGGATCGGTGTAGCCGTCGCAGGAATGATCAATACGGAGACTGGCACGATCGTGACCGTCGGGCTTGCGCCTTTCCTCGATGGATTTCCGCTCGAAACCGAATTGAACAGGCGTTTCGGAGTCACAGTCTGCGTCGATCAGGATACGAGGGCGTTACTCGTTGGGGATCGCTGGTTTGGACAAGGCCGCGGTCGGAGAAACTTCGCCTCGGTCTATATCGGAGAGACTTTGGGCGGAGCGCTTTACCTTGATGGACATCTCTATCGCGGACCCGCAGGTGCAGGTGGTGAAATCGGTCATACGACCGTAGACATCAAAGGTCGGATGTGCCAGTGCGGCAGACGCGGGTGCTGGGAAACGATCGCCAGCTCGAAGTGGTTAAGGACCGAAGCTAAGGTCAGGCGGTTGCCACGACCTCTCTCCCTGGATGTGAGCCGATTGTTGACGCTGGCCGACAAGGACGTGCCGGGCGCGAGAGATCTCATTCGCGACTACGCGTTCAATATCGCGGTTGGCCTGGCGAACCTCCAGCAGTTTATGGCGCCGAATTTCATTGTTATTCACGGGGACATCGTACGGGGGGGAGGCCCCATTCTTCGTCTGATTCAGGAAAGCTTCCACGATCTGGTATTCCATCGCCCAGGTGATGATATCGCCCTTGTCTTCGGAGATGGCGAATGCCTGGCTGCTCTACGCGGTGCCGCCAGTCTGCTTCTATCTGAATTGCTGAATTTCGTCATCTAACGGCCTCCGCATGCGATCCTCGGCTATGTATTGAGCGGCGCCAAAATGGAGCTGTCGAGCTATCTCGATGTTCCGACTGGGTGCGCACCCTTTCCCAGTATAAGTCGCGGTGGCGAAGACATTGACGCTGTCCCGGCGTTGGTCTGATCGGTTCGCTGCTCAGAGATCCCACTGCCGATGTCAAACTGAAACCGGGCGACGATCGACCGCAGCCGCTTTGCCTCTGCGGCAAGTGCAGTACTTGCAGCCGTGGACTCCTCCGCCAAGGCAGCATTTTGCTGCGTAACTTGATCCAGTTGATTGATGGTCCGATTGATCTCGGAAAGAGTTGCCGACTGCTCATTGGAAGCAACCGTGACTGCACCAAGCTGGGTGTTGATCAACACGATTTGTTCCTCGATTATCTTGAGCGTCTCACCGGTATCGCAAACCAGCGTGACGCCACTGCTGACCTCGTCAACGGAATTGAGGATCAGGTCCTTTATCTCCTTTGCTGCGTGCGCTGAGCGTTGAGCAAGCTCGCGCACCTCCTGCGCAACGACTGCAAAGCCCTTTCCGGCCTCGCCGGACCGTGCCGCTTCAACGCCTGCATTGAGGGCCAGGAGATTGGTCTGAAACGCGATTTCGTCGATCACGCCGACAATAGCCGATATCTGCGAGGAAGAATGTTCGATGCGCTGCATTGCTGCGACAGCGCTGGAAACGACTTTCCCGGAATGACGGGCGGATTTGTTCGCCTCGACCGCAACGTGTCGGGCTTCCGCCGTGCGCGTGCTAGAGCTGGCGATATTCTGGGTGATCTGATCCAGGGAGGCGGCAGTTTCCTCCAGAGAAGCGGCCTGATGCTCAGTCCGCCGGGACAGGTCCTGCGCGCTCAAAGCGATCTCCTGCGCGCCCTCATTTATCGATCCGGTAGTGTGCGACACGGCTCTCAGGCTTTCAGCGAGTTGAACAACAGCGGCATTGAAGTTTGCGCGCAATGGTTCGAAATCCTCAGCGAAACTGACGTCGAGCCTGAACACGAGGTTGCCGCCCGCAAGCTGCTTCAGACCCTCAGCCAGCCCGGCCGTGGCCTCCGCCATATCACGTGCCCGCTGGCGCTCGGTGTCGGCTATGCGGGTACGTTCGATCTCGCTTGCCCCACGACTGGCCTCTACATCCTTTTCGAGATCGCGTGTCCGCAACTCGTTGTCCTTAAAGATTTGCACTGCGCGGGCCATGGATCCGATCTCGTCACGGCGGATCGTTCCCTCAACAGACAACGTCAGATCGCCCTCGGCAATGACCTTCATCGTCGAAACCATCTGCTTGATAGGTTTGACCAACCAGGAGCGAATTGTGATGAAACCAAAGCATGAGACGGCGAGCAGTGCGGCAATAGCTGCTCCTAAACTCACTACTGACGTGTCACCGACAATGCGTAAAACATCAGCACGCTTTTGCTCCGCGTCTGAAGCGAGTTCTTCCGTCACGGACGTAAACCTCGGTGAAATGGCAGCGAAGGCGGGTTGACATAAAGTCAGATAGAGTTGCTGTACCATGGCAAGCTCGGCTTCACTGGTCGCGCCGCGGGCCACAGCGATCGCTGCACCACACGTGTCGGTCAGGACAGAGAATCCATCCGCCTTCAACTTCGGCAGTTCGCCCTGCTCGGGAACTGCCTGGACAGCCAGATCCATGAACCTGACGAAGTTCTCTCGCGCGTCATTCAGACCTGCTTCTGCCCGCGCCCTCGCTTCTTTCGACCGCGTTATCACCATGTCGCTGATGCTGGCACGCGCCGTTTCGAGACTTCTGTTTGACTGTGTCAATCGAAGCGCTGCAGATGCATCCCGGTCGAGAAGCCCTTGGTAACTATCGTTTACCGCAAGCATCTGGCGGCTCTGATAGAATGTCAGTCCCAGCGCCGTGACACCAAAAATGGCCATGATGACAAAGAACTTCCCGACAATGGAAACATGTTTCACAAGCCACTCCTCTAAGCTCTGTCACGGTGCATGAATGTTCAGGTTCTGCATTTCAAAATTCGGAATCCGAAGAAAAAAATGGCTGCCGCCGACCTCGTATTCGACGACAGCCAAGTTGCCTGGGAGGGCAGGAGAAAAGACTTGAATTCCTAGTGAGGCGATAATTTGCGGATGTTCTGTCAGTCTCGGATCGCAGTTCCGGTTACCGGATCGAACCAGTGCAATTTTTCCAGATCGACAGTGAGCGGCAAATGTTGGTTGGGACGCGGTGTGAGCGCCGGTGGGATCCGCGCGACAAGTCGGTTCTTACCTTTATTTGTAAAGTCTTCGGTATCTTCGGCATCGTTTACGTTGACCGGCGGTGACGCGATGTCGAAAAAGACGAAGGTGTCGGCTCCCAGCGCTTCGGCAACCGGGACCTGCTCGTTGAAGAGGGCTTCAGACGCGGGGCAAACCAGAAACATCTCCGGGCGAATTCCAACGATGACCTGCCGGCCTATATATTCCGAAAGTGCCGGCTTGGCGGCGACGGAGAAGGATATCTGCGTTCCAGTTACCGCAGCTTTGAGTGCCCCGGCTTCCGCAGTCAGCTCGACGCGCACAAAATTCATCGCGGGCGATCCGATGAAGCCCGCGACAAAGAGGTTGGCGGGCTTGTCGTAGAGCATTTGCGGGGTGTCGACCTGCTGAAGATTGCTCTCCTCTCCATTGAATACTGGCTTCAGCACAGCGACACGATCGCCCATGGTCATGGCTTCGACCTGGTCGTGGGTTACGTAGAGCGTCGTTACACCGAGCCGCTGGTTGAGCAGCTTCAGTTCGCCGCGCATCTGTACGCGGAGCTTGGCATCAAGGTTTGAAAGCGGCTCGTCCATCAGGAAGGCCATGGGATGGCGAACGATCGCCCGACCCATTGCCACACGTTGCCGCTGGCCACCCGACAACGCCCCTGGTTTGCGTTCGAGATAGCGGGTAAGGTCGAGCATTTCCGCCGCGTCACGCACCAGCTTATCGATCTTGTCCTTGGGCATTTTGCGCTGCTGCAGACCGAAGGCCATATTGTCGTAGACAGTCATATGGGGGTAAAGCGCGTAGTTCTGAAAAACCATCGCGATATCCCGGTCCTGGGGCTCAGTTTCGGTGACATTAGCGTCATCCATGAGCAATCGGCCGCTGTTGAGCGTTTCAAGACCCGCTGCTATCCGTAATAATGTCGACTTGCCACAACCGGACGGGCCGACCAACACGACGAATTCTCCGTTGGCGACCGAAAAACTTACATTCGCAACGGCAACGGTTCCGTCCGGAAAGGTCTTGCCGATCCCGTCGAAGGTCATGGACGCCATTTTTATTTACTCCCCGTATTTTCAAGCGAGGCAAGCCGCACTGTTCGTGCGGACATGCCCCGCGCTTTTGGTTCCGGCTCTAGGCGATGTTCACAGCCTTGCCGGTCGCGACGGATTCCTCGATGGCTGCGAGGGTCTTGGTGTTCGCCAGGCCGTCCTGTGCATCTGCCAGTAGCGGAGCGTCGCGCACGACGCTATCGACAAAGCGAGCGATGGATTCCAGGACAAAGCCGCCGATGCGCGTCGCGCCGGTTGGTGTTATGCCGATATAGTCATTGTATTTTAGTCCGCCGTCGACGATCTTTCGCAGGCCGCCATTGTGGGTGGGGTCCGCCTGGACCTGGCCCTTTTCACCGACAAACTCGATCTTGAAATCGACAAGCGAAGGATTGTCACGCGACAGGATCCAGCTGTTCTCCATGGTCACCACCGTGCCCTTGGAAAATTCAAGCACCGAGACATGGAAATCCTTTGTATCCACGCCGCCGGCCGACAGGGTCCCCGAGCGGGCGACGGAATAAACCCGTACGACCTCGTCCGCCAGGATGAAGCGCAGGACATCCACCAGATGACTGCCCAGGAACCAGAGTGCAGAAGACTTCGCGGCCCAGCTCAGCATTTCGAACGGAACGAATGTCGTATTCGAAAGACGCGCAGTGCCATGCTTTGCCAAGCCGATCTGACCGTCTTGAATCATGTCACGAACCTGGGCGAGGATGGGATTCACACGATTATGGAAATCAATCATCAGCTTGCCCTTGGACTTTGCGGCGGCCGCAGCAATTTCCTCGGCTTCGCGCACTGTCGTCGCAAGCGGTTTTTCGCTCAATACGTGTTTGTCGGCTTTCAGAGCGGCCAGAATGATCGGCGTGTGGGTAAAGTCAGGTGTCGCAACCGAGATGGCATCGATCTGATCGCTTGAGATCAGCTTCTGATAGTCGGTAAAGGCCTGCGTTGCGCGGTAGGTTTCCTTCATCTTCAGCGCCCTGCCCTCATCGAGGTCACAGACGCCGACCAGCTCGGTCTCCGGCAAGACATTAAAAGTATGGGCATGATTGCCGCCCCAAAGACCGGCGCCGATGACGCCCATTCGCAGTTTGTTCATTGCATTACTCCATTCATAAGGGAAAGCTCAGCCCTTCACCGAACCGAAGGTGAGGCCTCGAACGACGTATCGATCGAAAACAAGGAAGATGATCATCGGCGGTATCATCGCGAGCACCGCAGCGGCGGCGATGTAGTTCCACGTCACACCGCTTGTCGCGAAATATCCAAGTGTTCCGATCGGGAGGGTGGCGGTGGAGCGAGAACTCAGCACCAGCGGGAAAGCCGCGTTGTTCCATGCGAACACGAAGGCAAACATCGAGGTTACGATGATGCCGGGACGAACGATCGGTAGCGTGATCCGCAACATAATCGTGTACCATCGAGCGCCGTCGACCCGGGCAGCCTCCTCCAGTTCCACCGGCACCTCGTCGATGAAACTCTTCATCAACCAGACGGAAAACGGGATCGTCAGCGTTTGCAGAACGAGGACCATCGAGAAGTAGGAACCCTGGAGACCGATGCGCGTGATGAGGATGAAATAAGGGATCAGGAACGCGACTGGCGGGGCCATCAGCAAGCCGAGGTACCACAACATGATGTTTTTCTTGCCGCGCAGCTTGAAGCGGGACAACGCGTAGGCAGCAGGAACGGAAAAGGGCAGATTGAGTAACACGGCGCCGATTGCGACGATCAGGCTGTTGACCAGTTGCGGTGCGTTGGTGCCGGGATCGACGAGGATGTGCCGGAATGCGTCGAGATTAGGCTCGAAGGTAATTTGCGGCGGCATGGTGAAGGCCGTTTCGGCCGGGCGAACGGCAAGAGCGATAAACCACAGGATCGGCCCAACGAAGATTGCCAGGAAGAGGAGGCCGGCGGCGTAGGTGAGTGCCGTGTTGAAGCTTGTGCGACGACGGGACATTTTACCACTCCTCGTTTCTGAACGCGAAGAAGACGTAGAGGGCAACGATGACATTGACGATCAGCACTGTGATCCAGGTCATTGCGCTGACAAGGCCAATGTTGAAGTTGACGAGGCCCTGCTCGTAGAGCGAGTATCCAAGGGTGCGCGTGGAAGTACCCGGTCCGCCGCGAGTGAGCACAAGCACCGTGTCGAAGGTGTTGAAGATCTGCATGAAGCGAAGCATGACGATGATGATCGCGGTGCGCTTGATCAGCGGCAGCTTGATACGCATCAGGATTGTCCAGGCGGAAGCCCGATCCAGTCGCGCGGCCTCCAAGATTTCGTCAGGAACGGCTAAGAGGCTTGCGTAGAGGACGATTGCAAAGAACGGCGTCCATTGCCAGATGTCGACGAAGAGGATTGCCGCAAGTGCGGTTGAAGGCGAGCCAAGAATTCCCTCTGCCGGCACCGGTAGCCAAAGCGACTGCAACACCCAGCTCAACAGTCCACCGCCTGGATCATAGAGATAGCGGAACAAAAATCCGACGACGATAGGGGCAATCGTGGTGGGGAGGATCAGCAGGGCACGCACGACGTTCATGCCAGGCAGTACCTTGAGCAGGATGAGGGCGATCGCCAGGCCAAACGTGAACTCAAGTGTCGTGCCTAGGATCGACAGGATCAAGGTGTTGGTCAGTGCGGCGCGAAAGTCAAAGGCGTTAAAGGCCTGCACATAATTCTCGAAGCCAACGAACTGAAGCGGCTCCGGGCCGATTTGCAGGTTCCAGAAGTAGAAGCTCGATCGTAGGGCAAACAGTAAGGGGTAGGCGATCAGAGCGAGCAGCATCACGACCGAAGGCGCGATCAGCAAGTATGGCAGGTTTCGTCGGATAAAGCTCTTCCGGGCGGGCCTGAAGGCTCGCGGTGAGCGAACAGTTGTCGTGTGCATTGGCAGATCCAGTTCTTCTTCAAGTAGCTGCCGGCGCGATCGCTGTCGCGCCGGCCCGAGGAGAACTCTATTACCTCTTGGCGATCAGGGCTTTGGCCCCGTCAAGAGTGTCTGCGTAGCTGGCTTTTTGATAAGGGATCATGAGATTACCCTTCAGGATGCTCTCGAACAGGCTGTTGGCACGTTCAAGGCCGGTCTTCGGCTCTTCGCTACCGGTCAAAAGCTGGTTCAATGTGAGGCCCAGCACGCTTTCAATGGCCGTGTAACCAGGTACAGGCGGGCGTGTGACCTTGCCGTTGCCCTGCTTCATCATCGCATACTGCACATCGAGGTACGGATAGAGCGCTTTGACTTCCTCGTCTTCGTAGAGTGAAACGCGCGCAAAGTCGGAGAATTGGTAGTTAAGGTCCGGCCAAAGAGCCATTTTCTTCTGCGTGGTTTTCGAGGTCGCCCATTTGATGAAGGCGTAGCCTGCTTCTTGCCTTTCGGAACTGGATGGGATGCCAAGGCTCCATCCGCCGAGACTGACCGTCTGAGGCACGCCCTCAGCCTTTGGCAAGGCCGCCGTCGCGTACTTGTCCATCACGTCCGACTTCTTGCCGGTCATGTAGCCCGAGTTTTTGATCAGGTAGAAGTACGGCGTCCACCAGTAGAACATCCCGATGTCACCTTTTGCAAAACGGGTGCCGGCGTCGAACCAGACATAGTTGATCGCTTCAGGCGGAGACAGCTTGTAGAGCTGCCTATAGACTTCAACAGATTTGACCCAGGCGGGGCTTGTCAGCTGCGGAGAGAAATCCCACGGGTCGGCAGGGAATGATTTGAACCAGTTCGCACCGTGGCTTGCCGACACCTGCGTAAACATGTGGACGATCGGCGACGGTTGAGAGCCGCAGACCACCGTGGGAAACAACGGTTTGCCGCCAAATGACTTGCCTTCCATCGACTTCAGTGTGTCGACATATTTCGTCCAGGTCCAGTCTTCCGAGGTCTTGGTCGGCGGCGCTGCGATGCCGAGTTCGTCAAACACGTCCTTGCGGTACATGACGCCCTGTGCATAAGCGGCGACCGGCAAAGTGCCGATCTGGCCGCGCCACATATTCGAGGAGTAAAGGACCTCCGGGATGAAATCGGAGAGATCGAATTCACTGTCCTTGGCAATAAAATCGTTCAGCGAGATGATCCATCCATTGTCGATGTACTGCCCGAGCCACATCTGATCGACAACAATGACGTCGGCGTCTGAGGTTTTGGCGACAAAGGCAGACACGAGGCGCGATTGAAGGGCGTCATAGGAGAGACTCTCCAGTTCGACCTTGAT
Source organism: Rhizobium sp. 268 (assembly GCF_036571585.1). Classification (NCBI taxonomy): domain Bacteria; kingdom Pseudomonadati; phylum Pseudomonadota; class Alphaproteobacteria; order Hyphomicrobiales; family Rhizobiaceae; genus Rhizobium; species Rhizobium sp. 268. The sequence goes on along the minus strand of NZ_JAPPSO010000034.1, from coordinate 8,687 downwards.
GCCGGTTTCTTTCTCGTATTCCGGCACCAGCGCCTTCATCGAGAAAAAGAATGGGTCTTCAACGGACAGGACGCGAACCGTGTTCGCATCCTGCGCGGCCCCGCGCCGTGGAATGGCCAGTGATCCCGCGCCAGCCACAAGAGCTGCGACGGAAGCGCTTTTCAGCAGGTCACGTCGCGACATATTTCCGATATCGATTGTCATAAACAGCCTCCTCAGTTGCTTCGTATCCCAACCTCGGCCCCTTCAGCGGAGCCACCGGGCTTCCGCTTGTCGATCTGAGATTGCTACCCCTAATTTGCTTTTTGTAAGCAGTTAGTTTGTACCTCGCACAAACTTATGTTAGTGTCAACAAGTTGTCGCCAAAATTTTCGCCGAACCGCCCTTGTCATCGACATCCTGCTTGCATCACCGGAAGGGACCTTTGCTGTATGGCCGTTCGATAATGTACGGGCTAAAAGGATCCGGTAGATTGGAGAAGAGAAGTGAAGTTTGAGAGCCAGCCGTCCTATTCGTTGGGCCAGCGCACCCCTGCCACCAGAGAAGTCGCCGCCGGCGAGAACAGCGGCAACGTGACGCTTGTCTCCCAATCGGCACTCGGCGCCATAAACCGCGGTCGCGTACTTCAAGCTTTGTATGATAACGGACCCAAAAGCCGGGCGGATCTCGCTCGACTCGCGGGCGTCAACCGGACTACGATCACCGGTATTGTGCAGCCGATGATCGAAGACCAGCTTCTTATCGAGGGAGATGCGTCGCCTTCCGACGTCAAAGGCGGCAAGCCGGCTCGTCCGCTTTATTTTAACCCCGATGCACCGATGCTTGGCGCAGTCCTCCTTCTGCCCGGCACGATACAATCATGCCTCGTGGCCTTAACCGGCGAGATCAAGGCCGTTACGAAAGCTGAGTTTGATCCGCATGGCGACACAGAAGCATTCATCGCTGTCATGACCAAGACGCTTACTGCCACACTGTCTCAGGCCCAGCAGGCGCCGTTTGGCATTGGCGTGGCTTCTGCTGGAATGATCGACAGTGACAAAGGAACAATTCTTACCGTCAACCTTGCTCCCGTTCTAACGGGACTACCTCTTGTAGCGCTACTACAAGAACGCTTCTCTCTTCCCGTTGTTATCGATCATCACCCTCGTGCCTTGCTTGTTGGGGACAGATGGTTCGGGCCCGGCCGCGGCCAACAAAATTTTGCCGCGGTCTATACCGGCGAGGTGCTCGGCGGCGCCTTCTTCATCGACGGCAAGGTCTATCGTGGACTCGCCGGATCCGGCGGTGAGCTCGGGCACAGCGTGGTTCAGATCGACGGTGCCCTTTGTAATTGTGGAAAGCACGGTTGCTGGGAGACGGTAGCTGCCCTTCCGTGGCTACGAAAAGAAGCCGTCCGAATGGGCTTGCCACATCCCCGAAGCGTCACCTGTGCCAGACTGGTCAAGGAAACAGACGAAGGCTCGAATGCGGCAGAGGAACTTCTCGACCGTTATGCACGCAACGTGGCGTTCGGCATCGTCAACCTGCAGCAAACACTGTCCCTCAACTCCTACGTCCTTCACGGAGACGTCGCCGGAGGCGGAATGAAGGCTGCGGAGCTGATCAGACGGCATGTCGAGCAGCTAGTGGTAAAGAGACCTGGTCAGGAGATATCAATCACAGTGAATGGTATCGGCGAAGGCCATACGGCTCTGCGTGGCGCCGCGGGTCTGGTTTTATCCAGCCACCTAAAGCTAGTCATTTGAGGTTTTACAGGGAACCGACCTGTAAGGAAGGGAGGTTCCCGTCTGGGTCTGCCCGGTAGCTTCCCGAAGACACTCAGGCGCGCCGTCGAATTATCTAGGGTCGGGATTTGGGCTTGCGACCGTTAAGGTAGGGACTGCCATCGTCTGCGACGGCGGCTGAAAAGAGAGAGGCAAAGAACGGAATGCAGGCGGCCCCGATCGCGCCGGCGCGAGGGCCAAGTCGGGAGGCCTCGACTGCAGCAACCTCCAAGCCGCGCGACGGACCAAGGATTGGCTGACTGGAAATTGCACCCACCAGCTTGTCTGTCACGAGTTCTGGCAGCCGTCCCCCAAGGACAATCAGCGCGGGGTCGAACATCGCCGTTGCAACACGTACTGTCTCGCTGAGCTGCTTTCCGGCGCGTTCTACCCAGGCTCCTAAAGCCACTTCGGCGCTGTCTGGCAACCGCTCGAGATCGACGAAGTCGTGGATGGCGAAGCCGGCACCGTTGAGGGTGGCAAAAAGATCTTGGCCGGATGGGCGCGGCTGGTCGTACGGGTAGAGAACTCCGGGCAGGCAGGCGTTTCCATTGACACCGCGGTACGGTCGTCCGTCGATAACCGCCCCTCCCCCGACACCGTGTCCAATGTGAATGAAGAACATCGGATCAGGCTGCGGGATGCGTCCGCCGAACACATATTCTCCGAGCGCTGCAGCTGTTCCATCATTCTCGATGTAATAGGGCGCTTCGAAAGTCGCTTTAAAAGCTTGGTCCGCCTCACCATCATCGAAAGCCGGGAAGAAGCTATGGGCCTTGAGGATGTTCGACATCGTGCCGAAATTGCCGGGCACCGAGCAGCCGACCCCGAGAAGGCGATCCTTAGGCATACCAAGGTCGGCCAGCATCACCGCGATAGCCGCCTGCGCCGCGCCTGCCACCGACAAAGCCGTGCTGGTCTCGATGTCGACTGATCGGGAGGTAAGAATCTTTCCAGCTAGATCAACGATTGCTACCTCCATTCGGGAGACCGAGAATGTTATTCCCGCGGAAAGATACCGGTCAGCCCGCAAGCTCAGCAAGCGCCGAGGCTGGCCTTGGGCGCCGGTCCGCTCGACCACCTCGATCAGAAGTCCGATCTCAATTAAGCGACCTATCAGCCGAGTGACAGAAGCGCCTGTCATGCCGGACCGTTCGGCCAGGTCGACGCGCGCAATCTTCTTGCCCACGAAAATCAGTTCGACCAGTCGTCGTTCGTTCCGTGAAAGGTCCATTGGTTCCAAGAGTGCCTCAAATGGTTAGCAGCCAAAGAGCTATTGCAATATATATTAAATTACGCAATGTAATTAAACTGTCATAAAGCTTCATTAAGAACGCGCCAAGTCGGAGATGACCGGCCAATCTGAAACGAGAGGAACACCATGCATCAGATCAAACGCTTATTGACCCTGGCAGCCGTGCTGATCGCGGTGACCTCTCCGGCCTTGGCCAATAGTCTTGTCGTTTATTCCCCTCAGGGAGAAGAGAACGTTCAGTGGATAGTCGACCAGGCTAAAGCCGCCGGTCACGATGTGCAGGTTCTGCGCGCACCCGGAGGAGAACTTTTTGATCGGCTGGTCGCCGAGAAGAACAACCCCCAGGCCGATGTCGTACTCGGCATGGTCGACACGTCTATGGCTCTGCTCAAAAAGAACGGCCTGTTCCAGCCATACACACCAGCCTGGGCGGCGGACCTCCCTGCGCAATACAAGGACAAAGAAGGCATTGTCTACAAATTCTGGAGCACACCGGTCGTCATAGCCTATGATTCCGAAAAGCTTGCCGCTGAGCGGGCGCCGAAAAGTTGGCTGGACCTGACAAGGGGCGAATACAAAGGCAAATACGTCATCGGCAACACCGCCTGGCAGACGACAAGGGTCTATCTGGCCGGTATCTTGGCCCGGTTCCTCGACGACAAGGGCGAAGTCACTCAGGCTGGATGGGATTTTCTTGGCGCATTCTATGCGAACGCGATCGTTGTCGATGACGCCGATGCGCGCAAGGAAGCCTTCAAATCGGGCGGTGCGGTCATCAATCTGAACTGGTTCGGCGGCGTCATCAAGGATGCCAGGGAACTCGGCATGCAAGTCAAGGTCATTGACCCGGAAGGTGGCACGCCCGTCATCTCCGAAGGCGTGGCGATCATGGCCGGAACCGATCAGTTGGAGCAGGCAAAGGCATTCGTCGACTGGTTCGGCTCTGCCGATGTCATGGCCGGCTACGCCAAAAAGTTCGGTCAGGTTCCGGTGCTGCCGGCGGCGCTGGCTAAATCACCGCCAGAGGTGCAGGCGAATGCGGAACTAGTCAAGGCTCAGCCTATCGACTGGGATGCCGTCGCGCCCAAACTGGACGGCTGGTTGCAGAAGATCGAGCTTGAAATCCGGTGAGCATGTAGGACCGGGCGATGCAGATCGCCAGGCTTCACAGGAGTATGATCATGCCGACCCCGATCCTCATCATCGATAAACTGCATATTGGCTATGGCGATAAGGTAGTCATCCGCGACCTCTCGCTTGAAATTCACGAAGGCGAGTTCGTTGCTCTGCTCGGGGCTTCCGGCAGTGGGAAATCCAGCGTTCTAAGGACCCTCGCCGGCTTTCATTCGGCAATGAGCGGGCGGATTATCCTTGAAGGAAAAGATATCACCAACGAGCCTCCGGAGCGCCGCAATGTCGGCATGGTATTCCAGAACTATGCGCTGTTTCCAACGATGACGGCGTTCGAAAACATCGCCTTTGCTTTGCGTGTGGCGAAGATGCCGCAGAGCGAGATCGGCAGGCGCGTCGCCGAGATCGCCGAAACATCGGGGATTACGGAGCAACTGCACAAGAAGCCAGTGGCCATGTCAGGCGGGCAACAACAGCGAGTTGCGATTGCGCGCGCGCTCGTCGCGGGCTCCAAGGTGCTTTTGTTCGACGAACCATTGTCCAATCTCGACGCCAAGGTACGAGTGACGATGCGCCGCGAGATCAAGAGGCTCCAGCGGGAGTTTGGCTTCACGGCAGTCTTTGTTACGCATGATCAGGAAGATGCACTCACGATGTCCGACACGATCGTCGTGCTGGCGAACGGTGGCGTTGAACAGATCGGTGACGGGCGTACTCTTTACCGAAAACCCGCGACGCCGTTCATCTGCGAGTTCGTCGGCGCCGCCAACGAACTGCCTACGCCGCTTGCCAGGCAAATCCTGGGCGGCGACATTCGAGGGCGCATCTTTGTCCGCCACGAAGATGTGTTCGTCGGGAAGGCGGTAGAAGTCGGGTCGCGGGCGATCGTCCGCCACGTGGAATTCCTTGGCGCCCACAGCCGTATCGACCTGGATACCGGCGGTTATTTCATTTCGGCCGCCAGGATGGGGCACGAGTTACCCGAAATCGGTGAGACCGTGTCCTGGACGATCCGCCCGGGCTCGGCGCATATCTTCGAGGAAGCGGACAGATGAACCGCGCGGCTGCCGTCGAGCGCGTAGTCTATTGGATCGGGTTGGCGGCCCTGATCTGGATCGTCGTCACCTTCCTGATACTGCCGCTCGTCGCGTCCCTTCATGCGGCATTTTTCAAGCACGGCAGCCTGGTGGTCGGCCAGACCCTAAGCGAACTTTCACGATCACGAAGAGTGCGCGCTGCCCTTTGGAACACGGCTTGGATGACGTCAGCGACCATGGTCACGGTGACCATTGTCGGGATTTTCCAGGTCGTCGTCCTTGAATATTTTCACCTACGCGGTCGCGCGCTCTTGAAAATCGCCTATGCAACGCCGCTGGTCTTCGGCAGTGTCGTTGCGGCGGCGGGCTATAACTTCACCTATGGTCCCGGCGGTGCGGTGACACATCTGGTGAAGGCGATCGTTTCCAGCCTCCCGCAAGACTGGTTCATCGGCTGGTTTGGCGTGCTCTTCACGCATACCTTTCTGATGACCAACTTTTACTATCTTTTTCTGCGTGCTGCGATGCGCCGCGTCGACTACGCAACCATCGAAGCCGCGCGCAGTATGGGTGCCTCGGAATATACGATCCTGTGGCGTGTGGTACTGCCCGGAATCATGCCGACGCTCCTCGCTGTCACCCTTCTTACCCTTTACACCGCGATCAGCTCTTTCGCCGCCCCTCAGGTGCTGGGCGGTCGCGATTTCCACATGCTGAGCCAGATGGTGCTGACTCTGAACAGCCTGCGCCGTCCCGACATGGCCGCCTTACTGGCGCTTATGATGGGACTGTGTCTCATGGCGCTTATCCTGCTGTCTCAATATTACGAAGCGCGCGGCTCCTATGTCGGCGGCGCGAAAGCGACTGCGCCCATCCAGCTACGCAAAATTTGCAGCCCGATCGGCAATACAGTGCTACATTTTTTTGCCTATCTTCTTGTGGCTATTTATGCGGTGCCGATCGCTCTTGTCGTACTCTTCTCCTTCGCCCCGGCCGCGAGCATCGGCATCGAAGTGATCCCATCCAGCCTGACCCTGAAGAACTATGCCCGCGTCTTTACCGAAGGCACCGCCTTTCTTCCGTTCTTCAACTCCATAGTGATGAGCCTTGTCGCGGTATCGGCGGCGCTGGTCGTTACGCTGTTTGCTGTCCCGGTTATTCTTGGCCGGCGCAGTTGGCTGACACGCCTTCTAGACATCACTTTCTTCCTGCCATGGGTAGTTCCTAGTGTTCTGCTCGCTGTCGGGCTGATCGTCACCTTTGACACGCCAAACCCGCTCGTTGGAAACGCAGTCCTCCTCGGCGGCTACTGGCTCCTGCCGATTGGCTACGCCATCGTCGCCTTGCCGCTTATGGTGAGGTTCCTGCGGGCAGCCTTCGTAGGAATCGATCCGGCCTATAACGAGGCGGCCCGCTCGATGGGCGCCACTGGTCTTTATCGCTATCGCCGCATCATTCTGCCGATAGTGGCGCCGACTGTAATCCTCGTCGCCGGGATGGCCTTTAACGATCTCCTGTCGGAATACCCCCTGTCGGCGTTTCTATACAACGTCAACAACAAACCGCTGTCGATTGCAATCGTAGACAGCTCGCTGTCTGTCGATCCTGAGCAGGCCGCGCTCAACCTTGTCTATGTCACTCTGATCATGGCGTTTTCACTGGCGATCATTCTGTTGGCCGAGCGCATCGGCCTTGGCAAAGGTCCAGAAACCACAACATTGTAGAACCGGAGACTGATCCATTGGATACCTGCATCACCGTCTGGCATTGGCCGCACCAGGAGCGTTGGTACGACGAAGGCATTCGCAACTCGCTCACCCTCATCAAGGAAGCTGGCTTCACACACATCAACTGGAATCCCGACTCCGGCAGTTCGTACTGGCTAGGCGACGCCGAGATCGAGTTTACAAGCAGGATCGTGGCCGATGCTGGGCTGAAAGTGCACTCGGTTCATGGCAGCAATGGCCGCAATCCTATCACCGAGATCGGCCACAAAAACCCTGGCCCTTTCGCGATGGAGACGCGCAAGGACTTCCTGTCGCCGCATGAATGGCAGCGCCGCAGCGGAGTCGAGCTGTTGCGTAACCGTGTCGACCTGGCGGCCGCGTTCCAGTCCCCCAATATTGTTCTGCACATCGATATCAACGACAACGTCTTCGGCAGCGAAGCCGCCGAACGAGCTTTCTTCGACCCCCTTTTCCAGTCTCTCGACGAGATCAGGCCTTACTGCGTCGAAAAGAGCATCCAGATTGCCGCGGAAACTCTTCTATGCGCCAACGCTCAGAATTTCCTCAACCTCTATGATCGACTGTTCGCCCGATACGGCAAGGAGTTCATCGGCGTCTGCTTCGATTGTGGCCACTGGGAACTGATCGAGCCAGGCAAGCTCAGCGTGCTTGAGCGTTTCGCGGATCGCCTCATCGCTACTCACATTCACGACAATTTCGGAGCAATGGATAACCATCTCTTGCCATTCGATGGACGATTAGATTGGCACACGATCACCTCGGCGATCGCCGCAACTCCTTATCAGACTCCGCTCAACTTCGAGACGCCAATGGACCGGTATGGGATTCCAGAATCCGCCTACTATCGCCGCGCTCACAGTGTTGCTGTTAGGCTCGAGGAGATGGTCGCCGAGGCGCGCGCGAGGCAAAGCGCATGATGGCGAATACTCTTACCCTCGACACTTCTCGGTAGCCGCGTTGACGCCTGAACAGTTCCAGGCCCGGATGGATGGACAGTCTAGACCAAAGAATCTGTCGGCTTCGTCGGTGTCATCGATCAATCGGCAGAGATCCTCGCCGGCGACTGCTGGCTAGCGACGTTTCAGGCCACTTGCCTCAAGAGCCGTCTGCTGCGGCGGGAGTTTCTTCAACATGTCCCACTGAATCATAAACCCCCAGCCAAGGCCAGGGGTTTTGTCAGCACTCTGAATGCGGGGAATTTCCCGCCGCTTCCATGTTATCTTGGATAAGCCGGCTTACGCCATGGCCTTCTGCAGGTTCTGGTCGATCTTGTCGAGGAAGGCAGTGGTCGAGAGCCACGGCTGGTCGTGGCCGATCAGCCGCGCCAGGTCCTTGGTCATGAAACCGGATTCGACAGTGTCGACGCAGACCTTTTCCAGCGTTGCGGCGAAGCGGGCGAGCTCGGCATTGTCGTCGAGCTTGGCGCGATGCGCCAGGCCACGCGTCCAGGCGAAGATCGAGGCGATCGAGTTCGTCGAGGTTTCCTGGCCCTTCTGGTGCTGGCGGTAGTGGCGCGTCACCGTGCCGTGGGCAGCTTCGGCTTCCACCGTCTTGCCGTCGGGCGTGAGCAGTACCGAGGTCATCAGGCCGAGAGAGCCGAAGCCCTGGGCGACCGTATCGGACTGGACGTCGCCGTCATAGTTCTTGCAGGCCCAGACGTAGCCGCCAGACCATTTAAGCGCCGATGCGACCATGTCGTCGATCAGGCGGTGTTCGTAGGTGATGCCGGCTTCCTTGAACTGATCCTTGAATT
>NZ_JAPPSO010000033.1:0-28124 GCF_036571585.1 Rhizobium sp. 268 | reverse complement strand
AAATGCCAACCACGCCAAAACCTTCAACTGAATGCGAAAGAGAGATGCAGTATGAATGCAGATCGTTATAGGCCATCACCAGACCGCTGCCGTCCCAGTAGATCAACTTCAATCGATCTGCTTTACGCGACCGGAATACGAAGACCGTTCCCGTGAACGGGTCTTTGCGCAGCTCGTTCTTGACCAGTGCCGCCAGGCCATCGTGGCCCTTGCGGAAGTCGACGGGCTTTGTCGCGACCATAATCCGTACACGGTTGGACGGAAGGATCATGCCGGAACCGCGCAGGCACGTGCGACGGCGGCGATCCGGAGGCTGATGCACCTTCTTCCAGCCGGATGGTGACAACGCCTACAACGATCTCGGGTCGACTCGTTTTTTTTTTCTCTGCAGCTCCGCGACATGTGGATCGACGATAACCGCCGCGAACTCCACCGCGTCCTCGGGTGCAGGCAGAACCAGCTTGCCCTGCCGCGCCATCGTCCGCCAGGTCGAGAGGTGGTTCGGCTTCAACCCATGCCGCTCTGCGACCTCATTCACCATCGCGCCGGGCCGAAGGCTCTCCGAAACGATCCGCGCCTTGACCTGGTCCGGCCAGTGCCGGTGAACCTCACGTCCAGACTTCCTGGTCGTGAGAACCTCCAGTGTACTCTCCATTGAGAAACTCCCATTGTTTATCCATGGAAAGCCGATCACAGATCGGGCGCTCACGACAACGTGGGGCCGGAACACCGGTTACGAACGTCGCGTCCGAAATTCCTGCCTTGCGGCAGACCTCACCGACCGGTGTGCCGTCCGCTGCCTGCTTCAGCACGAACGCGATCTGCGCTTCCGAAAACTTCGAGGCCTTCATCGAATTCTCCTCTTCTTCCCATCGGGGATCATAAGTGGAAAATTCCAGTTCCAAATGGCCTAAATTATTGGGGGCACGTCAACACGTCTTCTTACCGCATAGACAATAGCCGGGTCCAAAAAGTGTCCTTTGAGCCACCCAATTAGATACTTCCTATCGTCAAAGCCGAGTTGCTCTTCCACCATCTCGATTAGCAAGGGCCATTTGTAGTCAGTGTGACGGATCAGCTTCCGCAGCAGAATACTGATGGACCGTTGTCTCACCAGGCGGTCAACGGATTTGTCATCGGCCGTGCTGTCGATGAATTCCTGAACAACCGCGGTATGAGACATATAGTCCGCCCCGCGGCTGCCGATGTAGCGCGCCAGAGCGTCGAGTGTTCGTAGGTCACCGCTGTGATCGTGGTCGATGACTGATCTGATCAGTGGCGCGTCGATAGCTACCGGGCCATGGCGGAGGATCGCCAAGTTGACGACTGCGTCGGCATAACGCTCGGCTGATATCGCGCCTCTGCCACGAGCCTCCATCAGGAGCGCCTGCAGCCAAAGACCTTCCACCCGCATTTCTTTGGCGAACTGTCGATATCGAAGGTCCTCGGACAGGAGGACACGGCCATCCGTGCAGAGATAGATCGGGTCAAACACCTTTTCCCCGCTCTGCTCCAAGATCATGCTCTCAAGCGGTGTGATGTCATTGGGGGCAGCGACAGGTGAGACAATGCAGGCTTTTTCGATTTTTTCGATCTGTTGGCTGATGTACTGCTCCCGTGCCTCTAGAGATTCCGGAGTGTGCTCCCGCCGAAACGTCTCCCCGTCTCGATGAATAAGGGTCAACGACGGGGAGTTTCTGATGTCGTCAAATCCACGGAACGTAAGGAGGGAATCGAGCGCCGACTGGGGGAGGTATATTGGCCCGAGAGATGCCTCGATTATATCGAGTACGTCGAGGGTCGCCGCCGTCCAGGCGGCATGGGCGTCTAACACCACGCCTCTTCGATTGCTGTTCCTGATGAGGGCATGGGCCGCCTCCCGTTCCGGGTCTATCCCCATGCAAGTGCGGATGTCTTCGTCCGCTTCCACGATGCTGCCGGCGAAAGCGATGGGATTTTCGTCGAACATTCCCGCGACGAGTTGGAAGGGGATTGGCGACTTCACGTAAAGGTCTATCGCTTTCTCGCCGCGTTCCGCGAAACGGCGCACCATATCGAGAACTGGCGACAGGTCGCCTTCGTTCATCGTGAAGGCGAACAGGCCTTTGGAAGTGGGAAATTTCGTTTGGAAATTAGCTAGGACATCATGGAAGGCATGGAGAAAACGGTGCTTGATCTCCTTTATGGTCCAGGTGATCTGGTCCCCGATCTGCTGGGGGATGCTGATGGTGTCACCTACCGATTTGCCGATTACCTCGGCCGCCAGCGCGTGCGTCGGCGACAAATATCCACCGCTCGGGTCGTCGGCACCTTCCTCGATGACGAAGTCAAACTCCTTGTCGTGGGTTCCCGAGAGCTGGACCCACGTGCCCACATCCGCCGTATCGGTCCCGACGACGTCGCCGAAGTGCTCCATCGAGAACACGAGAATGGCGTAGGATAGATTGACCGCTTCGTCGTTTGGGTTGGCACGCAGTACCGGATAGGCCATTTCAATCGCCGTCCGTTCGTGTCCAGCGCGTCGCAATTCCTCTGCGATCCTCATCTTCTCGAGCGGCGTGCCATCCAACCCTGCGACGTCGAACCGAGCCAGTAGTGTGGGAATCTCCGTACCGCGGTTCTGGCGGCGCAGGATCATGATCATCATCAGGAGGAGTTCGAGACGTGGCGAAGCTTCCATATCTGCGCTGAAGATCAGTTCGGCGGACGGAAGGTTCCCCCGATTGAACTCCATGAGACCTTCGAGATATCGATAATGAGCAGACGATCTGACTTCCGCAGGCAATACTTGGAAGAACGCAATGGCGCGTTGTTTGATCGGTCGCTCCTGGACGAGCGAGCCGGCCAATGCCCTCAGTTCCTCGCTATCGCGATCCACCGCGACATGCCCCATCAGTAGGCTTGCGGTATCCGTCCAGTAGCCATTTCGACTGGCGTATATCGCGACCATCATGCGGCTGGCGATGTGACTCGTGTCGTCGATGTTCGAACGGGCATTGACCCAAGCCTTTTCGGCGAGGGCGGGCTGACGTATACTAGCGCAATATTGAGCGGTCATGATGCTGGCGCGGGGATGTTTTTCGACATCCTCGATCAGTTTCGCAAGTTGCGGGACGCGCTCTTCATCCGGAACTCGCCAGAGTCGGCCCAGTCGTATCGCGGTCCGGCATAAGACCCGTTCCGTTGGTGGATACGCTTCTTCGTCATCCGGATCGAGCTTGGCGACCGCGTCCCAATCGCCTTTGAGCACGGCTATCTGCAAAAATAGAAGATTCCTTGAAGGAGAGGCCGGGAGTTTCGGTAGAATTTCCTCGACCGTAGGATGATCACCCGCTTCCATGGCTGCTGCGGCGGCCCGCAGCATGGAATCATCGTCAAGGTCGGGTATCGCAAGCATCTCTCTTACGATGACCATAGCCGACGCATGATCACCAAGTACCCTATAAGACAGGATCAGATTGCCACAGGTGGCGATTTCTGCCTCATCGAGCTTTTTATCTTCCGCTTTCACTTCCTGCCAAAGTTCGGCCAGCGTGAGCGACGAGCGCTTCAGCTTTTGAAGATCATTCTCTGTGAACGAGACAGGGTCGATGTAGTCGCTATGGGCAAGGACATCGTCGAGATCAGCCTCTGCCGCGAGTTGGCGAGCCAATCTCTCCTCTGGAAAACGCTGGGCAAGTGTCCGGGAAAACGTCTTCCAGTCCTCGCCAGGCTTTGATCTCTGGAAAAGTGCCACCGCCAACAGAACCCCGGCGGCTTCTCGGTCCTTCGGTGGCACCAATGTAAGAGGGTCCCCTGAAAAACCCGAAAACCTCGCCGCTTGGATGACGTGCGACGATAGCATTTCGTCCGCGGTTTCGGACTCCAGGTTTTCGCGGCCCATTGCGAGGACTGTATCCCAGTCCTCCATCAACAGATGGGCATATGCCTTGTTGGCGATCGCCTTTGGCTCGAGGGGAGCGTGGTCGTAAGCTTCGAGGAGCCACTTTATACCTTCCTCTTCGTTCCCCAGGCGCAGATGGCAGGTACCGATATTCGCTTTTATGCGGAACAGGATGCGGCCGCTGACACCATCACGTTGGACGCGTTCGAGAAGCGCTGTGAACTGGGCGAGAGCAATTCTCCGTTGACCACCTTTGTTCGCATCCCTGTATCCGTCGATCTCGGCGTCGAGGTGTTTCTCGATTGCAAGCGCGACTTCAACCGTAGTGTCCACTGGGGACTGCGTCTTGATCGCCGATTGGATTTCGGAAATTGCGGCGAGAAGCTTCTCTTGTCCCGCCTGTTGGAGGTCAATGCCTCTGTTGACGGCATCCACGGTCTGTCGCCCGAATACGCCATAGCTATCATCGAACGCCAGCAGTGCGTCGGGATATTGCCCCAACTCGTCGGTAATCGCCTGCCAACCCCAAATGATAAAACGGATTTTGCGACCGGCATCCATTTGCTCGATCGCAAGTTTATCGGCGAACAGCTGGATTTCGGTGTCACGGTCGGCCGTCGTGACGATGTGAAATTCTGTGAGAGGCGGCTGGATGGTGAGTGCCGCTTCGAATTCGTTGCGGACCTCTTTTTCGGTGAGTTTTCCGTTCCCACTTTTCAACTTGCACTGAATTCCGACCCGTTTTCGCGGGTCATCGTCGCGAATGCCGATGATATCGAGACCGTGCTGATTCTGACCGCTCCGCCCCAAGCGCTGAAGATTCGGGTCCTTTAGTTTTGCCGACCAAAGGACTGCACATTGGCGTTCGAAGTCTTGATGGTTTTCCGGCTTCGGAATCTGTGTGCGGGATAATGCCATGCGGTCCTTGAAGGCGCGCCAAACCAACGGGCACGCATCAAAATATTCTGCCCGATTATCTACTTAGGTGCCACGAGAGTTCGCGCTATGTTCCCGCTATCCACAAGATGGTTGCGGCGCGGCCTGCTTTACACGCATCCGCGCTCTTGTTTCCGTAAGATCATGATCGGCAGGTGGTTCAAATAAAGCGCCGCAGCTTTGGGCGGAGCCGGCATTCGACTCTTACTCTACCTCCGTCGCCGATGAATGGAATATGCCCTCGACGCGTTCCCAGTCGGCGAAATCTGGATCGAAACGTCGGGGCGAAGCCCGCGCGCTCGTCGTGCGAGATGACGACGTAGCTGCCGTCATTCAGGTACCGAAAATCTCCAACTCCGACACGTCTAAGTCCCTTCCTGGTGACCATGACTTTCTTGTCCAGGGCACTGACATTGACGAAGCGCTGGCCACGGTAGTTGATATCCTCGAACCTATAGATATGACCGAAGAGAAAGAGCGGCACGCCCGGTAGAAACGTCTGGGTCTTGGTCATGGCTGACGACAACGGTTCGTTCGGGCCCTTGGGCAGCAACGATCTCGGAAAGCTTCGCGCGGTGCCTATCCATGTATTCCTGTCGAGCGATGGCAACGCCCGCGGGGTCGCCTGTATTGGCCTCAATGGACGCTTCCCACTCCGGGTCTATGCCGTCGATGGTCTCGCCCACAATGGTGAGATCGCCGACAGGGTAGGGCGACAGGTGGAGGTGATGACAGCTATCCCCGAAGTTCCGATCGTGCTCCAGACGGCTGTCCCAGTTTCCGAAGACATAGAGAACGGGACAATCGAAAGTACGGAGGATATCGAAAATCTCGTCGGCAGCGTCGCTCCCCACGTCTCCGGCGACGATCAAAGCGTCGTAGACGTTACCCTCGCGTGCGCGAAGCTGCCTGACGGCGTTGACGTTGTTATGGATATCTGAACACGCGAGAATTTTTGTCACCCAGGGCTCCGTCATCCGAAGATACCGACACTGTCATTTCTAGGGCTGGAAAACACCCGCTGATTTTCCAAGCGTTTGGCTTCTTTCCAAGGCGCTGGTCGGCAATGCCCTGCGCCGATCTCCCGAAAGCCGCTCGGGCGCGCCAAAGAGGAAACGTGCACGTGATGACTGTGACTTGGCCTATGACCTCCCGGTCATAGGCCGTTCTGCGTTGTGCAGGGCAGGTACACTTCGCGATATTGTTTGCGCAAAGTCGAATATTGTTTCATCTAACGGAGGCGGCCAATCGAGGTGAAGTGCGTGAGTTACATCGTCGCTTTTGTTGTCTATCAGAATGGAAAACAGGTTTACCCTATCAATTGTTGGCGCGCGGACGTGAAAGCAGGCGATGCTGTCGTCGTACGTCAGGAAACCAAAGGTGGGGAACTGAAATGGGCCCGGGTCGTTCGGACCGAATTTCTGAACTGGAAATGCCGAAATTACATTGAATGTCTTGCGTCTGAAGCGATATTTGACTCGCTAGGAATAAGGTTACCTGTTCCTACGCCCACGGTTTTCGGTGCATCTCGTGCTGCCTTTGTTTGGGAGCACCTGAAAGCGACGGGTTGGAGACGCCACCATGTTGGCCGCAATTACAAGGGCGCGTTCAGCTGGGGAAACCACTCGGAAGTCGCCAATATCTTCTTCCGTACGAACGGTGTCGATATCCAGTTGATTGAGGGCAGTAACAATCCTGCTTTAACGCCGGATGGGGGGCTGAGCTTCTCGTTAAATTTGTCGCCAAGGACCGTCCGTCACACCCTTTCTCACAGCGACATTAATCTTTTCGAGTGGGTGATAGAGTTTGCCGACGCCTTCAAGGCCGACTCTGGGCCATACGACCGCTTCATGAAAGCGGTTGGAAGGTCAGACAAGAGAACCGAGGAATTAAGACAGAAAGCTCAAGAAGGGGGTTCCGACGGTCTATACCAAGCGCTTGGTGGCGCGGGCGGCGAATCCGTCTATCTGGGGGACGGCCTCTATCTTGGGCCAGGGGACCAGTGGAGAGGTGGTTAGGCTAGTGTGCCTGGACTTCATGACTGTTGATCAACGCGTTACCCTCGCAGGGGCACGTTTGACGTCAAGCGGTTCAATACCTGCGAAGCCTTCTTTCCAGCAGCCCGGGTCTTTGACGGCTCCGAGGCTAGGACCTTGAGAAGGCCCGTCAGCTCGGCTTCGACCGCGACCGGGTGTACGGCCGCTTCCCTCATGATCTCAAGGCATGCCCTTGCGCTCGTCGGCTGTCGCAGGTCACGGAAACCGTGCTCAAGATCGTAGCCAGCTTCTGCGAGGGAGACGATCTCGTCCGAAAATCGGAGTCGACCCATTTGCGCACGGAATGTTCGCCTTTTGGAAGCTTGGTTCGTTTTCCCTGGAGCAACTCTATCTTCGATCTGATTGCCGCGCCCAGCGCCACGCGAAACCGCTCGGTGGCCTTATCAAGATCGGCGAGCCATTCAGAGGATAGAAGGCGGGTTGCTTGCTCTCGGGTCCATCCTGTTCCAAACAGCGCTCCCATGCCACCGATGCTGCCGAGCACGAGCGCGCCGGCGGGGACGAACGCCAGAAACCCTATCGTTTTTCCGGGATGGTCCACCTACAGTCGCCAACCCAATGACAAGCGTCCAGAGGCGCAGACGCAACATGGATGTCGAAGCCTCTGATGCGACCGTCTTGTCGGAGAGGTCACGGAGGCGACGTCCAAAGGAAGCCACTTCTTTATCACGGCTTCCGTTCTTGAGACGGTTGACGGTGTCGGCGATTTTACCCCGCGAGATATCCAATAGTGTCGTCGCTTCGAAGTTCGCCAGGAGGTCTGCTACCTCGCGGCGCTCGAGCGCGCCAAGTCCTGCCATGATTGCCCAAGGGGGGTACGTGCATGCGATTACCTCATGTCTCAACCCTTTGTGCCGGAAGGTGTGGCAGGCCTTTTTGGCTATCGATCAGTTGGCCGGAACCACACGTTCATCGCGGCCCGTCCATCTGGATTGCAAGTCACGAAGAAAACCGGGTCACCTGGGGTTCCGCGTGTTGGCGACAAGGCGAGGGAGCCGGTGTCGATTTTATCGCAACCAGGTGTTTCCCGGACGATCTTGTTCACGGCAGCGACGAGTTGCGTCCTGTAGGCACTCGTATCCGATTCCCAATAAAAGTCCGCTTCCGTGAAAACTCGCTTGCCCTCCGCGTTGTATTCGACAATCCGCAAAACGCTTGCCGGCACCCACCCCATGTTGTCGGCTAACCAGGTAGGTTCTGTAATTTTGACTTCACGCCAGTCGCCCGAACAGCCGACGACCCTAACCATTGTCGACTCGTCGATGTTCTTATACTGCGGCTTTTTGGTCACCTCTGAGGCCACGACGTTCAGGAATTTTTCAGCGCCGTCTCTCGGTTCCTGGCGCAGTTCGTAGCGAGAATTCGCTGACACAACAGCGCCCATGCCGCAACGCTTATCCTCAGCTTCCTTCTTCGCGGCGGCGACCTTTTGCTGCCGATCCGCTTCCGCGAGAAGGCGAGCCCTTTCGGCAGCATCCTTTTCCTCGGCTTCCTTCATTGCCTTGGCATCGGCGGCAATTTTGGCAGCTTTCGCGTCGGCTATCGCCTTAATGGCGGCCGGAAGCTCAGCGCGTGATGACAGCCCGTAATCCTGATAGATGTTCAGATAGCAATATGCTGTACCGATGGTCGCGGTGAGAACAACAACGAGAGCAACACGCACAGCGACGCCGGTCTTTCGTATCCCGGACTTCTTTGCCCGACTACTGCCGATGACTTCCGCCGCCAACCAAGCGATCGAAACAGCAACAATGACTGCTCCGACGTAAAACCAATTTTGATACATGAATGTCCCCATCTAATCGGTGAAGACGTAAATTATTGTCATTCCGGATACAATACGGCGGCAGGCTTACGGCGCGGACGTGTGGCGCAAGCTAGGTAGAGATCACCTGCACTGGCTCGACGCCGGTTGCCAAAGAAGGCGTATTTGGAATACCAACTCGCGTTTTCGTCGTCCTTCGTGATGACGCCGATCTGGCTTAGTTTTCACGGCGGTTGGTTCGGCGTGGCGACGACTATCGCGACCGCAAAGCGCCACTGAAGCGGCCATTCACGTCGCCCACTACGGCCATCTCAGGACGGTCATTCGAACGTTAGTTCGTGCGGGCAATGATCAGACAGAACCGGCCCCGATGCGATCGGCGTGCCGTCGGGTCGCTTTACGTCTGTAAACAACACTTTCCCGATTTTGTTGAGCGCATCGGACGGCTCCATTCCCGGAGACAGAACGAAGTAATCAATCGCTATCCGTTCCAGCTTGATCCGACCAACACGCTTGGCCAGTCGCCGTCGTTTCCCCCCGCGGCAGATGGGTTAGTGCGATGTCGTCACCGGCTTCCGCGGTCTCGGAGCCTGTAACGATGGGCCACAGGTCTGGCGATTTGTTATCCAGTAACTCGAGATCGAGGCGTCTGTTGAGGTCGCCCGCAATGATGAAATCCTCTCCAGTCGTTTTGCGGGCGGCGATCCAGCCTCGAAGAGTCGGCAGCTGACGCGTATAGACGTCGCATGCGTTGTCTTTCTGGGGCTCGACCTTCCAGGTGGACGACCAGCAGATGGAACTGTTTGCCCCCCTGTTCCCACGTCGCGTCCAGACCCCAGCGAACGTTCCTGACGACAAATGTCCCATTCGGTCCCGCATCCCTCTGAGCACCCCCCAAGCCGACTAGGTCTTCGATTTTTGTTACAGAGATTCCGGAAGACTTGCGCACGACTAGCATTGTGTACTGCGCGAGGAGCGGATCAAGCTGTCCTGCAGGCAGTCCCGGCGTCACAGCGGTGTCGGGAAGGGAGCCCGCCTGGTCGCGGCATTCTGACTTTATGCCGGCGGCTTTGATCTCTCCCGGGTCATATGGCTGGTCACAAAACTCGAAGTGATTGCCTAAGATTGGCTCGACAACGAAAAGATTTCTGTCTCCGGTTACCGCACCTACATCGGATCGCGACCGATTGGCTCCCAACTGAGGCGTCCTCGGGCAAGGTGCCCAGCTTCACCATGGGCGTCCGAGCAAACATCCCTGGGCGACGCCCACACTTTTGGCATAACGTTGAGCCTTGTACCCTCCGTTTTGATAGATCGCCGTTCGACGGTCTGCCACCTGCGACACGCGATCCACGGGCGGCCGTAGCGCTCAAGGGGGACTTTCGTCAGCGCCGGAGAAATCACTATCGTTTGCTAAGCAAGGCTGGTACCCAAGCTGTCTGCTAGAGAGTTCTACGAGATTCTTGGGCGAGCGGAGGAACGGAACGTCTGGGATTACACAAATTTGGCGCGGACAACGATCTCGATCTGCGGATCACGCATCCAAAGCTCGTTCAGTGTCCAGAAACCAGAATCGATACCAGAATTCCCGACCGGGGCGAGTTCCGCGCGCTGGCGTTCCGGTCCACGGTGGATAGTCGGCAAGCATCACCAGAACATACGGAATGTGGGTAGATGCGGAGTTTTCAAACCGCCGGCAGACGTCAACGGGTTCCCCGAAATCGACGATTACGACTTTGAACTGGCAGAATTCGAACACGATTTTCTCGTGCGGATATTCCACCTATGGCCCCTTATATTGAGGCTCTTGTCAATCAATCGTTGGACGAACTCGGATTTCCTCTCGAGAATTGAAACAAATGCAGGGCGAGGTGCTCAGATATCTCTCGGCAATCGAAGGCGGCTACGGGAATGGCCAACGGATCGGTGAACGGATTACGGTCGAATACCTTTGCGCCCGGCGGAAGGTTGGAAAACCGCTCTTTCAAGCCTCCCCGCAGAAAAGCGTCATGCCTCGTCCTACCCTCAAGCTCTATGGCCTCGAGGCTGTCCAGTAGATATTTGATGGTGCCGAGGCTCGTGGATGGGGAAACCTCCGCGAAAATGTCGTAGTCCACGATGTTGCCGACCAACCAAAGGGCCGTGTTTTGCGGGTCGTGCCGTACGTTTTGGGTCATGACTTCCTCCATAGGCGACTGGGCGGCTACTATTTGCAAGTCACAAGGTGGGTGTCCGCGGCGCTTCTAATAAGCGCACGAAATTTGGGGCAGCCTTCAAACGTCGGTTCGGTCACCCCAGCCGTAGGTCTGTCGCGGCCGAAGTAGCCAGCGCCACCACCAACTCGAAGACGCGGCTTTCGTCGGCAAGCTTCTCTCGGCGGGTCGCGTTGATAATCTGTGGTCGATGTCCTTGGTTGTTTACTATTACTTAATTTAACAATGACCGCAGGTTGCGGAATCGCACAACGTAAAATATGTCTTCTCTGGAAGAGGGACCTATTTTGTTTTCAAGGCTTCTAGCGATCGCGCTTCTTCTGCTCGTTTCGGCGGAATGCGTTTCTGCGGCTTCCAATGTGCGCGTCATTGACGGCGATACCATCGAGCTAGACAGCGTCCGCTATCGTCTCCATGGCATCGACGCACCGGAGGCTGGGCAGCAATGCAAAGCCGCGGATGGCAGTGAGTGGGCTTGTGGCCAAGCTGCTCTTCATAAGATGGAAAGCCTGGTGCTCGGTCATGGCGTCATCTGCACGCCGCACGAAAAGGACTTGTACGGCCGCTGGATCGCGAGCTGCGTCGCCGATGGAATTGATGTAAACCGCGAAATGATCGCATCGGGCCTCGCTTGGGCATTCCGTAAATACTCGGTTGACTATGTCGCCGTCGAAGAGATCGCTCATGCTGGCCATGTGGGCATTTGGCAGGCGGAGACGGAGACAGCCTGGGACTTCAGAGCCCACAAGTGGGGTGACGCGACGTCGAGCGGCACCCCAGTGCGCTGCCCGATCAAGGGTAACATCAACAGCAAGCACGAGAAAATATACCACGTCCCGTGGTCGACAGACTACGCGAAGACGAAGATCGACCCTCGAAAGGGTGAGCGTTGGTTCTGCTCCGAAGGGGAGGCTGTCGCAGCGGGCTGGCGGTCACCCCAATGGGGCCGATGATGGCAGCACGGAATATCAGGCATACAGGTTGCGGCGATGGCCAGGTTTGAATCTTTAAACAAATTGTACGACAGCCTGCGGGAATCCAGCCACGATTTCCGCATCACGACGGACCCGTTTCCGCCGCTGGACACGGACAAGCTTACGAAATCCATGGAAATCGAGCGCAAAGCCGTCGAAAACGGCAATGCGAACGTGCCAGCGTCCAACGCTAAGGACCTCGACGACGTCGAGCGTGCGATCATCGAACGGGTTGAAAACCAGAGGGATGACTCTTTCCAGGTCTTAGAGGCCCAGCTTCACACCTACGCCACGCGTTTGCGCAATCTCGATTTCGATGGCCATTTTGGCCAGATCGAGATGACCAACCATTCCAGTGTTGAGGACTTCCAGGCGGACGTTGCAGGAGGGCAAGACGAGCTGTTCATGCGGCGCAAGGACCTGCGTGCAACCGATGAAGAACTCGATGACTTCCGGAAGCGGAACCGCCTGGAGAAGCGGGTCGCTCGCGTGAAGGGGAAAATAGAAACAACGCTCAAGATACTTTTCATCGTCTTCATCCTGCTGCTCGAGACCGGCGTGAACGGCGTCTACCTCGCCAAGGGTAACGACAGCGGTCTCGTCGGGGGTATTGGATACGCATTCGGCTTCGCTTTCATCAACGTCGTAGGAACCTTCCTGTTGGCGCTGTTCGGTATTCGTCAGCTCAATCGGCGTTCGGTGGTGTTGAAACTCATCGGCTTCCTCAGCCTGCTTCTCTGGCTCGCGCTGGCGATTGCCCTGAATTTGGCCATGGCGCACTATCGTGAGATTTCGGCGACAGCGGTTGAGCATATCGGTGCCCTCGTTCGCCAGCGTGTCGTCAGTGATCCGTTGGGCCTTGCGGACATTGACTCGTTTGTTCTCTTTGCTGGTGGCTTCCTCTTTTCGACGGCCGCGCTTCTCGACGGTCTGTTCTTGACCGATCCGTACCCGGGCTATGCCGGAACCTATTCTAGGTATCTCGCCGCGCGGGTTGAATATGTGGAAGAGAAAGACCATCGCATCGAACGATTGAAGGAAATCCGAGACGACCATAACATTAAGATAGAGGGCATCATCCATGGGCTTTCGAAGCGCCGCAAGGAATGCGCCGCCATCATCGACGCCCGAACGCGGATGACGAAGCTGTTCGCCGAGCATCAAACACACCTCGAAGCCGTGGCTCGGAAGCTTCTGGCGCTTTACCGCGAGGCAAACCGCGCCGCGCGCACCGAAGATGAGCCCATGCACTTCAAGGCGCAGTACAAGATGGAGCGCCGCAAGGTGGTGATCGATACCTCCGACGACTGGAGCGACAAGGAACTGTCCGAAAGAATCCAGGGTGCCCAAGCCGAGTTGTCCGCCCAGATGAAGCGGATCAGCAGAGCGTTCGAAGACGCCGTGGCCGCCTACCACCAACTCGACAACCTTTTCCCGGAGACAATCAATGGCAGCCCGGCCTAAGCGCAGAAGCCGCCGTGGAGGAAGCTCCGTTGGCCCGATACTCGGCATCATTGCTCTGCTGACGGCCATCGGAGCCGCTGTCGGTGGATATTCGATCCTCTGGTATAAGGCAAATGCCGGCCCCACATTGGAAGCTGATCTGTGCCCCGAGAACGGCGCGACGTCGGCAACGGCGGTTTTGCTCGATGTCACCGACCCAATCTCGGAGATCACCAAGCTTGACCTCAAGCGTGAGTTCCAACGTATCGTCGCGGGCGTTGAACAGCATGGGCTCGTCGAGGTCTACCTGCTGACCGATGTAGAAGGAAAGCCCGAACGAACCTTCCACGGATGTAATCCTGGCAACGGCGACAACGCCGATCCCTGGACGTCGAATCCAAAGAAGATTCAGCAAAGATGGGACCAGGCTTTCAATCAGCCTCTCAAGAAAATCGAAGAGGAAGTCGGCGAGGGCAGTTCAGCCAAACAGTCGCCGATCATGGCCGGCATCCAGCGCATTGTCATCGAAAGCCTCTCCGATGCCAAGCTGGACGGCAAGCCAAAGCGCCTGATTATCGCTTCCGACATGATGGAGCACACGCCAGCTTTCTCGATGTACAAATCCGGCGCGGACCTAAAGGCGTTCGAAAACAGTCCCGCCCGCAACAAGTTTCGCACACCGCTGGACGGTGTGGACGTCAGCCTTCTGTTCTTCCAGCGCGAAAGCTCAGCGTCAATCAAGAACCTTCCGGAGTTCTGGGCAACATGGATTCGCTCTAACCATGGTGACTTTTCCGGTATCGAGCGTTTGACAGGAACAATGTGATGAGCATATCCCCAATCCGTGGTCTGGTCCGGACACACGGTCCGATCATTCTCTTTGTATTCTTGACCATCGTTGGCTCGGCCGTGATATGGTTCGGAAAGGTGTGGGATTTCGACATTGCGTTGATAACGGCGATCCCGGTCGCGATGATGTTCCTGTACCTGACGGTTAACATGCTGCCCGGTCTGCGTGTTCACAGCGAGCAAGCTGGCGATAACCTCTACTATATGGGTTTTATCTTCACCCTCACGAGTCTCGGCGTTTCGCTGTTCAAGTTTACGGGGCAGGCTTCGATCGAGGATGTCGTCCGCAATTTCGGCATCGCCATTATCTCCACAGTAACGGGCATCGCTTTGCGCATCTTCTTCAATCAGATGCGACGCGATCCAGCGGACATCGAAAAGGCCGTCAGAAACGAGCTGGCGGAGATGACAAGGCGAGTGAGAGCGGAACTCGACAGTTCCGCCATGGAGTTCTCCTCCTATCGGAGAACGAGCAACCAGATGCTTTCCGAAGGCTTCGAAGAGATCGCCCGCCAAGCCGAGAAAAACGGGGAGGCCGTGCGGGCCGCCATCGAGGCGATGTCCGCAAAAGCGGTAGAGTCGATCCAGGTGACTTCTCAGAAATTCTTGGCGACCCTCGAAGAAAGCCACAAGAACGCCGCGCAGCTCTCGGAAAGCAATACCAAAAACGTCGCCAGGCTTTCTGAGCAGATGGAAACCCTGGCGACGTCGATGACCGAAAAGTCGAAGCAGCTCGCAGCGGCCATCGATAACGTCATCGAGAAGTACGCAGCCGCCCGTTCTCCGGACGAGGTCCTTCGGATCGACGTCTCGCCTGCGGTGGAGTCCCTGAAATCCATCGTCGATGCCCAAGCCAAAGCAATAAGCGACAATGCCATCGACACCAGAGAGACGGCGAAGAAAATCCTGGCCGGCATCGATCCGTTGAAGCAGACGGCGGAAAGTCTGACAAAACTTACGACCGAGGTGAAGGCCGCTGCCGCAGCCCAGGTCCAATCTGCCGAGACTGTCGCCGGACTGACTTCGACTGTCGAACAGCTTATCGCCACCTCCAAGGTTGCCAACGAAACTCACATCGCCAGTTCGGCCAAGCTGAACGAACTGCTTGACGCTACGGTCGGCAGGCATAACGAGGCTAGGGCAGCAGAGGAACAAAGCCGCATCCGTGACGAGCGAATCGAGCGAGCTATCAGCCAGGTACCGAGGCCGTTGGAATCGATGACAGCGCAGTTGGTAACTCCTGAGACCGCGGTCGGGACAGGGGAGCCGATTATCATCAATACGGACATCACGGAAGACGATAGGCCGCGTCGGTCCTGGTGGCAGCGATGACACCGGAACATGCAAGCCAGATTGAGACAAAGGGCTACAACCGGGGGCTCATACTTGGTTTCACCATGGCGGAGTCTCTTCTCCTCGTCGTATTTTGCCTTCTGCTCGTGACTGCGGCCATCATCGTCAAGGAGCGCCAGCGAGCCGAAGACGCCCTCAAGCAGCTGTCGGCTGTTACCGAAAACAGTCGCGAGAAGGACCGAACGATCGAGGAGCTGAAAAACGAAGTGGCGACCTTGGTCAGCAAACTGCCCGAGGCCGCACAAAGCCAATATGACGAAGAATGGCGAGAACTCGTTCTTCAAAAGGACACCTACAAGCGGATCAAGGAGGTCCTGGGCAAGAAAGATGCCAACGACATCCTCAAGCGTGTCGAGGAGCTGCTTACCACTGAACAGGAGGCGGCCAACTTGCGCAATGCCAATGACATCCTGAACAAGCAGCGGCGTGATCTGGCAACGCGCCTCGATGATACCTTGAAGAAGCTCACCGAACGGGATGCCGAGCTTGCGAAACTCGGTGCCTCTGGAAAGCCACACGAGTGGCCTCCCATTATTAGCCTGACGGAAGCCAATGGCTATTTCTTCCGGTCGGGTAGCGCCGAGCTGTCAACGTCGTTCACCGATCAGCTGAACGGATCGATTTCCGATCAGATCGCGAAGAACCTGGAAACCTATGGAGCTGATATCGTCGAGGTCATCGGTCACACCGACGAGCAGCCGATCTCGCGCTTGAATTCGAACCTCGACAAGAATTCCATCGACGTCCTGTCGGCCAAGAAGTCGATCACGACGCTGGAGCCCGCCGACAATGCGGGCCTTGGGCTCGCTCGCGCGATTTCGGTCGCCAACATACTTAGGGCGAACACATCCTTGTCGGGCATCACGGTACTTCCGTTGTCGGCTGCGCAGCTCATTCTGCCGGGAGACACCCTCACTGAGGGCCAGGCGGGTAATGTGGAAACCCGTAGACGTATCGAGATCAGAATTCGGCGACGGGAGACCGCAGGGCAGTAACGCAGCAGCGTGTGTTTCTGGCTGTCTCTGCTCTCTGCCGAGCCGTTCTCATTTCAGTGGATTTCTGTTGAAGATGTTGTCCGGAGAGCAAAATGCCGCGTCGGAGGGGTTCGCGAAAATCAACCAAACTGACACCCGGCGTTTTGTTCTTCGTCCTCGGGATTGGACTCATCGGGTCAATCATTCACAAATCTGAAAATGTCGCCGTCCAAACGCTTCCAAGTTCGCCAGTGAACGATCCAGCCTCCAGGGCGTCTAGCGAAACTCGAGTCGAGTTAGCCCCCGCGTCGGTTCCGGTAGCACCGTCGCAAGAAAGCGAATCCTCGGAGCCTTCGCGGGCGGCAAGCGTCACACGCTTCATTAAAGGCCGCAAAGTAGCGCTGCGTGATGGACCGGGGAAGCAGTACGGAATTCTCGACAGGTTTGACAGCGGCAGAGAGCTGCGCGTCATCGAGGCCCAGGGTGATTGGTCAAAGATTCAAGATGTCCTGACGCAAAGAGAGGGGTGGATATCGACAGTCTTGCTCTCCGAGCAAAAGCCAACGGAGAAGCAGCAGCCGACCGACAAGGGGACTTCGCCAGCTTCTGACGACAAACCCCCGCCACCATCAATCCCACAGATTTCGGACTCTCTTGTCATCCAGCGGATAATCGCCGAGTCGATCTCGATGTATCCGGGTTCATGTGCGTGCCCATACAATACGGACCGCGGAGGCCGGCGATGCGGCAAACGGAGCGCTTATAACCGAGGCGGCGGATATGCTCCCATATGCTTTGCGGGCGATGTTTCCAAGCAGATGATCCAGTCGTTTCGGGAGCAGGCGAGCCGATAGCGAGCACGAATGAAACGAGGCGATTCAGTCTCCCCTGTCTGGAACGCGGACAACTTGGAGGATTCCTCCTCCATATCGGCATCGACGAGGCGGCCGATGCCGGACGTGTTGGCGTCGCTCAGGCTTTTGTTGAAATCGTCGGCCATATCGAGCCGCTTCTGTATCGAACCGAGGCTTGCTCCGATCGAGACGACCTTCTGGATGCGCTTTTCGAACTCGTTCAGGAAGCCGTCGTAAACGCTGTCGCGGGTCTGGCCTTCCATCGCCCAGGCCTCGATGTTGAAGACGATGCTGACGCCCATGTTGTCGTAGACATCGGTACCGATGCTGTCGTTGAAGATGCTCATGCCGTTGACGATGGTGCCCCAGCTGCCCGTCGTCGCGTTCTGGGTAGGGAACACGATACGGCCGTCGAGCGCTCCGTAGTTCGCCACTCGGTTCGCCAGGGCTCCTTCGCCGGCGTAGTTCGGATTGAAGATCACGAAATCCGACGTCGAGATGTCGATCGTCTCCACCGCCCCGTTGGCGTAGTTTGTGACGTAAGTCGCCGATGATCCGCTGGTAAGATGCGAGCCGTCTTTGGGCATCTGGAGGAGGTTGACGCCGGTGAAACTGGCGGAATCGACAACACTGTTGATCGCCTGGATATGCTGGCTCATCTCGTCGTCGACCTTCTTCAGCATCGTGTTGGAGTAGGCGGGGTCGGTGTCGCTGTAGACGCCGCCAGGACCGACGTAGGCACCATGGGCGGAAGACGTATCCAGTCCCTCGGCAGCGGGCAGCGAACGTGCGGTCACGAGAAGGGCCTTCATCGCGTTGAGATGTTCGAGAACCTCGTCGACCGCGGCGTAGGCGGTATCGGTGACAGCCTTGGCGACGCCGATACTGTGCGAGACCGCGGACAAGGCTTTGTTGTCCGACTTCATGGTCGTCGCGATGGACCAGTAGGCGGCGTTGTCGGCGGCCTTACCCACACGCAAGCCACTGCTCACCCGATCCTTGGTCTCGTCGAGACCGGAGGTGATGCTGCGCAGCGTTTGCAGCGCGGCCATGGCGCTTGTGTTGGTGTTGATGCTACTCATGAAACCCGCTCCCCGGCACGGGGGTCCTCATGAGCCGCTGTCTGCAATCATTACGAGCAGGAATGTGGGCCGGAGACAGTTAACGGCATGGTCAGAAGGCGAGGGGGATTTCCTCCTTTGTTGAAAAAAATCTTTGCCTGGGGGAAGATCAACCATCTGCCCATTCATCAGAGTGAGTGAGTGTTGAACCGGCGGCCAGGTGGTATTGGGCGGCTCCCGCTTCGATACCTTTTAAGTAGCTGCCCTCCGGTCGAACTTCATCCCCGAACCGCAGGGTCCAGAACGATGCCTTCGGGATAAGTTCGAGGTCGCGGGTCGTTCACGGCGGTCAATGGCCAGCCGGTCTACATCAATAGTCATGAACACGCCCAAAAAGCTCTACCATGTATCGGTCACAATCCCGTAGAGAGGCTCCAGCATACAGGAGACATAGATCGTTCCACGTCCCAAACGATCGGTCGGAGCAGACCAAAGCGGGAGTTCCTTCCACGAAGCCTTCGAGACAACCAGTATCGCCCAAATCGTTTGACCTTGCCCCGTTGAAATAATCCATTTTGAAGTAAGCTCTGGCCCATTGAGAGGACCAGGGAATGAAGCGCAGCCGTTTCACAGACGAACAGATTATCGGCATTCTGAAGGAGCACGAGGCGGGCACGCCGGTCTCGGAGCTTTGCCGCAAGCACGGCGTCAGCGATGCCAGCATCTATAAATGGAAAGCCAAGTTCGGCGGCATGGAGGTGTCGGAAGCCAAGCGGCTGAAGACGTTGGAGGACGAGAACACGAAGCTGAAGAGGCTTCTGGCGGATGCCATGCTCGACAATGCTGCTTTGAAAGACCTTTTGGGAAAGAAGTGGTGACGCCCGCAGCAAAGCGGAAAGCTGTCGCGCATCTGATGGATCAACATCGGATGAGCGAACGGCGGGCGTGTAAAGCCATCGGCTTTTGCCGCATGACGATCCGTTACGACACCAGCCGCGGCGACGATCAGGGCCTTCGCGAGCGAATGAAGGCGTTGGCGCATGAACGCCGCCGCTTCGGCTATCCTTTGGCCGACAGGTGATTGCAGCGCAATCACCGAAAGGCGACGCATTCATGTGCTGCTCAGGCGCGAGGGACACCTTGTGAACCACAAGAAGCTCTTCCGGCTCTATCGGGAGGAGAAGCTGACCGTGCGCAAGCGCGGCGGCCGGAAGCGAGCGATAGGCACACGAGCACCGATGCTGATCCCGATGACTGCCAATGATCGTTGGTCGCTGGACTTCGTGTCGGATCAGTTCACCGATGGTCGCAGGTTCCGGGTTCTGACGGTCGTGGACGACTGCACCAGAGAATGCCTGGCTCTCGTCGCCGATACATCGCTTTCCGGCCTGCGGGTTGCTCGTGAGCTTGATCGGATCATCGAGGAACGTGGCAAACCCAGGATGATCGTCAGTGACAACGGCAGCGAGTTCACCAGTAATGCGATCCTGCAATGGACGGGTCGGGCCAAGGTCGATTGGCATTACATTGCGCCTGGCAAGCCGATCCAGAACGCCTTCATCGAAAGCTTCAATGGGCGGCTGCGCGACGAGTTCTTGAATGAAACGCTCTTCTCGTCACTGACCCATGCTCGATCAGCGCTTTCAAACTGGCGCAGCGATTACAATGATCACCGACCGCATTCCGGCCTCGGCTGGCTGACACCGACCGAGTTCGCTCAATCCATCAACCCGCGACGCGTTGCGGTGCTGCGCAGCCGAAATGGCTCCGCACCGCAACTCGCCGCTACCGCCCCAAATACAGCAACCCAAAACCGCCGGAGCGAACTCAAAATTGGATAAAACTTGGGGGCAAGGTCAGTGGATACGTAAAATTGTTAGCGCTGTTTGCCTCGCACCTTGACCGTCCGCGTATGCTGTTTCGAGTAATACCGCTGTGATAGAGATGGCAACGATGCGGCAATTGAAGACATGCACTTTCTGCTCTATCGCTTCTTCAGCGCAGAGGTTTCGACCCACACGTTGAAAGCCTTCTGCGGTCCGCTACTGGTTGCCAGTATCACAGTCATCCACATGTTCGATCCCTCTACCAGAAATGCGGTTCCAGACGCCTTGGCCTCTTTTGTGACCGTGCCCAAGGTGGCTTGAGAGAGAGAGGTTTCGAAGGCGGTAAACTCGTTGCTCGAACAGCTCATCCCATCGTTGCCCTTCGCCGCGTAGGCCAGAACGAAATTGAGTTCACAGTGCGAGGAGGAAAAATCCTTGTAGTATCGATGGCTAACAAAGAACTCCAACCCGCTTGGCATAGTATAAAGTTCACTCGCTGTCGCAGGCCGAGAAGTTGTATTCGGGGGTGAGGAAAGCACCTTCACTGTCTAATCGCCGTTATCGACACCTTTTTGAAAGGCGTTCGAGCTTGCGCCACTCTCCACGCAAAGCTTCAGCACATCATCGAGAGGACATGCAGCTACGACACTGTTTCCGGATACGATAGCAATTACCAAAGCGACTAAAAAACGCATGCGGTTGTTTCCAAAATTGGCTAATTCCAAACGTTAGCTTGAACCCAAATCAAAACCAAGCCGTGTCGTTCCGTCCGCTCTGACGTCCTTGTTGACAGTCCGCTTGGGGCCGACACCGGCCGCTTCGCGCCGAAACATTGCGGCATTGCGGTCGAAGGCTATATGTCGGGGCTTGTGGCTGCCCGACATATGACGGAAAAGGCAGCTGATGGGAGGTGACATGCCTGATGATGATGTCGCGAAGCATTGGAATGACAACGCCGACCA
The DNA here is from genome assembly GCF_036571585.1 of Rhizobium sp. 268. Classification (NCBI taxonomy): domain Bacteria; kingdom Pseudomonadati; phylum Pseudomonadota; class Alphaproteobacteria; order Hyphomicrobiales; family Rhizobiaceae; genus Rhizobium; species Rhizobium sp. 268. The sequence goes on along the minus strand of NZ_JAPPSO010000033.1, from coordinate 6,974 downwards.
GTGGACCCGAGACGTTCGCGCTGGCTTCGATGTTTATAGGGACCAGTTTACGTTTCCAGCCTTCCTTGATGCTCTGCCGTCAATCAGTGGGCTCGATGTTATCGACTTCGGATGCGGCGAGGGAACCAACACTCGCGCGTTTGCGCGGCTGGGCGCACATGTAACTGGTATTGATCTTTCACGTCGGATGATCGAGCACGCGAGGCAAACGGAAGAAGCCGATCCGCTTGGCATCCGTTATCACGTGACCTCATATAGTAACCATTGTGGGATGCCTGATGCCTCTTACGATGCGGTTTTATCGACCATGGCATTGATGGACGGACCGGATTTACCTGGCGCTATGCGAGAGGCACACCGGCTTCTGCGACCAAGCGGCTTCCTACTCTTTAGCGTCCTGCACCCCTGTTTCATCACTCCGGGGCTGGGTTGGGAAAAAGACGGCGAAGGGAGGACAACTGGACTTAGGGTAGCTCGCTATTTTGATAGGTCGACCTTTACAGAGTATTGGCGCTTCGGAAATCGTCCCAAGGACGAAGAAGTTCTTCCGTTCGCAGTTCCGAGGTTTCCTCGCACGATAGGCGATTACCTGAACGCTGTAGCCTCGGCCGGTCTCGTCATAACCCACATCGGTGAGCCTCAACCGTCTCCCGCCGCTTGCGAAGCTGTCCCACGGTTCTCGCGCTGGCGCGACCTTGGCGGATTTCTGCTGATCGTTACAGCAAGGCGGCCATGAACGGAATTGAAATCTAGGCGCGTGACCCCAGCGCCGCTCGGGGGTGATTAGCTCGGCAGGAAAGCGCCATTTGCGGTCATTGTCTCGTCCCTGTAGCCTCTCAGTGAAATATTGGAGCGGTATGCCTGTCATCAGGCTCTTTAACCTCGCGGGCCTTACAGCCTAAGTCTGCAGCCATGGTAGTGTTGCCCGGCCCCCTGACCAGCCACATGGCTGCGGATGCTCTCTCAGTAGAGGCAGCCCAAAGCGTAATAAGAATGAGTGGAGCAACTAACCTCGGCATAAATTTTCCTCTGGTGGCAGAGAAGGGTTCATTTCTTCGCCAGACAGTTCTTGTTGAACGCCATGATAGCTTGGCCGTCGACAGCACCGGCCATCTCTGTCCCAGTCTCCGCGATATCTACTCTAACGACGGCGGGGGGAGCGGGTAAGAACGCCCGGGATAGAATCTGGACCTCCTCAATTGATTGCGGCGGCATCAAAACGATATCGTTTTCGTCGTCGCGCCGCCACGTTGCCTGCCGGAAGATCAGGCGGGGAGCACGTTTGATGGCCTGAACCGTTCGCATGCCGTCAGAGAGAACGCTGAGTTCGGCTCGCCCCTCCGAACGGGTGCCATTGCCTGCAAACTCTTCTTCGATTGGCAGGCGAGTAATCAAGAGAAGCCTGATCTGCGACCCTTCCGAACAGGTAATCCATAACCCGCTGGATGGTCGTTCAGCACGAGCTATATTTAGGCTGTCGGTTATGACAAGGTCGTTAAACGGCGGAAGCGTCTTACTCCGGTCCGGTTCGGCGACTGCATGCGTCATCGAACAAGGCAAACCTCCTGCAAAGAGTATGAAGGCGAGGACAAAGGCCTTGCCGGGACGGCGGTCCGGGATGCGCGTCAGCATCGATTTCAATCGCACTGAATGATCTCCCTGCATGACACGGAGATCGAGCCCGTTCCCTGAATCCGGTCCCCTATCAACTTTGGCGCTGGATACGACGGGTCCTCACCGTGCTTCAGGAAAGCTTGCATCCATAGGACGCTGCTTCTGAACGGGTCTGGATCGAACTTCTCCGGATAGTGATGGGACGCCTCGGTTTCGTAATAGGTCGGGAGGCAATCGGGTTTACTACGAGATTTGCCATCTGGCCCTATTGGACACCAGGCATTCCTTGTCGTGTCGGGCACCCAGGCGATACCTCTGCGAAAGCAAGAGATCGCTTCAAATTTAGGTTCGACAAGCATGCGCCCGTCGGGGCCTTGAAGCCCCCAGGCACCGTCCTTCGATACAATTGAAACACCGTTTTTGCACTGGGTATTCTTCGAAGGAACAGGCAGTTTGCCGATCCTGAAGGGGAAGGGTTTCTCCTCCGGGACATCAACAAGCCTTCCGTCGGCGGTGATGCCGAACCATTTGCCATCGAGCAGCACTTTGAGCGGCTTTCCATACAGGTCGCGCTCGACCTTTTCGAAGAACCGGCCACCAAGGAGACCGCCATCTGTACCGAGGAATCCTTCCTCGCGATTCAGTCTCGCCACCGAATAGCCCTGATCCCAATAAGACAGCCAGTCGTAGGCGAGGGGGATCGCCAGCTTTCCGTCCGCATCGACCGCACCCCAAAGCTGACGCCGCGTTTCAACGTCTTTAACCTTGACCGAAACAACGGCACGACCGTCGAAGAGTGGTTGAACCGTGTCGAACGCCGGTTCGACCTTCCACTCTCCCTCATTGTTCATCAGGCCAAATCGCGACTGCTTCGCACTTAAATCACGGGCCCAAACGTAATTTGGACGGCCACGTTCGAAGGGTTTGAATCCGTAAGTATACGCGGTCAGCCAACCCTTGCTCAGGCTGTAAAGACCCATGGGACCGTAATCGACATACAGTAGGTCGAAGGGCTCCAACTCTTCCATTTCGGGAGGTCGCTTTGGTCTAAACTGACCCTTCCGCACGATGAGGACATCGCCCATGATCGGTGTCGACCGACCGAATTGCGGCTCGAGAACCACCTTCCCAGTTTCCGAGACGACGCCGGTATGCTGGCCGACGAGGATTTCCGCGAATCCGTCGTGAAAAGGCCCGGCGAGATCGAAGCGCGGCTCGATGACAATCTTGCCTGCTGTATCGACGTAGCCGAAGAGCCCGTTCATCCGCACGGCGGCCAGCCCCTCCGAGAACAGCATAACCCGCTCGAATGCCTTCGGGATCAATTCGTTGCCACTCTGTCGATCCGAATAACCACACAGGTCGAATATGCCGCCGCAGGACGGAACCATCCCCTTGCCGCTCTCTACAGCGTCATCAGAGCCGGAGCCATGGGACGGCGTGCAGGAGAGGGATATGACCAGCAGCGGGATTCGGAACCAATTCCGCGACCAAGTTCTGTTCGCCAGAAAGCGTGGCATGCGTGTCTCCAGTGAAGGAACGATGACGTCGACCACAAGAAACAGAACAAGTTATGATTGCAGTAAGATATCCACTAAAATAACGAAGGTAAGTGGTTGCTGGGAAAAGATTCTGGGCAGACGGCCGGACGCGTGCAATTCTGTCGCGTAGGCTGTTTAGGAAAGGTGCACATGGCGGTAGCAACGTTCGCATCTCCTCCCTGGTGGAGAATTGCTCTTGCAGTAATTGTAGTGCCGTTGGTGGCATCCTTCGCATACGCGGTTTACAGCCCAGCCTATCAGGGCCTGCCCGTTATGATGGAGCGCGTTGTCCAAACAACCGCCGTCGTCGCATTATTCGGCGCGTATCCGCCAACTATTGTATTGGGAATTCCATTGATACTCTATTTCAGGGGACGAGTAAGGGCATCCCTCGCAAATTGTGCGATGGCGGGGGCCTCCATTGCGACCTTCCCGTGGTTATGCCTGACTGTATTTTTCGGCCCGGATCAGGCCTACACGAATGATCACATCACCTACCAAAACGGGATGATGACGTGGTGGGGATTGCTGGAAGCCGTCGAATTACTTGCAGAGATAGCTATGTTCGGCATTGCTGCCGGGGGACTGTTCTGGCTGGTAGCCGCCTCAGGCGTCAAAAGTCGTCCCGCTTTTGAAAAGATGTTTGAATAGCGGCTCTCGATATCGCGCCAGCTACCCCATCATCAAGCCACCCCATCATCAGATGCTTGAGCTTCCGGCTTTCAGGGCTTTGACATGCGCGACAGGAAACTCGCACGATCCGATGCCCATTCGTCGTCCAGAAGACGCAAACCTTCATCGGTCCAGAACCCGCCTCCTAGCTCCGGCTTGACCAAGCCGTAGGATGCCAACACTTCGACCGCCTTTTCACCGGCGCTCATCGACTTGTGAACTAGCCCTTCCGGGCCTTCGTCCATGTATTGCAGGCACATATGAGCCAGAGCCTTCAAAATCGTTCTTTCTTCTACCGTCATTGAAGTTATGCGCCTCCGCACTGCAAAAAGTCGACGCGCTGACCGCTCCGGCGGTTTCTCGCTACACACCACCCGATTAAGGTTTGCTGCCTTGACCCAAACCCAACTCCTCATCGGTCCCCAATCGGTGCGCGGTTGAGGGATCGAATTGTAGGTAGAAGGCGGGCCTCGGCGCACTGTTGAAAAAGGCCACATGGGCCGATAACGGCGAAGCGCTCGCCAAGGGAGTGCAAAGGCAACATAGGAACACCTGTCGGGAAAATAACGTATCTCCCATTGGTGGAACTATGCCTAGCTGTCAATGTTGAGGTGTTCGTAGCACGACTGTTCGAGTCTGTGGAGGTCGAGGGGACCGTTGGAAAGCGAAATCCCGTTGAGTGGTGGTCGGGTGAGCCAAGAAGTCGTGCGTGTCGGCGATACAGTCCGACGTCCGCCGACGTTCAACTCGCCGTTCGTCCACAAACTTCTGCAGCACCTTGCTGCTTCGGGTTTTGACGCTGCCCCGCGCTCAAACGGTTTTGACGAGTTCGGGCGCGACGTTTTTTCGTACATCGAAGGTGACGTGCCAATGGACCTTTCCTGGCACGATGATGATGCCCTAATCGACGCCGCGCAGTTGATACGCCGATATCACGATGCGACGGCGGGGCTTATTGCGTCACCTGCCGCGCAGAGCGTCGGACTCGAAGTCGTGTGCCATAACGATCTGTCGCCTTGCAATTTCGTGTTTCGTTCGGGACGCCCGGCGGCAATCATCGACTTCGACAGCGCATCCCCTGGACCTCGGATGCACGATCTTGGCTACGCCGCCTGGATGTGGCTCGATCTCGGTGATGACGATACTGAGCCTGATCTGCAACGACGCCGGTTGACTAGGTTCTGCAGGGCATATGATGCCAATGTGGATTTGTCGCGTGTTGTCGATTTTATCATGCTTCGCCAACGGATTCTCATTGCTCAGGGGCAGCGCATCGGCGACGCGCCTATGGAACGCTGGGCGGCCGATTGCCTCGAATGGACGATCAGGAACCTCCACAATATGCCAGAACCATCGGACGCTAATAGCAGGGCTTCTAAATAATGGCCGGTCACCCGCCGCGCGGATCGATGGGCGGCGACGAGCGGTTGGCCACGCAATCACGGCCTGCATGACCCGCCTCGCCACCACCCGCTTCCTTTATTCTGTCATCGGTGAACGATAGTCAGCGCTGTGATCCCCGCTTCATCGGCCGCACGTAGGAACGCGTCCCAAAATTGCTCCGGAGCGATCCGACCGCTGATCGCATCGACGCAGGCCTTCACCGCAGTGACATATTCTTCGCCGTCATCGGAGGGCCAGTCCTTGAGCAGCATATATGCGGCGTCGCGGAGGGTGCGGACGATCCTATGAGCTGGCTGACCGCGCAGAGCCAGCCCGACGGGTGTGAATGCAGACGTTGCGTCCCAGTCCATTGTCGTCGACCTCAGGGCAGGGATCGCGCAATCCCCGAGGGGTAATATACGCGTGTATTCCGAATTCGTAATTGACGATTGGTTACCTGGAGTGACCGGGTGTGAATGCATGCCGCCGGAGCCATGGCTGCGGCTGGCTGAGGACGTTGTCCCGTTGTTCGGCCCCATGCCAGGCTTGGATGCCGTTCTCGTCCGGAAGATCGCCCAGCAGCGGGCCTTCAGCGCAAGAACAGATACAGGGACCGCAGGATTCATAGGAGGAGTTCTGATAGGCGGCAGCGAATCGAAATACCCAATCCGCTGGCTTGCGGTCTCTTCGGAGTTTCGAAGACTTGGCGTCGGTAAGATGCTTGTCGAAACTGCCCTTTGCAGCATCCCTTCTGACGCCGTCGTTCATGTCGATACCTTCGTCGCAGGTAGTCCAGGAGCGGAAGCAACTAAGCGACTCTATGAGAGCTGCGGCTTCATCCCATCGGAAGTTTGGAGAGAGGGTGAGGTGGTTCGCCAACGGTATATGCGACGGCCATTAAAGTGGCCGTAGTACCTATGACCGCCAATGGTGCGAAGCTGCCGCTCCCGTCATAGTGATCCTCGAAATCGCCACTGGGGAGCCGGTGTCGCAGCCAACTTTTCTCTAAGCGCGTTCGCACCGACATATGCACGGTTCAGATGGCTGCTGCTCTTTCCAGTCATTTGATGCGTAAGGCGGCTGGTTCTATTATTCAGGCTATGACCGAGCGAGAGAAACCAGTGTCAAAGTGGACCGCCCTGACGGATGCGACCAGATTCAGGAGTCTAATTGAGAGATTTCGGACTTGGTCGATTATTATCGGCCTTACGTTAATTAGTCCTCTGCCTTTAAGCGTACCGTTCGTATTGTTGGCGCAGGGCGAGGTGCACTCTAAAACTTCGGTAATCAAGGCTGCTGACCAACCGACGCTGTATTATCTGATCATCCTTCTAGCGCTATGCGCTGGCCTGGCCTCGACATGCCGCTGTCTGGAAGCCGCACTCAATCGCTTTCGCTCGATATCACGACGCTGAGCCGCGACGCTGGTGTTTTCGGTATACGAAAAATGAGTGGAGGCGACGTAGATGTTGACTTCAACCGCAGACGATGGGTGCCTTGTGTAGCAGATAAAGATCACCGCCAAAATAAAGGAACCTGTCGTGCTCGCTGTGGCTTCGTAAGAGATCGGGTCGTCCGATGTTATGTGTAAACGATGTTCCGCACCTACGTTGTCTTACCACCCTTGATCTGTGAGCGGGTGTCCGTGCGAACAGGCGATCTCGGGCTGCCCCGCTCCGAGACTTCGCTAAATTGCCTGTGTTTAAGCATGGAATGTTGACCCCTCTGGCGGGGTGATACTTATCCAATTTTGACCCCCCTTGG
>NZ_JAPPSO010000032.1:0-32847 GCF_036571585.1 Rhizobium sp. 268 | reverse complement strand
CACGTCGATTCCACGCTCGAGCAGCATTTCCTCAACTTCACGCAGACTAAGGTTGAACCGCAAATAAGCCAGACCGCGTGAGCAATGATCTGCGGTGGAAAACGGTGACGCTTGAAGCCGATATCTGATGTCTGCATTGCCGAAAATTATGCGCAACCCGTCAGGCAGGCAACCGCAACCCAGTTAACGTGACAATACCGCAAGGGGCGATGTCGATCGCGCCTATGTGTGGCGTCCACCACCATGGACCGGCACCGCACCCCTTCAAAGCCCGAAACGGCTCCACAATGCTCTCTCTTCCGCCGCTTCGACAAGCCCTGTCGCGAGACCGGATGCAGCACCTTCGAGCGAGACCGGCGACACACCTGGAATACGGCGGCCGAACAGGCCGCGGCCGGCGGTGACGAGCTCCAGTTTGGTCTTCTGGCCGTAGCGCCTCTTCAATTCCTGGCGCATGTCGCCGAGGCCATCGATGAGGCCGAGCTCGAGGCCGCGCGTGCCGCTCCAGAACAGGCCGGAAAACACCGTCGCATCGTCCCTCAGCTTGCCGGCGCGATGTTCGCGCACCATGGAGATGAAGACCTGGTGGATTTCGAGCTGCAGGCTCTTCAGATACTCGATATCCTTTTCCTTTTCCGGCTGGAAAGGATCGAGGATCACCTTGTTTTCGCCCGCCGTATAGACGCGGCGTTCGACGCCGATCATCGCTGAAGTCGAAAGACCTTCATGCGGCTGTTTACTCGCCCCAGCATCACCATTGCCTGGAACTTCTCGGCAATGACCGTTTCTCGCGCATAGGCCCGAAGTCGCGGCATCGGAAAATCGAGCATAGAAGGATAATCCAAAACCTCCACCCCAGGCTCAAGCGCATCGCCAAAACCGATGTCGATCGTCAGGTTGATCCGGGCTCCGCTGATCGAAGCGATCACCCGCAGCCTGAGCCCACCATAATCCAATGCCTCGCGAATACGATCCACATGCAGCGTATCAGCGTCGAACGTAACGCCATCGTCGGCCTCCTGCGCCAGAATTTCCCGAAAGGTATCAAGCATCGGGTCCGGACTCGGATCACCGAAACCCAAAAGATCGAGGTCGCGCGTGCCTCGGTGCGGATTGTCGAACCAATTCATCATCAACATCGCCCCTTTTAGAACGAAGCGACCGGCGTGGGGCGACTGGCTAAGCCGGAACAACAACCGTTCAAGAGCGAAACGCGTCAGGACCAGATCGAAGCTTTGCCCGCTTGCCTTGGCGAGTTGCAGCAGGCGGGCGCGCACCGAGGCGCCGACGTTTCTGATTTCTTTAGCCATTGGCGGTCAGCGCCTCGAGATACGGCCGGATCACCGATCCGACGCCACCGTATTCGGCCTGGTTGGCGATTTCGCCAGGAGTAGTCCTTCGTTGCCGCAGCGCCTCCTGCAGCCCTTCTATCGCTACCGAAAGGCCGATCTTGTTGCGATAGCGAAAGCAATCGGCAATTGTCTTGGCAATTCCAAAGACCTTCACAGGAACGCCTTCAATGACATGGGTTTCGACGCTTTCGTTGAGAAGGCTGTCTGTGAAACGCACGATGCGCATAGCGGGGCCGTCCAGTTTCGGAGCCCAGTCCTTAGGGGCTATGGCAAGCCAGATTTGTCCCGGGAGCTGATCTGTCAGGCCGTGGAACGCCAATGCCGAAACGAGGCAGATAACGCCTTTGGGCGCGCGTTTGGCGACCTCCGCCAGACTGTGGTTGACGTCGAGCTGCGCATCAGGAAGTTGATAAAGACCGCGGGCAAGCCGGAGCACTTCACCATCTCGTTCCATTCGGCTCATGGTGGCAGCCGTCACACCTGCGTTCCGCAGTTCCACCAAACGTGCTATTCCGCGCTCAGTTAGCACGGCGCGGGCGATTTGGCGTTGCGTGACGGGACTGGGCATTGATATAAAAGCTCGGAGATTGGATCTATTATCCTAGGATTTGTATCACAATCCCTAAAGCCGAGAAAGCCATCATCGCCTTATGAATTCTTCACCACGAATAGTTGCCTCGATTGGATGAGAGCTGACAAATCCAGTGGTCGTCAAGAGTAAAGATGTAGCCTTGCCGACGGACCTAGCCAATTGACGTGAAAGCATTGCCGGCCGGGCATGAACCCGTCAGTCCGCAGGACAACTTCTCTTAATCGTCAAGCTCGGCGGTTGGCATCTGTGACCCCTCCGGGGGCCGCTTCAGTAACTCACAGGCTTCGATGCCCAAGACTGTCGCCAAACGGTCAACGACATCGATGCTTGCATTGTAGACGCTTCGCTCAAGCGAACTGATGTAGGTGCGATCGATGTCCGCGCGATGGGCGAGTTCCTCCTGGGACAAGCCTTTCGCCTGCCGTGCAGCTCGCAAATTACGCGCAAATGCCTCTCGAATCTCCATGATCCGGAGAACAGCGGCTTGATGAGTTTCCTACCACGGAGTATTCTCTACAGCACAAGCGAGGGTCGAATCCTTTTGAGCAAATAAGCAAGACAGTGTCGTTCAAGTCCCTGCAATCTTCGACGTCAGTATGGAGAGGCGCGAGATGAAATTGCACAGGACCCAGATGATGCTCAGCGGATATTGTGATGGCGCTCAACCGATATAATAAGGCCGCAACCTTAGGTTCGGGCGGCAGAATGAAGTTAGGGAGAAGCGGATGAACGATGTGGGCTCATCTCGCCGCAGTCTGATGCAAGACTCAGAACTAGAGGTGCTGGCGGTTGCCGCAATCCGCGAGCACCGCCATCTTATTGCCGCTGATGAGGCTGTCTATGAGGAATGGACTCGCGCCAGCGCCGATCCGTCCGTTTCCGGTGCCGTACTAAAAAGTCTGCAGGATGAGTACGTCGCGCGTCAGAACAAATCTGAGGCCCAGCAGGAGTTGTTGTCGGAAATCATCGATGCGCTTGGTTACATCCCTGAAGTTGCCCCAGATGGCGAAGAATGACGCTCATACCAGACCGTGGTCTTTGGCGATCGCGACAAGTTGCGGAACGGTCGCTGCGTCGAGCTTTTCGCGCGCCTTATCAAGGTAGTGCTGCACTGTCCTCGGGTTGATCCCCGTCAGCATTGCGGTTTCCTGAGCGCTTTTGCCCTTTGCCGCCCACATGAGGCACATTGCTTCTCTTGGTGAAAGCAACCGTTTCGGAGCGACAATCGTCTTCGCAGCTATGATTTTCAGGCGGTAATGGATCGCCAGAACCGCACGGATCGCTTTTTGCGCATCCTGCAGCTTTTTAACGTCAGCCGTCTGGGCTGAGGATGCAAATGTCAGCATCATCGTCGACCCGAAACTTCCTTCGACGGGAATAGTCACCCCACTCCGAACGCCGTAATCGATCGCCTGGTCCCGAAAACGCCTGAGTTCGGATATTCCACGAGCGGGCCAATCGTCGGCCGTCCAGGAAAACATTTCCATGCGACGCTTGGCTTCCGTAACGACCGGGTCGATGCGGGAGTACTGGCTTTCGAGATAAACGCCCTGCCATTCCTCCGGATAGGAGTTGAATGTGCGGATTTCCAACCCCTCAGTCTGCAGATAAGCAAAACGGTCGAAGCCACATGCGTGTGCAAATGTCTTCAGAGCGCTCTTGATCATACGTTCATCATGCGCGGCTTCTGTCATGTCGATGAGAGAGCGAAGGTCACCGTCCACTAACTTTTCTCCTTTTGCGACGGCGCAAGCCTCCCACTCGTGCCGCCGTTCTGACGCCATGAGGTACCGGTTGCCACCGTTCGGCTAGCCGGAGCCACATGGGACATTGGACGATACGGCAGTTTCTTCTATGCGAAGCAGATCCGCGTTCGTTGGATCGCCTAGGTCTATTGACCTGTGCCGAGTATTCAACTCTTTCTGATCTAAAGACGATGATTTTTGTAGAGAATTTTAGTCACACCTGCGCCGCCATGCGGAATGACCTTGCGACGTTCAGCGCTGTGGCGAAAATCTGAGGATCCTTTACCTGGTTAGCGGCCGCTATAGACAGAAGGAAAAACAATATCCTGATCGACCAGGACGTTGAACTTGTAGCCCGGCCGGATGTGAATTGTCGGCTGAACGTTCAGATTCTTCGAGATCGTCTCTTCCGCTACCCGTCCGAATGACTCGGCAAAATTCCGCCGAGCTGCATCCGAGGCCGTGTCCTGCGTCGCGAGCGTCGAACTCTCAGGCATCGACATATCGATACCAGTTCCGATGATTGCCACCAGCGCAGCCGAACCGAAAGTCCTCCAGAGATGGCGGTCGGCCATGTCTTGGAAGCCCCCATATCCTTCGGCGTCTGTGCCAGCCATGCCGCTGATCTGCAGGGTAGATCCGTTCGGAAAAATGAGGTCCGTCCAGACGACGAGAACACGTTCCTGGCCGAATGAGACCTTGGAATCGTAGCGACCGAAGAGCTTCGCTCCCTGCGGTATGAGAAGACGGTAGCCAGTTGCGCTGTCGTAGACATTCTGGCTGACCTGAGCGGTAATGCGCCCCGGCAGGTCGGAATTGAGGCCGGTGATCAATGTCGCCGGGATAACCGAACCGCGCTTCAATTCATTGGGTGACATCTGCGGCACGACCTGGTTTGGCAGGTAGCCAAGATCCTTGATGTCCTGATTGAAGAAATCCTCTTTCGACGTCTGCCCGTTCTGATCGACGTTTTGTCCCATCAGTCCGGATTTCATGGCGGCGGCATAAAGGTCTGAAGCACTGTTTGCTGCGACATTTGTCGGCTGACGGCTGGTGTCGTTGGTGGAGTTTGCGGCCCTCTCGACATCGGAGATGTCGACCTTCAGCGGCGAATCGAGCGCCGTGGAACGAGCCTGAAGACGCGCCATTCGTTGGCGCTGCGCCTCGCGGATATATTGCTCGTCCTGCTCCCGCTTCAGCCGCGCCTTCCACTCCTCTTCGGGTTCAAGCCTTTGTCGACGGTCTTGTCGCCCCTCTGGTCGGCGCTCGACGACCGGCTCGTGCTTTTCCTCTTTGTCGATGACGACGGGCGTCGGCTGAAACACCTCCTGCTTTTCTGGATCACCGACAATTCCATCCGTGACACCCCGTTTAAGCTGGTCGCCGAAACTGGTCGCAGGGCTGTTGGAAGCACTCTCGATATCGCCACGATTGAAGGAAAGCCCGCGAAGGGACAGACCAATCACCACGACGCCGACGAACAGCGCGAAGACAATGATTGCGATGAGGATCGGCAGGCGATTGAGCCGGCGCATGCCCTGCTGATCGTCGGCTTGGCTGGACGTGCCAAGCTGGAGCGACTGGACCATGTTAATCTCCGTCAGTTGCGCTGCATGATCGAAAGGGGACTGGCCGGCGTCGCGCCGGCCGCCGTCGGCGTGTAAGCGCGGCCAAGAGCGATGGAAGGCGTCGAGACCTGTACTAGGACCTGTCCGTCGAAGCCCTCGATTGCATAAGCAAGCTCGCCCGGCTTGACGTCTTTGGCGACTTTGCCGTCCGTGACGACCGCGTAGCCCCACCCCTTCAGGGCCGCCTCGAGGGCGGTCGCGAATTCCGACGTGTCCTTCTCCAATTTAATCGTCGTCGTAGCACCCGCCGGGCCGATCTGTTCAGCCAGACGGCTTGCCATGTCGCCGGCGATGGCGCTTGCAGCCGGCCCGGTGACGGCCACAGGCGTGGAACTAGTGGTCAGAACGTCGTCGGCCGTTTGGCAACCGGAGAGTAGCGCGGCCATAATGAAATATGCGAGAAGCTTCCGCATGGTTCAGCCTCCTCGCCGGATGGCGATCTTCTGTTGCCGCCAACCGACGCCGGAAACGAGGATCGCCCTGTCGATCGCATAATCGACGGTCATCATGTCGTTCTTCATCCGGTAATTGACGATGCGATTTTGACCGCCGGAGACGACGAAGAGCACAGGCGCGTCCTGGTCAGAGATCGACTTCGGGAACTGGATGTAGGTCTTCACCCCGTCAGAATAGACCCGCTTCGGTTTCCAGGGCGCGCTCCCGCTCACCGAGTAGGAGAAGTTCAGCTTGTCCGGCGCTGTGCCCGGAATGCCGCCCGTTTCGAGACGGGCGTTGATATCGGCGAGCTTGGTGGACACGTCTTCCGGATATTCGAAACCAATGCGCGCCATGTACTGGCTCGGATAGGACTTGAGCTGAATGTGATAGGTGCGCCGTGATGTGGTCACGACCATCGAGGTGAGCAGGCCTGGCTCCGACGGTTTGACGATGAGATGGATCGCCTGTCCGCCTGTGGCCCCCGAGGTGGCCGGCTCCACCTTCCAACGAACCGTGTCGCCGACCATAACATCGCGAACGATCTCGCCACCCTGAAGTTCGATGTCGCAGACCTGTAGCGGCGAGCAGACGACGGAAGGTTGCGTTTCGCCGAACAGGAAGATCACCTTTCCGTCCGGTCCCGTCGTGACCAGTCCCGGCGTGCCGCGCCACTTGCTGGAAAGATTTGTTCCTTTCACCTCGCTGCTCGTCATACTTTGCGCCTGCGCGCCCGCCGCAAGCAAGAGCCCGGCAATGCCGCCGGCCGCTGCCATCAATCCCATTTTTTTCATTGAAAGAATCCCTGCCCTCAAAGCTGTGCCGTCCAGTCGAAGTCCCGGACATAGAGGCCGATCGGATTGAGGCGGATCGTCGCCTCATCCTGTGGCGCGGTGAGCGCGACCGTTGCGATGCCGCGGAAACGGCGCGTGCCGGTTTCCTTACCCTTGCGGTCCCGCTCGTATTCCGTCCAGTCGATCTGATAGGTCTGGTTGGAGAGCGCCACGATGTTGTTGACCTCGATGGCAACTGTCGAAGACTTCGCCTTCTCGAATGGAGAATTGCCTCGAAACCAGGCGTTGACCTTCTCCGTCGACGGATCGGACGTGTGAAGAAGCGCATAGGTGCGGTCGATATATTGCTTCTGCACCACCGCATCCGGTGTGATCGAGCGAAAGCTCGTGACGAAGTTACCGAGTGTGGCGCGCACCACGCGGACATCGGCATACTCGATCTGCTCCGGAAAGCCTGCCGTAACCGCGGTTCCGAGCTTGTCGACCTCGACGATGTAGGGCACCAGCCTCACTTGCGTGCTCAGATACATCGCGTAGCTGAAGCCGATGACGGCCATGACCAGGCCGAGGACACCAACAACGCGCCATCCGGCTGCCGCTTTCACATAAGAGCCATAGCGTTCGCTCCATTCCTGGCGGGCGGCAAGATACGGGTTTTCCGGGGCGCGGTTCGCTGCCATTTATTCTTCCCTTGTCTCGATTATGGTTTGTCGTTGCGTTCGGGAGGAGGTTTCGGTCCGCTATGACCGCCGCGCTGTTCATCGAGCTTTGCATTGGCCAGTCCGAGAATGGACCCGGCGTAGGCGCCGGGGGAGCCGATTGCCTTTTCCTTCGCGGCTGATCCGGCTGCTTGCGCGCCGGAACTGAAGCTCGCGCCCATACCGCGAAGAGCAGCACCTGCAACGGATGAACCGCCAGCTCGTGCGGCTTGAGCCGCCGCAAACCCCGCGCCTGCAGCGCCGGCGGCGAGGAAGCCAGCACCGGCGGCAAAAGACGCCGCTTGCCCGCCGTGGCGGATCGCTTCCATTCCTCCGGAAACTGATGCGCCCTGGACGACGCCCTGGATGATGTTCGGGACGTACATGGCGATGATGAAGACCACGACGGAAATACCGGCGATCGCCAGGGTCGTGACGAATTGATCCGACGAGGCAGTAGGCGCCTGGGCAAGACCAAGCAGGACGTTCGATCCGATCTTGGCGATCATCACCAATGCCATGAGTTTCGTGCCGACGCCGAAGGCGTAGACGAGGTATCGAATGGCAAAGTCTTTAGTGAATGAGGAACCACCCAGCCCGAGCATGATCATGCCGGCGAGCAGGCCGACATACATTTCGACCATGACCGACACGAAAATAGCTGCAACCAGCGAGAAGGAGATGACAACGATGCCCATGGCGAGAACGGCGGCAATCGCGAGCGCATTGTCTTCGAACACCCCGAACTGTGCTTGTTGGGACATTTGGGAGGCGACGCGGATGCCGGCGTCGAACACTTCAGCGGGAGACGCTGAACCACCGCCGGCGCCAATCTGGAAAAGGCTGTCGACCACTGCTCGCGCAAAGGTCGGACCTTGGGTCAGAACGAATGCGAAGAACCCGATGAACATGATCCGCCGCACCAGTTCGGCGAACCAGCTGTCCAGCGATGCTGACTGGATCGCCAACCAGACGGCCGCAATGCCGATCTCAGTTCCGTGAGGACCTGTCCCTCCTGCGCGAATGTGGGAACAGCATAGGCAAGGAAAAAGAGACCTGGAATCAGGAAAGAACGCGCAACAGTTACCCTCACCATCTCGGGTGCATCTCCTGGCCTTCCTTGATCGGCGGCAGCTCCTTGTCGGAGCCGAAGAATTTTTCCCGGACTGCGCGCTGCTCCTCGGTGAGCGCAGGTATTCCTGTGTTTCGGGAATTGACGATCAGCACTGTCGCTGCAGAGGATGCAGCGGCGACAGCCAACAGCAAGGCAATCAGGACGGAGCGGCTCACCATCGCGGTTCCATTTTCTGGCCTTCCGGAACGCTTTTGACCTCGGCGTTGAAGAACTTTTCCCGCCGCGCCTGCGCCAGGTCCTTGTCGGTCTGTTCCGTTTGAAGCCAGGTTCCCATCATTGTCATCTGTTGGGAGACGAGCCCGCGAAGCTTCTGCATTTGCGCGACTTGCTGAGCGGCGATCTCGTGGCCGACCTGCAAAGCCTTCATCTGCCCGTCAGCCGTTTCGGACATCGACCGCAGCGAGGACATCGTATCTTCCTCGCTATCGAACTGGTCGGCCGTGAGGCTCGCCGCTTTCAGCGAGCTGGCGATCGTGTCGCGGTTGGTGTTCGACCAGGACTGGTAGGTCGAGGAGAACGTTGCGTTATCAGGTAAATTTGTCTTGAGATCGGCGTAGCTCTGAAAGCGCTGCTGAAGAACGTCGTCCGCATTCCCCATCGAAAAGGCGATGCCCTGTCCCTGGTCGACGATACTGCGCAGTTGATCGAGATCGCTTTCGACCTGCCCCCAGACATGATTAGGAAGCTGGGCGGTGTTTTGCAGCATGTTCTCGTAGATCTTCAGCTGGTTCTGGATCTGCTCTGCAAGCTGGCTGATCTGGGTCAGCTGATTGTCGACCTGGACGCCGGAGCTTTTCATGAGGTCCACGAGCTGCGCATTGTTGGCGAGTTGCGTCCATTCCGTCGCAGCGCCGGTGGCTGTACCGGCTTGCACTGAGCCTGCAGCTCCGATCGTGAGCGCGGCGGCCGCCAAGCAGGCGAGCCATCTATTTGAGTAGCGATGCGGCATCGTGAACCCCTCTCGTTTCAAGCCAGTGGATTGGCCAGTCGTGACCATTTTCGGATTTCAGTGCGCGGATGCGTTTGAGGTCCTCCTTGCCCGATGCGCCGACAAAGCTCAGGGCGACTGGTCCAAGCGACATGTTGAAGAGCCGCCGGCCTTCCGGCGTGGCGACGTAGTATTCGCGCTTCGGAGTGGCGGTTGCGACGATTTCGATCTGCCGCTCGTTGAAGCCGATGCGCTCGTAGAATTCGCGCGTTCCCGACTCGCGAGCGGCGCCGTTCGGAAGGCAAATCTTGGTCGGGCAGGATTCCTTCAGGACGTCGATAATCCCGGACCGCTCAGCGTCCGAGATCGATTGGGTCGCAAGGACCACTGCGTAGTTGGCCTTACGCAGCACCTTCAGCCACTCGCGAATCTTGTCGCGGAATACCGGATGGCAGAGCATCAGCCAGGCCTCGTCGAGCACGATCAGGCTCGGCGACCCATCCAAGCGTTTCTCGATCCGGCGGAACAGATAGGTGAGCACCGGCAAGAGATTGCGCTCGCCCATATTCATCAGTTGCTCGATCTCGAAGGTCTGGAAGGCGCCGAGTTTGAGGCCATCTTCCTCCGCATCGAGGAGTTGTCCCATCGGGCCATCGACGGTGTAGTGGTGCAACGCGTCCTTGATCTCGCGCAGCTGGACGCCGCTGACGAAATCCGAGAGCGAGCGACCAGAGGCGCTCGCCATCAGGCCGACTTGCCGAGATATGGCGTTACGGTGATCGGGAGTGATGGTGACGCCCTGCAGGCCGACCAGCATCTCGATCCATTCCGTCGCCCAAGCCCGGTCCGCATCACTTTTGAGTTCGGAGAGTGGGCAGAAGGCCAATGCCCTCCCCTCTTCCGCATTGTCGCCGCCGATCTCATAGTGGTCGCCGCCGGCTGCGAGCGTCAGGGGCAGAAGTGAACTGCCTTTGTCAAAGGCGAAGATCTGCGCATTTTCGTAGCGACGAAACTGCGCGGCGATTAGGGCGAGCAACGTCGACTTGCCAGAACCGGTCGGACCGAAGATCAGCGTGTGGCCGACGTCATCGACGTGTAGGTTCAGACGAAAGGCTGTCGAGCCGCTCGCAACCTGCATCAAGGGCGGCGAATTCGGTGGATAAAAGGGGCATGGCGCGACCGGGTTTCCGGACCAGACCGAGTTCAGCGGAATCAAGTCGGCGAGATTGCTGGTGTTGATCAGCGGCTCACGGATGTTGCAATACCAGTTGCCCGGCAAGCTGCCGAGATAGGCGTCGGTGGCGTTGAGCGTCTCGATGCGCGCCCCGAAACCTTCGGCCTGGATCAGCCGCCGGATCGCTTCGGCCTTTTCCTGCAGTGCTTCTCGATCGCTGTCGAACAGCACGACGACGGGCGTGTAATAGCCATAGGCAACCAGTTGCGACGAGGCCTGCGCGATGGCATCCTCCGTCTCGACCACCATGGTCATCGCGTCCTGGTCGACGGATCGACTTTGTGTCTGGAATATCTGGTCGAAGAACGGTCGGACCTTCTGCTGCCACTTCTTGCGTGTGCGTTCGAGTTTCTGTCGAGCCTCCTCGGCATCGAGAAAGATGAAACGTGACGACCACCGATAGGTCAGCGGCATCAGATCAAGGCTGTTCAGAATACCCGGCCAGCTTTCGGCCGGCAGGCCATCGATCGCAACGACGCCGAGAAAACGGTTTTCGATCTTTGGCGTCAGTCCATGCTCAAGCTCTGCGGTGGCGATCCAGTCGAGATACATGGGAACGTCGGGTAGCCGGATTGGATGGCTTTCCCCGGTGGTGCAGAACCGCGCGAACTGCATCAGCTCGTCGTATCGGGCAATTCGCTCCCCTCCCCTTTCGACCGTTTCGCGGGTTTCCATTCGCCGGATCGAAAGAGTGTTGGCAAAATACTGCTCAAGCTCTCGCACCGCGTTCTTGAACACGAAGAGCACCGTGTCCGCGTAGGATTTCTTCCGGCTTAACTCATCCGAATAGATGTATTTGCTGAGAGCAGTCTTCTTGGACTCGAGCGGCCGGTAGGTCAGGATCAGCGCATGCTTGCTCTCGAAATGCCCCTGCTCGCGCGCGAAATGCGAGCGCCTCTCGGCATCGATCGCGCGGGTGACCGGGTCAGGGAAATGGCAACGGTCTTCCGATGGGTAGTTGACCGTCGGAATGCGGATGGCTTCGACCTGGATCATCCAGCCGCTTCCAAGCCGTGACAGAACGGCATTGATCTGCCTCGACAGCTCGTTGCGCTCGAGGTCCGTTGCGCTTTCGGAATCCGGGCCTGCGAAGTACCAGCCGGCCAGGAGACTGCCGTCCTTCAAAAGAAGGACACCATTGTCGACGAGGCCGGCGTAGGGAACGAGATCGGCAAAGGATGGGCCGGTCACCCGGAAGCGTTTGAGAGCTACCATGGCCGCCTCCTCAGTACCGGCGCCACGGCGAAGTGGTCGCCTTGTAGGTGGACTTGTAGGATATGTGCCTGATATAGACCTGCCGCATGAGCGGGTCCGACTTCGCCATCATCCGGAGAAGCCCGACGATGACAATCCAGACGGCGACGCCGAAGAGGGCCGAATAGACCGTGAGAACCACGAAGATCAGGATTACGGCCGCAAGTCCGGTGATCAGGACCAACTCCCGGTCGGCGCCCATTAACAGGTTCGGGCGCGAGAGGGCTCGATGGATGCGGTTGCGCCGCGGGCCGGACAGGGACTCAGCCATGATCTCCCTCCCCTCCTCCGTTCGCACCAATTGACGTGATTTGCGCGTCGGTTCGCCCGATCGAAGCGCCGGTCGCACCGAACAGGCCGACAATGTTGGTGGCGCCGAGCAGGATGCCGGCGACGAGAACGACATACACGAGGCGCCGCGCGAAATCGTTGAGCTCGCCGCCGAAGATGAGCATGCCGCCGGCAATGGCCACGGCCGCGAGCGCGATTGCGCCCGCGACCGGGCCGGTTATCGACTCCTGAATCTGCTGCAGTGGCCCTTCCCATGGGAGGCTGCCGCCGGAACTGGCGAGCGCCGGCGCGACCGAGGTGAGAACAATGGGCGCCGCCACGAGCGCTACGGCGATGATGGCATGCTTACGCGACATGGCGAGCCTCCTGTTCTTCGGTGAGTTGATCGGATTCGATCTCGTACTGCCCGTTGATGAACCGCTCGACGTGAATGATGTCGCGAACGACCCGCCCACGCGGAGTCCGCTCGATCGAGATGACCAGGTCAACGGCCTCTCCAATCACCTCGTGCATCGGCTGCTGGCTTGCCTCGGCGGTCAGCTGTTCAAGGCGACGCAGCGCCGACATGGCGGTATTGGAGTGAATGGTCGCCACGCCGCCCGGGTGACCGGTATTCCAGGCCTTGAGCAACGTGAGGGCCGCGCCGTCGCGAACTTCGCCAACGACGATCCGGTCGGGGCGCAAGCGCATGGTGCTCTTCAGGAGCCGGGCCATGTCGATCGTATCGCTGGTATGGAGGAGAACGGCGTTTTCGGCCGCGCATTGGATTTCCGCAGTATCCTCAAGAATGACGAGACGATCCTGGGGCGTGGACTTGACGATCTCGTTGATGACGGCATTCGCAAGAGTCGTCTTCCCCGAACCGGTCCCCCCGGAAATGATGATGTTGAGCCTTGCGGAAATGGCGCTACGGATCGTCGAGGCCTGGTATTCTGTCATCACGCCGGCGCAAATATAGTCTTCGAGCGGAATGAGGCGCCATGCCCGGCGACGAATCGTGAAGGCAGGCTTGGTGACAACGGGGGGCAACAGTCCCTCGAAGCGGTGGCCACCGATTGGCAGCTCGCCGGAGATGATTGACTGTTCCGTGTCGACCTCGGACTGAAGCGCGTGCGCCACTGTACCAATGACCATCTCCGCGGCAGCGGATGACATCTCGCCGGCGGGCGCAACGCCGTGACCTAGCCGTTCGATGAATAATTTGCCGTCCGGATTGAGCATGATTTCGACGACGTTCGCGTCGTCCAGGGCAACACAAAGCTGATCGCCGAGCGCATCCTGAAGTTTGCGGACGAGCCGAGGGTGAGAGCGAAGCTGGTTCACGTGTTTCTCCTCAGGCTGCCCGGCTGACAGAGGGCGAGTTCAGAACGGTAGTTGGAGGGGCGGAGCCTGAGGAACGTGTCCGCATTGGCGGGCAGCGTGCCCGCCACGGCCATCGTCACGCCGATTTTCTTGGGTTCGCCCAAACGCTGCAGCGGCCATCCTACGCGCGCGAGGATCCGCTCGAATCGAAGATCAGTCACCGTGACAATCTCGGTGTAGCCATTCGCGAAGCACCATTCGACGATGCCCGCGAACATGGTCAGCGTCGCCTCGTGGATTGAGCTGGTTCCCCTCCCCTCTGCGAGAGCAGTATCGACGCAGAACCGGGAACTTTCGACCATCGCGGCATGACCGCTGAGCTGACCGTCGGGGAGCAGCGACGGGAAAACGTCGGCCACCATTGTCGGCCCAAGCGCAGGAAGAAGTCTCGCGCACCCCGCCAATTGGCCGGTCTCTGCGATGGCGAGAATATAGGTCGGCCGAAGCGCGTCGAAACGATCGGACTCGCACCCCGCCGTCACATCGACTTCCCAACCCAGGCGATCGGAAAAGACCCGAGCACGAAGCTGGTAGTGGATGTGTAGGAGATGCGCCTCTTGGATCGTCCGGGGTGTTGAGAGCGCGAGAGCCTGCATGATTTTTCTCCGTCGTTGTTGGTCGGCGGGAAATCAGCACAGTTTGGAATCGGAGGGCAGTTGTAGGATTCAACATGCACGTAGCGAGGTGAGTCGCGGTTCATGAGTGGTGTGTCGCTACAGAACCGCCTAATCTACTTGCTGCTACGCTGTTCGGATTTGTAGGATTCACAGGAGAACATTCCGGCATCAGCGAGCTGGGCATTTGAGGCTAACTCCCGGAGCGGAAAAGCAAAAATCCGAACAGCCTTATGCAGATTGTCCCCGGGGGTTAACCTTTTGTTAACCCTAAACCTCTGGACCAGTTCGGAGAATCGTGTTCTATTTTTAGCGGGCAATGGCCGGTAAACCGGCGAAAAGCCGCCAAGAGGGAAAGATGGCGATAGCAAACCGAGTAGAAGCAAGTGTTGGCTCAAAGGAAGATGCCGGCAGCAAAATCATGCGCCATGCCGGGCTTCTGTCCGGGCAATTGCAGCAGCTCAGAACTCGTATGTATCCGCCAAAATCGGAAAAGACCCTGCGTCCCTTTCTGACCAACGAAGTGTCGAAGCTGACGTCTATACCCGATTCCACCCTGAAGCTCATGTCCACCGAAGGACGCGGGCCGATTCCCAGTAGGCTGGAAAATAACCATCGCGTCTACACGTTGGACCAGATCAATGAACTGCGTGACTTGTTCGCGATTCAGAAACCTGCGGACGCCTTGCGATTCCTTCCTCGTCGACGTGCCGGCGAGCACCTCCAGGTTCTTGCCATAGCCAACTTCAAGGGTGGCAGCGCGAAGACGACAACCTGTGTCCACCTTGCCCACTATCTCGCCCTTCATGGGTATCGCGTCCTCGCACTCGACCTGGACCCGCAAGCATCCTTGTCCGCTTTGTTCGGTGCTCAGCCAGAAGTTGATGTCGGGTCGAATGAAACGATCTATGCCGCTTTGCGTTACGATGACGCCGAGCGTCGTCCCATCCGCGATATAATTCGCAGGACATATTTCGATGGCATCGACCTCATTCCTGGCAATCTTGAAGTCATGGAGTATGAGCACGAAACGCCACGGATCTTGGCGAACAAGGCCAACTCCGGCGCAATCTTTTTTGAGCGGCTGAAACTCGCCCTTTCGGAAGTCGCGGCGGACTACGACATCGTAATTCTTGACACTCCGCCGTCGCTCGGCTTTCTGACGTTGAGCGCGATATACGCCGCGACTAGCATGATCATTACTGTCCACCCGGCTATGCTGGACGTTGCGTCAATGAGCCAGTTCCTTCTCATGATGGGCGATCTGATTAGTGTTCTGAACGAGAGCGGCGCTCAGTTAGACCAGGACTTCATTCGGTATCTGGTCACACGACACGACCCCAATGACGCGCCACAGTCGCAAGTCGTTGCGATGCTTCGGCACTTGTTCGGCTCCGATGTATTATTGCCCACCGCCATTGAAAGCACCGCCGTTGAGGCAGCCGGCTTGGCGAAACGCTCGGTATACGAGCTCGAATTGGGGCAGATCGGGCGCGATACTCACAAGCGTGCTCGCGAGGCGGTAGATGCTGTGAACGAGGCGATTGTTCGCCTCATCAATGAGAGCTGGGGGCGGACATGAGCAAATCCCCTCGCAAGTCGATTGTCGCCAGCTTCGGGTTGCTTTCCGCAGAGCTGGAAAGCGATCAGGCTGCGGATCAACAGCAGCCGTCGCAGGCCCCTGCCCCGGTTCCCGGAAATCGTGTCGGAGCAGGTGTGATCGGTGCTGCACACCGGGCAATCGACGACATTCGAACAGAGCGAGATCGCTTGAAGGCTATCGTGGAGTCGGGCGGTGGTTCCGTTCGCGAGTTGGATCCGTCGCTCATCGACCCATCCCCTTATCCGGACAGACTGCCGGACGATGACGCAACGAGCTTCGAGGCGTTTAAACGGTCGATCGAGACTGAGGGGCAACAGGTTCCCGTCCAGGTCCGCAAACACCCCTCCTCCCCAGGTCGCTATCAGATCGTTTACGGTCATCGACGATGGCTCGCTGCTAGGCAGCTTGGCAGGCCTGTTCGCGCTCTCGAAGTCGAGATCTCCGACCTCGACCTGGTTCTTGCACAAGGCATCGAAAACGCGAGTCGCCAAGACCTCACCTGGATCGAGCGCGCGCTGTTTGCCTCCCGAATGGATGATGCGGGGATCAAGCCTCGGCACATCTACGCCGCGCTTTCGATCGAGGACGCAGAATTGGCTCGGATGCGGAATGTCTACAGGATCGTTCCCACGGATATCATCGAGGCAATTGGGCGAGCGCCGAAGATCGGCCGGCCACGTTGGCTCGACCTTGCCAAGACGGTTGCGGGCGACACGGGAGCGCTTGATGCACTGCGGGCGGTACTGGTTAGGAAGGGTGAGACCGCTGAGACCTCTGATCAAAGGTTTCAGCGTGCATTGAATGCCATCAAGCCTGTATCGACTCGTCGGAGAGAGCCAAGCCCGATTACAGACATGAGAGGAACGAAGCTTGGAGCCCTGTTGATATCCTCGAAAGAGGTTCGAATTTCGGCTGAGGGTTCACTCGGGGGCGACTTTTTGAAGTTTATTGAGGCGGAGCTCCCAGCGCTAACGGAGCGCTTTGTCCGCCTGCGAGAAGACGAGAAACCCTGACAGCTGTCAGGGTTTAGAGATAAAAAAGGACGAACTGCAAAAGAAAAAGGCCCCCCAAACGTTGCCGTCGTGGAAGCCTCTCTCAATGTGTGACAACTAGAGAATCGCATTTCCCCGAATCCCAGTCAAGAGTCTTTGGCACCGTAATTTGGTGAGCGGGTTTCTTTTGCCTTTTTGAAGGTGAAGAAAATGCAGATTGGAAGTGTGACGACGCCCTTTGGGCGGCGACCGGTGACGCTTGCCCTGGTGAAGCGGCAAATCGAGACGAGTAAAATCAATCCGGGCAAGACAGCGGACAAATGGAAAGTCTTTCGGGACGCATCCGAAGCAAGGGAGCTGCTTGGGCTGCAGGATCGCAGCCTGGCCGTCCTTGACGCGCTCCTGAGCTTTCATCCAGACAACGAATTGCGCCAGGATGCGCAGCTCATCGTTTTTCCGTCCAACGCGCAATTAACGCTGCGAGCCCACGGTATCGCCGGCGCTACGCTTCGCAGACATCTGGCCCTTCTCGTTGAGGCAGGACTGATCGTGCGGAAGGACAGCCCGAATGGAAAGCGCTACCCCCGGAAGGACAAGGCGGGTGCGATCGATAGCGCATTCGGCTTTGATCTGTCACCGTTGCTCATGCGAACAGATGAGCTTGCCATGATGGCGCAACAGGTCGTTGCAGATCGTTTCGCCCTCCGTCGGGCGAAGGAGAATTTGACAATATGCCGGCGTGACGTTCGAAAGCTCATTTCTGCCGCAATCGAGGAAGGAGCGTCAGGCAACTGGGGAAACATCGAGGCGATGTATGTCGACCTCGTAGGCAGGATTCCGCGCGCTCCGACGCTCAGTGATGTGAATTCAATCCTGGACGAGATGGAACTCCTGCTGCAGGAGGGGGTCAACATCTTGGAAGTGCAGAAAAAACGCGAAAATAACAGCACCAATGGTGACCAAAATGAGCGTCACATACAGAATTCAAACACCGAATCCATCAATGAACTTGAACCTCGCTCTGAAAACGAGCAGGGCGCAAAGGCGGTGGACGATGATCGGCCGAAGGGGAAGCCAATCCGGAATTTTCAACTTGGCATGGTGATACGGGCTTGCCCCGAGATCGCGATATATGGCCCGGGTGGTACGATCGGAAGTTGGCGCGAGTTGATGGGTGCAGCGGTGGTCGTCCGGTCCATGCTGGGCGTCAGCCCGTCAGCCTATCAGGAGGCCTGCGAGGTGATGGGGCCGGAAAGTGCGGCCACGGCGATCGCCTGCATCCTTGAGCGGGCAGGGCACATCAACTCGCCTGGCGGATATCTGCGAGACCTGACACGGAAGGCGGTACGGGGCGAATTTTCGTTGGGGCCGGTTCTTATGGCGCTGTTGAGAGCGCATGGGCAAGGCGTTAGAGCCGTCGGCTAGGAGCTGAGCGATACGAAAAACCCTGACAGCTGTCAGGGTTTTTCGTATCGGCGGGTGGTGGAGCGGGGAAGGGTAGATCATCTCGGCTGGCGGCTACTGACATCATCCGACAAGGCAGGTTTTCGCGCGGTCCGATGGGCAAGTTAAATGAAGTTCCTTGCCGGGTCCGAGCCGTGGTCTGCTGGCCTTCGAAACCGTTTTAAAAATGAGGAACAGCTATGCCGTCTGAAACTCGATCTCCGCGCCTGGCTGTTCTGATTGGTGCGGACAATACATCCGCTAAAATCGCCAACGGGCTGTTCGAAGAGGTAGCCAAAATCGGGGAGGCGAGCGTGCGTCGCATCTACGGTGATTTTTCCGGCACCCGCTCCAAGGGTTGGGCGAACGTGCTCGCAAAGCACGCGATTATCCCGCAGCAGCAATTTGCGTATACGACGGGAAAAATGCTTCCGATATCGCTTTGGTCATCGATGCAATGGATTTGCTGCACAGCGGTCGGTTCGACGGCTTCTGCCCAGTGTCCCCGGACAGGGATTTCACGCGGCTTGCCGCCCGGAACCGTGAGCAGGGCGCCAATGTATTCGGCTTTGGCGAGCAGAAGACACCGGAAAGTTTTCGCCAGGCCTGCCGGCGGTTCGTCTATACCGAAAACCTGCTTCCTGGTGCGATTAAGGACGAGGAGAATACCGCTTCCAGCGACAAGCCGCTCCAGCCGGCAACATCGGCGGTGCCGGTGATCAAGAAGGTACTGTCCCAGGAGGATCGTGATGACGGCTGGGTCAACCTGGGCACCGTCGGCAAGCAGTTGTTGAACCTCGCGCCGGATTTCGACCCGCATACATTCGGCTTCCGAAAACTCAGCGAACTTATCCGCAAGACGAACCAGTTCGAGGTTCGCCAGCCCGAGGTTGGAGCGGGCCGGCATGTGGGGCCTCAACGACGGCCGGAAAATTACCCTTGAGCAGATAAATGATCGCGAGTTCGCAAGCTATCTGCGGACAAGCTGCAGGACCAGTCTATCTGCAATGTGAAGGGTCGGATGGACCAGGTTCGCCCGGCCTATCCTTTTTGCAGGCCGAGATATGTACGCGGTGCAAACCCGCGACTTCAACGTTTTGCGTTGCAGCATTACCTTTAGAGTGTTCAAGCGGTTCACCTCCTCCCAAACCGTTTAGGCCCGACGAACGCCATGCTGTTAGTCACTATCGGAGCCCTGGGCTTGTTCTTGCGCTGGCAGGACGACGCCACATCCGTCACTACGATTTGCGCCATCCTTGTCGACCATTGGTTCACGAAATCGCGCCAATCGTCTTGGTCATGGAGCCGGCCGGCCTCAAGAAGGCCGTCGACGCATTTAATTTCGATGCTGCTGAGAGGATGCAGACCAAGCAGCATCCCCGGTTCCCTATGCTCCAGCCGCGCCCGCTGAAGGCATATCAACTTGACCGACACCGAGCGAGCGAAGGTACAAAGGCTGCACGCACTTGCTTCTATCGTCCGCCGCCCGCCATTTTGTGACAGGGAGGAAGCATCCGGCGCCCATGGCGTGAGGGGGCAGACGCGCGGACTTAGCAAACGTGGCAATTGATCCGACGCTGTCGAAAATTCCCCTCTTTGCAAGGAGAGCTGAAGGGGTAAAGGTCACGCTGCAACGTAGACGTACTTCAACTCAATCTCGGTTCATCGCTCGCCCCATCTCTCTCGGGGAAAGTGTTAGCAAAAATTGGCTGTCTGTAACCCATTTCTGACCACTAGAGCAGAAAGCAGCCTTCAGAGCATACGCGTAGCGCGTCCGCTTCGCCGCGTGACATTGTTGTAATAACTCGAGGCTTGCTGAACGGAGCGGTGTCTCGACTGTTCCATGGCCTCGGGGAGCGGAATCCCACGGTTGGCAACCTCGGTCAGAAATCCCGAGCGTAGACCATGCGCGGAAAACTTTCCCACTGTCCAACCCTGCCATTGCCAGCCGCTGCTTGATGATCGCGTTGACCGACTGTGGATCAATGGCGCGGCGTCCTTGCGCGATTTCATCGTCTTGAGTGCTATCAGCTTCATTTGGGTCCGAATTGGGCGGGTCTGCGAATCCTGGTTTGCGGAAAGCAGCGGGTTGGTTCCAGTCGCAAGTCTGCGAGTCGCGCAAATATTTTCCATATTCTTAAGACGGGCGCCCCTAGTGCCTGTCGGCGTACCCGCAGTTTGGGGTCAGGGCTGATGGCGACGCCGCGTTGCACGCCGATGGGGTCGGCCGACATTGGGTCGCACCCCCAATGGAGAACGCCTGCAACACATTGCCGGCAGCCTGTCACCAATACATTTTTGTCATTAACCAAAGAACGTTTGACGACGCATGCGATAACTGTAACAGTCAGCGACGGAAAAATCGCGATTGTCGGTTTAAAACCATCGTGACGTAAAAAGGGATCAAATGAAGACATCCAGGCCATCAAGCGAAACCTCCGCTGCGAAGATTACACGCCAATCGCAGATGTTGTCAGCGCAGTTGCAGTCTCTTCGCACCGATTTGTATTCGCCGGAAGCCATGAAATCGTTGCGCATGTTTAAATCGCGCGACGTGGCCACCATGCTTGGGATCGCGGAATCGACCCTTCGACAGATGTCGTTGGACGGCGAATGTGCGATGCCCGAGAGGCGGGAGAATGGCCGCAGGACCTACACGCTCTCCCAGGTCAATGAGATCCGTCGACACCTGGCGGTGAAGCGGCCCATGAAAGCTTTGGATTTCTTGCCGCGCCGGCGTCCCGGTGAGAAGTTGCAGGTTATCGCGGTTGCGAACTTCAAGGGTGGATCGGCCAAAACGACGACGACCGTTCATCTCGCCCACTATCTTGCGCTGACGGGTCTGCGGGTGCTCGCGATCGATCTTGACCCGCAGGCATCCTTGTCGGCCATGTTCGGCTATCAGCCGGAGTTCGATGTCAGCGACAACGAGACCATATATGCGGCGATTCGTTATGACGACGACAACCGCCGACCGATACGCGACGTCATTCGCAATACCTATTTTGACGGAATCGATCTCGTACCGGGCAACCTGGAGCTCATGGAATACGAGCATAGGACGCCGCAGGCGATCGCAAGCGGCGGCGGCCGCGGCGACGGGATCTTCTTCCGGCGGCTCGGCGCCGTCATAAACAGCGTCGAGGAAGACTACGATGTCGTCGTGATCGACGCGCCGCCGCAACTGGGCTATCTGACCCTGGGCGCGCTTTGTGCTGCGACCTCGCTGCTGATCACCGTTCATCCGGCGATGATCGACGTTGCCAGCATGAACCAGTTCCTGGCGATGATGAGCGATGTCATGCGCGTCATCGAGGAGCGTGGCGGTATTCTGGAACACGATTTCATCCGATATGTCATCATCAGGCACAATCCGAACGACGTTCCGCAGGTGAACGTCGTCGCGCTTCTGCGCTCCCTGTTCGGCGAGGACGTGCTGGCGCCAGCGGTGGTGGACACGACCGCAATCGCCAGCGCCGGCCTTGAGAGGAAGAGCCTTTACGAAATGGCGCGTGGTTCGGTTGGTCGGGACACGCTTACGCGCGCCCTGAATTCCGTCGACGCGGTCAATCTCGAGATCTTCAACCACCTCAAATCGGTATGGGGGCGGTCATGACAAATGCCAAAGAACGCTGCAGTCGGATGAAAAGTCTGTTCGCGAATGTCGATTCCGTGGAGCTTGCCAAGCAAATCTCAGCTGGGCCCGCGGTGAAAGTCGGATCTGGAGCCGTCAAATCGATGGACCGGGCCTTCGTTGCCGTCGAAGAGGAGAATGAACGCCTCCGCCTGCAATTGAGGGGCTCTGAAGCCATTGTCGAAATTGACTCCGCTCTTGTCGTTCCCTCCTTTGTCAGGGACCGCCTCGATATCGAGGGAGATTCGCAGTTTCACGGTTTCGTCGAGGGCATTCGGGAAAGCGGCCAAAGACTTCCCATTCTTGTTCGCCCCTCCCCCGACAGGCAGGGCTACTTTCAGGTTGCGTACGGCCACAGGCGCTTGCGCGCCTGTCAGATCCTTGAACGGCCGGTGAAAGCGATCGTCCGCGATCTCTCCGACGATGAACTGGTGGTCGCTCAAGGTATCGAGAATACCGAACGCGCCAATCTCTCCTTCATCGAGCAGGCGTTCTTTGCCGCGACGCTCAAGGCGCGCGGCTTCCGGCGGGAAACGATCGCCGCCGCGCTCGGCAGGGCAGATGGCAAGCTGACCTACGTTTCGATGCTGATTGGAATCGCGGAACAGGTCCCCGCCGAACTGATCGGCAGAATTGGTCCGGCTCCCTCGATCGGCCGCCCCAAGTGGGAAAAGCTCGCCGCCCAATTCAAGGATGGGAAGGCTCCGGCCGCCGTCCACGCGATCATTGATAAGGTGTCCTCGACGGCTGTATGGGCCGCTGCCACGAGCGATCAGCGCTTCGCTGCGCTGATGAGCGCGCTCGAAAACAAGGCGGCCAGACGAAACCAGGGCGAAGCGGTCGACGTCGGCGGCGGCGCCACGATCACCGCGAAATCTTCGCGTTCTTCAACGCTTATCACGATTCCGGAAAGCAAGGTGCCCGGCCTGTCGGCCTGGCTCGTCGAAAGGCTTCCGGCGCTGGTGGAGGAGTACCGAAAGCAAACGGGAGAGGCGCCGATGGGGTAGGCTAATTCAGAAATAGGAAAGGGCCTACCGACGGCAATCGGCAAACCCTTGGAATCCTAGCCGACAGTACGAAAGCGTCCTATCGACATCAGCTCTTACAGACTGATTCTGTCACGGGCCGCTGGCACAATCAACCCCTGCGTAACAGCCGGGAATGAAAAACTGTGTCCGTCTGCTGGCTTTCATCAACAAGAATCTCGATGGAGCCGCACGCCAAGGCGTTGCGGGCAGCTAGCCCATGACAGAAGCAACGGCAATCGCATCGTTCAGACGCGTCAGTCCGGCCATTCTCGCAAGCGCGCGGATGGCGATGGCCAACGACATACCGGACACTTCGAAGTCGGAGATCTCTCTCCTGTTAAAAAAGGCAGCGCCGATCCTTGGGATCGACGGCACGACCTATCATGTCCTGGATATTCTCCTTGGCCTCTCGCGCGCCGATGACTGGAAAGGGGCCGGGCGACCGATCGTTGCAATCTCCAACGCCAAGCTCGCCGAATATACGCTGCGCTCTGAGCGCACAGTGACGCGTTGCCTGCGCAGGATCGTTGAGGCTGGGATCGCCGCCTACCGCGACAGTCCGACCGGCCGGCGCTTCGTGTACCGCGACAATGACGGGATGGTTGCCAGCGGCTTCGGGCTTGATTTCACGCCGGCGCGCGTACGGCTCGCGGAGATCAGGGAGAGCGTCGAGAACTACCAGAGGGAACTCAAGGCCAGCCAGGATGCACGTCGTGCGGTCACGCGGCTTTCCAGAGCAATCATCGACGCTTGCGAGGCGTTCCCGGAAAAGGCAGGCCTCTGGAGGAGTGCTGCGCAAGCAATCATCAACGGCGTCGTTGGCCGGGCAGAACAGGCCAGCGGCCTCGAATCACTGCACGCAGAGGTTCTTGAGTACGCGGAGCAACGCTTCCAGGAACATAATATGTCATGCGCGGGTGACATCCGCGTCACCTCTATTATTAATACAACCCCTAAAGACCTTCCTGATAGTAATCAACGGACCGGCTCTAACGAGCGAGACACAATTACCACTGACGACGGCTCCGCCGTCGAAATGGCTTATGAAAATAAGCCTGAAGCGGCGGCGGGTGACATGCAATCCCGATTGCGGCAGGCGGAAAAGACGGTTGGTGATATCCAAGGTGCCGTTCTAGCTGCAGTGCCGGTTGGCTTGCTGCAGGTTGGGTGCCGCGCGGCGCAGGAATGTGTCAGCGTGGAGTTTGACGGATGGTCCGATGTCGTCGGGGCGGCGGAAATGATGCGGCGCATGATCGGCCTGTCGGAAGCTGCATGGGTAGACGGTGTCGGGAGGGTCGGCCGTTATGCTGCGTCCGCCATCTTGGCGACCGTGCTCGAAAAATCCTTGCGTGACCCGGAGCTGATTGCAAAGCCCGGGGGCTATTTCCGTGCAATGGTCGACCGGGCGGTCGATGGAAGTCTTCACCTCTCAAAAAGCCTTTACGGTCTTGCCGAAAGCGAGATGAACACGCGGAATAGATAGGCGAAAAAGTAACAGCTGTTACTCCGCCCTTGGGCTTGCGGAACGGGTCAATCGCGCCGAGTTTGCGTTGTAGCCGCTACAGGAATAGATCGAGTTCAAGGGCGTGGCCTTGCCATCTGGGTCGGATGGGCGGCAATGGAGCGGCGCATGCAGAAAGAGTGGTCGTTTCGTCGGGTATCCGTTTGCCCCCGCCGTCGATGCAGCCATGTTCCATCTGGCTTCCGCAACACGACGGAGAGGGCTGACAACTGCACTGAAGTATCTTCCGACAAAGCCGTGGCCGATTAGCGCCATTCCTCGTGTCCACTGAAAGACCCTGCCTGGCTGCCGATCTTGAACACCCTCCGATGTGAATGTGTCGCCGTTGATTGTTCAGTATCGATCACGGAGTCAGCGCCGACGGTTCTGGCGTTTGCGATCTCGCTCCCTGCCTGCGTGCTTCATGCTTTCGGCGGTGAAAAGCTTTGCGCGTCCTTGGAGCTACTCGGCTCGAAGAAGAACATGGGTGTTGGAGGGCATAGGCGAAGGAGGTCTTCGAATGTTCATTCAGGAAGCTATGCCACCTGTTTCGTCCCGCTTGTGCCCCGCTGGAGATCATTGTGCATTGCTGCCTAGAGGGACCGAACTTCAGTCGGGGTGTGCGGCACCCGCCAAGCAGAAGTGGTCACAGGAAGGCCGGTAATGGCGCTTGCGGGTGTGGGTGCTGTAGGCCGTCTCGCCCGGGAGAGATGGACGGGTGGGGGTGCCTATTGTCGCCTCGTTTTCCCTCCTCTATCCGACGTAAGCTGCTTATCCACGGACGGAGAGGGCCGTGGCAGGGTCCGGTCGACACACCCGTTTGGCCGGGACATCAACTGAATGTTTTTATCGCTCGCGTTGGGCGAACCACGCGATTTCAATACGAGGGACTCAAAAGGTAACAGCTGTTACCTTTTGCAGTGTGTAGTGCCCCCCGATTTTGAGACAAAAGCGTTCTCCGTTAGGAGGACTAATGAGGACGGACGATCCTGGGCGGCGGTTCAGTCGCGAGGTTAAGCTGGCAGTGGTTCAGCGAATGGCTGCAGGCGCCAATGTGAGCAAGCTTGCTCGCGAGTTGGGGATTTCGCGCAAAGGCCTTTATCAGTGGCAAACGCAGTTTCGAGTTGGCGGAGCGTCGGCGTTGCGAGAAGGCGGACGTCCGCAGCGAGGCGCAGCAGCGAGCCATGCGCAACCGGAAGCTGGCGCGCTGCAGTCTTCCTCGAGCGACGAACTCTTGAGAGCGCTTGCGCGGATTACGGAACTGGAGCGGCTTGTCGGACAGCAAAGCCGAACAGGAAGGCGCGACCACCAAGGCACCGGAGTTAAAAGATTGTGGGAGAGCATAGAATATCTCTACGCGCAAAAGCTGTTACCGTTCGATCTGAGATGCGCGCAGCTGCTGGCCGGATTGTTGATGACGCTCGCGCCCACCAGCCGGGTTTGGAAGACATTGCGATAGCCGCCACGGCTAAAGTGCATGGATTCACGGTCTTGACCCGCAATATGCGCCATTTCGGGCCTTTGGGCGTTCAGGCACTCGATCCGTTTGAAACATTGCCGGAGGTATAGGTGAGGGGGCTTTTTCTGGAAGTCCGGCCGCTCAAGTCAGATTGATCGGGAGACGAGAACCTGGGCACACAGGCATGGGAAAGACGAAGATCATGGGGGCTTCTCTAGGCGATATGCATCTATCTATTCGCTAAGTAAGACTAATCAGAGCTTTGCCTATCGAGGCTAGCGGCATTGCTTCCACATCGTGCTTTAGGGGGAAAGTTTCCTGCCCAGGGTAAACGACGATGCGTCGTGCCGGGTCGAGATCTTCACATGCAAGATAGAAGCCTTTCTCGAGTTTCGGTGTCAGGCTCCGCTTGATTTCGATAGCCCAAGGTCGTTCGCCCGGGGGCGTTAGAAGAAGGTCGATCTCGGCACCAGCCGACGTTCGATAAAAATTGCTCTGAGTTCCGGGCGGCGCTGCTGCAATCAAGGTCTCGATCACGAACCCTTCCCAGCTTGCTCCGGCGACCGGGTGCCCGAGCAGGTCCTCCTGAGTGGTCAGTCCCAAAAGGGTGTGGGTGATGCCGCTATCGCGAACATAGACCCGCGGTGATTTGACCAGGCGTTTGCCAATGTTCGCGTGCCAGGGCTCTAGGCGTCGTACGAGGAGTAGATCAACCAGGAGATCGAGATAGGAGGCGACCGTCTTGCCATCGACGCCGAGCGAACGCGCAAATTCCGCGGCATTTAGCAGTCCGGATTGGTGATGCGCGAGCATGGTCCAGAAGCGCCGCAATGTCTCGGCTGGAATGCGAGGACCAAGCAAGGAAATGTCTCGTTCCAGATAGGTTCGTATAAAGTCTTGCCGCCAGCGCTGGCTTTCACGATCACTCGCTGCTAGGAAACTATCCGGGAAGCCGCCTCGCACCCATAGCGTATACAGATCGTCAACTGGCACTTCCAGGCCGTCGATCGGACCCATTTCAAGGTAGGCGATGCGACCTGCCAGCGTCTCACCCGACTGTTTCAATAGATCGATGGATGCGGACCCGAGCAGCAGGAAATGGCCAGCCTTCCTTCCATTTCGCCGGCCCCGGTCGATAAGCCCACGCAAATTCTGAAAAAGATTTGGTAGCCGGTGAACCTCATCCAGGATAACGAGCTTGTCGCTGTGCTGGCTGAGATATAGTTCCGGCTCGGTGAGTTTGGCGCGGTCGGCATCCGATTCCAGGTCGAGATAGATTGATGGGCGCTGTTCGGCTATGGCGAGCGCCAGCGTCGTCTTGCCGACCTGACGCGGGCCAATGAGCGCAACGGCGGGGCTCGAATCGATCAACTCAATCAGTTTTGTAGATATTCGACGTTCAATCATCCTTGCATTTATGGAGGATAATTCCGCAATTGCAAGGATTACATGTTTGATGTTTGGGCTGCGTCAGTTGGCGCGTCGCGCGGCGTTCACATTGCTGTGCGCCTAACGGCTCGCCGCGCCGGTCGTTCGGAACGCCATCTTTAACCCACGGCCGATGGCGTGGCGCCCTAACTCCAACGGTCGATGAACGACAGCGAAACGCAACATTCACAGCCTGTTCAGCACGCTAATGTCATCAAGTCACCAGAAAGAGCCTTACCTCCCAACACAGGCTTTGATGGAGTAGCCGATGAAAAAGATCATTCTCTCGACACTTGCCACACTGGTCGCGACCGGCAGCATCTTCACGTCCTATGGCTCCGCGAGCGCACATGATTATCGTGAGCACCGGCACGGCGACAGGGGTGCTGCCATCGTTGGTGGGCTGGCGGCTGGGCTCATTGGCGGACTGGTTGCCGGTGCTCTCATCGAGGACAGGGATCGTCCGCGGTATGATGATGGTGCAGATTATCGCTACAGCGGCCGCCCGCGCTATGAAGGTAATGTCGGTTATCGCGGTGACCCGGGCTACCGTTATAGCGGTGGTCCGCGTTATGAGGACAACTCCGGCTATCGCGATTTTGACGGCTCAGGCTATCGTTATTACAGTGGCTGGCGTTGATGTAGACCAGGTAGGCTTCCAGCGTTCCACGAGGGCGACCTGAATTGCCCTCGCAGCACTTTTGCACCAACCGTGATTTGAGGGTCAGTTCCTTCAAATTACCAGCCTTGCGGTCCGCCCGTTCTTCTGTTCTGCGTTGTTGTAGTAGCTTGCAGCCTGCGCACCGATTTATGAAGGGACTGCTGCTTTCGCCGAGCTGCGACCCAAAACCATCACCATTGGCGAGGCGACCGGGCCAGGAGTTCTTTTTCAGCGAGCTTTTCGCGGACCATAAGATGAACGGTGCGACGGAGGCGCTCGACGGTCCAATCATGGCCGCGGCGCTTGAGGACCCGAACCACCCTGTCCCAACTGTGTTGAGGCCGGAATTGTCACACCATCGGCAGCCACGTCGCGCCCACGCCATGAGCTCACCTAGATAGAGTTTCTCGCGCTCTTGCGGCACCGCTTTAATTGCTTCCGGTCGCCGTTCTGGAAGACCTGGGCGTGAGAAAATGACCCTTTCCGCTCGTGTTTTGTGATCAAGATAGTGAGAGCATGTCGCGCATTTCATGGCCACTGACGAGCAGCCTACTTCGCGACGGGGAGGGGCAGCGGCCCAGGGGGAAATGCTCGGTCGGGCCTTATCGCTTCAAGTGGATCCATCTTGCGGTCGCATGGGGTCACGCAGGGCAATTCAGGTAAATAGGGCAATACAGACGGCCATCCAGATTAACGCCGTCCCCAGTACCATCGCTCGCCTGGCGACGACGACTTTGTCTGCATCCTCCTCCGCTACAGGTGTAGTCACAATCCAAGGCACGGACCCAAGTGCTGCAAATCCGATGATAGCCAGAACCATCACAAAATAGTCGAATGAATGCCAAGCCCCATGTTCATACACCCCCCAGTAACCCAGAAAGGCCATTCCGACTGCAAACATTGTGGCGGACGCCGAGCAGAGCCCTGTGACGGACCCGGTAGGTGCGCGCATGTTCCTTTTTTCACGTGTTTCCAAGTTCAAGACGCGATATCCATGACGGTTGGCTGTCTCTCTGCAAATATGTCAGGAATTGAGCGCGGCGTGAAGCGCTGGTGACTGTCTGGGACGGCCGCGAAATTCCCCGCCTCGGCATGGGATGCTGGGCGATCAGCGGCCACCTTCCTCCGTGACAGAAGAGCGCTGCATCCGCGCGTCGCATACGAACGTCATATATCACACCATTTGAGCAGCCCGCCCGCTTCGACGTATCGCGTTGTTGTAGTAACCTGACGCTTGTTGAATTGAGCGGTGGCGGGACTGCTCCATCGCCTCGGGCAGGGGGATGCCACGGTTTGCCGCCTCGGTCAGATATCCAGATCGTAGCCCGTGTGCGGAAAACTCCCCACGGTCTAATCCAGCCAGTTCCACCCGCTGCTTGATGATCGCGTTGACCGACTGCGGATCGATCGCCCGTCGCGAAACAGTCCCCCATCGCCCGATCGCCCGAAACACACTGCCATTGTCGATCTTCGCAGCCTGCAGCCAGGCGATGAGCGCCTCTACCGGCCGACCGGTCAGATAGACGATATCGTCCTGCTCGCCGGTGGTGGTTTTGGTACGGCCGAGATGGATGGCGAGAGAGGGGAGGGGAGGCCCGTCGGGCACCTCGATCGGCGGCTCGACGGTCAGCTGCTCGCGGCGCAGTCCAGCGATCTCGCTGCGCCGGCGACCACCGGAGGCAAACGCGACCATCAGGATGGCGCGATCCCTGACATCACGCAGGCTGTCGGTTGCGCAGGTGGCGAGAAGCATTGCCAAAATATCGCCGGTCACGGCTTTCGCGCTCTTGCGCCGCCGGGTCCGGGGGACCGCGCGCACGGCCAGGCGGATGGCTGATTTAAGGGCAGGCGAGGCGAAGGCGCCGTCAAAACCGCGCCATTTGCTCAGCGTCGACCAGTTGGCCAGCCGC
Source organism: Rhizobium sp. 268 (assembly GCF_036571585.1). Lineage (NCBI taxonomy): Bacteria > Pseudomonadati > Pseudomonadota > Alphaproteobacteria > Hyphomicrobiales > Rhizobiaceae > Rhizobium > Rhizobium sp. 268. The sequence continues at coordinate 3,126 of NZ_JAPPSO010000032.1, read as the reverse complement.
CGGCGCACGGTGGCTGGCGCGTGCGGGCCGACGGACTTGAGAAACCCCTGGCTTCGAAGGTTTTGGTCGACATCGGCCGGCATGCCGTGATCGGCATCGGTCTCGCGGTGTTGCGGGTCCCAGAGGTGATGGGCGACGAATTTCAACAGCAGTGCTTCGGGCGCCGGCCAGGGAAGGGAGCGCCCGGTCGCCGCCAATCCCCAGGCTTCGAGGTAAGCGAGATCGGAGGTCAGGGCCCGCAATGTGTTGTCGCCCATGCCCTGGTTGACGAGATGGCGCAGCGTCTCGACGTCGTGGTCGGTGAGCAGCTCGGCGAGTTCGTCGCGGCGTTCCAGCGGCAGCACGGCGGCGATCGTGTCGAGCTCCTCGGCGCGACGCTCGACGGCGGTCAGTGATGTTTTGAGTTTGGTCACGGACGCTCCAAAAAACTGTTTCGGCGGCCTCCTGGACCGCGATTTGCACCGATCCTTCCTGATTTGCGGGGCAAAATCAATCTACCATCGATAACCAGTACTTATCGTTGGTGAAAATGTCGCAGGAAATCCCGAGCGATGACGGAAGCTAGCATCCATATCGCTTCTGGTTAATGACGGTTTTACTATATTTTCAATGTCTTACGATCTCGCCAAATTGCCAATCTCGGCATCCTGCGGGGTAAGTGGGGCAGATTCGATGGCGCTGCCGGTTTGGCAGGCAGAAGCGTCGAGCGCTGATGACCGTTGGTGGCTCCAGCGTTTAAGGCCGGGCAAGGATGGTGGCCGGGAGAGACGGGATGGGGTGATCTTCACTGCCGATCCCAAGCCGGTCACCGAGATAATGGTAGAAGGAAAGGCCGAGCTTTTGGCAGGTCTTCATCAGGCCGAGCATGACATCGCGCGCAACACGGCCATCCTGGCTCATTGTGCCACCGGAGATCTTCCGCTTCGTGACAAACGTCCGTAAGGCATTTTCGGAGGCATTGGTGTGGAGCGGGATGCCGGGATACTCGAGCACCTTTAGCAGCTCGTTCTTCCTGCGATGCAGTCGCTCGAGAAGCGTGTCGAGTGCTTCATAACCCGTACGTAGTGTGAAGATCCTATCGAACCGTCGTCGGAATGCGGGAGCGGACTGGGGGGAAGGGCACTGCTGGTAGGCTTTCAGCGCTTTATAGAAACGCCAGACGAGATCTCGGACCATCGTGACCAGCCGCTCCTCCTTTGCAGTGGTCGGCATCAGCTTTTGCAGAAGGCGCTCAGTATGGACCCAACACAGTGCATGATTGCCGACACGGAACTGTCCGGCATCGTCGGACACGATCACCGTATTTGCCATCAGGCCGTGATGGCGGATGGAGCCCCAAAGCCCTGCTTCGGCAAGGGTGCCGATCTCCTGGCGGTTGAGAATATCGACACCTTTGTCAGCCAGAGGCGCGATGAACGGTACCTGGTTGCAGAAGTGTTGCGGCTCAAACGTCCGAAGCCCATGGACTACGGGCGGATTGCCGCGACGTTCTTTCAGATAATCGAATGCGGCGTCACCCAGCACATAATCCTGATAGCCGCCGCGCAGCAGGGACAGAAAGTTCAGGCGTGACTTCGATTTCGTGGTGCGAAAGACGGTAAAATCCGCACCGCCGATCTGTGTGGTGTAATAGTTATTATGGGAATGCCGCGCGCCGGTGTCGTCAACCGTCACATAAGGCGACGCCACGAGACCGGCATGCAGCAGTGCGGCATCCTCGGCGACGAAGCCCTCCAGCTGCCTGGTGAGAAGCCGCACTATCTGACGCTTGGAGATGGCGATCCCGACATCGTTCAGCAATGTCGTCAACCGCTGCGTCGTCACCTGTCCTTGTGCGTGCAGCATCAGGCAAAGCCGCCGGAGGTTGGCGCCATAGCCACCTATGATCCCGGCCGGCAAGGGAGCGAGAACCGTCTTTCCATCCGGTGTCACCCAGCATTCACGGCGGTAGTGCACGAGTTCCGCCTTGAGCACCAGGTCTCGGACGTAGACGCTTCTATATCCCTTGAAGCGCGAGCCGGACGGAGCATCGATGCGCAGGATCTCCTGCCGGCTGACCCGATCCACATCCAGCTTCGGACCCCGCGGCTTTTTCCTGCCGGCCACATGGTTTGCTGGAGAGGCCTCCGTTGCCCTCTCCATGCCGGAGGCGCGAAACGGCGGGCGCGGCGGCAGATTTTTCAGCCGGGCGATCTCGTCGCGCAACAGCTGGTTCTCGAGTTTCAGGCGGGTATTCTCCAGCCGAAGGGCGGCGTTTTCCTCCCGCAGCTGGATGTTGTCGGCCTCAAGCTTCGCAAGCCGGGCTTCTGCCTGCTGCGACCGTTCCAGAAGACCCGTCACCAATCCGCGCAACGCATTCAGTGAAAGCGTGTCGGCATGCTCGGGGGAGGGGAGCCGTTTCTTCATGGCAGAATCGAATCATGATTTGCCCCGGCTTGAGAATCCCCAGACTAGCAATCACTTCTCAAAGCGCGCGGTTATGCACACTTCTATGACCGCTCACCAAAACGCCGCCATGGATTTTGCCCCACGTACCCTGCGGGGTAACCGGGGCTGATTTGGTGGCAGTGCCTGATAGCGGGCAAATTCTTGAACGACATTGCCTGCGGGTGCGAAGATTGGCATGGTGGCCTTTGGGATGAACAGGAGGGTAGGGCGACGCGCATGCGGCAAATCGATATCGACAGCCTGGACGAGGCAACCCTCATCGAACTCAACGCCCGCATCGTCGAGCGTCTGCAGTTTCTGCATCACCAAAGAACCGCGGCAGCCCTGCAGGATATCAGGGTCGGAATCGGCGTGATGTTCGAAGGCCCTGGCGGTGTCCCGGTCCGTGGTGTCGTCATTCGTCGCAACAAGAAGACGGTGACGGTGCATGCCGAGGATGACCGGCAATGGAATGTCTCCCCGACACTGCTGAAGCTCACCGGCGCCCACGTACTCGACACCGCCGGCCCGATCCCATCCGACAACAGCAAAGTTGTTGCCTTTCCCAAGCCAGATCGCCGTTGATGCGCTCAGGTGGTGTTGTCACGTTAAGTTTCTCTGGCTGGAAATGCCAGCGGCTCGTGGATATTCAGGCGACACAGGCCGCAATTTTCCATGCATCGAAAGCTTCGAGCCGAT
>NZ_JAPPSO010000031.1:0-33684 GCF_036571585.1 Rhizobium sp. 268 | reverse complement strand
GCAGCCCGGTAGCTCGTCAGGCTCATAACCTGAAGGCCGCAGGTTCAAATCCTGCCCCCGCAACCAATCCTTTCCCTTCGATACTCCAAAGCCCCTCTCATGCAGGGGCTTTTTTGCGTTTCCGGACCCGAGGAGTTAACACCTTGACCTTGCCCCGTTGAAATAATCCATTTTGAAGTAAGCTCTGGCCCATTGAGAGGACCAGAGAATGAAGCGCAACCGTTTCACGGACGAACAGATCATCGGCATTCTGAAGGAGCACGAGGCGGGCACGCCGGTCGCGGAGCTTTGCCGCAAGCACGGTGTCAGCGATGCCAGCATCTATAAATGGAAAGCCAAGTTTGGCGGCATGGAGGTGTCCGAGGCCAAGCGGCTGAAGACGCTGGAGGACGAGAACACGAAGCTGAAGCGGCTTCTGGCGGATGCCATGCTCGACAATGCCGCTTTGAAAGACCTTTTGGGAAAGAAGTGGTGACGCCCGCAGCCCAGCGGAAAGCTGTCGCACATCTCATGAACCAACGTGGGATGAGCGAACGACGGGCGTGTAAAGCCATCGGTTTTTGCCGGATGACGATCCGCTATGACACTAAACGCAGCGACGATCAGGGCCTTCGCGAGCGCATGAAGGCGTTGGCGCACGAACGCCGCCGCTTCGGCTATCGACGCCTTCATGTGCTGCTCAGGCGCAAGGGACACCTTGTGAACCACAAGAAGCTCTTCCGGCTCTATCGCGAGGAGAAGCTGACGGTGCGCAAGCGTGGCGGCCGAAAGCGAGCGATAGGCACACGAGCACCGATGCTGATCCCGCTTGCCGCCAATGATCGCTGGTCACTGGACTTCGTGTCGGATCAACTCACCGATGGACGCAGGTTCCGGGTGCTTACGGTCGTCGACGATTGCACCAGAGAATGCCTGGCTCTCGTTGCGGATACGTCCCTTTCCGGCCTTCGGGTTGCCCGTGAGTTGGACCGGATCATCGAGAGACGTGGCAAACCCAGGATGATCGTCAGTGACAATGGCAGCGAGTTCACCAGCAACGCGATCCTGCAATGGGCCGACCGGACCAAAGTCGATTGGCACTACATCGCACCAGGCAAACCGATCCAGAACGCCTTCATCGAAAGCTTCAATGGTCGGCTGCGCGACGAGCTCTTGAATGAAACGCTCTTCTCGTCATTGACCCACGCTCGATCAGCGCTTTCAAACTGGCGCAGCGATTACAACGATCATCGACCGCACTCCGGCCTTGGCTGGCTGACGCCCGCCGAGTTCGCTCAGACCATCAATCCGCGACGTGATGCGGTGCTGCGCAGCCGAAATGGCTCCGCACCGCAACCCGCCGCTACCGCCCCAAATACAGCAACCAAAAACCGCTGGAGCGAACTCAAAACTGGATAAAACTTGGGGGCAAGGTCAACCTCAGCAGGGGGCCGCAACAAGGCCAAGCGACAATGAATAGCCGATCCGCCTACACCGCTTCGAGTGTCTGAACCACGTCCTCGCCGCGACAGATGAGGCGTGCATAACCCTCGGATCAACCCATTTATCGGTTCTTAAGCAAAAAATGACAGCTTAGCTCCAATCGGTGGTGGGGATGCAGTCGTGGTAAATGGTTTGATGTCGCGGGTTCGCATTCAGACGAAAGTGCTCGTACTTTTGGCGCCATTCGTCATTAGCCTATGCGCAGTGGGACTGACCGGGTACTACGCGTCCAGCCTTCTCGAGGGACGGATGGAGATCTCCAACCATGTTTTGCAGTCCCTGAACGGGTTCAAACATGTTTCTTCCAGCATGACCGGCTTTCTGATGAAGCCGTCGCAGGAAGCCCGTGATACCGCGCTTACGGACGCCCGAGAGCAACTGGCAAACCTGAAGCAGACGATCGAGAGGCTAAGGCCGACGACCGATGTGGGGCTTCTTGACCGGGCGCTTGATCAGTCGCAAATCATCCCGCAAAAGATCGAAGCGATCTGGCAAATCGAAACGGGACAGCAGAAAATTCTCAGTGATGTGGACGCTGCTTCCGCGGCACTTCTTGACCTGCAAGGGCAGGTTGGCAAGCGCTCGTTCATGCTGATGGCCAGTGCAAAAAAGATGGAAAATGCTAACAAGAGCGGCCTGAGCAATTCCGTCTCCATCAGCGCCGCCGCCAGTGTCGCGACAAAACTTCGCAATGACTATACGAATGCGACGACGCCGGCTGATAAAGTTAGCCTGCTAGCCAAATATGCGTCCGAATTGCTAAAGGCAAAGGAGCAGCTTTCGTCTGCTGTCGCGACCGACAAACAAGCCCTTGCCGCGCAGTATGCCGCTGCAGTGGATGCCATCGCCAACGCTTCGAAAGTGCCGCCTGACACGTTGGATGTCCCAGCAACGGATACCGCCGTCGCCAATCTTGCTGCAACTGGCGACAGTCTCAAGACGATTGGCGACGATCTGATGCGGACCTCCGTGCTTGCGCTTGCCGCGTCGGACAAGGATATCTCGCAGGCGACGAATGTCGGCAACGCGCTGCGCGCCATCGTTAACAGCAATAACGAGATTCGCGTCGGCTTCGCCGAACTCGCCGGCAATCCAGACGATGCGCGAGTGAAGAAAGTCCAGCAGTCGATCTACATGTATCAGACCGAGCTCGGCCGTCTCGCCGGCGTGGTGAACGATGATCCCGTCTTTGGCGAAATTCCGAAGAAGGCTCAGCCCGTCCTCGATCTGCTCGCGGCGAACGCGGCAGCGCTCTCCGAAGGTGCGGCGCGCAAGCTGGCTGAGTTCGACAGCGCTGCGGGGCAGATCGATAACACCTGGAACCTGCTTGCTCAATTCGCCGAGACGCAGAGGCAAAATGCTGGGCAGGATCGTCAAGAGGCCAATAGGATATCTGGCGGCGCGATTGTCATCGGCATCCTGATTGCTATGACCGCGGGTGCCGCGCTGGTCGTCACCCTGAAGGGACCGATCACCCAGATTACCGCAGCGATGCGCAAGATCGCAGAGGGAAGGCTCGATACCACAATCACCGGCGAGGCACGAGGCGACGAAATCGGGGAAATGGCCCGTGCGCTTTCCGTCTTCAAACAAAATGCGCTATCGAACGTCGAAATGGAACACCAGGCCGAGATCGCTCGTAGCGATGCGGAATCTGAGCGCGCCCGCAACGAACTCGAGCGACGCAGCGCCAAGGCCCAGGTTGACGCCGTAATCGAGGCGCTTGCAGAGGGTCTCACGCGGCTGTCGCGCGGGGAGTTGAATTTTTCGATCGATACGCCCTTTGCCTCCGAACTCGACCGGATCCGCACCGATTTCAACATGTCGATCGCGGGTCTCAGGGAAACGCTCTGCGATATCCGCGAGACGTCTTCCCTCATCAGCGACAATGGCCGCCAGATGGCGGAAGCCGTTGATGACCTGGCCAGCCGAACGGAAAAGCAGGCGGCCGCACTTGAGGAAACCGCAGCGGCTGTGGAGGAGATTTCTTCTGCCGTCAACACCTCTTCAGGGCGGGCGGCAGCAGCGCTTGCACTTGTGCAACGCGCCAAACAGGGTGCAGACGCCTCCGCTTCAGTTGTCCAAAACGCGGTCTCGGCCATGGGACGAATTGAGGACGCCTCCGGCAAGATCGTTCAGATTGTCAGCGCCATCGACTCTATCGCCTTCCAGACCAACCTTTTGGCCTTAAACGCGGGAGTCGAAGCCGCAAGAGCGGGTGAGGCCGGCAAGGGCTTCGCTGTCGTGGCGCAGGAAGTGCGGGAGCTGGCGCAGCGATCGGCGCGCGCGGCCAAGGAAATCGGCGAACTCATCAACAATTCCGTCCGCGAGGTTGCGTCCGGCTCCGAGTTCGTCGGCCGTACCGGCGATGCGCTGATAGAGATTTCCAGCGAGATCGTCCACATTGTCGGGCATATCGAGCTTATGGCCTCGTCAAGCCGCGACCAGGCAACGACACTCCATTCGATCAACGCATCGGTAAACGATATTGACCGTATGACGCAGCAAAATGCGGCGATGGTGGAAGAGACGAATGCTGCCACCCGACAGCTGTCGTCCGAGGCGCTTGCACTTACCGACATGATTGCACGCTTTCGGCTGGAAGGCCCCAAGAACTCGGCTTCAAGAGGTTACGAGGCTGCGGCATGACGGCTGGATGTATTCGCGGGAGCCTGTTAACTCGCGTAGAGATACATGGCTGCGCTCTCGGCAGAAAGTCATGGCTGTTCGCCGGCGACCGTGGTGCCGATCTCGCTGCCTTCATGGCTAGGCTAACCATCAGCGCCAAGCTTAGTGATATCGATCCGCAGGCCTGGCTTGCCGACGTGCTTGCCCGCATCGCCGACACCCCGATCACTAGGTTTGGGCAACTGCTGCTGTGGAACTGGCGGTGGCCGAGCCTGCAAGGCCAAGCAGCCTAACTTGCGGCCCTCAGCGAATGATTACCCTGTCAGAGGCCTGCAAGGAGGCAAAGCCGACGAAGAGAGACAGACTACCAAATCCTGCCCCCAGCAACCAATCTTTCCCAATTGCCAATACGCAAAAACCCGCCCAGCGGCGGGTTTTTGCGTATTGGGTAAGGCAACACGTTATTTCGACGAGTTGCGGGCTGCTTTCAAGCGACGACTAGATAGTTGCTAAATGGATAATATTCTAATATACCTAGATTAGGCGCATCTTATATTTTACGGTAGAGAAAAACGTCCGTCCATTCGGCGGCGCCTATTATTCTATTCAGAGGGAAGTTCGATTTGATGAAGTAGATCAGGGATTTATAGGGGGGAATTATGATAAAATGGGGGCCTTCTCTACTCACGTCTCCGCATCGGAGGCATCGTCTTCTATCGGCAATCTCCGCGTTGTCTGCGTTCAGTGCACTGGTATTCTTCGCAGGGTTTGCGTCAGCGCAAGCGCCGACCGAGGAGCAGCGCGATGCGATCAAGGCAGAGTGCCGCTCCGATTTCATGGCGAAATGTTCGGGGGTGACGCCAGGAGGGATCGAGGCGCTCACCTGCCTGCAGCAGCATAGCGCTACGCTTTCGGAAGGCTGCCGGAAAGCGGTGTCGGCGGTGAACGTCAAGCCCAAGTCGACATCTGCGGAACCTGCGCCGGCGGCACCTGCAAATACCGCGACGGCCACCCCGGCGCCTGCAACCGCCACCCCGGCGCACCAGCCGACTCTGGCGCAGCGCAATGCGGTCAAATCGGCCTGTCAGCGCGATTTCATGGCGCAATGTTCCGGTGTCACGCCGGGCGGTGCGGCGGCCCTCAGCTGCTTGCAACAGCATAATGCCGCTTTATCGGCGCCATGTCAGCAAGCCGTTGCGGCATTGGGGGGATCGGGGGCGCCTACGGCTGGGGATGCGGCTGCCACCGGCGCGATCACGCCGGCCCCTCGGGCAATGCCAGCCTTCTCCCCGCGTGAGGAAGTGATGATCCTGCGGGAAACCTGCGGAGCAGACTTCCGGGCCTTGTGCCGCATGGTGCCTTTAGGGGGAGGGCGGGGCATTGCCTGCCTGCGCGACAATCTGCAGCGCGTATCACCAGCGTGCCATCGCGTGCTGACTTCGGGATTGTAGCGCCCGTTCGAGCCTTGCTCTCAGAAAGAGGTCGTCGCGCTCCAGCGAAAAATTTGGTGCGCGATCCTGCGAAGGCCGGCAAGCGCCCGTTTGCCCGCCTGCATTGCATCTCTCACATGTCATGTCCGGCTGCGGAAGATTCGGCAGTCGCCCATTCGCAATTCGATGAAATCAATGACGACACGAACGAAAGGCATTGCCATGTCATCGACTTTCTCTTTCCCGCGATTGAAGCGGATCCTCCTCTATGCCTCACTTGCCGCCAGCCTCGCACCGCCGACGAGCGCGTGGGCGGATGATGCGAAGGCTCTCCTGAAGACGATGTCCGATTTTCTAACGGCGCAGAAGACGATCTCCTTCACATACCAATCGTCGCTCGAAGCAGTGACGCCCGCCTTCGAGAAACTCCAGTTCGTCAGTTCGGGCACAGCCAACCTGACTCGTCCCGACAAGCTGCGCGTCACGAGGACCGGCGGCTTTGCTGACCTCGACGTGAGTTTCGACGGTTCGTCGCTGACGGTTCATGGCAAGAACCTCGACGCCTATGCCAAGATCGATGGCAAAGGTTCGCTCGATGATCTGATCGACAGGCTGATGACCGCAGGCGTCGAAGCGCCGGGCGCCGATCTTTTATCCTCCAATGTCTATGACGAACTCATGTCCGATGTGACGGAGGCCAAGCATATTTCCAGCGCGTTCGTGGATGGGGTCGAATGCGAATATCTGGCCTTCCGGACGCCTGAGATCGATTGGCAGATCTGGATACAGAGCGGCCCGCAACCGATACCCCGCCGTTACGTCATCACCAGCAAACACGTCGTCCAGGCGCCGCAATACACGCTCGAAATCAGCGATTTCAAAAGCGGAGCGGATGTCGCGGCCGTTTCCTACACGATTGAGGTTCCAGCCAGCGCAAAGACGGTCGATCTTAGTGAGCTGCAGTCGCTCGACGAGCTGCCTGAGGCTGCCGATATGGGAGAGGTAAAATGACCTATAGGAAGCTGTTCTTCGCCCTCGGCCTTGCCGGCGTTCTGACATTCACCGGCTTTCACATCGAGGAGCAGGGATCCATGTCGCTGTCGATCGGCTTTGCCACACCGGCGGGTGCAGTCATTGGCAGGCCGCTGACGCCGCTCTCCTATGCTGGTGTGGCCCGCCGGACGACGCGGCGGGTCGTCACACGCACGACGACAACCATCGCCGTGCTTCCGGCGGGTTGCCGCTATGGTCCCTATTACGGCGGCTATTATTATCGCTGCGGCGGTTATTATTACGCCAAGAGCGGCAACGTCTATGTGCAGGTGATCGTACAATAATTGCTGCGATCGCCTCACCCGACGTTCGATATCTCCGCTTCCTCCACGCTCGCGGCCGTGTTTGCGGGCGCTCTGCGCCGCTTCCAGTATTCCTCGAGGCGCTGCAGCAGCACGTAGAACGAGGGAACGAAGAGGATGGCGAGGCAGGTCGAGGCGATCATGCCGCTGAAGACCGATATGCCGATCGATTTGCGCGCTGATGCGCCGGCGCCCGTCGCCAGCACAAGCGGCAGCACACCGAGGATAAAGGCGAAGGATGTCATCAGGATCGGCCGGAAACGCAGGCGGGCGGCCTCGACGGCCGCGTCGAGGATTTCCATACCTTCCGCCCGTTTTTCCCGAGCATATTCGACAATGAGAATGGCATTCTTGGCTGCCAGCGCAATCAACAGGATAAGGCCGATCTGCGTATAGAGATTATTGGCCACACCCGCCGCCATCAGTGCCGCCACCGTGCCGAGCAGGGCGAGCGGCACGGCCAGGATGACCGCCAGCGGCAGGATCCAGCTTTCATATTGGCCGGCGAGCACGAAATAGACGAGCAGCATGGCGAGCGCGAAGATGAAGTAGATCTGCCCGCCGACAGCCTTCTCCTGATAGGAGAGCGCCGTCCATTCGAAACCGGTTCCCGTCGGCAATGTATGATCGGCGATCTGCTCCATGACCTCGAGCGACTGGCCGGAGCTGAAACCGGCGGCCGGTCCACCGACGATCGTGGCGGTGGGATAGAGATTGTAGAGGCTGATCAGCGAGGGACCTTGCGTCGAGGTGACATCGACGACCGTGCCGAGCGGCACCATCGTCCCGTCACCGGCCTTGACCTTCAGATTGCGGATATCGTCAGGGCTGACACGGAAATCGGAAGCGGCTTGCGCATAGACCTGGAAGGTGCGGCCGAATTTGTTGAACTGGGTGACATAGCTCGATCCGACATAGCCGGAGAGAGCGGAGAAGACCTGGCCCACGGTAATGCCCAGCGTTTCCGCCTTGATGCGATCGACCGAGACCGCAAGCTGCGGCACGTTCGAACGGAAAGGCGTGCTTAACCTCTGCAACGATGATTGGGCATTGCCGTTCCTGACAATCGTGTCGGCAAGCGATTGCAGCAGCGGATAGTCGGCTACGCCATTGCGGAGCTCGACCTGCATGGTAAAGCCGTTGGCATTGCCGACGCCCTGGATCGGCGGCGGCACGACCACCAGCGTTTTGGCGCTCAGCACATGCTGCAGTGCCTCGTTCAAATGCTGGTAGATCGACAACAGGTCCTGTCCCTTCTGCTTGCCGCGCTCGTCCCAATCTTTCAGAACGACATAGGCGACGCCGGCATTCTGCAGGCTGGCACTGTTGTCGAGAACGGAAAGGCCGCTGATGGTCAGCACCTGATCGACGCCAGGCGTGGCTTCGGCGATCTTGCCGACCTCTTCCATGACGACATCGGTGCGTTCCTTCGAGGCGCCATCGGGCAGTTGCGCACTGATCAGCACGTAGCCTTGATCCTCGACAGGCAGGAAGGCGGTCGGCAGACGGGAGAGCCCCCAGACGGCGACGCCGATCAGCGCGAGCGCTGCGATGGCCATGATACCGCTGTGACGGGTCATCGATCCGATCAGCCCGGCATAATGCCGTTCTCCCCAATCATAGCCCTTGTTGAAGCCGCGATAGAGGGCGTTACGTTTCTCCGGCGGAACCGGCGGGCGCAGCCAAAGAGCGCATTGTGTCGGTTTCAGCGTGACGGCGTTGACGGCGCTGATCAGCGCGGTCGCGGCAATGACGAGGGCGAACTGCCGATAGAGCTGGCCGGTCAGGCCAGGCAGGAAGGCGGCCGGAATGAAAACGGCCATCAGTACCAGCGTGATGCCGATGACCGGACCAAGCAATTCCTCCATCGCCTTTTCGGCGGCCTTTCGGCCTGACATTCCGGCCTCGATGTGCCGTGCCACACCTTCGACGATGACGATGGCATCATCGACGACAATGCCGATGGCAAGAACGATGGCAAACAGCGTCGACAGGTTGACGGTGAAGCCCAAGGCCGCCATGGCCGCGAAGGCGCCGATGATGGTGACCGGAACGGTGGTCGCCGGCACGAGCATCGCCCGCCAATCCTGTAGGAAGGCCAGAATGACGATGAGAACGAGAACCCCGGCCTCGATCAGGGTGACGTAAACCTCGTCGATGGAGGCCTCGACGAATTTCGTCGTGTCGAACGGCAGATGATATTCGAGGCCAGGCGGGAAGCTCTTCGAGAGCGCATCCATCTTTGCGCGTACCGCCTGCGCCACGGCAATGGCGTTCGCTTCCGGCAATTGGAAAATGCCGATGCCGGCCGCCGGCCGGCCGTTCTGCATGAAGGATTGGCTGTAAGTCTGGGCGCCGAGCTCGACGCGGCCGATATCGCGGACGCGCGTGATGCGGCCGCCCTGTCCGCTTTCGACCTTGACGACGATATTCTCGTAGTCGGCGGCCTCGTTCAGCCGGCCATTCACATTCAGCGTGTATTGAAAGATCTGCCCTTTCGGCACCGGCGGAATGCCGATCTGGCCGGCGGCGACCTCCTGGCTCTGCTGCTGCACGACACTGACAACATCCTGCGGCGTCAGGCCGCGCGCCTGCAGCAGGTTCGGATCCATCCAGATCCGCATGGCATATTGGCCGGCGCCGAACACCGTCACATTGCCGACGCCCGGCAGGCGGGCGAGTTCGTTCTGCAGATTGATGACCGCGTAGTTCGACAGGAACAGGCTGTCATAGCGGCTGTCTGATGAGGTCAGGCTAACGAAGCCGAGGATCGCCGTCGATTTTTTCTGCGTCGTCACGCCTTGAAGCTGCACCGCTTCGGGAAGCGAAGACATTGCGATCGCCACGCGGTTCTGTACCAGAACCTGGGCCTGATCTGGATCCGTTCCAATGGCAAAGGTGACGATCAGCGAATAGGTGCCGTCGCTGGCGCTGGTCGACTGCATATAGAGCATATTCTGCACGCCGTTGACCTGCTGCTCGATCGGCAGCGCGACCGTGTCGACGAGGGTCTGCGCGCTGGCGCCGGGAAAGCGTGTCGTCACCTGCACCGTCGGCGGGACGACATTCGGATATTGCGCCACCGGCAGCTGGTAGAGCGCGACCGCGCCGACGAGCACGAAGACCAATGCCAGGACGTTGGCGAGTACCGGTCGCTCAATGAAGAAACGCGAGATCATGCTGTTGTCCTCAGACGTTCAGATGAAGCGTGGTGGCGAATTCATTGCGTGATGGAGTTGGCCTTGGCATCACCGGCGGCATTGGCCGTCGGGTTCATTTCGATTTTCTCGGGCGTGACCTTGCTGCCGGGAATGGCCTGCTGGATCCCTTGAGTCACCACCCAGTCGGCCGGATCGAGGCCGGATTGAATGACCCGGAGCGCACCTTCACGCTGGCCGGTCTTGACCTGCTTCTGCTCGACGACGTCGTCTTTGCCGAGAACGAGCACGTAGCTGCCGAGCTGGTTCGTTCCGATCGTATCGTCGCGCACCAGCAGAGCCTTGTCGTTGTGGCCGACCGGCACCCGAACGCGCACGAAGAGGCCGGGCAGCATGGCGTGATCCTTGTTGTCGAACAGGGCCCGGACCTGGAGCGTGCCTGTGGAGGCGTCGAGCTGAGGCGATACGTAGTCGAGATGCCCCTTGTGCGGGTAACCTTCCTCCGTCTGCAGACCGATTTCCGCCGGTATGCTCGGGAGGTCCGTCTGCCTGAAGGTATGTCCCTGCTTTGCCAGGGTTTCCTTGATCATCAGCACCTGCGTTTCGCTGACGTTGAAATAGGCATACAGCGGATCGGTCTGGACGATGCTGGCGAGTTTGGTGGGGCCGGACACGCCGACCAGCGTGCCGATATCGACGAGATGATCGGTGACGATGCCGTCGAAAGGAGCGAGCACCTCGGTATAGCCGAGATTGATCGTCGCGAGTTCGACATTGGCTTGGGCGTTGAGGATGGAAGCATTCGCCTCGTCGAGGGTCGCCTTGGCGCTGTCGACTGCGGTCTGGGTGGTGACCTGTTGCTTCATGAGATTGAGCTGCCGGTCATATTCCTGCTTTGCGCCGACCTGGGAGGCCTGCTGCGAGGCGAGCGATGCCTTTGCCTGATCCAGTTGCGCCTGATAGGTGTCGCGCTCGATGCCGAAAAGCTTGGCGCCCTTCTTCACCATCATGCCATCTTGGTAGTCGATGGACTGGATATAGCCCTGGACGCGCGCCTCGATATCGACGGCATTGAGTGGGGCCGTATTGCCGGTGAGTTCGAAATAGAGCGTCACCGGCTGCTGGACCGGCTGTGCGACCCGAACCGGAGGTGGCGGCGGAGGAACATAGGTGTTGCCGCTTTCCTCGCAGCCGGCAAGAATTGTTATGCCGGCGAGCAACGCCAAGAGGTGCAGACCCTGATCCAATCTCACACGCATTGCCGCCGCCCCGATGTTTACGAGCCCCAGTCTTCATGCGTGCCTCGGCGGAGACGACCCTTCTCCGAAAAGTTCCGGGCATGCGATATTATGTCGCGGCATTGATGCAAATTGCAATAGCTGCCGATCCCAATTGAATTCAGTCGGAGTTCGCCGTTTGCGGGCACAAAGTGGCTATGGTTTTCCGAGCCGCTCGATGGCCGACTGCAAGGGTGCATCCGAAACATGGATCAGCCCGACATAGGGATTGGCCATATCCGTCACCAAAAAGATCGCACCCGCGACGGACAGGGCGCAAACGAGCAGAATTGACAGCACCGTCGGGTTGGCCGGCGCCTGCAGCCCGAAGGTCGCAAATAGCAGCGAGAGCCAGCAGACGAGAACGGCGAGGAAGGCCCAGGGCAAACCCTCTTTGCCGGATTCGACCAGCAGCCAGTGGGTCTCGGCCACCATCCCGCTCACATCCAGCGCCCGTGTTTGAAGACTACGCTGTACGGCATCCCTCGGCGAGAGGGATCGAAGATCGCCCTGAACCGCCTCGATATCCTGATATTCCCCGAGCGCCTTGCCGGACGCATCGTCGGTGGTCTCGGCAGACCAGCCACGGCTCAGCCGTTTCTCGATCAACTCATGCAGCAACTGCCGTGCCTTGTCGGTTTCCGGCCCATATTGCGCCATGACGCGATCAAGCAGGAGCACCCGCGCCGCCGCCGTTCTCATTTCCACTTCGGCATTGTCGTATGTCGTCTTGGCGGATGCAATCAAAAGGCCGAGCGCCAGGGCCGACAGCGTTCCCACCACCGCGGTCGCCAGCCTGATGACATCCTTGGATTCGGCATTGAGGTGGTGATCCGGCAAGCGGTTGCGCATCACCAATCCTATCGATGTTGCCGCCGATAGAAAAACAAAGACTAACCCGCCAAGCAAGAGTGAGTTCAAGTTCCGCTCCCCATCACGTCAACCCTGTAAGCACCGCGAGGCTTGCAAGTGGCGCGATCGTTACTGTCACCATAGCGGAAGACAGGCATAGCGTGGAGATTTTTACTTTCTTATTCTCGCATGGGTGGAGGTCACTGCTGGAAAATGAGCAGCACGTAGGCCAGGAAAAGCACCAGATGGACCGCACCTTGCATCAGATGCGTGCGGCCACTGGCAAAGGTAATGATGCTGACGGCAAGCGTGAGCAGGAGCATCACCAGATCTCCGTGCTCCAGGCCGAGCGTCACGCTGTGTCCGTAGAGCTGGCTAACAACAAGCATCGCCGGCACCGTTAGCCCGATCGTCGACAATACCGAACCAAGGAAAATGTTGACGGAGCGCTGAAGATTGTTGGCGATAGACGCGCGCACGGCGCTGATTGCCTCAGGTGTCGCGACAAGAATAGCCATCACCACACCGCCAAATGCGGTTGGAGCATGCAGGGTTTCGATAATGTAATCGATCGGCCGCGCAAGCTGTTCGACCAGGAAGACGACGGGAGCCATATAGGTGACAAGCAGAACGGCATGCGGCCAGACCGGCCCACGGCCAACGACATGTTCGCTGCGAGGCGCCTGACGGTTGCTGTCATCCGCGAAATAGTCCCGATGGCGGCCGGCCTGAAGAGACAGGAACGTGGCATAGAGGCCGACCGATATGATGCCCAGTATCAGTTGTCTCGGTGCCGATGGATGCTGTCCGTCCGGGCCTGCGAGAAATGTCGGCATGACCAGGCTCAGGGTCGCCAGCGGTACGATTACCCCGAGATAGGCGTTGGCGCCCTGCAGGTTATGCTGCTGTTCCGGCCGCCGCCACGCGCCGAGCAGCAGCGACAGACCGACCATGCCGTTCAGAATGATCATGACGACGGCAAACAGCGTGTCGCGCGCAAGCGTGGGGTTGTTTTCGCCGTGAAGCATGACAGCCGATATTGCCATCACCTCGATCGAGGTGATGGCAAGGGTTAGAATAAGCGTGCCGTAAGGCTCCTTCAGCCGCTCCGCCAAGTGGTCTGCGTGCCGCACGACCGACAGAGCGGAGCCGAGCACGACGGCAAACAGCCACCCGAAAACGACGGTGAACCAAAGCGGATCGGAAAGCTGCCCGAAGAGCTGCTCCTGGAAAGCAAGAAATGCGAAGCTCGTCGCAACGCTGACGCCGAGGAACCATTCCTTGCGCAGCAGGCTGGTAGCGCCGACGGCGCGCAATGCGGGACCCTCCGTCATCGAAACCACCCGCCTTCTGGCAAATACCGCCGCAATGCGATCATCAACACCATCGCGCCCCGCCCGCTGTCTCGCATCATATGAAGGGGAATCGTACCTCAAGCCGAGCGGCATGCAACCGTCTAAAGCGGAATAGCCCTGGCCTTATTCGCGGCCGGTCGCAGGGATTGCCGCGCCGGTGACGACGGCTGCGGCCGGCGAGATCAGGAAGGCGATGAGGCGGGCGATCGATTGCGGCGTGACCCAGCCGTCCGTTTTCGCATTGGGCATGGCGGCGCGGTTCTCAGGCGTGTCGATCGTTCCGGGCAGGATACAGTTGGCGGTGATGCGGTCGTCGCGGCATTCGGCAGCGAGCGCTTCCGTCAGTCGGATGACGGCGGCTTTCGAGGCAGCGTAAGCGGCTTGATTGGGGCCAGCCTTCAGGCCGGGTGCGGCGGCGACATGAACGATGCGGCCATAGCCTGATGCCTTCATCGTTGGGAGAACCGCGGCGCTGATCGTCAGCGCGGTCCGGGCGTTCGCGTTCATCATCGTCTCCCATTGGGCAGGCGCATCCGGCCCGACCGGCCCCATCTGGAAGGCGCCGACCGTGTTGACCAGGGCACCGACACCGCCAAAACGCTTGACGGCCCGGGCGACGGCTGCGGCGCAGGAGGCATAATCGGTGAGATCCGTTCCGGCGATCGACAGAAACTCGACGGAGGCGGGAAGATCGCCGGCCAAGGCTTCCAGCTCCTGGTTCGACCGGTTCATGCAGACGAGTTTGGCTCCGCCGGCAGCAAGCTCGCGGACAACGGCGCTGCCGAGGTTTCCGCCGGCGCCTGTGACGATGACGGCTTTCTGGTCGTTCATGGCAATCATCTCCTGGCGGGCTTTGGTGGCGCGCATTGTTGATCCAGGCTGCGCCGCAGCGCAAGCCCACGCATCCGCGTCCAGGTCGAAGATCTTGCGGAACTGCCCTTTTCAGGCAGTTCCGCCGTCATTGCTCAACAGTTTCGTCGGACCCGCCGTCAGTGATATTTCGTCCGTTCGCGATCGAGGATATCGGGCGCGTCAAGGCCGGAAATCGGGCGGGTGACATCGGCCGGGATGTCGCCGGTGAGCTGCAGGTCGAGATAGCGGGCGCAGCAGACGCGTAGGAAGGAGGTGAAGTTTCCAAGATCATGGCCGGCATCGATCGATTCATGATGCAGCCGGGTGATCAGCTGGACGACATTCATGCCGTCGCGCCGGGCGACTTCCTCAAGCTTCGACCAGAAGAAGTTCTCCAGCCTGACGCTGGTGACCATACCGTCGATGCGCAGCGACCGAGTGGTGCTTTCCCAGAGCCGCGCATCCGCCTTGATAAACAATTCGCACATGTCATCCTCCCGGTGCCGCCTCCTCAGGCGGCGTTGGTTTCGAGCAACGCTGCCGCATCGAGCACGGCCATGAACTGGCGCAGCCACGACGGATGTGCCGGCCAGGCCGGCGCCGTTACCAGGTTACCATCCGAGACCGCATCGGTGATCGAGATATCGGCATAGGTGCCGCCGGCAAGCTCGACTTCCGGCCGGCAGGCGGGATAGGCCGAGCAGGTGCGGCCCTTCAAGACACCTGCGGCAGCGAGCAGCTGCGCGCCATGGCAGATGGCGGCAACGGGTTTTCCGGCATCGAAGAAGTGCCGGACCGCTTTGATAACGTCTGCATTGAGGCGCAGATATTCCGGCGCACGGCCGCCGGGGATGACGAGGGCGTCGTAATCTTCGGGGCGCACGCTATCGAAAGTGGCGTTCAGTGCGAAATTATGACCGCGTTTTTCGGAATAGGTCTGGTCGCCTTCGAAATCATGAATAGCGGTGGCCACCGTCTCGCCCGCGTTCTTTCCGGGGCAGACGGCGTCGACCGTGTAGCCGCAGGCAAGCAGCGTCTGGAACGGCACCATGGTTTCGTAGTCTTCGGTGAAATCACCCGTGATCATTAGGATTTTTGAAGCTGGCATCGTATCCTCCTTTGAAACCAACCGCCGGAGATTAACAAAGAGCGACGGGCAGAAGGTACTATGGGAATACTACAGCCGAAATTCCCTGAGAGTTAGAATAACATGATGCCGAAAAACCGCGCACAGTTATCGGCATGCTCTACACCGCCTTGACTGTCACATCCGGGACGGCGCAGGCCTCGCCGCCGGCGAAGAGGCGGGAGCGGGTGAGGAAGCGTTTCTCGCGGCCGTTATCGAGCGAGAACATGCCGCCGCGGCCCGGAACGACATCGATGATGAGCTGCGTATGCTTCCACGCCTCGAACTGGCTGGCGCTGATATAGACCGGCACGCCGCCGATCTCGCCGAGTTTGACGTCGCTGTCGCCGACCATGAATTCATTGGCGGGATAACACATCGGCGAGGAGCCGTCGCAACAGCCGCCGGACTGGTGGAAGAGGATATCGGGATGATCGTGCTTGATCTCAGCAATCAGGTCAAGAGCTGCGTCGGTCGCGAGAACTCGCGGATCGCCGTTGACGGTGGCTTCCATCGGTCTTCCTCCAAAGTTTTGGGAGAGATGCCCCTCCCCAACCCCTCCCCACAAAGGGGAGGGGCTAAGCTGCCGCTTTGGCTCGCAGAACAACAAGCCGGATGCATGTGCTGCGCTCAACAGTGAATACGGCGAGAGCCGCACGTTAAGTCCCTTCCCCTTGTGGGGAGGGGTTGGGAGGGTTTTACGCCCTCACCACGCCTCAGAAGAAGCCGAGCGCCTTCGGGCTGTAGCTCACCAGCATGTTTTTAGTTTGCTGGTAATGCTCGAGCATCATCTTGTGGGTTTCGCGGCCGATGCCCGACTGTTTGTAACCGCCGAAGGCGGCATGGGCGGGGTAGGCGTGGTAGCAGTTGGTCCAGACGCGGCCGGCCTGGATCTCGCGGCCGAACCGATAGCAGCGATTGGCGTCGCGGCTCCAGACGCCGGCGCCGAGGCCGTAAAGCGTGTCGTTGGCGATTTCGAGCGCTTCCTTTTCGTCCTTGAAGGTCGTGACCGAGACAACCGGCCCGAAAATTTCCTCCTGGAACACACGCATCTTGTTGTGGCCCTTGAAGATCGTCGGCTTGACGTAATAGCCGTTCGCCAGATCGCCGCCGAGATCGTTGCGCGTGCCGCCGGCCAGCACCTCCGCACCTTCCTGCTTGCCGATGTCGAGATAGGCAAGGATCTTTTCCAGCTGCTCGGTCGAGGCCTGGGCGCCGATCATCGTCGCGCTGTCGAGCGGATTGCCCTGCTTGATCGCCTCGACGCGCTTGACGGCCTTTTCCATGAAGCGGTCGTAGATCGATTCCTGGACGAGGGCGCGGCTGGGGCAGGTGCAGACTTCGCCCTGGTTGAGAGCGAACATCGCAAAGCCTTCGAGCGCCTTGTCGAGGAAGTCGTCGTCCTCGGCCATCACATCGGCGAAGAAGATGTTCGGCGATTTGCCGCCGAGCTCCAGCGTCACCGGAATGAGGTTCTGGCTGGCATATTGCATGATCAGCCGGCCGGTCGTCGTCTCGCCGGTGAAGGCGATCTTGGCGATGCGGGCGCTGGTCGCCAGCGGCTTGCCGGCCTCGATGCCAAAACCGTTGACGATATTGAGCACACCGGGCGGCAGCAGATCGCCGACCAATTCGGCCCAGAGCAGGATCGAGGCGGGGGTCTGTTCGGCAGGCTTCAAGACGACGCAGTTGCCGGCGGCAAGCGCCGGAGCAAGTTTCCACGTGGCCATCAGGATCGGGAAGTTCCAGGGAATGATCTGGCCGACGACGCCGAGCGGTTCGTGGAAGTGATACGCGACGGTATCGTGGTCGATCTCGCCGATCGAGCCTTCCTGGGCGCGGATGCAGGAAGCGAAATAGCGGAAGTGGTCGATCGCCAGCGGAATGTCTGCCGCCATGGTCTCGCGGATCGGCTTGCCATTGTCCCAGGTCTCGGCCTGGGCGAGCAATTCCAGCTTGTCCTCCATCCGCTGGGCGATCTTCATGAGGATATTGGAGCGCTCGGCAGCCGAGGTGCGGCCCCATTTCTCCTTGGCCGCATGGGCGGCGTCGAGCGCAAGATTGATGTCCTTTTCATCGGAGCGGGGAATGTCGCAGAGCTTGCCGCCGGTGACCGGTGTCAGGTTTTCGAAGTATTTGCCCCCGACAGGCTCGCGCCATTCGCCGCCGATGTAGTTGCCGTATTTCAGCTTGAACGGCGATTCGACGATTTTCTGATGAAGCATGTCATCCTCCCTTGATGGTCCAGGTTCCGAAGCGAACCAGTGGGAGGAAAATGTGCATGTTTTGGCGGGGGGAACAGGGCGGCCTTTCAATACCGCAGCGCACAGTGTCGCACGGATGCGACAGCTCGCGTCACGATCGAAGGCGTCGGTGGAACTTTCGGGCGCCTGGTCAGTGCAGGTCGAACTTCTTCATCTTCCGATGCAAGGTGGCGCGGCTAATGCCGAGGGCGACAGCCGCCTGCGAGACGTTGCCGCTGGTGCGTGACAGCGCCCGCAAGAGGGCCGCCTTTTCCGCTTCGACGATCTCCTCCTGCTGCGAGACGCCGGCCTCATGCAGGGCATCGGCCGCCGGAATGCCGGCGGCGATCCGCTTGTCGTCCAGCTGCAGCGCGATGCGAGCAGCGCGCGTTGCTCCCAGCACCAGGTCATGCCGGTCGACGGCAAGCAGGGCGGCGGCGGAATTGACGCCGGCGGGAACCATCAGGAAACGGGCGCTGGGAAAAGCCGAGCGGAAGAGGTTGAGCTCGATGCGCATCGCCGCATCGCGCACGGTCTGCGTCAGGATGGTCAGCGTCATCTCGTTGACGTCTTCGCGGCAGGTAGAAATATCGAGGGCTGCGGCCACCCGGCCACGGTGATCGCGGATCGGTGCTGTGGTGCAGCTGAGGCTGGTATTGGCGCAGAAGAAATGCTGGTCGCGGAAGATGGCGACGGCACGCTC
The DNA here is from genome assembly GCF_036571585.1 of Rhizobium sp. 268. Lineage (NCBI taxonomy): Bacteria > Pseudomonadati > Pseudomonadota > Alphaproteobacteria > Hyphomicrobiales > Rhizobiaceae > Rhizobium > Rhizobium sp. 268. The sequence goes on along the minus strand of NZ_JAPPSO010000031.1, from coordinate 15,223 downwards.
GTCGGCAAGCGCGGTGCCGATGCCGTTGGTTCCGATGCTCGCCTCGGTCCAGACCGAGCCGGTCCACAGGCCGAGTTCTTGGAACTCCTTGTCGTCGCCGGCAGCACCCCGACGCTCCAATGCAATGCCGTTCCTGTCGGTCAGAAGCAGGCAGCAGCCGGCCCTGCCGACGGTGGTGAAGAGACGATCGAGCTCTTCGGTCGCGCTGGCGATCAGCTGACCGGACTGTTCTCGGGCACGCCGGAATTCCTCATCGGTAACGCGCAGTGGCGCCCGTTCGTCTTCCGGAGCGAGCTGATGCATGGTCATGCATCGCCGCCAAGAGGCGACAACGGGAGAACTGGCTGCGGCGGAATCGCGCTGGGCAGAGGTGTAGACATGCTCGGCGTGTGCTGAGTGTTCGTGCATCGGCTCCTCCCACGGAACTTGAGCATAGTCTGAGGGAAAAGCGGTCGGTTTGCAATCGGCCGGTCCTAGACGGCCGGCGGCGTGCGGGTTTTTCAGACGAAGGCGGCAGAAATCACATTTCAGTGTTCGAACGCAGAGAGTGTAACAAAAGACCGCTCTCGCCCGTAGTTCTGTGCAGAAACAGCTTTTGCAGGGCGAGGAGATCCCGACCATGTTAAACAGACGATTGTTGCTGATGGGTGCCGCTTTCGGCGGGCTTGCGGTTCGTTTGGGGGCCGGCAAGGCGATCGCTGGCGAGACCTTTGCGGTGACGCACACAGAGGATGAATGGCGCAAGCTGCTGACGCCGGATCAATTTGTCATCCTGCGTCAGGCGGGGACGGAAAATCCCTTCACCAGCGCCCTGCTGCATGAGGAGCGGAAGGGCACCTTCGCCTGTGCCGGCTGCGACCAAAAGCTCTTTTCCTCGGCGACCAAATTCGACAGCGGAACCGGCTGGCCGAGCTTTTGGGCACCGCTCGACCATGCTGTCGGAACCACAAACGACACCACTTTCGGGATGGCGCGCACGGCCGTCCATTGTAGTCGCTGTGGCGGCCATCTGGGCCACGTCTTCGATGATGGTCCGAAGCCAACCGGACTTCGCTACTGCATGAATGGCCTTGTCATGACGTTTCATCCAGCCTCGGCCTGATTCAGGGAAGGTCTTGTTTTCCGCTGAGTACCTGCGAGCGCCGGGGCCTATCTGTGCAGCCAGGCCTCGATGCCGCGCGCAGCGGCCCGGCCGGTCGCCAGGCAGGCAGTGAGGAGATAGCCGCCGGTCGGCGCCTCCCAGTCGAGCATTTCGCCGGCGACGAAGGTGCCTGGCACCGCCTTCAACATGAAGCCGCCGTCGATGCCGCTCCAGCGGATGCCGCCGGCCGAGGAGATCGCCTCGGCGATCGGCCTCGTCTCGAGAACCGGGACTGGTAGGGCCTTGATCAGGCCGGCGAGACGTCCGGGATCGGTTCGATCGCGCTCGGGAGCGAGTTCCCGCAGCAATGCCGCCTTGACGCCGTCGAGGCCGGCACCTTTGCGCAGGCGGTTCGAGAAGCTCGATTTGGCGTCCTGCCGCGTGAGGTCGCGGTGCAGCCTTTCGACTGTCCGGCCGGGGGCGAGGTCGAGCGTCAGGGCGGCGCTGCCGCGGTTAAGCAGCCGGTCGCGGAGGCTCGCCGCATGAGCGTAGACCAGACTGCCCTCGATACCGCCTGCGGTGATGACGAATTCGCCAGGAAAGGTTCCGGCTTCGGAGGTGGCGACGACCGACTTCACCGGCTCGCCGGCGAAACGCTCGCGGAAGTTTTGGCTCCAGCCGACGACGAAACCGCAATTGGCGGGCTGGAAGGCGTCGATCTCGACACCCTTTTCCGATAACCACGGCAGCCAGCGCGCGTCGGAGCCGAGGCGGGGCCAACTTGCGCCGCCGAGTGCCAGCAGGGCGGCGTCGCACTGGACGATACTGCGTCCTTCCGGCGTTTCGAAAACATAGCCCTCATCGGCAAAACCGATCCAGCGATGGCGGGTGCGGAGCGTTGTGCCCTGCGCCTCCAATCGTCTGAGCCAGGCGCGCAGCAAGGGAGAGGCTTTCATTACCTTCGGGAACACTCGACCGGACGAACCAATGAAGGTCTCCGTCCCGAGCCCTGCCGCCCAATCCCTGATATCGCCAGGGGTAAAGGCATCCAGAGCCGGCCGCAGCCGGGAAGAAGCGGCGCCGAAGCGCGTGGCGAAACGGGCATAATCCTCGGAATGGGTAATGTTCAGTCCCGACTTGCCGGCCAGCAGAAACTTGCGGGCGAAGGTTGGCATGGCGTCGTAGACCGTCACCGCATGGCCGGAGAGCGACAGCAGTTCGGCGGCCGCCAGTCCCGCCGGGCCGCCGCCGATGATGGCCATTCGCTTCTGGTCCATGGATGTCTTTGCCCGATTCTTTCTGGTGCCGTTTTGGCGCGGCTGCGCCTTGCCCGCAAGGGCGGGTTCAGTGATGCGAATGCGTGCACTGGCCGTGGTCGGCGAGAACCTCGATGACGCGGCATTGATCGACGCGGCCGTGGCCGCAGCCTTCCACCATGGTTTCCAGCTCGGCCTTCAGCGCCATCAGGCTGCGGATGCGCTGCTCGACCTCGACGAGACGAGCCTTGGCGATAGCATCGGCCGAGGCGCAGGATTGGTGCGGATCATCCTGCAGGGTAAGCAGCGTGCGGATCGCCTCGATCTCGAAGCCGAGTTCGCGGGCATGGCGGATGAAGGCGAGGCGACTGATATCGGCAGGTTCGAAGGAGCGCTGGTTGCCTTCGCTGCGGCTCGGCGCCGCGAGCAGGCCGATGCTCTCGTAATAACGCACCGTCGGCACCTTGACGCCGCTCTGGCGGGCGGCTTCACCGATCGTGATCTTTTTCATGATTTTCCTCTTGCACCTCTAGTCACTAGAGGATGTAGGAGGGATGCTTCTGTTTGACAAGGAAGCGGATCATGGCAGAGAGCGAGACACGATATCGGGTTGGCGGCATGGATTGCGCCTCCTGCGCAACCAAGATCGATACGGCGGTCAGACGCGTGGCGGGTGTCGCCGATGTATCCGTCTCGGTGATGGCGGGCACGATGACTGTCCGGCACGATGGCAGCAGCGATCTCAAGGCGATCGAGAAGAAGGTAACCGGGCTTGGCTATTCCGTCGCGCCGCTTTCCGGAAACGCTGCGCCAGCACATGAACGCGGTCCGCAGCATCGTCACGACCATGGACATGATCACCGCGATCAGGCGGACCATGACCACGAACATGCGGTGCATGATCATGAAGGCCACGATCATGCAGGCCATAGCCATGACCATGCAAGTCATGACCACGACGATCATGGCGAGAAGGAAATCGAGGGGCTGCACGGGCACGACCATGCGCCAATAGCCGGTCCCTGGTGGCAGAGTGAGAAGGGTCGGCTGACCATCCTTTCCGGTGCGGCACTCGTTGTCGCCTACACCGTCGGCCATCTCGTGCCGGCGATTGCATCCTATGCCTTCATCGTTGCCATGCTGATCGGTCTGGTGCCGATCGCGCGGCGTGCCGTCATGGCCGCTTTCTCAGGCACACCGTTTTCGATCGAGATGCTGATGACGATCGCCGCCGTCGGCGCCGTCATCATCAATGCCGGCGAAGAGGCGGCAACCGTTGTGTTCCTGTTCCTCGTTGGCGAGCTGTTGGAAGGGGTGGCAGCGGGCAAGGCGCGCGAAAGCATCCAGTCGCTGACGTCGCTGGTGCCGAAGACCGCGTTACTCGAAGACAATGGGCAGACACGGGAGGTGCCAGCGGAAAGCCTTTCGGTCGGCGCCGTCATCATGGTTCGCCCTGGCGACCGGATCTCGGCGGACGGCGTCGTTGTCTCCGGTGAGAGCGCGATCGACGAGGCGCCGGTGACCGGCGAGAGCACGCCGGTGCGCAAGGGTGTGGATGCCGTCGTCTTTGCCGGAACGGTGAACGGCGACGCAGTGCTCAGGGTTCGCGTCACGGCGGCGGCTGCCGACAATACCATCGCCCGCGTCGTCAAGCTGGTGGAAGAGGCGCAGGAATCGAAGGCGCCGACCGAACGTTTCATCGATCGGTTCTCGCGTTACTACACGCCCGGCGTTGTGGTTGTCGCGGGGCTGGTGGCGGTCGTTCCGCCGCTTTTGTTCGACGGTTCGTGGAGCGAATGGGTCTATAAGGGCCTTGCCATTCTGCTGATCGGCTGCCCCTGCGCGCTTGTCATCTCGACGCCGGCGGCGATTGCTGCCTCGCTTTCAGCAGGCGCGCGGCGCGGGCTGCTGATGAAGGGCGGCGCAGTGCTGGAAACGCTCGGCAAGGTGACGATGGTCGCCTTCGACAAGACAGGCACGCTGACGGAAGGCAAGCCTCAGGTGACCGATATCGTTTCCTTCGGATTGAGTGAGACGCAGGTCTTGTCGCGAGCGGCAGTGCTGGAGCAGGGCTCCAGCCATCCCTTGGCGCTGGCGATCCTCAACCGCGCCAAGGCGGACGGTGTTCCCGTGCCGCCGGCTTTCGAACTGGAAGCGCTGCCGGGCAAGGGTGTCAGCGGCAAAGTGGGCGGTGAGACGCTCGATCTGCTGTCCCCATCCGCTGCTCGCGAGCGCGGGGCGCTCGATGGGGAAAAGGATGCACGCATTACCGTTCTGAACGACGAGGGCAAGAGCGTGTCGGTGCTGCTTGTCGATGGTGTTGCAGCCGGCCTGATCGCCATGCGCGACGAGCCGCGCGCGGATGCCAAGGCTGGGCTTTCAACGCTCGAATCGGCCGGCGTCAAGGCGATGATGTTGACGGGCGACAACGAGCGGACGGCAGCAGCTGTTGCCAAGATGCTCGGCATCGACTGGCGCGGCGAGATGATGCCTGAGGACAAGCAGCGGGTCGTCGGCGAATTGAAGCGCCAGGGCTTCATCGTCGCCAAGGTCGGCGACGGCATCAACGATGCTCCGGCGCTGGCCGCCGCCGATATCGGCATCGCCATGGGCGGCGGCACCGATGTGGCGCTGGAGACGGCCGATGCCGCCGTGCTGCACGGGCGCGTCGGCGACGTGGCGCGGATGATCGAACTGTCCAAACGGACGATGCGCAACATCCTGCAGAATATCAGCATAGCGCTCGGGCTGAAGGCGGTGTTCCTGGTGACGACGATTGCCGGCATCACCGGGCTCTGGCCGGCGATTCTCGCCGATACCGGCGCGACCGTGCTGGTGACGATCAACGCGCTGAGGTTGTTGCGGGTCAAGGGATAAACTCTCTTCGCAGCGACGATGCGGGCGATCCGGAATCGACAATCGTAGAGCCGGCTATAGGCCGGCTCTCTTCGTTTCGGCCTTCTCGACAGCCTCTTTTCGTTAAGCCTTCGTTGGCCATGTTTTTCACAGGAACGTAGCGATTTCAAACCTGTCGTAACGCAATGCACAAACCATCCGTTGACGTGATTTCGGATTCGCGTACTATATCTAGTGTTCAAGGTTCCTTCGATTCGTGTCGGATCGCGGGCTAAGACGGGAATACGGTGCGTTTCGCCATGACGGCGCAGCAAGGCCGGAGCTGCCCCCGCAACTGTAAGCGGCGAGCAACTGTCCGATTTCAGGTCACTGAGGCATGATGCCTCGGGAAGGCTGGGGCAGGGTGCTTCGACCCGCAAGCCAGGAGACCTGCCTTGAACTAGATGTCCACGGGCGGGGTGTCCGGAAGGTCGCGTGAATGACAGCGGAATGATCCGCGCCTGTTACGCTGCCCCGAACGTCCGCATGAGCACTTCGGGGTTGAAGTCATGTCCAGAATATCAAGGCCGCCGCCCGCGCAAATCCCGAGAGGGATCGTATCAGGCGTTTAAACGCCGACTTTGCCATATCACCAAATGTTGCCCCGGACGCTGCAAGGCGCCCGATCTCAGTCTTGCGTCCTGAATTCTTTGACATCACGAGGAACATGATGAGCGTTACCGTCTACAGCAAACCCGCCTGCGTCCAGTGCACCGCCACCTATCGCGCCCTCGACCGGCTGGGCGTCGATTACGACATCGTCGATATCTCGCAGGATGCCGAAGCGCTCGATCGTGTCCGCAGCCTCGGCTACATGCAGGCGCCGGTCGTGATCGCCGGTGAGCGGCATTGGGCGGGTTTCCGCCCCGATATGATCAGCGCGCTCTCCTGACCCGAGGAAAAAGGCGATGGGGCTGATCGTTTATTATTCCAGCCGCTCCGAGAATACCCATCGCTTCGTCGCCAGGCTCGGACTGCGCGCGGCGCGCATTCCGGCTAGCGGCGCAGAGGCGTTCCCTATTCGCGAACCCTTCGTTCTCATTGTGCCGACCTACAGCGGCGACGGTGGCAAGGGTGCCGTTCCCAAGCAGGTGATCCGTTTCTTGAACGATGCGGAAAACCGAGGACATATCCGCGGCGTGATTGCCGCGGGCAACAGCAATTTCGGCGAGACATACGGGCTCGCCGGCGACGTGATCTCGCAAAAATGCCAGGTGCCTTACCTCTACAGGTTCGAGCTCATGGGCACGGCCGAGGATGTCGCCAACGTCAAACACGGAATGGAACAATTTTGGACACGGGAACAACTCTGACGCGGGATGCGGGCGCAAAACCGCATAACACTTTTGCTCATCCCGCCGGCGAACGCCCTTGGAAAGCGGCGGAGACGCTCGACTATCACGCGCTGAACGCGATGCTGAACCTCTATGACGACGAGGGGAAGATCCAGCTCGACAAGGACCGCATGGCGGCGAAGCAGTATTTTCTGCAGCATGTGAACCAGAACACCGTGTTCTTTCACAATCTGAGGGAAAAGCTCGATTACCTCGTCACCGAGGGTTATTACGAGCAGGAGGTTCTCGACCAGTATTCCTTCAATTTCGTCCGCGACCTGTTCGATCAGGCCTATGCGAGGAAATTCCGTTTTCCGACCTTCCTCGGCGCCTTCAAATATTACACCAGCTATACGCTGAAGACCTTCGACGGAAAGCGCTATCTCGAGCGCTACGAGGACCGCATCTGCATGGTGGCGCTGACCTTGGCGCGGGGTGACGAGGCCCTTGCCCGCGACATGGTCGACGAGATCATTTCCGGCCGTTTCCAGCCGGCAACGCCGACCTTCCTCAATGCCGGCAAGAAGCAGCGTGGCGAACTTGTCTCCTGCTTCCTGCTGCGCGTCGAGGACAATATGGAATCGATCGGCCGCTCGATCAATTCGGCGCTGCAGCTGTCGAAGCGCGGCGGCGGCGTGGCTCTGTCGCTGACGAATATCCGTGAGGCCGGCGCGCCGATCAAGCAGATCGAAAACCAGTCCTCCGGCATCATCCCGGTCATGAAGCTGCTCGAAGACTCGTTCTCCTATGCCAATCAGCTGGGTGCGCGCCAGGGCGCGGGCGCCGTCTATCTCAACGCCCATCACCCCGACATTATGCGCTTCCTCGACACAAAGCGCGAAAATGCCGACGAGAAGATCCGCATCAAGACGCTGTCGCTCGGCGTCGTCGTGCCCGACATCACCTTCGAACTCGCCAAGAACAACGAGGATATGTATCTGTTCTCGCCTTACGACGTGGAGCGCGTTTACGGCGTGCCCTTCACCGAGATTTCGGTGACGGAAAAGTACCGGGAGATGGTGGCGGACGCTCGCATCTCGAAGAAGAAGATCAAGGCGCGTGAATTCTTCCAGGTGATCGCCGAGATCCAGTTCGAGAGCGGTTATCCCTACATCATGTTCGAGGATACGGTGAACCGGGCCAACCCGATCGCCGGGCGCATTTCGATGAGCAATCTCTGCTCCGAGATCCTGCAGGTCAGCAAGGCAAGCGAATACAACGACGACCTCTCTTACAAGCACCTCGGCAAGGATATTTCCTGCAATCTCGGCTCGCTGAATATCGCCGCGGCCATGGATTCCACCGATTTCGGCAAGACGATCGAGACCTCGATCCGGGCGCTGACGGCGGTCTCCGACATGAGCCACATCGCCTCGGTTCCCTCGATCGAAAAGGGCAACGACGAGAGCCATGCGATCGGTCTCGGCCAGATGAACCTGCACGGCTATCTTGCCCGCGAACGCATCTTCTACGGCTCGGAGGAAGGCGTCGATTTCACCAATATCTATTTCTATACGGTGACCTATCACGCGATCCGCGCCTCGAACCTGTTGGCGGTCGAACGGGGCCAGAGCTTCAAGGGCTTCGAAAATTCGAAATATGCCTCCGGTGACTATTTCGACAAATATACCGAGCAGGAATGGAAGCCGGCGACCGGGAAGGTGCAGGCGCTGTTCGACAAATCCGGAATCCATATTCCGACGCAGGAGGATTGGGTGGCGTTGAAGGCGGCGGTCATGACTTCCGGCCTCTATAATCAGAACCTGCAGGCAGTGCCGCCGACGGGCTCGATCTCCTACATCAACCACTCGACCTCCTCGATCCATCCGATCGTCTCGAAGATCGAGATACGCAAGGAAGGCAAGATCGGCCGCGTCTACTATCCGGCGCCGTTCATGACCAACGACAATCTCGATTACTATCAGGACGCCTATGAGATCGGCGCGGAGAAGATCATCGATACCTATGCGGCGGCGACCCAGCATGTCGACCAGGGCCTGTCGCTGACCCTGTTCTTCCGCGACACGGCAACGACGCGCGATGTCAACAAGGCGCAGATTTACGCCTGGAAGAAGGGCATCAAGACCATCTACTACATCCGCCTTCGCCAGATGGCGCTGTCCGGCACCGAGGTGCAGGGCTGCGTATCTTGTACGCTTTGATTTTGGGCTGCTGGCCGAGAGTTTCGAGCTTGTAGCCCCCTCCTCTCCCCAGCGGGGAGAGGGAAGGGTGAGGGGGCTCCGCACTCCGTTAGAATTTTTCGAAGAAAGACCACCCAATGAACATATCCATCAAGCCAATCTCCCGCATGCGCGCCATCAACTGGAACCGCATCGAGGACGATAAGGATCTCGAGGTCTGGAACCGGCTGACCGGCAATTTCTGGCTGCCGGAGAAGGTGCCGCTGTCCAACGACATTCCCTCCTGGGCGACGCTGACGGCGGCCGAGCAGCAGTTGACCATCCGCGTCTTCACCGGGCTGACGCTGCTCGACACGATCCAGAACGGCGTCGGCTCCATCAGGCTGATGGCGGATGTGGTAACGCCGCATGAGGAGGCGGTGCTTTCCAACATCTCCTTCATGGAGGCGGTGCATGCGCGTTCCTATTCCTCGATCTTCTCGACGCTGTGCTCGACGCCCGATGTCGACGATGCCTATCGCTGGTCGGAGGAGAACGAGTTCCTGCAACGCAAATCGGCGCTGATCATGGAGCAGTATGGTTCCGGCGATCCCTTGAAGAAGAAGGTCGCCAGCGTCTTCCTCGAAAGCTTCCTGTTTTATTCCGGCTTCTACCTGCCGATGTACTGGTCGAGCCGCGCCAAGCTTACCAACACGGCAGACATGATCCGGCTGATCATCCGCGACGAGGCGGTGCACGGCTATTATGTCGGCTACAAATTCCAGCGCGGACTGGAGCGGCTTTCCGAGGAGAGACGGCAGGAGATCAAGGATTTCGCCTTCGACCTGCTGCTCGAGCTCTACGACAACGAAGCCAGATATACCGAGGCGCTCTATGACGGCGTCGGGCTGAGCGAGGACGTCAAGAAATTCCTGCATTACAATGCCAACAAGGCGCTGATGAACCTCGGCTACGAGGCGCTTTTCCCGGCCGAGGCCTGCAAGGTCAATCCGGCGATCCTGTCGGCGCTTTCGCCGAATGCCGACGAGAACCATGACTTCTTCTCCGGCTCCGGTTCCTCCTATGTGATCGGCAAGGCTGTTGCGACCGACGACGAGGACTGGGATTTCTGAGGCTTTATCGCAGTCGGCCCTTATCATTTGCTTCCCCATCGCCCACATTCAGCGGAAATGAAGTCGATCCTCGCCGAAGATGTGGCGCAGCGGAGTTTTTAATGTCGTCTTTTCCAAACAAGGCCGGAACTGCCGCCGAAGCGGACGATGGCGTCTGGCCGATCCGCAGGAGACGGATTCTCGACTGGCTGGTGAACGAGACGCGCGGTGAGCGCTTCATCGACAATATCCTGGTGGAAATGTGCGGGAAGCTGGTGGCGGCAGGCGTGCCGGTGGCCCGCGCAACCCTGCATTTCCGGACGAACCATCCGCAATGGATCGGGGCGCGCATCCTCTGGAAAGAGGGGCTCACCGATGCGAAAATCAACACCTTTGCCTATGGCGTCGAGAACACGCCGGAGTTCCTGACCAGTCCCGTCAACGCGATCCATCAGGGTGCGGAGGAGGTGCGCAGGCAGCTGGAAGGTACAGCCGCAGGCGGCTTGGATTCATTCTATCAGGAACTGCATGACGACGGCCTGACCGAGTATATCGCCTGGCCGCTCGAGCATACCTTCGGCAAACGGCATGTGGCGACATTTTCCACCAGCCGGCCGGGCGGCTTCGAGCGCGCACACGTCGATTTCCTGCGCGATCTTCTGCCGGCCCTGACCCTTGTCAGCGAAATCAGGCTGAAGAACATCATGGCGCGTACACTGCTGCAGACCTATGTCGGGCCGCATGCAAGCGAGCAGATCCTGTCGGGCGTGACGACGCGTGGCAGCGGCGCCACCGTCGGCGCGGCGATCATGATCTGCGACCTGCGCGACTTTACGGCAATCTCCGATCTCTGGCCGCGCGACGATGTCATCCATCTGCTCAACGATTATTTCGATGCGATATCGGATCCGATCGAACGGTATGGTGGCGAGATCCTCAAGTTCATGGGCGACGGGTTGCTGGCGATTTTCCCGCTGAGCAAGGAAACGGCCTGCGCCGATCTGCTGCAGGCGATCCGCGAAGGGCAGGCGTCGATGGCCGAACTGAACGAGGAGCATGTGCGCATGGGGCGCGATCCGCTGCGCTACGGCGTCGGCGTGCATGTCGGCGACGTCATGTACGGCAATATCGGCTCACGCCGCCGGCTCGATTTCACCGTCATCGGCCCGGCGGTCAATGTCGCCTCGCGGCTGGAAAGCCTCACCAAGGAGGTCAAGCGCCCAGTGCTCTTGTCGCGGGCCTTCGTCGAAATGGCGGACTGCGCCAAAGACATGGACAGTCTCGGCACCTACCCGCTGCGCGGGCTCGGAGAGCCTGTTGATGTCTTTGCTTTCCCGGAGCGATAGGAGCAGGCAGAGTCAGACGCCGCGTTTGTTGCCCCACAGCAGCACGTGCAGCTGCGGCAGCACGCGTGGCGTAAACCATCGATCGGCGGTCACCTTTTCGACCAGCCAGTGCATCCGGTCCATCACGCCGTCGATATCGATGCGGGCATCGTCGTCATCGGGCGGCGGCGGCGTATGATTGCCCGGCTGAAGGAACAGGGGAATATAGGGATAGCGCTCGCCCGCCTCCAGGGCGAAGGCGTAGTCTTCATCGTCGAAGACGACGATTTTCAAGACGACTTCCGGCCCGCCGGCGGCGAGACGAAGACAGTCGTCGACCTGATCCCAATCCGTCAGCATTCCGCTTGACGGCGGCTTGGGGCTCAAGACCAGCATGTCGAGATCGCGGAACCAGTCCCGGGCGACACTCCCCTGCGTTTCCAGGGCGAAACGATATCCTTGCGAATGCCCGAATTCGATCAATGGCCCGAGCGGCTGGATCGCGGGATTGCCTCCGGAAAGGGAAACCGTCAGAGGCCTGCCTCCGGAGAGCTTTGTCACTTCCTGCCAGATCGCCTCGACGGACATCGGAAGCCATTGATCCCGAAAGGCGCTGTCGACCGCATGAAGGCTGTCGCACCAGGAACAGCGATAGTCACAGCCGCCGGTCCTGACGAACACCGTCGGCAGACCGATCAACGCGCCTTCGCCCTGTATGGTCGGGCCGAAGATCTCGCTGACGCGAATGGTCTCCCCGCTCACGGCCTATACTCCGCCCAGGTCTTCGGCGTCTCGCTGACGCGGACGGAGGATGTCTCCGGGAAGCGCTCTTTGCACCAGTCGTAGAAATGCTTTGCCAGGAACTCGGAGGTGACTTTCGAATGGCCGAAGACCTCGTTCAGGTGGCGATGATCGAGGGACTCGTCGATATGGCGCTTGAGCGGCGAAAGGTCGTGATAGTCGCGAACAAAGCCGTCATCGTTCAGGCTTTCGGCGGAGAGCTCAACGACCACGATGTAGTTGTGGCCGTGCAGCCTGGCGCATTGATGGTCGGCCGGCAGATGATCCAGCTGGTGCGAAGCGGAGAGATGGAACTCCTTGGTGATGCGGTACATCAACGCACCTCCGCAGCAGAATATTGCGACACCGCCGCTTTCCAGAAATCCTGGTCTTCATATTCCGTGGGATCGGCAATACCGGCGAGATGGAAAGCCTCGCGGCGTTCGACGCAGGTGCCGCAGCGCCCGCAATGAAGCCTGCCGCCCTTGTAGCAGGACCATGTTTCCGCAAACGGAGTCGCATGTTTCTCGCCGTCGGTAACGATCGCCGCTTTCGAAACATCGACATAGGGCGCAAGCAGTCTGACGCTGGCATAACCGTCCAGTGCCTCGTTCTGCATGCGCTGGAAGGCGTCGATGAAGGCCGGCCGGCAGTCGGGGTAGATGAAGTGGTCGCCGCCATGCACGGCGACGGCGACGGCATCTGCCTTCTGCGCTGCGGCCAGGCCAAATGCGATGGCCAGCATGATGGCGTTGCGGTTCGGCACCACGGTGGCCTTCATGGTCTCCTCGGCATAATGACCATCCGGAACCTCGATGTTATCGGTCAAGGCCGATCCGCTTAGATGGCCGCCGATGGCGGCGATGTCGATGATATGATGGGGGACGGCGAGGCGCGCGGCGCACCGGGCGGCGAAATCGAGTTCCTTGCGATGCCGCTGGCCGTAGTCGAAGGAGACGAGGCCAATAAGCTGTTGTTCCGCTGCGATCTTGTGGGCAAGCGAAACGGAGTCGAGTCCGCCGGAGCAGACGACGATAGTCTTCATAGTTTGGATCCCTTGTTTTGACCGGGTGGGCTGCGACCGGATTACGGCGTGCTTTTAGGGCAAATCACCCGTGTTGGGAATAGCCTTCAGAGGGCTTGATCGACCGGGAAATTGATCTGCGGCGGCAGCAGCAGATGCAGGTCTTCGGCGTCGGCATTGTTGATGCGCTGCAGCAGCATGCGGCCGAGATCCTCGCCCGCCGCCGTCAGGTCCTCGTGGATCGTGTCGACCTTCGGCTGCAATTGGGTGAGAAGGCGCGACGTTTCCTTGGCGACGATGTCGTAATCGACCGCGAGTGTTCGGCCGGCGTCGCTCATGCCGCTGATGACGGCGAGTGCTGAGACTTCGCCGGGACAGATGAAACCATCGGGCGCTTCCAGAGCGGCGGCGCGGCTGGAGATGAAATCGCGCAGCACATCCGCCGGCGTATCGAGATCGACCGTTTCGGGTATCTCATAGGCAATGCCTGCCTCCCGCACAGCCGTCATGAAGCCGTGCAGGATATGCTGGCAGAAGGTCAGCCGTTTCGGCGGCAGGACCACGGCCACCTTTTTGCGGCCCTTTGCGATCAGCCGGCGCGTCGCCTCGTAGGCAAAGGTGAAATTGTCGTAGTCGACATAAGGGTGCGGCGTCGAAAATTCCGTGCGGCCGTGGCAAATGAAGGGAAAGCCGGTTTCGAGCAGCAGGCGGACGCGGGCATCGAGCGGTTCGGTTCGCGTGAAGATCAGCCCGTCGGCGAGGTGGTTGCGGACGATATATTCGGCGGCCTCGACATCGGTCGTCGACAGGAAGTTCGGGGCGACGACGAGATGGTAGGAAGTCTCCTTCAGCGCCTTGGCAATGCCGTACATGATCGAGGTGCTGAAACCGACGACTTCCTCATGCGAATCGAGCAGGATGGCGATCACATTGGTGCGGCCGGTCTTCAGGCGCTGCGCGGCCCGATCAGGGAGATAGCCGATCTCGCGGGCGATGCGGTGCACGCGCTGGCGGGTTTCCAGCGAAATCTGCGGTGCATCGGAGAGCGCCCGCGACACCGTCGTCACGGCAAGGCCGGCGATCGTGGCGATCGTTCGCAAGGTCGGCTTGCCGCGCTTATGCGTGATCTCGAGATTTTCGCCGCTTCGCGGCCAGGACGGTTCGGTCACTCTCGGCTTTCCATGCTGGAATTGGCGATACAATAACACGATGACTCCGACGCGCAATCGAGGAATGAAAACGTTTTAAATTTTAACGATCTGTTAGCCAAATCAAAAATATCTATAAAATTCAATCATATATAGAAATAACCATATTTTTCTCGGGAGTCGAGAAAGGGCTTGACGATCAGCGACTTATAACGTTTTAAATTAGCAACCGCGCAGAGGAGCGCGGCCGTATGTCGACCGTCGCAACGGCGGAAAGCATCGGGCGGCAGGGAGGGCCCGCCGCCGATTTTCAAATGGGAGGAAATTCATGCGCAAGTTTTTGAGCTCGGCGGCTGTTGCCGTCGTGATGATGGCTGGCCTCGGTGCGGCGCAGGCAGCCGACGTGAAGGAAGTTCAGATGCTGCACTGGTGGACATCAGGCGGCGAAGCGGCGGCCTTGAACGTCTTGAAGCAGGATCTGTCGAAAGAAGGCTTTGCCTGGAAGGACGTTCCGGTTGCCGGCGGCGGCGGTGATGCGGCGATGACGGCGCTGAAGGCGATGGTGGCGGCCGGCACCTATCCGACCGCCTCGCAGATGCTGGGTTATACCGTGCTCGATTATGCCCAGGCCGGCGTGATGGGCGACCTGACCGAGACGGCGAAGAAGGAAGGCTGGGACAAGTCGGTGCCGGCGGCGCTGCAGAAGTTCTCGGTCTATGACGGCAAGTGGGTCGCAGCCCCCGTCAACGTCCACTCGGTCAACTGGCTGTGGATCAACAAGGCTGTGATGGACAAGATCGGCGGCACTGAGCCGAAGAGCTTCGACGACCTGATCGCGCTGCTCGACAAGGCCAAGGCTGCCGGTGTGATCCCCTTGGCGCTCGGCGGCCAGAACTGGCAGGAAGCGACGATGTTCGATTCCATCGTGCTGTCGACCGGCGGGCCGGAGTTCTACAAGAAGGCCTTCAACGACCTCGATGAGGAGTCGTTGAAGTCGGACACGATGAAGAAGTCCTTCGACAATCTGGCGAAGATCGTCAAATACGTCGACCCGAACTTCTCCGGCCGCGACTGGAACCTGGCGACCGCCATGGTCATCAAGGGTGATGCGCTGGTGCAGGTGATGGGCGACTGGGCCAAGGGCGAAT
>NZ_JAPPSO010000030.1:0-33930 GCF_036571585.1 Rhizobium sp. 268 | reverse complement strand
GGCCCCGACCGCCGCCAACAGCCCAACGTCAACCAAAGCCACAGGCGCTGTGAGAGATGCGGGTTAGAACTTCTGCCTTGAGCGCCGCGGCATGAAGTAGTCGCGAATTTTAATGACGGCACCAGCAATCTGGATGATCTCCGCCGGCGGGGTTATCTTTTTGGCGTCGCAGAGGGCTCGAATAGGAGCGATGATATCACCGGTCACAGCATGGCCACGGATGACCGGGCTCCATAGCCTGGGGGCGAATTCCGTTCCGAGGAGGAAGCCGGTGTGCCAATCGAAGCTGTCGTGGGAATAGGTGATGTGACTGAAGCGTGGCCGATATTCTTCCGGCCTTTCCCCAAGCGTGGCCGATATGCGGTTATATTCGGCGACGATCGTTTGCACGGCCTGGTGCTCTGTGGTTTCCATCGGCAAGGCCATGGCGCCCTCGCCGGCGAACAGGGGAATCCATTGATAGGGGTTGATGAACTTCGGCCCGATGATCAACGCGGTGAGATAACCATCCAGCCCGCTCATGCTCCACACCGGCGCCGCAGGACGCCGTCTGCGGATGAAGGTCTCGAATGCTTCATCGTCAAGCTTTGGTCGTGCTGTTGCCGCCTGCGCCGGGCTGGTGGAACTGGTCTGAGTGGATTTTGTCATGCGGCAACCTGATGGCGCTCTGCTTTCCAGTTCCAGGGAAGCAGCGTATCGAGCTGGTTGATCGTGGTGCTTCCCGATACGATCCGTTCGAGGACATCGGCAAGCCAGGTGTGTGGATCGAGCCCGTTCAGTTTTGCGGAGTTAACGAGCGAGGCCAGGATCGCAAAGGTCTCGCCACCCTTCACATTACCCACGAACATCGAATTCTTTCTCGTCAGGGCAACGGACTTCATCGAACGTTCGACGATGTTGGAGTCCACCTCTATCGTCCCGTCGCTAAGGAAGGCGGTCAGGCCGGTCCAGTGCGTCAGCGTGTAATTGATGGCTTTGGCCAGGGCGGACTGGGTCGAGACATCGTCCTTCAGTTCAAGCAGGCGGGTCCTTATCTGACGCATGACCGGGCCTGAGCGAAGCTGCCGGGCATTTTGCCGTTCCTCAGCGCCCTGGCCCCTGATCTCCTGTTCGATCCGGTAGATCTCGGCCAGCATCGAGACGATCGTGAGCGCCTCCGGCGACCCGGTCAGCTTGACCACATCGACGAATTTGCGCCGGGCATGGGCAAGGCAGAAGGCCAGTCTTAAGGGGCTGGAATTGCTTTTGCCGCGATGTCTGGCAAGGGTCTTGTAGGCGGTATATCCATCTACCTGGAGAACGCCGTTGAAGGACGCCAACTGACGCTCCGCCTCACGAGCGCTGCGGCTCTCGGAGAAGATATAGCCGACCGCCGGCGGGGCGGGTCCATTCCAGGGCCGGTCATCGATGGCCTGTGCCCAGAGCTGGCAGACTTTCGTTCGCTTTCGCCCCGGATCGAGCCGTGGCAACCGCGTCTCGTCGGAAAATACCCTTGGCTGTGAGCGAATGAAGGCCAGCAGCCTGTCGTAGAGGGGCTTGAGCCACCAGGCAACACGGGCGACCAGATGCCGAGCGTTCCACGATCGAGGCTTACGCCATAGCCTGCGAAGATCTGTGTCTGCCGATAGAGCGGCAGGTGCCAGGCGAATTTGGAAACGACGATGTGAGCGGCCAAGGCAGTTGTCGCCATACCACCGTCCATGAAGCGTGCTGGCGCGGGAGCTTGAACGACGCCATTCTCGCAGGCCCGGCAGGCATAGCGAGGGCGAATGGTCCGTCTGACGCGCAAGATGGCTGGTACGACATCGAGCGCCTCGCTCGTGGTCTCCCCCATGCAGTGGAGCCCACCGCCACAACAGGAGCAGGTACAACTTTCCGGCTCAACGACGACGTCGTATCGTGGCAGGTGTTTGGGAAGGAAGCCGATATTGCGCGCCGCAGATGGCCTGCATCGCAAACCTTGCTCGCCGCCGTCCGGTCGGTCGTCATTAGCGGCGACCGGGACAGTCGAAAGATCGCCAAGATCAAAGCTCGCCTGTGCCGGATCGATCGTCGAAAGCATCTCCGATCTCGCGCCATGGATCAACCGCTTAAGGCTGGCTACTTCCTCCTGAAGGTCGGCTATCCGGGCATCGCGAACCAGAACCATCCGGCTCAGTTGCTCGACATCCTGCGGAAGCTGATCGGGTGGAAGAGACATGCCGAAACCTACCATACCGGCATGGTTCTTCAAGCAAATACAATGGGATTAAGCGGCTTTCGTAGGTCGCTTTACGGCCTTCTGCTGAACCCGTGTCCAGTCCAGCCCGGCAACGAGCAGATTGAACTCCTCCGGGGACATGCAGATTGCGCCGTCCTTTATCGGCGGGAAAACGAACTTGCCGCTTTCCAACCACTTCGTCGATAAAATCATACCCGAGCCGTCCCAGTAAATGCAGCGCAATCGATCGCGACGTTTGGCCCGGAAAACGAAAACATCGCCGCAATAAGGATCGGCAGCAAGTGCCGCCGCCACCAAAGCTACCAGGCCGTTCATACCGCGCCGGAAATCGACCGGCTGCGTCGCCATCATGATCCGCAATCCCCGCGACGGACCTATCACCGCTTGCCCCGCAGCGCCGCTACCACCGCTTGTGCCAGCTCTGGAGCGATATCGCCGGTCATGACCATCCGCGCGCCGCCAAGCTCGATCTCGATGCGGCCCGCAGCAACATCGGACCTGTTGCCGGCACTCTGCGCCTCAACCGCCTCGCCCGAAATCGTCACCGGAACGAAAACCGGCACATCCAGTCCTCTACCGCCACGCCTGCCGACCGGCAGACCCGCAGCCTTCCGCCACTTGTTCAGGAGCCCGCGATTAACACCATACCGGCGCGCGACCCCCGAAATGTTCACACCGGGCTCGGCACATTCCGACAGGATCTGGTCTTTCTCTTCCGGCAACCAGTCCCGTCGTCGCCGTTCGCCGGTGATCACTTCAACCCGGCGGTAACTCTCCTGGTGCCTGGCTTCAAGCCTGGCTCTGAGCATGGCACTATCGTTCACGTCGTCCATCAAATCTGCCCTTCCAAATCAAAGTGCAGATTCTCAAGCCTCAAGCGAAACAAGAGAAGGTGGGGTGTTCGTGACGCTCACGGAAGGCTCGATTATCTTTCCGGACCCTTGGAGTCGCGCGAGATGGCGGTCCCGTTCACCCGATTGTCGGAAAGGTGGATCAGACATGATCTTCCACGCGCGCGCTGGTATGCACGAAGTTCACTGTCATCGACCGACGATGACAGTGAAGGGTCGACAATGCATGGGACGATATTCCTTTAGAATGGAGGCAATTGGTGATGACACTGCGCCTCCATGCCGCGCAGGCACTGCTGCTGGGCCCTGAACGAGGAAATTTCTCGATCCCGACGCCGAAACCTTGGCGAAGCGCAGATGGTGCCGCCGGAGAGAGCATTCTCTCCACGAAATCGCAATCGCCGCCCATGACAGACATCTAGAATATGTCTTAGCGAGGATAAACCATGGCGGTCCCTATAGCGATTTGCGCCTCGCGGGCGAGATTCTGTGTTAAAGGGCCGGCTGTAGAGGACTGCCGATTTGGCGCTCTCGCAGGGCTAGCCTGCCCACAGCGTCAGCCAGCTGTTCGCGGCCTGCTTTCCTGCTGGTATCGACCTGGGTTTTGCTGAAGGGCGCGGCACAGCCAAATTGTGCTCGATACCACAATAGAGATATCGATGATCCGGCGAGCCAGCTCAGGCAGTAGGTTGATGTTGGGCTGACCGCCGAAGAGATAGAAGCAATTGAAGGATGACCATGCGGCGACAGCGAGGCAGTGGTGGATAGTCAGTTTTTCTGACCTGCTAATGTGGCGTGAGCGCCACCGGCGGTACAGTTTCTCAAGGCCGCAGCCCCATGAAAGATAGAGGCAACCGGTCGATGATCGTCTGTCTGGCCGAGAAAGCCGACCAAGCCGAGCATCCGCATGGACCTCATCGTGGACGCGAATTTGCGTTCAGGAATTGCAGATCTACATTGTCTCGACTGCAATTATCCACCTGTTCGCATTGACCGGTTAACCTGACGGCACCAATCAGCCGTTCCTGTAGTAATAGCTGTAGCCGTTGATCGCCGGGGCGCCGCCGAGATGGGCATAGAGCACCTTCGAGCCCTCGGGGAAGAAGCCCTTTCGCGCAAGAGCGATCATCCCCTGCATCGATTTTCCCTCGTAAACAGGGTCGGTGATCATCGCCTCGGTGCGCGCCGCGAGTCGGATCGCCTCATTTGTCTCCTCCGAGGGCACTCCATAAGCGGGATAGGCATAGTCAGGGTTGATGACGATCTCGTCTTCACGCACGGACCGGCCAAGGTTCACGAGTTCTGAGGTCGCGTCGACGATCTTTCGCACCTGATCCCGGGTCTGCTGGAGTGTGCCCGAGGCATCAATGCCAATGACCCTGTCAGCCCTGTCCATTGCGGCGAAGCCGACGATCATTCCGCCCTGGGTCGAACCGGTGACAACGCAGACGATGATGTAGTCGAAGGTGAAGCCTAGGTCCTTCTCCTGTGCCGCAACTTCCTCGGCGAAGCCAACATAGCCGAGGGCTCCGAACTTATGTACCGAAGCGCCAGCCGGGATCGCATAGGGCCTGCCGCCCGCGTCCTCCACCGACTGAATAGCGTCCTCCCAGCTCTTGCGGATGCCGATGTCGAACCCAGCGTCGACCAGCCGGCTGTCGGCGCCCATCAATCTCGTCATCAGTATATTGCCGACACGGTCATAGACCGCATCGTAGTGAGGTACCCATTTCTCCTGGATGACGACACATTTCATCCCGATCTTGGCGGCAGTCGCAGCCACCATGCGCGTATGGTTCGACTGGACTCCGCCGATCGACACCAGCGTATCCGCGCCGGAGGCGATCGCGTCGGGCACGATATATTCGAGCTTCCTGAGCTTATTGCCGCCCATCGCGAGGCCCGAATTGCAGTCGTCGCGCTTGGCATAGATCTCGACCTTGCCACCCAGCGCCGCAGTCAGCCGTGGCAGGTACTCGATTGGAGTCGGGCCGAAGGTGAGCGGATAGCGTTCGAACTTTTCCAACAATGACATTGATCAGGGCCTCCGTGCCGATTTGTGGCCGAAGGCTAGTCGATTTCTTTTGAAAGGTGCTCTCTAATTTTTGCGGAAAAAACCTTCTCAATCGGGATTATATTTCGGAGTATGATAGGATTCATCAATTGTGAGAACAAAAATGAAAGTTTCTTCCACAGAGAATTTCGACGGAATAGACGTCAAGATCTTGCGCGCCCTTCAATCGGAGGGCCGGCTCAGCAATGCCGATCTTGCCGAGCGCGTGAATGTCAGCGCTGCGACTTGCCACAGGCGAACTCAGCGCCTTTTCGAGGAGGGCTACATCACCGGCGTTCGGGCGGAGGTCGCGCCGAGCGCCGTCGGCCTCGGCGCGATGGTGATGGTTGGCGTCGTATTGGATCGCTCAACACCTGAGAGCTTTGGCGCATTCGAGGGCGCTGTCATGGAACTGAAGGAAGTGCTGGACTGCAGTCTGGTGGCCGGAGATTTCGATTACCTCCTGAAAATCCGCGTCCGTGACATGGCCGATTTCAACAAGCTGCACGGCCAGAAGCTGATCGCCCTGCCTGGCGTGCGCCAGACGCGCACTTTCTTCGTGATGAAGGAAGTCAAGGAGAACGCCAGGTTGCCCTTCTAGCATTGTCGGCAGCTATCCGTCTGCCGCGCCGTCGTGGCTGACCCGGATGCCCCGGGCCGCGAGCTTCCCTCCACGATTCGGATACTGGGGTCGGCGCTCCATATCGTGCTGTTGATTGCTTCAGCCGTAGAGCGGTGGCGGACAAAGTGGCCATGACGGTTGGAGCCAAAGAAACGAAGTGCGATATATACAATAATATATGTAGCCTTATATTCCTATATGCTCCTGTTTTGCCACGAATATAAAATACTATATTTGATAGTAGGCGTTATACTGGAAAATATATTCTGAAAGGTACGTTGCTTTATCTATCGCTCTCATCAAATGTCCTGCAACTCGGCTAACGATATCACAACAGAACAACCTTTTTCCTATGAATGCTGAACCCTTGCAGGCGACATAATCGCGGGCAGGTTTACGCAAGGAGCACGATGACATGGAGCGCAAAAAGAAATCAGACAAGTACCTTGCCGACCCGCGCCTGCGGGCAGCGACCGTCGACCACCGGCAGAAGGACTCTGCGTCGAAGAAGAAAACCATCCTTCAACAATTGCTCTTGGATTGGGCTTACGGTTGCGACCTATTTTATCCAATCCAGCGACATGAACATTTCGCAAAGAGCGAGGAGGACGACAAAGGCGCTAAAATCCGTAGGTGAGGGTTACGAGTGTATAGAACTCGGAGGGGTCGCCACGTTCCCGATTTAAGATTCAGTCTTGTTTCCAAATTCGAGGCTGAAATCGCCGACGCAGTCGCCAACGGCTGCAGACTCCAACAACGACATCGAAAGATTAAGAAGTCAATCGAGAACCCTACCCCTATCCGGTACACGCAACGCGCAGTTCAAATAATGCTGCAGGATGCATATATGCTCGCCTGCCAAAATCAGAAAACTTGACCGCACGGCTTTCCCATCAAATTCACCGCAGAAAAGGAGTTCATTTTCAGTGATGTTACCCTCTTTGAAATGCATTCGCATTGCCGCACTTGCAGCGGCCGGCATGGCACTGGGCACGCAGATTGCTTTTGCGCAACAATCATCCACACGGTCTCATTGGCTGAACAGCCCGGCATCTCGAGTGGAAGCGCTTGCGGTCCTCCAGACCTTGAATGCCAATCTCCTGAGCAACGCCAGTGCTACGTTGACCCTTGACCGCTGGTGCGCGGCGCACAAGCTCGCGCCGGAAGGTTCCAAGATCGTAGCACAGCGTGTCCGCGGGCAAGACAAGCCGGCCGACGAGCACATCCGTGAACTTCTGACCGTCGGACCCGGTGAGCTGATCGCTTATCGCCACGTCCGCTTGGTCTGCGGCGACCGCGTTCTGTCCGAGGCCGATAATTGGTATTTACCTGCAAAGCTAACTGCAGAGATGAATCAGGCGTTGGATACCAGCGATATCGCGTTTGGCAGAGCCGTTCAGGCTCTCAATTTCACTCGCACAAACTTGTCTGCCAAGTTGCTCTGGTCCCCTCTGTCCGAAGGCTGGGACATGGACGGCATAGTAGCGCATGAGACAAGTTCCCCTAGCCTGCCGCCGTTCCTGCTCGAACATCGTGCAGTGCTTAAACTTCGAGACGGAACGCCGTTTAGCGCCGTGGTCGAAAGCTACACGGACAATGTGCTAGACTTTCCAGTTCCGCAGTTGCTTTCTCGATAGAGCTTGTGCGACGGCCATCCAATTCATTTCGAAAGAGAGCGGGTGCACGCGTGTCATCCTGATTAGTGTCAAGCAGTGCAGCTCCGCGTCGGTTCTTCGCGACCGTGACCTAGCTGTCACAATGGCACGCGCCTGAGTGTAACCTGCATCCCAAGCCACCGCAGATCGCTTGACAGTACCTCGGCAACCCACTACCCATTTTCGCATTCACCAGGGGGGTCCCGGCAAGGGGCTGAGATACTGCATATCGCGCGCAGTGACCCGTTGAACCTGATCCAGTTCATACTGGCGTAGGGACGGTGCAAGCGCTTCGAGGGCAGTGGATTCACGCGTGGAATCCGTGCCGGCGTCTTTTCATCATTCCGGCTGAGGACTGGGTCTCCAATATTTGGAGCCTCAAACCATGAATATCGCAGCCACCCCAACCGTCACCACCGGCCCCTTGCCGGCTTCCAGGAAAATCTACATTCGGGGGGACGTCCATCCCGAAATTTGCGTGCCGATGCGGGAAATCAGTCTTCACCCAACCTCGGGCGAACCGCCGGTTACTGTCTACGATTCCTCCGGCCCCTATACGGATGCGGCCCATATCGTCGCCATCGACGTCGGCCTGCCGCGTCTGCGGGAGAGCTGGATCAAAGCGCGCGGTGACGTCGAACTCTACGAAGGCCGCATCATCAAACCTGAAGACAATGGTTTTGCCACAGGCGAGTGGCTGACGCCGGAGTTCCCGCTTCACAATACTCCGCTGAAAGCAAAGCCCGGCCGCGCCGTCACCCAGCTCGCCTATGCGCGGGCCGGCATCATCACGCCGGAGATGGAATTCGTCGCCATCCGCGAGAACCTCGGCCGGCAGGCGGCCAGGGAACCTCTCGTCCGCGACGGCGAAAGTTTTGGCGCCCAAGTGCCGGATTTCGTGACGCCGGAATTCGTTCGTCGCGAAGTCGCGGAAGGCCGGGCAATCATTCCCGCCAATATCAACCACCCCGAATCCGAACCGATGATCATCGGCCGGAATTTCCTGGTGAAGATCAATGCCAATATCGGCAATTCGGCCGTCACTTCGTCGATGGCGGAGGAGGTCGAGAAGATGGTCTGGGCGATCCGCTGGGGCGCCGATACGGTCATGGACCTGTCGACCGGCCGCAACATTCACAATATCCGCGACTGGATCATCCGCAATTCGCCCGTGCCGATCGGCACCGTCCCGCTCTACCAGGCGCTCGAAAAGGTGAACGGCATTGCCGAGGACCTGAGCTGGGAGGTCTATCGCGACACGCTGATCGAGCAGGCCGAGCAGGGTGTCGACTACTTCACCATCCATGCCGGCCTGCGGCTCGCCTATATCCCGCTCACCGTCAACCGCGTCACCGGCATCGTTTCCCGCGGCGGCTCGATAATGGCCAAGTGGTGTCTGCACCACCACAAGGAGAGTTTTCTCTACGAGCACTTTGAGGAAATTTGCGAAATCGCCCAGGCCTATGACGTGTCGTTCTCGCTCGGCGACGGTCTTCGCCCCGGTTCGATCGCCGACGCCAATGATGCGGCTCAGTTCGCGGAACTGGAGACCCTCGGGGAGCTGACGAAGATCGCCTGGGCGAAGGATTGCCAGGTGATGATCGAAGGTCCCGGCCATGTGCCGATGCATAAGATCAAGGCCAACATGGACAAGAAGCTCGCGGTCTGCGGCGAGGCTCCGTTCTATACGCTCGGGCCGCTGACCACCGATATCGCGCCGGGCTACGACCATATCACGTCGGGCATCGGGGCTGCGATGATCGGCTGGTTCGGCACCGCCATGCTGTGCTACGTGACGCCTAAGGAGCATCTCGGCCTGCCGGATCGCAACGACGTCAAGGTGGGCGTCATCACCTACAAGATCGCCGCACATGCGGCCGATCTCGCCAAAGGGCATCCGGCGGCCCAGATGCGTGACGACGCGCTGTCGCGCGCTCGTTTCGAGTTCCGCTGGGAGGACCAGTTCAACCTCTCGCTCGATCCGGAGACGGCGCGTTCGATGCATGACGAGACACTGCCGAAGGAAGCCCATAAGGTGGCGCATTTCTGCTCAATGTGCGGCCCGAAATTCTGTTCCATGCGAATTTCCCACGACATTCGTGCCGAAGCCCAGAAAGAAGGGCTGGAAGCCATGGCCGCCAGGTATCGCGATGGCGGCGATCTCTACATCCCGATCGCCGAAGCGGCGAAAACGCCAACCGGAGAATGACGATGCACATTCTCGTCAAGGGAGCCGGCGTTGCCGGCCTCACCGTTGCCTGGCAGCTCTACCGGCACGGTCTCCGGGTCAGTGTCGTTGAACATGCCGACACAGTCGGGGCTGGCGCATCCGGCTTTGCCGGGGGCATGCTGGCGCCATGGTGCGAACGGGAAAGCGCGGAGGAGCCGGTACTGGCGCTCGGCCGTCTTGCCGCCGATTGGTGGGAGGCGGCGTTGCCCGGCCATGTCCATCGCCGGGGAACACTTGTCGTGGCGGCCGGGCGCGATGCTGGCGAACTCGACCGCTTTTCCCACCGGACAAGCGGATGGGAATGGCTGGACGAGCAGGCGATCGCGGCTCTTGAACCTGATCTCGCAGGCCGTTTCCGTAGCGCACTGTTCTTTCGACATGAAGCGCATCTCGATCCGCGACAGGCACTCTCGGGGCTGGCCTCCGGACTCGAGGAAGCCCGCATGCGTCCGATATTCGGGATTACGCACAACGCTGACGTTGCCCACTATGATCGCGTGATCGACTGTACCGGGGCTGCCCAGATCGGCCAGCTGCCCGGATTGCGCGGCGTTCGCGGAGAGATGCTCTGCGTCGAAACGAGCGAGACAACGCTCTCTCGCCCCGTTCGCCTGCTGCATCCGCGCCACTCCATCTACATCGTGCCGCGCGAAAGACATCGCTTCATGATCGGGGCGACGATGATCGAAAGTGACGATACCGGCCCGATTACCGCGCGTTCGCTGATGGAGTTGCTGAATGCCGCCTACACGCTCAATCCTGTGTTCGGCGAGGCACGGGTTACGGAAACTGGCGCGGGCGTGCGGCCAGCTTATCCCGACAATCTGCCGCGTGTGACGCAGCAGGGGCGCACCTTCCATGTTAATGGCCTTTACCGCCACGGTTTTCTGCTGGCGCCGGCCATGGCCGGCGAGGTGGCGCGGCTTCTTCTTGAAGAAGGCAAGCAATCGGAAAGGAGAGCGTCATGACCTTAATCATCAATGGTGAGGAACACGAGGTCGAGGCCACAACGCTCGCAGATCTTCTTCTCGCTCTGGACTACGAAGGCGAGTGGATGGCAACCGCAGTGAATGGCGAGCTGGTGCACCGCGAGGACCGCGCCCAATTCAGGCTCGACCAACGCGACCGCATTGAAATTCTCTCACCCATGCAAGGAGGCTGAGATGCTGAAACTTTATGATGTTGAAGTCCACTCCCGCCTGCTGCTCGGCACAGCCCGCTATCCGTCTCCAGCTGTCCTTGCAGAAGCGGTGAAGCGCTCAAAGACCGAGATTGTCACCGTTTCGCTTCGCCGCGAAACCGCCTGCGGCAAAGCGGGCGGTGCCTTCTTCGAGCTGATCCGCGAGCTTGGCGTGCGCGTACTGCCGAATACGGCCGGATGTCACAGCGTGCAAGAGGCCGTGCTGACGGCGAAGATGGCGCGCGAAGTCTTCCACACCGACTGGATCAAGCTCGAAGTGATCGGTCATCACGATACGCTGCAGCCTGACGTCTTTGGCCTTGTCGAAGCGGCCCGCATCCTGAACGGCGAGGGCTTTCAGGTGTTCCCCTATACGACCGACGACCTTGTCGTAGCAGAAAGGCTGCTGGAAGCCGGCTGCCGAATCCTGATGCCTTGGTGTGCGCCGATCGGCTCCGCCATAGGACCGCTGAACCCCATGGCACTGCGGGCGTTCCGAGCGAATTTCCCGGATGTGCCGCTGATTGTTGATGCGGGCATCGGACGGCCGTCTCATGCCGCCACTGTTATGGAGTACGGGTATAATGCCGTTCTTCTCAACACCGCGGTGGCCGGCGCGGGCGATCCCGCCGCCATCGCCGAGGCCTTTGCGCTCGCGATCGCTGCAGGTCACATCGCGCATGGCGGCGTGCCTCTCGAGCCTCGCGAAATGGCCGTACCCTCCA
Organism: Rhizobium sp. 268; assembly: GCF_036571585.1. Lineage (NCBI taxonomy): Bacteria > Pseudomonadati > Pseudomonadota > Alphaproteobacteria > Hyphomicrobiales > Rhizobiaceae > Rhizobium > Rhizobium sp. 268. The sequence goes on along the minus strand of NZ_JAPPSO010000030.1, from coordinate 22,393 downwards.
CGCCGGTGATCGGAAAGGCGGTGTTCACATAAAGCTCGATCCGTTGAACCTGATCGATGACAAGGCCGAGTAGATTGGCTTTTACCCGCGGGCCTTAAGCTACTGCAATCGCGCATCAAGGGTCGCCCAATGAAACTATGCTCCGATATCCGTCGCACGTACCGTTTAGCCCCGGCATTTGATGGCGCTGCCAACTCGCAAGAGAAATTCACTATAAACAAATTCTGGCGGGAGCGGTGCCCAATGATAGAGGCGATCTGACCAGCAATACAAAATAGTCTGTTGTTGATATTGATGTTTACCGATGGCATAGGTTTTGCGGTTACCAGAGTTGCGCGCGGTTTGAGCACTGCTTCGGCGTCAGCGAAGACCAGCCCCACATCCTAGGCAGCGCTCGAAATCCAGTTCGAAAGAGCCGTCTTCGGCTTTGCGCCGACCGAGATATCGGCAACTTCGCCGCCCTTGAAGATTGCAAGGGTCGGAATGGAGCGCACACCGAACTGTGCAGCGAGTTCCGGGTTCTCATCGATATTCAGCTTGGCGACCTTGACCTTGCCTTCCATCTCGACGGCGATTTCTTCGAGGCTCGGAGCGATCATCTTGCACGGGCCGCACCATTCGGCCCAGAAATCGACCACGACGGGTTCTGCGGATTCCAGAACTTCCGCCTGGAAGTTATTGATGTCGACTTTCACGGTAGCCATGGGCTGCTCCTTTACCGGAATTGGGTGTTGAACCAGATGTGATGACACGCTTTAGACCCGGTAACACGTCACCAACCAGGTCGGGTGTGGTAATGTCTCTCAGCGTTCGGCCTCCTTTTTCTTCGGGTATCTCTCCTCGTCCCGGCAGAACGAGCGCAAGCCCGTCGGTACACGGGAGCTAACGTGGTGTACACATTGTGACGCCTTTTTTCTACATGACGCTTTTATTCCGTCTCTGATAAGGATGTTTTCAGAACTCGTCAACGCTCAGCAGCAAAAAAACGCTTTGCCGTGTCAGCAACTTGCCGGCTCCAGCCGAGCCGTTCGTCAGCCTGTTCCGAATCCTTCAACCTAGGATTTGAACCCTTCAAACTGGACTCGTTCGGCTAGAGTTTTCCTGGTGCATTTTCCCCTGGGAAAGGACGGAAGACGATGTAGGCATCGCAGTTTTCGGACACGCAGAGGCGTTCATTTTGAAGCAGGGTGATGAAGGTGCGTCGCTCGCTGAGATCTGCCGCAAGCGGGGATCAACTAGGCTACCCACTTCAATTGGAAGAAAAAATATGCCGGCATGTTGCCGCCAGAGATGAAAAGCTGAAGCAGCTCACGAGAACGCTCGGCTGAAGCGCGTGCAGAACGAGCTGACCGGACGCATAAACCGTATGGCGGCCATGATCCGCTTCTTGCCCGGAGGCAGGCCCGAGAACCGTCCGGACAATCATTTCCTAACACCCTAAGGCGGTCTATACTGGCAGATCGACGATCCCGTAGGGAAGGCGGAGGTTCGATCTTCTTCGCTCTTCGACTATGTCCTGCCTCTGCCGGAGGAGTCGCATCCTGTCGGCATCATGCACCCGCCGGCGCCGAGATCTGTATCGATGGCGGGCATAATCCCGGTGCCGGCGAAGTGATCGCCGAAGCCATGGCCACTTTAGGAGCGCTAGTCTCAGCCGCTTTTTCTAATTATCGGCATGATCAACACCCAGGATCCGGTTGGTATTTCAAGGCCTTTGCCGCTTGGTCGAGAAGGTTTTCTGCTTGCCGATCCGCGGCAGCGAAGCGATGATTGACCCGGTGATATTGTCGAATGCCGCTTATGATGCCGGCTTGGTTGCCGAACCGATGTCGACGGTCGGCGATGCGCTAGAGCGGGATTGTTTTAGTCGGAATCGGAATAGGGATTGAACGAAGCCGCTTGCGCGGCATGTGGAGCGCGGGATTTGCATGATGCGCTTCTGATTTGAAGGATTGGGCTGTTTTAGCCCAACCTTTGAACAGGAGATGACGATGACAGAGATAAGCCCGCTACGCCGGCGCATGATCGATGACATGACGATCCGCAATCTTTCGCCAGCGACGCAACGATCGTATTTGCATGCGGTGACGAAGTTCTCGCGCTATTTCGGCCGATCGCCAGACCGTCTTGGACTGGAAGACGTGCGCGCGTTTCAGGTGCATCTGGTCTCCTCGGGCCTATCGTGGCCGGCCTTGAACCAGACAGTTTGTGCCCTGCGGTTCTTCTTTGGCGTCACGCTCGGTTATGCCGAGATACCGGAACGCATTGCCTATGCCCGGACACCCGCCAAGCTGCCGACGATCCTAAACGGCGACGAGATCGTGCGGTTTCTGGAAGCGGTTCCGAGCCTGAGGACCCGCACCGCACTGACGACAGCTTATGCAGCGGGGCTGCGCGCCTCGGAAGCTGTCCATCTCAAGGTCCGCGACGTTGATGGCGAACGCGGCATCATCCGCGTCGAGCATGGCAAGGGCGGAAAGGATCGCAACGTCATGCTGTCAGCGCAGTTGCTCGCAATCCTGCGGGTCTATTGGCGGCTGGCGAGACCCGAGGTCTGGCTGTTCCCGGGCCGGGACGAGACCAAGCCCATCGACGTCCAGGTTCTGTATTCTGCCTGCCGTTCGGCGTGCACTGCTGCCGGCATCGACAAAAGGGTGACGGTACATACGCTGCGTCACAGCTTTGCCACCCATCTTCTGGAAAGCGGAACCGATATCCGCATCATCCAGGTTTTGCTCGGCCACAACAATCTGTCCACCACGGCACGCTACACGAAGGTTTCCAATACCCTGATCCGCAGCACGACCAGCCCGCTCGACCGGCTGACGTTAGAGGTGGTGCCGCCAGGCTGAGCATAGCTTCGCCATGGCGGCGGGACTGGAGGTGGCGGACATTTTTTGCCGCCACGGGGAAAGATATCGTCAAACACACGACGCTCATCTCGGGCGTGTCGAACGCCGGATCATGAGTGCGGTCGAGATGTGCCGGACCGCTCGCCTGGGCGGGCATGTCCAGCAATGTCAGGACTGCGCGGCGTTCCGCATCGCCTATAATTCCTGCCGCAACCGGCATTGCCCAAAGTGCCAGGGACAAGCGAGCCGTGACTGGCTTGCTGCACGGAAGGCCGACCTTCTGCCTGTCGGCTATTTCCATGTGGTCTTCACCCTACCGCAGCAGATCGCTGCAATCGCCTTCCAGAACAAGAGTACCGTTTACACGATCCTGTTTCGCGCCATCGCCGAGACGCTGCGCAGGCTTGCTGCCGATCCCAGGCATCTGGGTGCAGAGATCGGCTTCATCGCGGTGTTGCACTCCTGGGGCCAGACGCTCCATTATCACCCGCATATCCATTGCATCGTGCCGGGCGGTGGGTTGTCATTCGACCAGTCCCGTTGGGTTGCCTGCCGGCAAAGCTTCTTTCTGCCCGTACGGGTCCTGTCGCGTCTGTTCCGGCGGCTGTTTCTCAACGAGCTGAAGCAGGCCTACGATCTGGGCCAACTTCAATTCTTCGGCGATATCGCCGGTCTGGCCGATCCGCTCGCCTTCAATCGAACCATCAAAGCAGCGCGTCGCATCGACTGGGTCGTCTATGCCAAGCCGCCATTTGCCGGACCCAAACAGGTGCTGGCCTATCTCGGCCGCTATACCCATCGCATTGCCATCTCCAATTCACGGCTCGTCAGCATTGATGGCGATCGCGTCACATTCCGATGGAAGGACTATCGAACGGGCGGCAGGCAAAAGGTGATGACGCTCGATGCCCACGAGTTCATCCGCCGCTTCCTGCTTCACACCGTTCCGGACGGCTTTCACCGCATTCGTCATTACGGCCTGCTTGCCAATGGCCATCGGCAACTGAAGCTGGACCTGTGCCGAAGCCTGCTCGACGTCCCGCCGCCGGTCGAAGAACCGGATGCAAAGCCACCACCTTTGCGACACCGCTGCTCCTGTTGCGGCGGAACCATGACGATCATCGGCGCGTGGGCCCCGATCCAGCCGGTACGCCGGCCAACATGGAACGACAGTTCATGATCATATCATGCGCGGCATCATTGCAACGATCAGCGTCGGCATGCCGAGGGGCCGCGAGGCGAATGCTTTGCCCAATCGTGCCTGAGCGACGTAAAGCGCAACACCACCAAGGGTTCGGTCGATGCAAACCAGCCGACAGGGGCGTCAAAGACACCGCAAATACCGGCAAGACTCTCCTTCCAAACCTGTCCACGTGCTCCAGCAAGGCTCGACCTTGCCAAACACCATCCACCGCTTCGGCTAAATCCCCATAGCGCCAAACAAACCGCGCCTTCGCTCAATCCGGCTTCAATGAGGTCCGATCAGTGAATGCCGCACGCACAGCGCACGGACCTCACAGAACCCTCCAGATTCCCTTTGCGGTGCAAATCAGATTCACCATTCTGGCCGGTAAAGGAGGCCGGCCTGGATGGCGAGACCTTTTTCGGATGATCTTCGTGAGCGCGTTGTTGGCGCAGTAACGCGCGAGGGCCTGTCGTGCCGCGCGGCGGCCAAGCGCCTCGGCATTGGCGTCAGCACCGCAATCGATTGAGTCCGGCGCTTGCGCGAGACGGGCAGCGCAGCCCCGGGCCAGACGGGCGGGTACAAGCCACGGGCGATCTCAGATGAGCATCGGGTCTGGCTGATCGATCGCTGCCGCGCACAGGCGTTCACCTTGCGCGGGTTGGTGGTGGAACTGGGAGAGCGCGGCCTGAAAGTGGATTACAGCGCCGTCCGGATCTTCGTGCACGAGGAAGGGCTGAGTTATAAAAAAAGACGTTGGTCGCCAGCGAGCGAGAGCGGCCCGATGTTGCCGCCCGGCGGGCGCGCTGGCTGAAGCATCGCCATCGCATCGATCCATCTCGCCTCGTCTTTATCGACGAAACCTGGACGAAGACGAATATGACGCCGCTCAGGGGCTGGGCGCCGCGCGGTGAACGGCTGTTGGGCCATGCACCCTTCGGTCACTGGAATACCATGACTTTTGTCGCAGCCCTCAGGGCCGACCGCGTCAGCGCACCGTGGATCATCGACGGCCCGATCAACGGCGAACGCTTCCGCATCTATGTCGAGAAGGTGCTGGTACCGGAGCTCAACCCCGGCGACATCGTCGTCATGGATAATCTCGGCTCGCATAAGGCCAGAACGATCCGCGCCGCCATACGCAAGGCCGGCGCCCGATTGTTCTTCCTGCCGCAGTATTCCCCCGATCTCAATCCGATCGAAAAACTCTTCGCCAAGATCAATCACGAGCTGCGCAAGGCGCAGGCCCGAACCCGACAGGCCATCGACGACGCGCTGGCAGCAACCCTTCAAACCGTCTCGCCGAAAGAGTGCCAAAACTACTTCAAGGAAGCCGGATATGAACGGACGTAAAACAATCCCGCTCTAGAAGCAATAAAAGCCGTCGCCGATCCAGAGGCATTGCCACCGCGCATCCTGGTCAGCGGCTCTCTCTATTTGTCGGCGACGTGCTTGCCGACAACGGCACGCCACCGAAATGACGGCTGCGAAATGAAAAAAGCCCGGTCGAACCGGGCTTTTTCGTCAATGCGCTATGAATTGGTCGATATCAATCAGGCAGCGCTCGAAATCCAGTCCAAGATAGCCGTCTTCGGCATCGCGCCGACCGAGATATCGGCAACTTCGCCGCCCTTGAAGATTGCAAGAGTCGGAATGGAGCGCACACCGAACTGTGCAGCGAGTTCCGGGTTCTCATCGATATTCAGCTTGGCGACCTTGACCTTGCCTTCCATCTTGACGGCGATTTCTTCGAGGCTCGGAGCGATCATCTTGCACGGGCCGCACCATTCGGCCCAGAAATCGACCACGACGGGTTCTGCGGATTCCAGAACTTCCGCCTGGAAGTTATTGATGTCGACTTTCACGGTAGCCATGGGCTGCTCCTTTACCGGAATTGGGTGTTGAACCAGATGTGATGACACGCTTTAGACCCGGTAACACGTCACCAACCAGGTCGGGTGTGGTAATGTCTCTCAGCGTTCGGCCTCCCTACCGCGATGCTCCACCTTATGATCCGGGTTCGGGAGGTGCGCGAGCGGGAGGCAGATCGTGGATCCCTTGAACTATATTGGCGACTTCGAAGATCATGTCGCGGGTTCCTCGATAAAGGATGCTCAGTTTATGCTGGCCGCCTATGCGGTCGAAGACAGGAAAACCAACTCGCATCAGCGGAATTGCGAGGCGTTCTGCGGCCTGTCGGCCGTGGGAGTGCGTGACGAGTAGATCAGCGTCTACGGCGAGTTCTTCCAAGTCACCAAGATCACCGACCTTGACCGTATCGATTGGTACTATTTGCAGCGCCTTTGAGTCACCGGTCGTGGTGACCGCAGCTGTAATGACCGCCCCCATGCCGATAAAGAATTGCGCGAACTGCAAGAGCTGGTCCGGTTCGGAGCCGATGGCGACCTTCCTCCCTGCAAAATGAAAATGCCCACTGAGCATCGCCTCCTGCAGCTGCATGCGGCCACGACGGACAGCCGTTGGCGCGTTGTCGCGCAAAATCGCTGCAAGAAGCCAGGCGAAACGGTCGGCGTTATTCAGGCCCGTGAGAGATCCGAACATCACGTATGGCAATCCAGTTAGACCCTGCAAAGCTTCAGCCGGTCGGCGCATCTGTTCGCCGATGGCAATGCACAGTGTTGCCGCCCCGAGATCGCGGACAAGCTCTACCTTCGCGCCACCGCGTGCGATCGGAATCCATCGATCGCGGACAGCTTCTTCAGGCCCGCCGGACACGTCAGGCAAAATGAGGGGTGTTAAGCCGAAGCTCTCGACCGTTTCCCGCAAATGCTCTACATCGGCAACTGTGATGTTCGAGCCGGGCAGGATGACAACCTTCGCCGGATCGCGATCCTGCGTCCCGGGCAGCGTGATTGCCTCGATCGTAGCCGTAACGGCCTTCGACCACCCCTCCTCCACCGCCCCTGCAAAGTCGGGAGTGCGTGCGAGGACCACTTCAGTATCAATGAGCTTTCTCGGGCGCGCGCCTTTGGCGTTGATGATATCACCTGCGATATCTTCGTCGCGAGTTTCCGCCACGGCGGTGGTGCAGATCCCGATCAGCCGCGGCCACGTGCGAGCTTTTAGCTTAACGAGAGCTTTCTCGAGAAACTCGGCGCCGCCCACCACCGTCGCCATCTGGTCCATTGCAGTAGTCTGCAGCGGGACCGTATGCTTGAAATGCCTCACGAGCAGCACAAGCGCGAAACTGGTACATCCCTGGCTGCCATGAAGGATTGGCAGCGCGCCATCGATGCCCAAAAAGGCCATGGCAGCGCCCATTGGTTGAGACGACTTTAGAGGGTTAACCGCTGTCGCTTTTGTTTGAGTTAGAATACGGGCCATAGTTGTTACCTCAATGGAACTTCCTCGGCGGCAGACCTCGATATAAATACCGATCCTTCCGCCGGTCTCGCAGTGGTAACGAATTGCTTCCACGGCGCTGGTTCGCGCAACTGCGCCCAGACGGGGTTGTGGATTGCCAAATCAATCTGGCGTGCCAGCTCCACCATGCCTTCGTAGCCGGCGTAAGCATGCTGGCGCTCCTGATTGACATCGAGCCAGGGAATCTTCGCTTCAAGCGCGACAAACTGAGTGCGTCCGCCCGACAGCATGATGTCAGGCTTGTGTTCACGTAAGATCGCATAGAGCTCGCTCGCTGCCATCGATTGGTGAAGGTGGTTTTCGTCCTTAAGCATCTGCTTGATTCTCTCCTTGTCCCTGGCCGTCGATTTCCTGACGGATGTACCGACAATTTCCATGCCGATTTCGATCAGTGCGTGCACGATGGACCAGGATTTCACCCCCCCGGTGTTCAAATGAACGCGCTTCCCCTCAAGCCGAAGCCGATACGCTTCCAGCTTCCTCCAGGCCCCCTCCTCCTCTTCTGCTAAGAGAGTCTCGACATGATGGAGCAACGCGGAACCAGCGCCCTTCTTTACGAGCAGTTGGGCGATCCGCCGAAGCGATTCAGAGGTGCTGGAAATGCCGTAGAAGGAGCCTTCGAAAAATGGAATGTTCCAGCGTTCTTCCATCTTGCGAGCAAGATTGATGAGAGCAGTGGAGCACACCATCATAGCTGCACGCGAGCGATGGGCAGAAGCCACCTGCGCGTAGCGCGCGTCGCCGGGAATGCAGGCGCGGACACGGATACCAAGTCGGTCCAAAAGCGGCTTCACCAACCAGAATTCTCCTGAGAGGTTGAATTCGCCGAGTATATTGATGTCGTATGAACCTGGATCGTCGGCCTCCACCGTGCCTATGACGTGCTCGAGCAGAGCCTCGCCGGCGAGCCGGTTACCGAGGTTCTTCGAACCGCCGAAGCCCGGCGACTTCACCGGCACCACTGGTATTGCGAACTTCTGCGCTGCTTGCCTGCAGACCGCGTCGATGTCGTCACCGACCAGCTCCGTGACGCAGGTTCCGTAGACGAAGATTGCTGCCGGCGCATACCCCTCCTTGATCTCCCGGATAGCCTTGAGAAGCTTTCGCTCACTATCTCCCGTCACTATGTCGAGTTCGGTGAGATCAGTGGTGAAACTTGTGCGCCAAAGAACTGGACCTGAAGACGCGGCGCCTCGATTGTCCCAGGAATTGCCCTCGCACGCGAGCGGCGCGTGGACGAGATGCGCGACATCGGTGATTGGCTGCAGCACGATCTTAGCTCCGTCGAAGGCGCAGCCACCGCTGGCTGCTGATCCCTGTGACGCGTTGTGACATGTCTCCTTGGCTTCCGTGGTGCGGAATATCTTGGCGGAGGCATCTCGCATTTGTGTCTCGATCGATGACATCTCGGGACCTTCCAATCCAGGGACGAATGGCCGGTCGACGCCCGGCCAAGCATTTAGCGCGTGAGGTCGTACGAAACGCCTTCCCACATGGTCTCCTGATCAAGCTCGTCGAAAATCTTGTCGAGAATGACGGTCAGAAGACGCAATCCGCCTTGGTAGCCCATGAGAGGAAAGCGATGATGATGATGGCGATCGAAAATCGGAAACGTAAGCCGAACCAATGGCGTGTCGGTGTCACGCTCAAGATACTTGCCATAGGAATTGCCGATCAGCAGATCCACTGGCTCCGTCAAAAGAAGCGAGCGCATTGCCCACAGGTCTTTGCCAGCCCACACCTGCGCACCTCCGCCGAAGGGAGAGGATGCGAGCAATTCCTTCATCTCCGCTTCCCAGGCTGCGGTGCCGTTGGTGGCAAGGCAATGTGTAGGGTGGCCACCGGTTTCCATGACGAAGCGCGCCATTGAGTAGACGAAGTCCGGGTCGCCGTAGATTCCGTATTTCTTGCCATGCAACCAAGATTGACTATCGGCCATGGCATCTATCAATCGCCCCCGATCACGATCGATAGATTCGGGAATTTCCCTCTTGGAAAGCTCGGATATCTTCATCAGGAATTCGTCCGTGCCCCCAATGCCCAGCGGGTAGTGGAACGAGGCAGTCGTGTGACCAAGCTCGCGACAATAGTCCAAGGTCTTTCGCGTATTGTAGTGCTGCAGCGATATTGTCGCCTCCGCATGTTTGGCTACCTTCACGTCCTCGATCTTGGTCCCTCCGTCATACATGCGGTACTCGCCGTCGGAAGGTGTGTCGAACTGGTCAGAGGCGTCTTGGATGAAAACGTAGGTCACTCCCATCGTGTCGAGCAGGCGCTTGATTTCTCGATTGTTGCCAACACAGAAACCGTCGAAGCCTGGAATAATGTTGATGAGTGCTGGCGTCGGCACGCGTTCGGTGCTTTTCCAGAAATTTTCCAGAATGCCTTTAACCATGCTGTCGTAACCATCGACATGGCTGCCGACGAAGGCTGGGGTGTGGGCGAAGGGCACGTCGAAATCGGCTGGAACGGAGCCTTCATTTTTGGCGTTTTCAATGAAGCCGTGAAGATCATCCCCAATGACCTCGGCCATGCAAGTCGTCGAGACCGCAATCATCTTGGGGTCGTAGAGCTGATAGGTATTGGCGAGCCCGTCGATCATATTTTTCAAGCCGCCAAACACAGCCGCGTCCTCTGTCATCGAAGACGAAACTGCAGACGACGGTTCCTTGAAATGGCGTGACAGGTGCGAGCGGTAGTACGCCACACAGCCCTGACTGCCGTGAACAAACGACATGGTCCGCTCGAAGCCAGCCGCTGCGAAAACCGCGCCGAGCGGCTGGCAAGCCTTCGCGGGGTTTACGACCAGCGCTTCGCGCGCCAGATTCTTTTCTCGATATTCCCATGTCCAGGTGAATTCATATTGCGCTTCGACGACCTTATCCGGATGCGGACATTCGAACTTCAACTTCTTGCGGGCGAACATTTTCTCGTATTCCGGCTCGCAGAACAGAGGAACATGATCGAGAACTTTCTCGGCCGATTGCGGCATAGTTTTCATCCTTTTTCGCCGCGAGTGCGGCTGCGTAGACTTTGGGAGATGTCTAAAATGTTGTCGCTCAGCAAAAATTATTCATCATCCCGGCCACAACTGCAGGCACCGCCTGCATCGGAGCTGTGCGTTTCTTTCCATGGCGGGTCGTAGAGGCCCCAGACCGGATTGTTGATGGCAAGATCCATGTCTCGGGCAAAAATGGCGAAGCCGTCATAGCCGTGATACGGACCAGAATAATCCCAAGAATGCATCTGACGGAACGGTATGCCCATTTTTTGAACCGGGTATTTTTCCTTGATGCCCGAGCCTACGAGGTCCGGGCGAATGGCCTCGATGAAGCTCTCGAGCTCGTAGCCAGTCACATCATCGTAGATAAGCGTACCTTTTTTGACATAATGGCCCGTGCGCTCGTAATCGTCGCCGTGGCCAAATTCGTAGCCCGTACCAACGATCTCCATTCCAAGATCCTCGTAGGCGGTGATGACATGGCGGGGACGCAATCCGCCGACGTAGAGCATCACAGTTTTGCCAATAAGGCGCGGACGGTACTTCTCCGTCACCGCCTGGACGAGAGGTTGGTATCTGGTGATGAGTGCTTCGGCCTTATCTTGGGTCTCCGGCCCGAAAAACGCGGCGATATTGCGCAAAGAAGCTTCGATCTGGGAAGGACCAAAAAAGTTGTACTCCATCCAGGGAATGCCGTACTTTTCCTCCATATGCCGAGCGATGTAATTCATGGACCGGTAGCAGTGAATAAGGTTGAGCGTAGCCTTTGGTGCACGCTCCACCTCCGCGAGTGTGGCATCTCCCGACCAGTTGCCGATTACCCGCAACCCCATATCCTCCAGCAGAATGCGTGAGGCCCATGCATCGCCGCCGATATTGTAGTCACCTATGACGTTAACGTCGAAAAGGCTGGGTTCGAAGTCGGCCTCTCTTTTATCGAAAACCCAGTCCCGTATCGCGTCGTTGGCGATATGATGGCCAAGCGATTGCGACACGCCACGAAACCCTTCGCATCGCACTGGCACGATCGTTTTGTCGTGCTCCTTGGCCTTCTTGCGCGCCACAGCCTCTATGTCGTCTCCGATCAATCCGATTGGACACTCGGACTGCAAGCTCACACCATTGTTCAGTGGAAACAGTTCCTCAACTTCATCGATGAGCTTCTCGAGCTTTTTGTCGCCACCAAAAACAATATCCTTCTCTTGAAAATCAGACGTGAATTGCATGGTGACAAAGGCGTCGACACCCGTCAGACCGACGTAATAGTTGCGGCGTTGCGACCAGGAATAGTGGCCACAACCGACAGGCCCATGTGATATATGGACCATATCCTTGATCGGGCCCCACACGACACCCTTCGAGCCGGCATAAGCGCAGCCGCGAACGGTCATCACGCCCGGAATAGACTTGATGTTGGATTTCACCCCGGTCTCGCAAAGCGCATCGGAGCCCCGCTCGAGTGCCTCTCTGCCCTTCGCCACGCCAAGGTGTTTTTTGCGGCGCTTAGCCGTCTTATCCGGATACTGCAAGAGTACCGCATCTATAAGCCTTGCGTTGAAATCACCGTCGTTCTCGTAGTCGAGGCTCATAGGGCCTTTCCTCTCTCGAAGGTTCGCATTGAGCCTCGACAAGGAGGCATGTTTGTCGATTAACACGGTGCGTCATCCGCTCCGCCCATCTTTAGGACGTCGCCTGCCCCTCATTCGCGAGAAGTTCTTCGAGCATCTGCTCGTCCGACTTCATGATCCCGAAGTCGAGCAGCATGTCCTCCAGTTCCTCCATGGTGATAGGAGTCGGGATCGTGCCCTTTCCCGAATTGGAGTGGATCTTCTCAGCCAACCATCGATATTCCGCCGCCTGTTTGGAGCGTGGCGCGTATTGGATCACGGTCATCTTTCTAAGCTCCGCGTGCTGCACAATGTTGTCGCGCGGCACGAAGTGAATGAGCTTCGAATTGAGCTTGGCGGCCAGGGCTTCGGCGAGGTCTAATTCGCGGTCGGTCTGCCGCTCATTACAGATCAGGCCGCCCAGCCGCACGCTTCCGGCGCTGGCATATTTGAGGATGCCTCTCGCGATGTTGTTTGCAGCATACAGGGCCATCATCTCACCGGACATGACGATGTAAATTTCCTGAGCCTTGTTCTCGCGGATGGGCATAGCGAAGCCCCCGCACACCACGTCTCCGAGCACGTCATAGGAGACGTAGTCGACATCGTCATAGGCGCCGTTTTCTTCCAGGAAGTTGATCGATGTGATGACGCCTCGTCCGGCGCAGCCGACGCCAGGTTCCGGGCCGCCCGACTCCACACATTTGATGCCGCCGTAGCCTGTTTTTAGCACGTCGCCAAGTTCCAGATCTTCGACTGAACCCTTCGTTGCGGCTAGATCCAGAACCGTGCCCTGTGCTTTAGAGTTCAGGATCAATCGCGTCGAGTCAGCTTTGGGGTCGCAGCCGACGATGAGGATTTTCTGCCCAAGTTCGACAAGGGCGGCGAGCGTATTCTGGGATGTAGTGGATTTGCCAATACCTCCCTTTCCGTAAAACGCGATCTGACGCAGAGCAGCCATTATTACTTCCTTTTCGTGTTCGAACCGACCGAGGTGATGCCGCGACATCGGACGCGGCTGCTTCCGTCGCAGCCCGAGAACAATTTTCAAGCGTCGTGCCAATTGAGTTGATTGATAGGGCAGAACGGAAACTGGTGCTCCCGCAAACACTTAGGGGGGATGAAATTCCGGACCGAAGAATCCTGAGTCGTGTCACGAAGCCGACAAAATTGACGACAATGTCGCACATATGTCCTGAGGCTCTCGGAGAGCCACGGTAACTCTGCGCAAGCACGTCTCCGTCGAATGAGCCGCACTTGACGCAAATGCTGGCAATTGGAAAGCGGCGCGGAGCTCTAGCGAAATCGTTTGCGGTCAAAAAATCGCGCAAGCAGTGTTGCACCGCTGCCGAGCGCATGCAGCCACCCGTGTCGCAAACCTGGCAAAGCTGTCGCACTGTTGGACCAATAGCAAACTCGACCCGCCCGAAACTCGCGAGTTAATCACCGCGCAATCGGCCTGGCACGACGATTGCTAGGACCGACCGAGACACAAACTACTACATTTCGGTCGGAGCCAAAGACAGCATGAATATCGTGGTCTGCATAAAGCAAGTGCCTGACTCTGCACAGATCCGGGTTCATCCGGTTACGAATACCATCATGCGCCAGGGCGTGCCGACCATCATCAATCCTTATGATCTTTTCGCCTTGGAAGAAGCTCTCAAACTGCGTGACCGGTATGGGGGTAAAGTCACTGTGCTTACCATGGGCCCGCCTATGGCAAAACAAGCGCTGGAGAAAGCTCTGGCATACGGCGCAGATGAAGCGGTACTCCTGAGCGACCGTCACTTCGCCGGGTCAGACACCTTGGCAACTTCATTTGCTATCTCGCGAGCTATCACGAACCTTGGACTCCGCCATGCGCCTGAAATCGTGTTTACTGGCAAGCAGACGATCGACGGCGATACTGCGCAGGTGGGGCCGGGGATTGCCAGGCGTCTCGAACTGCAACAACTGACCTACGTAACGAAAATTGTCTCAGTCGATCTTCATGCCCGAGAGATCACGGTGGAGCGCCGTTCGGAAGGCGGCACACAAATGCTGAAGAGCCAACTACCGTGCTTGATCAGTGTCCTTGAAGGCGTCAACGCCATCCGTCGCGGCTCCGTCGCTGACGCGTTGCGTGCCGCACGCGCGCAAATACCGACCTGGCGTGCAGCCGACGCCGGTATTGTGGAGATAGCTAATTGCGGCTTGAGAGGATCACCGACCGTCGTCAAGCGCGTATTCGCCCCCACCCCAAGGGCCGAAAAAGCAATCCAAATCAAATTAAACGATGACCAGTGCGGTCCGCTGGTTGACGAAATAATCGCATCGATCTTCGAGCACCAGCCCGCATTGGAAGCGAGCTTTCAACCGAATGGGCTCACGTGAGAAACAAGGAGCATAAATGGAAGCCCACCAAGCTGAAAGTCAGTCTCCAATCGTCAGTCGCGCCAGCGCGAAGAAGGAATTGCCCAGACACTTCCGCGACAATCGGCACGTCTGGGTTTTCATCGAGCTGGAACGAGGCCAAGTGCATCCCGTGTCTATTGAACTGCTCGGTGAAGGACGCAAGCTTGCCGATAAGCTTGGCGTTCAACTGGCGGGAGTGGTTATTGGAACCGCGGAAGACCTAGGAGTTCGGTCTGCCATTGCAGAGGCGTTCGCTTACGGGGCCGATCTCGCCTACTTCGTCGAGTCACCGCTGCTATCGGACTACCGAAACGAGCCCTTCACCAAAGCTCTCTCAGACCTGGTCATCCTTCATAAGCCGGAAATTCTGCTTCTTGGCGCCACCTCGCTTGGGCGAGATCTTGCCGGTTCTGTGGCAACTACTTTGGAAACAGGGCTTACGGCTGACTGCACCGAATTGGATGTCGATGCAGACGGCTCGCTCGCAGCGACCCGGCCCACATTTGGCGGTTCGCTGCTGTGCACGATCTACACTCTCAACTCTCGCCCGCAAATGGCGACAGTGCGACCCCGGGTCATGGCGACCCCCAAACGCGTGACCCATGCGATTGGACCTATCATTCGGCATGACTTGATGATGATTGAGGAAGAGATTGTCACAAAGGTTCTCGGCTTCCTTCCGGATGAACGATCGGAAAAAATCAACCTCGCCTATGCAGATATCGTGGTCGCTGGCGGGCTTGGTATTGGCACCGCCGAGAATCTGGAACGTGTGATGGTTCTAGCGAGGACGATTGGCGGTGAATTCGGCTGCTCCCGACCTTTGGTTCAAAAAGGTTGGATGGAGGTTGATCGACAGATTGGCCAAACGGGCCAGACGATCCGGCCCAAGCTCTATCTTGCGGCTGGAATATCAGGGGCAGTCCAACATCGGGTTGGTGTCGAAGGGGCTGACTTGATCGTTGCCATCAACACCGACAGCAACGCCCCGATCTTCGATTTCGCCCATGTCGCAGTTGTGGCTGATGCCATCGGTCTTCTGCCGGCGCTGACCGCAGCGTTCATCAGGCGACTACCGCTGCATGACCAGTCGATGCAAGTAAACTGAGGTGTGGCTAATGAAGGGCGAGAAATTTCACGCGATTGTCGTCGGGGCAGGTATGTCGGGTAACGCGGCTGCTTATGCGATGGCCATGCGTGGTCTGAAAGTGCTGCAGTTGGAGCGCGGCGAATACCCGGGTTCGAAGAACGTTCAAGGAGCGATACTGTACGCCGACGCGCTGGAAAAGATCATTCCAGACTTCCGCGATGACGCGCCGCTTGAACGGCATCTCGTCGAGCAGCGCTTCTGGATCATGGACGGCGCGTCGCACACCGGAATTCACTATCGGTCGGATGACTTCAACGAACGGCGGCCAAACCGATACACGATCATCCGTGCCCAATTCGATAGATGGTTCTCGGCCAAGGTGCGCGAGGCCGGATGCACCGTCCTCTGCGAAACATTGGCCACAAGGCTTAAGCAGGATTCGAGGGGCAACGTGACAGGCGTATACACCGACCGACCCGGCGAGGCCATCTCTGCCGACGTCGTGGTGCTTGCTGAGGGGGTGAACGGCTTCCTTGGAACACGAGGGCGTTTGCGCGAAACTCCCAAGCCGGACAGCGTGGCACTTGCCGTGAAAGAGATGCATTTCCTACCGGAGGACGTTATCGCAGAACGCTTCGGCCTGACTGCAGACGAAGGCTGTGTGATCGAGGCAGGCGGTACAATTTCACGGGGAGTCCCAGGGCTTGGCTTTCTATATACGAACAAGGAGTCCATCTCTATTGGAATAGGATGCCTCGTTTCCGGTTTGGCCGCGGCCATGGAAAGGCCATACGATCTGCTTGAAGCCTTCAAGCACCATCCTTCGATTCGGCCATTGATCGCCGGGTCTGAGGTGAAGGAATATGCTGCGCATCTCATTCCGGAAGGCGGTTTTACGGCTATCCCACAGCTCTTCGGCAATGGGTGGGTCGTGGTTGGAGACGCGGCCCAGCTGAACAATACCGCACATCGGGAGGGCTCGAACCTTGCGATGACATCAGGTTACCTGGCGGGCAAAGCGATCGCAGAAGTAAAGGATCGTGGCGGCTCGATGGTGAAAAGCAACTTGGCTTTGTACAAGAGCATGCTCGACTCATCCTTCGTCATCAAAGATCTGATGAAGCACAAAGAGATGCCAAGGTTTCTCCATGCCAACAGCCAGAACTTGTTTGTTTCATATCCAAAGTTGATATCTAAGGCTGCGCAAAGTTTCGTCCGTGTCGACGGAACTTCAAAACTCGACAAGGAAAAGGCCACGTCTGCCGCCTTCTTGAAAGCACGATCCCGGTGGGGATTGATTTCAGACGCAGTCCGGCTCGCCCGCGCGTGGCGCTAAAAGGAGATCCAGATGAAGGCCATCGTTAAACGGCGTGTTGAGGACAAGCTTTACCAGAACCGATATCTGGTTGACCCGGGCCGCCCACACATATCGGTCAGGAAAAACCTGTTTCCAAGCCAAAACCTGATCGCCTTGACGCAAGTGTGTCCGGCGAAATGCTATCAGCTGAACGACAGACGTCAAGTGATCATCGTTTCCGATGGCTGCTTGGAATGCGGGACATGCAACGTGTTATGCGGACCCGACGGCGACATTGAGTGGACGTATCCACGAGGTGGGTTCGGCGTTCTCTTCAAGTTTGGATGAACAGCTTCTTCTGTAGTCGATACAGCCGTTCGGCGGCAAACGCGAGGTAAGCAAACAATGACGAACCGGCTGGTGGAACGCCCTACCAATTTGTAATTTTTATTGACCTTCGAAGTCCAATATGTAGCGCGGAGGACGTTCCAGGATTGTCCTGAGTGCCCAAAGCACTCTCAACCACGTGCTGAGTGGAGTAGTCCCGTGGCTGGATCAGATGATGAGAAGATGCCCAAATCGACAGTGCGGCCGGGTGCTGAAATTGTCGGCGAGAGTGCCGCACTCAAGGAGGTTTTGGAAATCGCCCAGATTGTCGCAAGGAGCAACTCGCCTGTCTTGTTGAGAGGAGAGAGCGGCACGGGCAAAGAATTCTTTGCAAAGCTGATACATGATTCCTCGTCGCGCCGCGAAAAGCCCTTCGTAAAGCTGAATTGCGCTGCGCTGTCGGCAGGCGTTTTAGAATCGGAACTATTCGGGCACGAGAAAGGCGCCTTCACCGGCGCTACCTCTCAGAAAGAAGGTCGGTTCGAGCTGGCGCACGGTGGAACTTTGCTGCTCGACGAAATAGGAGAAATCTCGGCCGAGTTTCAGGCCAAGTTGCTGCGCGTCTTGCAGGAAGGCGAACTTGAGCGTGTCGGTGGGACGAGAACATTGAAAGTCAACGTCAGGTTGGTATGCGCGACCAATAAGGATCTAGAAACGGCCGTGGCGGCGGGAGAATTCAGAGCCGACCTATATTACCGGATCAATGTCGTACCGATCACTTTGCCACCACTCAGGCAGCGCGATGGTGACATCCCGCGTTTGGCCCAAAAATTCCTTCAGCGTTTCAACAGGGAGAACGGCCGTTCGTTAAGCTTCGCACCCTCGGCGCTCGATATCCTGTCGAAATGCGAGTTCCCGGGCAATATTCGTGAGCTGCAAAACTGCACACAGAGGACCGCAACTCTCGCCCGTTCGGACGTCATCGTTCCTCAAGATCTCGCCTGTGAACAGGGTCGATGCTATTCCCCGATCCTCAGAAAGGCAGTTGCCGAACAAGTTGGAAAAGGCGCAATTCATGGGCTCGCTCGAGGTGAAACGGTGTCAATGGGACAGCCGCGAGATGCCGCCGCCTTCGCGCCCGAAACCGAAATGGGACAGTCAGGTCTGATCGGCAGAGATCGGTTGGAACAGGCGATGGCGACGGCCGGATGGGTTCAGGCTAAAGCTGCGCGGCTCCTTGGTCGTACGCCGCGACAGGTCGGTTACTCTCTGCGCCGGCACGGGATCGAACGAAAAGTCTTCTAGCAAGGAGGTCATTGGCGCGGACCTGGTACGGCAGGCCGCGCCCAACAAACGCCCGGCAATTCTAGTTCCCCCCACCCGGCAAGGTCTGCCAAGCGGCCCTGTCGTGTCTCCGACAAAACCCTGTAGCAAAGAGGTCTAAAGCGGACAACGAAGAGCAGATCCAGCTGGAAAGGGGACTTTTCTGAAGTTGGCATCGCTCTTGCTCGCGGAACTGAGCTTTCAAGCATCATTGGAGTTCGTAATGTCCAGAGGGATGAGTAAGTGTAGGATCACCAATACAGCACCTGCCGCACGCGAGCCGGGGGCAACAACGTTCGGTGACTATGCATCTTCGTCCCGTGGCAGTTCAGAGCCGAATGCTATGGCTCCAGCAATCATTGAAAAGATCAAAGACCACCCGTGCTTCTCTCGGGAGGCGCATCTTTATTTCGCGCGGATGCATCTCGCGGTCGCACCAGCCTGCAACATCCAATGCAATTATTGCAATCGAAAATACGACTGCGCCAACGAAAGCAGGCCAGGAGTAGCATCACATAGGCTCACTCCCGACCAGGCGCTGCGCAGGGCCATGGCGGTCGCCAGCGAAGTCCCGCAGCTTTCGGTGGTAGGCATCGCCGGGCCAGGCGATGCCTGCTACGATTGGAGGAAGACAAAAGCGACGCTCATACCGATCGCCCGCGAAATCCCCGACGTCAAGCTTTGCATCTCAACCAATGGCCTCGCCCTTCCTGAACATGTCGATGAGCTTGTCGACATGAATGTCGGGCACGTAACGATCACGATCAACATGGTAGATCCGAAGATCGGGTCCAAGATCTACCCCTGGATATTCTATGATGGCCGCCGCTACAACGGCATTGACGCGTCCAGGATCCTTCATGAAAAGCAAATGTTGGGGCTCGAAATGCTGACAGAACGCGGAATCCTAACCAAGGTCAATTCGGTGATGATCCCCGGCATCAACGACGAGCATCTCATCGAGGTTAACAAGTGGGTCAAGGACAGGGGGGCGTTCATGCACAACGTAATGCCCCTGATTTCGGAGCCTTCACATGGTACTTTCTATGGTCTGAACGGTCAGCGTTGCCCTGGCCCTTACGAACTGAACGCACTTCGGGACCGGCTGGAAGGCGACACGAAGGTGATGCGCCATTGCCGCCAGTGCCGTGCCGACGCAGTCGGTCTGCTCCGTGATGACCGCGCACACGAATTCACGATTTTGCAACTCGCAGTTGGCGCAACCTACGATAATGGCAAGCGCCATGCCTATCGCCAGTTGATCGAGCGCGAGCAACGCGGCCAAACATCAGAAGCAAGGAACGCGACGACAGCAATCGCCCCAGCTCGATCTAACGCAACTCTCCTTATTGCTGTCACCAGCAAAGGCGGGGGCCGGATCAATGAACACTTCGGCCATGCCCAGGAAATACATATTTTCTCAGTCTGTCAAAAAGGCATCGGGTTGATAGGTCACCTGAAGATCGACCCGTACTGCCTTGGTGGATGGGGGGAGGATGCTACTCTCAACTGTATCATCAACGCGCTCGAAGGCTTAGATCTGCTGCTTTGTTCTCAGATCGGCAAGGGCCCTACGAATAAACTCGCACGCCGAGGTGTTCGAGCAACGGGCGCTTATGGCGGCTCCTACATCGAGCAGGCAATCGACGCTCATTATAGCGCGGTGCTTCACGACGACGCTTTAGCAGCCGCGACTTGACACACGCTTTGACTAAACCAGAGGAGCTGAATCATGGCCTTCAAAATCATCGCCTCACAATGCACCCAATGCGGCGCATGCGAATTTGAGTGCCCCTCAGGCGCAATCAGTTTCAAAACTGACAGATTCGTGGTCGATCCTAAAATATGCACCGAGTGCAGGATTGAGTTTGACGCGCCCAAATGCAGAGCCATTTGCCCCATGCCGAACACCTGCGTTCCTGCCTGAGCAGCCGTACTAAACGAAAGCAAAAGGGGCCCGCCTGCGAAAGCATTTTGGCGCAGGCGGGCATCCTCCTCGACAGCAACCCATGGAACAATGAGGTGGTTGAGCGTGGCAGCATCGTCGGTTCCAACGGGTGCGAAATGGAGCACGTGTAAAACGAGGTACAGTAAATGAAAGCAATGATCCGGAGAAATGGGGCCGGCTTGTCGATCTATATGTCCAAAAAGGATGTCGAGGAGCCGGTTGTCGCGGTGGAGAGTCATGACTTGTGGGGCGGCTTTGTATTGCTAAGGAACGGATGGCTCCTCGCCCTCCCCGACCTAGCGCAGAGCACCCGCTTACCCATCACAGTCGAGGCGAGGAAGCAATGATCAGGACTGACACGGGCGGACCGAACATCGGACTTTCGACAGCGGCGGCTGCCGATGTGCGAAGGGAACGGCTGGCGCAGCCATCTTGTGAAATAACGGCATTGGTTCACGTGAAGGATAAACATGCCCAATCTTACGATTACGTTTTTCATTTCGCGCATGAACAACCCGAGACACCAAGACAGCATTCGCTTGCAGCCCGGGAACACATGAATATCGCGGCTTGCATAAAGCAAGTGCCTGACTCGGCACAGGTCCGGTTTCAGTCGGTTACGAACACCATCAGGCGCCCGAAGCGCATCAAGTGAGGGCTCGGTGTATGACCACCATCGTCTACGACGCCAAGATTCGGAGAATGGCCTCTGACAGCCGCGCCTTCTCCGGCAGCAGCCATCCGATCGGCGCCAAGAGGAAGATTCACCGGATCGAGGCAGGGAAATACAAAGGCTCGCTGCTCGGCGTCTCGTCCACCGTTCCCGGTATGAATGAATTCGTCACGCAGTGGGTGACGGGGGGCATGAGCAAGGAAGCGTTTGGCACGAACGAGCCCGATTTTGAGGCGCTCCTGGTAAAGGTCGATGGCTCGAGATTTTTCTTCAACAACAGCATTTATCCTTCCGGCCCGATCGAGGCCGACTTCATCGCGATAGGCTCGGGTTGTGCGTACGCGCTGGGCGCCTTCAGGGCCGGCGCTGACATGTTAGGCGCCGTTAACGTGGCTATCGAGTGCGATCCCTTCTCCGAACCTCCTATTGTGACCTTGCAGCTCGATACGTCCGACGCCAACCAACCGTCAAAGATCGGGCGCGTCGTTCGACTTTTCCGGAAATATCGGGGCACGGCTACGCAATAGGCTGTAACCGCGAATATCACCGCACCTTCAGTAATTGAGTGAGCTTTGGCATGAGGTGTCCACCTAAAAGAGGTGGACACCAAGTTATGGATGAATGTCAAAAACTTGCCGTGCGGCTGGTTGGTCGGAATGGGAGACGCCGTTTCGATCAACGTTCGAAAGATCGCCTTGTTGCGGCCTGCCTTGAACCTGGCGCATCGGTATCGAAACTTGCGCGCCTACACGGGGTCAACGCAAACCTCGTTTGGAAATGGATCAGGAAACACACCCAGGCCCATCCATTGCCGCCGTCTTCGCCATCAGTCTTTATTCCGGTTCAGGTCGCCGCCGCGAGCAGCAAGTTTGACATTGAGATGCTTGCGACGGATCGTGAGGAGCTGCCGCCAAAAGTGGAGAGGAACGGCCCGCTGTGTCCTCCAGCGAAGATGAGCGCGTCATTGCCGAATGGTGTGAGATTGACGCTGGAATGCGGCGATCTGGACGCATTGACGGCCGTAATCGGAGCCTTGGGTCATGTTCAAGCTGGGCGCTGATCTTCAAGTCTATCTGCATCGCGAACCGATCGACTTCGGAGCCGGCATCAACAGCCTTGCGGTTCTGGTCCAGGAGACGATGGCAATCGATCCGTTTGCCCCGGCAGTTTTTGCCTTTTGTAATCGCAGGCGTGACCGCGTGAAGCTGTTATTCTTCGATCGCTCGGGCTTTGTGCTGATCCTGAACGATCTGCATTCATACTGCATCTCTCTTTCGCATTCAGTTGAAGGTTTTGGCGTGGTTGGCATTT
>NZ_JAPPSO010000029.1:0-34688 GCF_036571585.1 Rhizobium sp. 268 | reverse complement strand
GCTGAGCTTGGCGTCGAGGCTCGCGACCATGCCGCGGATCATCTGCTGACGGTCGCCGGCATTCATGCTCTGCGCGGCAGCGATATCTTCATGCGTGGGATTGGCAAGGAATTTGTCGGTGGCGATCACAGGAGTTCCGCCGTTCCTTGCAATGTGTTCATTGACGAGCGGCAGCCAGGGCGCATTGGCGGGAGATTTCATGGCGATCGACTCGAATGCTACCACCGCATCCGCCGTCCTGCCTTCCTGTTCGAGTCCCAGCGCCATATAAAAACGCGCACGCGGGTTTGCAGGATCGATCTTCAGCAGGCTCCGGAGCACGACGCGGACCTCCTCCCCCACAATTCCGTTTGAACGAGCCATCAGGGCCTGCGAAAGTCCTTCCAGACGCAGGACGCTCGGCCCAAGGATACGAATCGCGGAACGATATGCCTCTGCCGCGTCGTCCGCTCGACCCATTTTGAGCAGGACGGGAGCAATGACGTCCCATCCCCGGCCATCCTCCGGGTTGCCGACCAGATGGGCCTGTGTCTTCTTGACAAGGATCTGGAGATCCTGGCCGGGCTCGGAGAGCCTAGCTGGCAAAGGACGAGACTGTAGCTCCGGAGAGCCTAGCGAAACGTAGAGTCCGATGCTGAAAAGCGGTAGGAACACCGCGACCGCGAGTCGAACCCAGCCGTGGGAGCGTCGTGAACCTCCGGATACGTACGGCCGCTCGACTGCCTTGAACAGCCGTCGCGCCGCTTCCGCCTTGGCGAGTTCATACTCGTCTGCAGCGATCTGACGGGCTGTAAACTCACTTTCCAGTTCGATAAGCTGGTCCCGATAGACATGGGCATCCAGGCCGTCCTTCAAGGGACGGAGGCGACCCGACGAAAGCGGATGCATGAAAGCTGCAGTTGTGGCGGTCGTCGCCACCGCGAAAAGTATCCAGATGATCATCGGTCCAGAAGCCATTGCACGCCCGACCGTATGCACGTTCGACACACCGAACATTGACCCCGATCAATTATCTCTCATTTGATGGACGCGGTGTGAAGACGTACCCCACGCCGCGAACCGTCTGGATCATCATCGGTTCCTTTGGATCGACTTCGACCTTTTTCCGAAGGCGGACGATCTGCGCATCTATGGCTCGATCGAAGGCCTCCAGACTGCGGCTTCTCGTCAGGTCCATCAGCTTGTCACGAGACAGGACCCGCCCCGGATTACGTGCGAAAACGAGGAGCATATCGAACTCTCCGGTCGTCAAGGAAACATCCTCCCCCTGCGGAGACGAAAGTCTCCTTCGACCAACCTCGAGCCTCCAGCCGTCGAACCGGAGAACTTCCTCCTCTGGGTTCGGCGTGGGGGCCGGCTGAGGGGCAGGAGTGCGTCTCCTGAGGACAGTCCTCAGCCTTGCGAGTAGTTCCCTCAGATGAAACGGCTTTGCCACATAGTCGTCGGCACCAAACTCCAGGCCCACAACCTTGTCGGTGACGTCGTCCTGCCCAGTGAGCATCAGCACCGGAACGTCCGACGTGCTGCGCAACTCCTTCAGCAGTTCCAGCCCGTTCTCTCCGCCGGGAAGCACGAGGTCGAGAAAAACGGCGGCGTACGACGCCTTCGACAGTTCAGCGCGCATGGCAGCGCCGTTGCCAACCGCGTTCACCCTGTAACCATTGTCCTCAAAATAGCGGACGAGCATCTGTCTGATGCGAGCGTCGTCGTCGACCACCAGAATACGATCCGGTTCCATGTAACTCATTCGTCCCGCTGCGACCGTGTTTGAAATGAGATAACGCAGGATTGCGGGCAATGCCACTGTTCGGGGTAGAGATTATGTGCACATCGCACGATACGAGGCCGGCAGGAGCGGCTTCCCGCTTGCTGTCATGTTAGGTCACGCAAGAGCCTGGTCGCAGCATGTAGGCCCACGACCTTCAGTTATTCAGCACGCGTCTCTCAGCAAAGCAACGTTGCCGATGGAAACCATTCTGCCCTTTACGGCTACTCCCGCATCGGAGAGCGTGGCAAAAGCGCGCGACAGAGCCTCGGGAGCGAGTCCCAGCTTTCCGGCGAGAATCCGCTTCTGATAAGGCAGCCGGAACGTCGCCTGGGCCGTTGCCTCCGGACAACAGCTCACAAAGTAGTTGGCCACCCGCTGGGCGGCAGTGTGCAAGCGATCGCCCGCTATGCATTCCAGCGAGCCGAGCAGATGCCGGGCCATGATCCGCATGACATTGCGCTGCACCCCGCTATTTTTGGCAGCGAGTTGACGCAGGCCGGGCAGATCGAATAGTGCAAGCTCCGTGATATCCGCCGCCCATGCGCCCTGCGCGTAAACGTCGCCACCGGGAACGAGATATTCCGCAAAGGTGTCTCCCTGCTCGCAGACGCAGACGTCGGCCTCACGCCCGCCTGACTCGGCTTTCGTGAGTCGGACAAGGCCTCTTACGACATAGAAGACCTGCGAGGCGTGCTGCCCCTCGGCCGCTATTCGTTCGTTGACCGCAAATGTCCGTAGTTCCACCAACGCCAGCATACTTCGAACGGCATCGGCGTCGAGCCCTTCGAACAGCTCGGATCGTAGCAACATCTCGTTCTCTGTAAACATCACCTTCCCCCTCTATGACGGCTTACGACTTCGGCGGACCCGACTCGTCGTCGGCGAGCACGCGCCAAGCGGCCCCCTGAAGATCGTCGTACTGACCGTTCCCAAGAGACCAGAGAAATGCCGCAAGCCCTATGCTGCCCATGAAGAGCGCGATCGGGATGAGATAGATCAGCATGTTCATGCGATTCTGGCCTCCCCGCCACTCTCGGCCGGTTTCGGCGAACGTCCGGCACGGGATCGCGTGGCGGCAGCGTTGAGCCGAAGGGCGTTGGTCACCACGATGATCGATGACGTGGACATTGCCACCGCTGCGATCGGCGGCGTGGCAAGACCCGCGATCGCCACCGGCACCGCCAGCACGTTGTATCCGATCGCTAGCGCAAAATTCTGGCGTATCAGTGCAGCCGATCGCCTCGCGACTGCGATCGCTTGAGGGACCGCATCCAGACGGTCATTGAAGAACACAAGATCGGCGGCCTGTCGGCCGATGTCAGACGCCGTGGCGGGCGCCATGGACACATGGGCGGCAGCAAGCGCCGGTGCATCATTGATGCCGTCGCCTACCATCAGGACGCGGTGGCCGGATTCGCCCAGTTTTTGACACTCGCCGACCTTTTGCCGTGGCGTCAGCGCCCCCATCGCCCGGCTGATGCCGAGCACCTGTGCGACGTTGTCGACCACGCTTTGGCGATCGCCTGAGATGATCAACGTTTCAAACCTGGTTGACCCGAGTTCCTTGATCGCGTCTTGCGCACCCTGGCGAAGCGCATCCTCGAAGAAGAACCGCGCGAGCATTGCGCCGTTGTGGGAAAGCACGACTTCGGAGAGCGGGCTGTCGACCGTCGACCCCGGTAGAATTGCGCCACATGCAAACGCCTCGTTGCCCAGCCGGTAGATCTCGCTGCCGCGCGCGGCTTCGAGCCCGCCGCCGGGGATTTCGTTGACGCGCTCGAATGGCGTTCCAGCGTGCCCGACGCTTCTGGCCAGGGCTTGCGACAGCGGATGCCTCGAGTGGACGGCCAGTCCAGCCGCTTTCGCGAGATCCGCCTCGTCGGCGGCTTCGACCCGGACCAGCCTTGGGCTGCCCATGGTCAGAGTGCCCGTCTTGTCGAAGGCGACCGTGTCGACCTCCGCAAGTCTTTCGAGCGCGGAGCCGTCTTTCACCATGATCCCCCTGCGGAAAAGCTCGCCAGCCGCCACGACCTGGACGACGGGAACCGCAAGTCCGAGGGCGCATGGGCATGTAATGATAAGCACGGCGACTGCGACCAGCATCGCATGCTTCCAGTCTCCGCCAATGAGCCCCCAAGCAAGAAACGAGACAAGAGCGAGAAGGTGGACCGCCGGGGAGTACAGTGCGGCAGCGCGATCGGCGATGCGCCGGTAGCGTGCCCTCCCGCCCTCGGCAGCCTCCATGAGGCTGATGATTTCGGCCAAGAGAGAGTCCTTGGAGAGCTTGGTGGCGCGGACGACAAGCGAGCCAGTGAGGTTCATGGCACCTGAGCTGACCGCGACGCCGCTGGCGACGGCGACCGGAGTGCTTTCGCCGGTAACGATCGCAAGATCGAGATCGCTTTCGCCGACGACGACCATTCCGTCCACCGGAATCCGTTCGCCGACCGCGACGGCGATCTCATCTCCCACGACGATTTCATCAAGCGGAACGTAACGGCGCGATCCATTGGGCGCCAGGAGCAGTGCCCCACGCGGCGCAAGTCGGGCGAGCCCATTGATGGCAGCGCGGGCCTTTTCGCGCATCACATGATCCAGCGTCCTGCCGATAAGAAGGAAGAACAACAGGGACACGGTCGCGTCGAACCATGCGTGTTCCCCATGATGGGCGGTCTCCCAAAGCGAAACCGCGTAAGAAAGGCTCACGGCCAAAGAAATCGGCACGTCCATGTTCGTGCGACCATGCTTCAACGCGTTCCATGCCGACCGGAAAAAGAACCGCCCCGCGTAGACCAGCGCGGGTGCTGCGATCATCGCCGAGATCCAATGGAACAGATCCCTTGTAGCAGCGTCGGCGCCGGACCAGACCGAGACGGACAGAAGCATGATGTTGGCGGCCGCAAAGCCGGATACTCCGACGGCGAGGAGAAGCTGGTTCCTTGTCTTGTCGTTCTCCGCGGCAAATGGTGTGAAGAGATGGGCGCGGTATCCAGCGCCGTTGATCGCGGCGATGATTCCAGTCGGGTCGGCAGCACCATCTTCAGTTTTTTCGGCGTACACGCAGGTTACGCGCCGCGATGTGAGGTTCACCCTGGCCTTCCGAACGTAGGGGAGCGCCGAAAGGGCCTTCTCCAATGCCGATATGCAGCTCCCGCAGTGGACATCGGGGACGCTCAGATCGAGCTGCCGTAGTCCCTCGCCCAAAGAATGGGCTGCGAGCGCGATTTCCTCGGCGCTGACTGATGTGGTGCTCATCGCGAGAACTCCATCCGCGTTCATCATGCAGCACGTCATTCGCCAAACCCCGCGGTATCGAGGCGGGAGGCCTCGTGCATCACGACCCTGCCTTCTTTTCGCGAAACGACCTCGACGATCCAGTCACCCGAGGCGACACGGTGCTGGGACTCAAACTGTCCTTCGCCGATTTTCGTGAATGCGACGTGGAAATCCTCGTGATCGCCCACAGGGCGTTTGAAATTTGCGGCCACCTCATCGACGAGCGTGGGAGATCCGTCGCGATTGCGGATGTCGTAGTGGATGCGGCCGCCGGCCAGCGACAGTTTTCCGATGATGCCAGACGCCGCCATCGCCTTCATCGCCGCTGCTTTGGCGTTGAACTCCTGGCTAGCGACATAAGTGTTCTCGACGACGAGACCCGCTCCAGCTCGACGAGGCGAACCAGGCCATGGTCACGTTGACGCCGATCACCACCGCGAAGAACGAGCATGTGGCAAGCAGCATGTGCCGCCCTGTGAATCCTTGGGTGGAGGTAGTCATTTGGCGTCTCCCGGTGTGTTGAATGCGGCGCGATAGGTCGCTCTATCGGAGTGTCCGGCGTCCTCGATGGCAAAAAGGAACTCGCTGATCGCGGCGGTCGACTGTTTGCTCGTCACGAAGACCTTGACTGTTGTCGCGACGTCCGGCGCAGCTTCGATGATAAAGGTCCGCGCGCCCTGCTTGGCTAGTTCAGGAATGCGCATGCTGGCGCCGTCGTCGAGGCCTAAAAGGCTGAGCTCGATCCTGCGTGGAGCGGGAACCATATTCAGTATTCGCAGTGTGTAGCCGTTGCGGATGGAGCCGTCGCTTTCCAAAACGTATTGCGGGTTTCGATCGTGAACCACGTTGAGCTCCAGTCGCTCGCGCATTGCGAGATGGACCACCATGGCGACGCCGATCAAAAGCCAGGTGACTGCATAAAACAGCACGCGTGGACGGAATATGATGCGCCAGTCGAAATGCCGGATGGCCTCGACGAACGAGCCGTCGGCATTCCGCACCTTCGAGGGCTGGACAGGCGTTCTTCCGTCGTCCGTCGCAATGGCCATGTTGGCCGCGTATTCGCTCAGCGTCGCATACGCTATGAGGCCACGCGGCTTTCCCAGCTTGTCCATGACGCCATCGCAGGCGTCGATGCACAAGGCGCAGGTAATACATTCCATCTGCTGTCCGTCGCGGATGTCGATACCCATGGGGCAGACGGCCACGCAGGCGTTGCAATCGACACAATCGCCGACCGATTGACCGGCAGCCAAGATCTTCTTGGAGTGGCGTGAGCGGGCCTCACCGCGCCAATCGTTGTATGTAACGACAAGAGAATTTTCATCGAGCATCGCGCCTTGGATTCGCGGCCACGGGCACATGTACGTACAGACCTGTTCGCGCATCAGCCCGCCGAGGACGTAGGTGGTCGCAGTCAGAGTAGCGACGGTCGCGTAGGCCACGACAGGTGCCTTCGCTGTGAAAAGCGAGACGACAAGCGTCGGCGCGTCGGCGAAATAGAAGATCCAAGCCCCCCCTGTCGCGACGCCGATCATCAGCCAGATTGCGTGCTTGATGACCCTTTTTCTTGCCTTGTCGAAAGTCCACGGCCCGGCATCAAGCTTCATGCGGGCGTTGCGGTCCCCCTCGATCGCCCGCTCGACAACAAGGAACAGATCGACCCAGACGGTTTGCGGGCAAGCATATCCGCACCACGCCCGCCCGACGGCAGATGTGACGAGAAAGAGACCGAACCCTGCCATGACAAGCAGGCCCGCTACGTAATAGAATTCCTGCGGCCAGATCTCGATGAAGAAGAAGAAAAAGCGCCGTGACGCCAGGTCCACCAGAATAGCCTGATCCGGCGCGTAGGGTCCTCGATCCCAGCGAATCCAAGGAGCCAGGTAGTAGATCCCAAGTGTGATCATCATCACGATCCACTTGAAACGCCGAAAGCGCCCTTCGGCGCGCTTGGGAAATACCTTCTTTCGGGCAGCATAAAGTGGTTTACGTTTGCCGCGGGCGTTCACGGGTTCCGCGTCTATCCGTTCGACCGGGCTGGGATCTGGTGCTGTGTAGATATTCATCGCGCTCTGTCCGATTTTCACCGCCTTCTTCTCAGCTCTGCGAGAGCCCGTCCTTGATCCAGGTCAAGAATGACAACTGAAAAAAATGGGCCACGCTCCGGACAGGAAGCGCGGCCCCAAGGGGTTGGTGCCCTTCGTTGTGGCGGCAAGCTGGCGTCGGCTCACCTTGACGGGCCTAAATGATGGCCACGCCTCGGAACGAAAAGGCGTGGCCTGGAGGAACTGCGGGGAACGTCCTGGGAAGGTTGTCTACCTGCTTGTCGGCTTCTGATCTTTGAGCCCGATCAAACTTACCATCGAATTCCCGATCTTTTCAGCGTCCGTCTGTTCGGACTCTGCCGCGATTGGCTTGGCGCGTACGGAAACGCGCGAGTGGACGACTGCGCGCGGTACGCCGTAAAGAGCGAGCAAGGGATTATGGTCGTGTGTCGTCATGTTGGTATCCTTCAGGTCCCGCCGCCAAGAGAGTGGACGAACACAGTCAGTTCCTTCACGGTGCTGTCGCCCAAACGGGCAGCCCACGACGGCATCACTCCATGCTTGGGCGCCGTGACCTGGCGGGCGATCGCGTCCTCCCCTCGTCCCTTGAGCCAGATCGCGTCGGCAAGGTCAGGAGCACCCATGTCAACCTTGCCTTTGGCGTTCTCGGCGTGGCACGCCGCGCAATTGTCGAGGAATATCTGCTTGCCAGCTTCCGCAGCCGCTGGGTTAGAGGGCGTGTTAGTCAGGCCCCAGACATAGGCCGCGACCTGTTTCGTCTGATCTGGACTCAACATGTCGGCGAAGGCCGGCATCTCAGAGACGTGCGTGTCTGCATCCCCGTCGAAGCGAATACCGTGCGCGATCGTCGTGTTGATGGAATCGAGGTCGCCTCCCCATAGCCAGTCGTCGTCGTTCAAATTGGGAAACCCCGGCCCGCCGCTGGCTCCCGAGCCATGACACGGCGCGCAATTCACCTTGAAGGCCGAAGCCCCGCCGGCGATCGCGAACTCGCGCAGGGCTGGATCGGCGTCGATCTCCTGCACCGTCCTGGTGGCGATCATATCGTGAAACTTCATCTGCCCCGCCTTGGCGACGTCGACATCCTGTTGGAGCTCGGCGCGGCTGGAGAACCCTAGATAGCCCTTGGTGGCAGAAGTGATCATGGGGATCGCGGGATAAGCGAAGGCGTAGCCGATGGCCCACAGGATGCAGACGTAGAACGTCCAGACCCACCATCTGGGCATCGGATTGTTAAGCTCGCGGATCCCGTCCCATTCATGGCCCGTAGTTTCGACGCCGCTGATTTCATCGACATGCTTTTCCGACATCTCAGTCATCCTTCAGGGGAATATCGGCGGCTTCGGCGGCCGTCTGCTTGCTGCCGGGGCGAAGGGTGTAGAGGACGGCGCCCACGAAGAAGGCGGCCATTGCCAGCAGACCCCAACTGTCGGCGAAGTGTCTCATTGCAGTATAGGTTTCCATGGATCACCTCATCGGTAGCCGGTCGCGTCGTCGTAGGTCGAGAAATCGACCAACGTTCCGAGCATCTGCAGGTAGGACACCAGGGCGTCCATTTCGGTCAGCCTGGCGGGATCGCCGTCGAAGTCGCCGACTTTCGCCTTTGGATAGCGCTCGAGCAGCGCCGTGGTGTCGGCGTTCGGATCAGCCTGCGTCTTCATGTCGGCCTGAGCATTGGCCAGCATGTCGTCCGTGTAAGGAACGCCGACGTCTTCATTGGCCTTGAGGTCCATGCCGATGTCCTTGACCGAAATCTCGTTCGTCTTCAGGAACGCGTATTTTGGCATGATCGATTCAGGCACAACCGCCCGCGGATCGGAAAGATGTTGGACGTGCCATTCGTTCGAATAGCGGCCTCCGACACGAGCCAGGTCCGGGCCGGTGCGCTTGGAACCCCACTGGAACGGGTGGTCATACATGGACTCGGCCGCCAGCGAGTAATGGCCGTAGCGTTCCACCTCATCTCGGAACGGCCGTATCATCTGGCTGTGGCAGAGATAGCAGCCTTCGCGAATGTAGATGTTTCGTCCGGCCAGCTCGAGAGGAGTGTAGGGACGCATCCCCTCCACCTTCTCGATGGTGTTCTGGAGATAGAACAGAGGAGCGATTTCGACGATGCCGCCGATGCTCACGACGAGGAGCGAACCGACAAGAAGGAGGGTGGCGTTCTTCTCGAGGATCTTATGCTTGTCTAATATCGATGCCATTTTTCACCTCACTCGGCAGGCTGTGCCTGGGGCACGTAAGCGGTCGGAATAGCTAGCTCATCGCGCAGGTGGCCGCGGATCGTCATGACGACGTTCCAAGCCATCACGATCCCACCGGCCAGATAGAGGCCGCCTCCGACGACGCGCAGCACGTAGTATGGGAACATGGCGGCCACGGTCTCCGCGAACGAGTAGACAAGGAAGCCCTGCGAATTATACTCGCGCCACATCAGACCCTGCTGGATCCCGGCCACCCAGAGCACGGCGGCGTAAATGACGATGCCGAGGGTGGCGAGCCAGAAGTGCCAGTTGACCATTCGCAGGCTGTAGAGACGCTCGCGTCCCCAAAGCTTGGGCGTCAGATAGTAGATCGCCCCGAAGGTGATCATGCCGACCCAGCCAAGGGCTCCCGAATGCACATGGCCGATCGTCCACTCGGTGTAGTGGCTGAGCGAGTTGACCGTCTTTATCGACATCATCGGACCCTCGAAGGTCGACATGCCGTAGAAGGCGATGGCAATGATCATCATCCGGATGATCGGATCGGTGCGCACTTTGTCCCAAGCCCCCGAAAGGGTCATGAGGCCATTGATCATGCCGCCCCAGGACGGCATCCAGAGCATGACCGAGAAGACCATGCCGAGAGTCTGGGCCCAATCGGGCAGCGCTGTGTAGTGCAGGTGATGCGGGCCGGCCCAGATATACATGAAGATCAATGCCCAGAAGTGGATGATCGACAGCCGATAGGAATAGACGGGTCGGTTGGCCTGCTTCGGCACGAAGTAGTACATCATGCCAAGGAAGCCAGCGGTGAGGAAAAAGCCGACGGCGTTGTGGCCGTACCACCATTGTGTCAGAGCGTCCTGGACCCCGGAGAAGACGGAGTAGCTCTTCGAGCCCAGAAAGGACGCGGGAACGGCAAGGTTGTTGACCACGTGCAGCATCGCAATCGTCACGATGAAGCCAAGATAGAACCAATTCGCGACGTAGATATGAGGTTCCCGACGCTTTAGGATCGTCCCAAGATAGACGGCTAGGTAGGCCACCCAAACGAGCGTAAGCCAGACGTCGACGTACCATTCCGGTTCCGCATATTCTCGGGCTTGATTGATGCCAAGGACGTAGCCAGTCGCCGCCATCACGATGAAGAGCTGGTATCCCCAGAAGACAAACCAGGCGAGGCTGCCGCCGAACAGGCGCGCATGACAGGTCCGCTGGACGACGTAGAAGGAGGTCATGATGAGCGCGTTGCCGCCGAAGGCGAAGATGACGGCCGAGGTGTGCACGGGACGGAGACGGCCGAAGTTGAGATACGGCGCTAGATTGAGGTCCGGGAACGCCAACTGTGCAGCGACGACCACGCCGACGAGAAAGCCGACGACGCCCCAGAAGACCGTAGCGATCAGTCCGTAGCGGATGACCTCGTCGAAATAACCCGACGTATCGGCCTTCGGCTGATTTCCAGCCGGCGAAAAGTCGACCTTCCTCAGCAGTAATATGGTGCCTGCGCATAGACAGACGCATAGTATGCCCATATGGACCGCAAATAGGTGATCGTGCGCGAAGGCGGCTCCTAGCAGGGCCAGGAAAGCAGCGACCGCGACCACTACTGTTTCCGTTGTGTAGTTCATGATGTCGTCCCCAGTGCGCAGACGACCGCGTCGCGGCCGGCTCTCTCGTACTTTGAGGCAGGACTGTCATGGGTGCGGCCCGGCCTCCTTGATCTAGGTCAAAGAGCGAGGACTTTGGCGCCCAGGCATGGCGCAGTTACATGCTGTTACACAGTCTCACCATTTGCAACGGGCCAATCATTCCGGTGTGACGCGGGTGCTGTCTATTTCAGGCATCGAAAACGCGGGGACACCAAGATGCTGATGCAGAATCGCCAAGCTTTCCAACCAGTCGAAGCCGCCTCGGACATTGCGCGCGGCGGGCGTTCGCTTGGTTCGTTATTCCAGATGTCGACGGTTGAACTCGTTCCGGCTGGAAAGGCTATCTGCTGGGAAGGCGACGCTGCGAAGCATCTCTTCCAAGTCGTGGAGGGCGTCGTCCGCCTCCAGCGCATCATCGGCGAAGGACGCCGCGTGATTACCGCTTTCCACTTCGCAGGC
This sequence comes from Rhizobium sp. 268, assembly GCF_036571585.1. Lineage (NCBI taxonomy): Bacteria > Pseudomonadati > Pseudomonadota > Alphaproteobacteria > Hyphomicrobiales > Rhizobiaceae > Rhizobium > Rhizobium sp. 268. The sequence continues at coordinate 23,257 of NZ_JAPPSO010000029.1, read as the reverse complement.
GACGTTATCGGCGCCTTTTTGCAGAGCGACTTCCTGTTCACGGCCGAAGCCGTCACCGACTGCAAGATCCGCCGCGTTTCGCGCAAAAGCTTCAATGAGGAGGTTGGCCGGTGCGACTTGCTGCGTCCGGAATATATTTCCCTGCTCTGCAAGGAAACCGTCGCGGCTCATGACCAGATGGTGCTTCTCTCCAAGAAGAATGCCGAAGAGCGGTTGTGCACATTCATCGCCAGACTGGTGTCCCGTCGCAACGCCGAGGTCCACAAGGGCCTACTGCGGATTCCCATGAACCGACAGGATATCGCGGACTACCTCGGCCTGACCATCGAAACGGTCTCCCGAACGATCACCAAGCTTGCGTCCCGCAACGTCCTCCTTCCGGAAGGGCGCCACGACCTGAGGATCGTGAACCTGCGCCGGCTGCAGGAGCTGTCGGGCAACCCGGATGATTTTTCAGAGAAAACCTGCCATAGCGTCAGTCTCCACTAATCGAACGCTGGATAAGCCATGCCGCATCGTCTCGTATCGCCACGCACCGCCTCCTATCAGGAGCTTGATGTAATGGTTCATGTGCTGGACGGCGCGGACATTCTGATCCATCGGTTCGAGGGCACCATCACCCATTGGTCGATCGGCTGCGAAAACATGTACGGGTGGACCAGGGAAGAGGCTGTCGGCGAAAAAGTATACGAGCTTCTCGCAACCCGGTTTCCGGAGCCGGTAGACGAGATACGAAACCAGCTCAAGCAAAGAGGGTCCTGGCAGGGCGAAATCGTACACCGCCACAAAAGCGGGCATGAGATCCACACGGCGTCGCGCTGCGTGCTTGTGAACCTTCCCGATGGCGACCTCGCCATCATTCAGACCAACAGCGACGTCAGCGCCCTGAAGCAGGCTCAGGACGCGGTCAAATCGCGCGAGGCCCACCTGAGTTCAATTCTGGACACCGTGCCGGACGCCATGGTGGTCATAGACCACAAGGGAACGGTGCTTTCGTTCAGCAAGGCGGCCGAAAAGCTGTTTGGCATGCCGTCCGAACAGATTTGCGGGCGCAATGTCAGCACCCTGATGCCGAACCCCTACCGCGACGCCCACGACGGCTACATCGATCACTATCTCGAGACCGGCGAGAAACGCATTATCGGCTATGGGCGTGTCGTCACCGGGCAGCGGGCCGACGGCACCCAGTTCCCAATGGAACTCCACGTCGGGGAAGCTACTGCGGACGGCCAGCGCATCTTTACGGGTTTCGTCCGCGATCTGACAGGTCGCTTCAAGATCGAGGAAGACCTCCGCCAGGCGCAAAAAATGGAAGCCGTCGGACAATTGACGGGAGGCCTGGCGCACGACTTCAACAACCTTCTGACCGTGATCAGCGGTAATCTGGAGATGATCGAGGACAAGCTGCCTCCCGGCAAACTTAGAGACATCCTCCGGGAGGCCCAGGACGCGGCAGCCGACGGCGCTAAGCTTACAGGCCAGTTGCTTGCTTTCGGCCGGCGTCAGCCTCTTAACCCGAAGCATGCCGACCTCGGCCAGCTTGTGACAGGATTCTCGGACTTGCTTGGCAGAACTCTCGGAGAGGACATCAAGCTCACTACGACGATCGCGGGATCCGATCTGAACGTCGTGGTTGACAGCTCGCAGCTTCAGAACGCAATTCTCAATATCGCTCTCAACGCGCGCGACGCCATGCCGAAAGGCGGCAGCCTGACCACCGAAATCTCGCGCGTGCACCTCGATGCCGACTACGCAAAGATGTATCCCGAGGTTCGCAGCGGCAATTTCGTGCTCATTTCCATGACCGACACGGGAATTGGGATGACGGAAGAAGTGAGGAAGCATGCCATTGAGCCCTTCTTCACCACAAAGGAAGTAGGATCGGGAACGGGACTCGGGCTGAGCATGGTCTATGGCTTCGTCAAGCAGTCCGGCGGCCACCTTCAAATCTATAGCGAAGCTGGTCGAGGCACGACGATACGGATCTACCTCCCCGCCGTGACCGGATCCAAGCTACAGGAATCTGGTCTGCAGGCAGAGAAAAAGGAGAGCCCGCTTCCTCGAGGAAACGAGCTGATCCTGGTTGTGGAGGACGACGCTCGTGTCCGCCGGGTAGCTGTCGCGCGGCTCGGCGATATGGGATACGCGGTGCTTGAAGCGGACAACGGCCGTGGAGCACTCGAAATCCTGCGCAAAAACGAGGAAATCGCGCTTCTGTTCACCGACATCGTCATGCCCGGCGGCATGACCGGCGACGAGGTGGCGAGGGAGGCTCGGACCCTTCGGCCGGACATCGCCGTTCTCTTCACGTCGGGCTACTCAGAGCCGGCCCTTGCAACGACGGACGTCATTTCCGGTGCTCAATGGCTTCGCAAGCCCTATACCGCGCGAGAACTGGCTTCCATGATTCGCGAGCTTCTCGATCGGCGCTGATAGGCGCGGTTGCCCATTGTTGATCGACACACCTATGCTTCGTAACATTTTGGCAACCCGGATGCGGCAGCCGGTGCCGGGAGCGCGGCTTCACGTTGACTGGTGAAATTACCGGACTGCTTGATCCAATTTCGCCGGTGCCGATCTCCAACCGACAAGTCACGGAACCCGTCACCTCTTCAAAGAACACTGGCCCGTTCTCGACGCCAGGCCGCGACCCTCGCCCTGCCGAAATGGTCGAAGTGCCTCCGATTGATCGTCAGACGCACTATTCCGCTGCTGCGCCCAATGACGCCATAATCAAAAGGCCGAGCAAGCGTCGGCGGAGCACTGTTCTTTCAGGCAAATCCGATCGATGACGTTGTCCGTTCGAAGTCGGGCTCAGTCTTGAAAAATTGATTTTATCCAGGTTTGACGAGCATCAAAGAGCGCTGCGCTGCCATGTCCTAGAAGTGTCCCCGAGGCCAAATCCGGCCCCGCAAACAGGAGACATGAAAATGCGTTTGAAATTCGGTCTGATCGCTGTGGCTGCAGTTCTTGTTACCTCGGCGGCGCCGATGATGGCTGCCGATCACCAAGTTCAGTTGCTCAACAAGGGCGCCGACGGAGTAATGGTATTCGAGCCGGGCTTCGTCAAAGTCGCTCCAGGAGACACTGTCACTTTCGTCCCGACCGACAAGAGCCATAACGTTGAAACGTATAAGGGTCTCATTCCCGAGGGCGCAACCGAGTTCAAGTCCAAGCCCAACGAGCAGTTCCAGGCCACGTTCGACGAGCCGGGTGCATATGTCGTCAAGTGCACGCCGCATGCCGGCATGGGCATGGTCGCGCTCATCCAGGTGGGTGAGAAGCCGGCGAACCTCGACGCCATCAAGACTGCCAAGGTACCGAACCCGGTGCGTAAGCGCCTCGATGCCGATCTCGCGCAGGTTACCCAGTAACGCAGCTTGAAACAGCGGGTGGCGGCAGAACCGCCGTCGACCCGCCGACTGGACCTATGACAATGATCAAGCATCTCATGCTGGCTGCCATCGTTGCTGTCTGAGGCGCAAGCTTCGCCAACGCGCACATAACGCTGGAGCAATCCCAGGCAACCTCCGGAAAGGCCTACCGGGTAGGTCACGGTTGCGAGGGCAAGGCAACCATCAAGATCCGGGTAAAGGTACCCGAGGGACAGCTCTCCGCGAAGCCCATGCCGAAGTCCGGCTAAACCATCGAAAAAGTCCACGCCGCTTACAAGAAGAGCTACGACCTCTACGGAAAGCCGGTGAAGGAAGGCGTCAGCGAAATCGTCTGGAGTGGCGGGAGTCTCGCGGACGACGAATATGACGAGTTCGTTTTCCGGGCAACCGTGGCCAAGGAGCTGCCGCTCGGAACCCGCATCTACTTGCCGGTTGTCCAGGAATGCACCGATGGCGCCGTGGAGCGCTGGATCGAAATTCCAGCGGCAGGGAAGAATACCGACGACTACGAGACCCCCGCGCCGTACTTCGACGTCGTCGAGCAGCCGCGTTCGTGATCGGATTGTCGCTCATGTGGTCAAGGATTCCGAATTGGGCGACGTTCATCCTTTCTGTCCGAGCAGCAGCCCTGCTGCTCGTCCTGGCGGCACTCGGCGGCCTCCTGCTGGCGAGCGCGCAAGCTCACGCCGTTTTGAGGAGTTCCTCCCCTGCCAACAACGAAATTCTGGATCGGTCGCCCAGCCGGGTCGATTTCATTTCAACGAGGTGGTCAGACTCGTCAGCGCGAGTGCCACCGACGCTTCGGGCGACCGGATAGATCTGCAAGGAGATATCGCCGGCTCGGTGGTCCTATTGAATCTGCCGGGCTCGATCTCTCGCGGCACTACGATCGTAAGCTACCGGGTGGCGTCGGAGGACGGTCATCCGATCGGAGGATCCGTCGTGTTCCACGTCGGTACCCCGACGGCCACGTCCACCGAAGGTGTCCGTTTCGCCTCTGGCGATCGCGATCTGGGTCGTGCACGCCTCATCCATCATCTTTCTTGCTGTGGTCGTCGGGAGAGCATTGTTCGACCGATGGTTCGGCATTGGGAACCCCTCCCCGTCGCGACAAGATCTCGCTGCCTTCCTCGGCGTCCTGCTGTTCTCCACAAACATCTACCTTCAGGGGCTCGACGAAATTGGCGGCGATCTGAGACTAGCCGGCGTTACGGCCGCTCTCTACGGGCGAAGCGATGCCTCATGGCTGAAGACATCCAGCAGGCGAAAGCAAAGCCGCCGTTGCGAGATTACGGATACCTCGGGCAAAATCCTTGCCGTGGTTCCAGCCTATCGGTGAGCCTGCCGAGACTTCGTTTCGGACAAACATTCTCTAGCTGAGTGCTCTGACCGCCAACTTCTCCGAATGATCTTTGGCGAATCCTTGCATCGCCTCAGCCGTGCGCGAGCCGAAACGCGACCCGATCACCGCAAGCGTCGCCGCCTCCTCAGCGACTTCACCAATCGTATTTTGAACGTAGTCCGACGTCACCTCGAGAGCATCGTTATGATCGACGCTTTTAGCCAGATCTCCAAGAAAGCTCATCCACGACTTGCCCCAGCAGGTCGCGAACATCATCGCTTCGGATTGACAACGCAGCGCTGCGGCAATCGACTCGAGTTGGAGTTGAGTGCATAGCTTTGCGAAGCTCTCATTTCCCGAGGGGGGATCGAACGACGAATTTCCGAAATGCTCTAAGATCACGGGGAACCTCCTGGTTTGAGGGAATTTCGGTAAGCCTTGGAACGTTAATCTTTTATTCCGCTACGGCCCGACAGCGATCTCACTGAAATCCCGTAGAAGACGTGCGGTGGCGCCGAGAGCACTGGCAGTTCGGCGGGCTTTAGAGACCCTATTTCCCACCAGTCGGAATGCTGCCTCAGCAGCGACCAGGCATGAACTCTTTCGTCATGCCTGAAACTATCGTCTGGAAACTCTTCGAATTGGCCCTCGATGACGACGCTTGTCCATCCGCCCCCGCTCGCCAGACGCTCGACGTGCAGACAGACCTTGTCGTTCGCCCGCATCCAGTCAAGCTTCCTGCCTGGCATCGAAAAACTGTAGGCCACGTTTCCCGCAAAGGCGAAGTAGATTGCCGCAATATAAGGCTGGCCATCCCTGCAGCACGCCAGGTGTCCGAAGCGCGCGTGTTCAAGGATTTCGTAGCATTCCGCGTGGCTCAACTCCCGTAGCGCAAATGCCATGAAAGGATCCTCCTCATTATGGTCACGGGAGGGATGCTAACGCTCCGGTGGCGTCGCGTCTTTGATCGAGCGCAACGGACATCCGGAAATCGGCTCGACCATTCCGCATCGACGAAAGCTGGATTGTCGTGAAAAACCGCGATCGGGCTGCGACTGCCACCAAACGACAGGCATTCTAAGCTGCCTCGATGACGGCCACAGACACTGGCTGCGCGTCCTGTCTTTCCAATGCTTTCAGGATCTGGCGAACGATTTCCCGTTCCGCTTTAATATGCCGACGCATGGAACAGAAGAACGAGCGTAAAAGATAACCAATCGCATCCCAGGAGAGATGGCATCGTCCCGCCTTCAGCGCGCAAATCGCGTCGACGACTTCCTGCGCGGCGTCGGCATCGAACAGTCTGCTCGTCCTGCGGCGCTCGACAGCCTCCGTCAGCTCGTCATCGATCATGATCAAACCCAGGTGCGATGAAACGACTCGCGCCTCCAGCAGATGCGTTGTGCTGAGAAGGGGAACGAGACCGTGGATGATGGTCTCGCATAGTCTGTCTTCGACATGGCAAGGCAGGAAGTCGGCGATGGCTTCGAGTAGATCGCACCAGCCCATGAGCTGCCCGTAGCAGGCCTCGAGCTCGGGAAAATTTTCCGTAAGAATGTTCGTCATGTCCTATCTCTGCAGAAAAGGCTGGTGGCGATCGCAATGGCCAGGACGGCGGTCACAACGCCGCAGGACGCCCATACGAAAGAGCGCTATCGCAAACGTCACGATGACAGGGGTCGCTATCGACAGTCCGATTTGAGCATCAGTCATCCGGCTCTCCTTTTCGGCGACAATAGGAGGTCCCCGGAAGACCTTCTTTGAGATCGATCAAAGATGGATTGAGTTAAGCCCCGACCTCTCATCTGGGGCTGCGAACCTGGTCATCATCGGAAAGGGCTGGCAGACGACAGACCGCTCGGCAGCCGAATTTTAAGAGCTGCGTCATCGGGAAGACGCTCCCAGGTCCAATCGACCTCCGTGATAATACGCAGCCGTATGACACGACGCCGACCTGTCGCATCGCTCTCCGCCGGGATTGGATGAGGTCCTGTTTGCGTTCCCGCAAACACACGATGCCATCGCGGCCCCAAGCTCACATCATGACTTCGACCGACGTTAATCAGGATGTGCACGGCCGAACCGCGTCGGACGGCGGCGACCTTCTTGTGTGGATACTTGCGTGGAGCGAACTAGCGGCATTCGGTGCGCTGCTGACGGCCTATGTCATCGCCTCGTGGATACACCCCGATGAATTCGCCAAGGGAGCGGCGAGGCTTCATCAGACGCTCGCCCTCGCCAACACCATTATCCTCCTGACCAGCGGGTGGTTTGCGGTAAAGGCCGCAAGCTGCTGGCATCAGCGGAGCCAGTGCCTGATGTTGCTCGGAGCGGCGGGTGGCGGCTTTTTATTTGTAGCGCTGAAGCTTTATGAATATCGGCTGGAAGGAGTCTCGCTGCTTGCCGCAGACACTTTCTCGCAACTATATCCTCTGATCACCGGCTTCCATATAGCGCATGTCCTGTTCGGGGCGTTGCTGCTCGTGCTCGTCGCCCGCTTCCCGTCACCTCAGAATGTACATTTGTTGACGACGCTCTGGCACGTGATCGATATCGACTGGCTGGTGATGCTTCCTGTGGTCTGTCTTCTATGAATACAGGGCGTGCCAGCACCCGTCCTTCGAGGGCGTTTGCCAGCTTCTGGCGCTTACATCGTATGTTTCAGCCGCCGGGCACGTTCAGGCGGCGATGCCGAAATTTGCGTTCGCGGTCATCGTCACAGTTATCGGAGTGTGGAAAGTGCGCTTCGTCGTCCTCGACTTCCTGGGAGAGCGACAACACCACTCTCCAATTGGGCGGGCGCTTGTCGCCTGGGCAAGTGCCGTGCTCGCCATCGCGCTGACGAAGGCTCTAATGGCTTAACCTGACATCGCGTTCTCGCGGTTTCACATCGAACACATGCCACAGGACGTGGCACTCGCCGACATTGCCCGAATAGAACTGAGCCGAGCCACCGCGGCTTGCGTCATTGAAGCTTTTCCAGGCATGAAAGAGCGGTACGTCCGTCTGAGCCTGGCTATCCTGGCATGTAGACGAAGAGGGAAGCTTCCATTCGTCGAAAGCGAAATTGAGCGGCTGGTCCAGGCAGTCCTCTCGTCGCCCTTGGATCAGCCACTCGCCGACAGCGTGCGGCCCGCGTTCAGGGCCGCCCCCGTGGGCTAGCGATCTGGCCAGACTTCAAACAGTTGGACGACCCCGGCGCGTCGGACCGCGAAAACCTGCCGTCCGAAGGCGGCGATCAGCAGACTGCCAGCCGACCATCTCAAGAGGCCCGACGGGCAAAGGACGCCGACGACCGCAAGCGCAACCCCTTAGTTATCAACCGCTTCTAAAAGATCCTCGCCATGGCGAGATGGTCAACGTCGACCGGCCAACGGACGATCGTGAGGACGAGGACGCGAGCGCATCCGACGAACTTGATGAGATCACTCGCCCCGCTGCGCACGAGCTTGCGACCTCCATCCTGGTCGACGTCTCCCTATCCACCGATTCCTGGATCGACAATAGGCGGGTTCTCGACGTTGAAATGCAGGCCCTCGACATCTTTGCCCGCGGCCTTGACGCCTGCGGCCATAGCTTCGCGATCCACACGTTCACCTCAAGGCGACGCAACTGGGTTCGGGTCGAAACGATCAAAGGATTCAGCGAAAAATTCTCCGCCGCCACCGCACACCGCATCGCAAGCCTCAAGCCCGGCTACTACACGCGCATGGGCGCCGCCATCCGGCACGTTTCCACGCAGCTCGACCGGCACGGAACGCGGAAGAGACTGCTGCTCATCCTGACGGACGGAAAGCCCAACGACGTCGACAACTACGAGAGCCGGTTCGCGCTTGAAGATTGCCGGAAGGCAGTCATGGAAGCGCGTGGCAGAGGCCAGGCAGTGTTCGCAGTGACGGTCGATCAGAACGCCGGCGACTATCTGCCGGTCATCTTTGGGCGCGAAGGGTTCTCCCTGGTCTCCAACATCGCTAAGCTTCCGAGCGCGCTGCCATCGATTTACCGCAACCTGACGACCTAGGTCAGGACGTCCCACCGGCTACGCCAGGGCACAGATCGACGTACCCGGCGGTGCCAGGGCGCCGGGAGAAACAGCGTGTCGATGGACGGTGAGGAAATTGCCATTCAGGCTCTGCGCGGAAAGCCCCCGAAGCCGGGAGCCGTCGATGGGAGGGTCGGGCGCTTTCGCCCGCGCTCCAGGACGACCCGTCGCATCAAGCGGCCTTGCTGTGACTACGCCCCAAAGAACCGAAGTAGGCGTCAAACGCAGCAGCCACGGCCCGAACCATGAACCGGGCATTCTTGCTAACGAGCACGCGGCTTCCGTCGACGGTCACCACGCCATCGGAAACCAGAGCGTCCAGCCGATCGTTCCGTTCGAGCAGAAGGCGCGGGTCATACCCGGCCGTATTGCTCAACGCTCCGAAGTCAACTTCGAAATCGCACATGAGCCGTTCGATAACAGCCGCCCGGAGCTTGTCCTCCGCGGTAAGGACGTATCCTTTCGCGGTGGGAAGAACTCCGGAGGAAACCATCTCGGCGTAGCGGCCGATCGCGACATGATTCTGGAAATATCCAGCAGGCAGGCGACCAATCGCCGAAGCGCCGAAACCGATGAGGGTATCGCAGTCGTCGGTCGTATAGCCCTGGAAGTTGCGGTGCAGCGTACCTGAAGCGGAAGCGACGGCGAGTTGGTCGTCCGGCAATGCAAAGTGGTCGAGGCCGACGCGGACATATCCGGCGGAGACAAGTTCAGACGCGATCGCTTCTGCCTGCTCGTTACGTTGCCGGGCGTCGGGAAGTGCTGATTCGTCGATCAGACGTTGATGCTTTTTGAAAGCAGGAACGTGTGCGTAGCCGAACACGGCGAACCGTTCGGGGCGAAGCTTCACCGCAAGCCTCACCGTATCCACGCACGACTGGACAGTCTGATGAGGCAGGCCGTAAATCAGGTCGAAGTTCGTGCTCGTCACGCCATGGGCGCGCAGTCCGACGATTGCCGCCTGTGTCTGGCCGAACGTCTGGATGCGATTGATGGCTTTCTGAACAACCGGATCAAAGCTCTGGACGCCAAGGCTTGCCCGGTTCACCCCATTTTCTCCGAGCGCTAGGATCATCTCGCTGGTCAACGTTCGTGGATCGATCTCGACCGCGACAGTGCAGTCGTTTTCGAAGGCGAAACTATTCGTAAGCGTCATCATAAGCGCTTTGAACTCGTGCGGCTTCATGATCGTTGGGGTCCCTCCGCCAAAATGCACGTTCTTGACGGGCAAATTGTTTCCGGCAGCCGAAGAAACCATTCCAATCTCTTTGGTCATCACCTCAAGGTAGTCGAGGATCGGGGCGTCCTGCTTGGTGATGGTCGTGTGGCAACCGCAGTACCAGCACATGGATCGGCAGAAGGGGATGTGCAGGTACAGCGAGGCCGGCCCCGTGCCCCTCAAGCCAGCCAGGCCGTTCGAATATTCCTGCGATCCGACGGCATCAGAAAAGGCGGGCGCTGTTGGATAGCTGGTGTAGCGGGGTAGTCGGGCGTCGCCGTATTTGTCGACAAGGGCGTCGGACATTTTCGCATCCTCAAAAAAGCGTGTGATGCGTTATGCGCCTTGGCGAGCGCCTACTCGTTGTCATGGATCAATCACGCCGCGAACAATTTGCCGAAACGCCCAGCCCGCGCTGTGCCAACCGTATGCGATAGAGCGCTAAAATCTTGGGAACTCGCACTCGCCAACTCTCCTGCGAACGTGGATCCCAATACAAAGAGGCACGCATTTCAACAGCCGGCGTTCTTCTTCGCCGCCAACAAGAAAGGTCATGCCAATGGTCCAGCTTCGTGAGCTTGACGTAGGACAGATCCTGCGAAATGGCGGGATGCCCTTCCAAACGGGACGCCGCAGATGCCGGCAACTGATGTGACGAAGGAGCAAGTTTTCGCCGCGTTGCGGGAGATTGAGGGTCCGGAAGTCGGAACGAACCTTGTCGACCTTGGGCTGATCTACGAGGTCGATACGACAGAAGCCGGCGTCGTCAAGATCGAGATGACCACGACTACCCGCTTCTGTCCGGCGTCAGCCTTCATCATCGAGGCAGTCAAGACCCGCGTTGGGACGATCGCCGGCGTCGGCGAAGTAGTCATCGATCTAGTCTACGAGCCTCCATGGTCGGCCGAAATGGCGACGCTATTTTCCTTCAAGCAACCAAGCGTAAAAATTACGGTCGGACGCAAGCCATGAACATCGATCTCAAAGGCCTGGTGCTTGACGCAACCGACCTGGCCGGACGTTTCGGATTGTCGCCCGACGCGCTTCGTAGCCAAATGCGGCGAGGTCTGGTTCGCGGAGTGGTCGAGGCCGGCGTTGGCGAAGACGCCGGGAGGACTCGCTTTTCCGTGCGCTTCGGAAATCGGGTCTGGATTGCGGTCGTTGGCATTGGCGGTGAGAGTCTGAGCGAGGAAATGAAATTCGTCGCCTCCGCTGTGCCTCGGGTTTCAAGCGTTTCGTGCAAAACGGGCGGATAATCACAGCTAAATAACGATCAAGTCCAGCGCCTGCTGCCAGATCCATATTCCACACGTACTTCGTCGCGGGAGGCATGGCAGCAATAGAGGATGCCTGGTTCATCCTCGGTTTCGTTCCAAGGTCGACAGGGTGTTCGGCAAGGTGCCGGAGGCCGGCGGACCCTCACTCGTCTATCGGGTATCTTCGAGCATGAGTGCCGTAATCAGATACCCAACGCCCAGCATGCTGGCGAACAGGTACACGAACAAACCCTGCGCGACGTAATAATCCGTCGGACTCGCTGAGTACATTCCGGCAAACCTGTTGTTCCAAACAACGAACCCGACCGCACACCCCAGCCCAGCACCGGCTGCGAGGCGGGTGAGCATGAATGAAATCAACCGAGGCATCTCGCGTCTCCATGGTCTCCGCGCTCAACGTATGAGCGCTGATCAAGTTCCGGTGGCAAAAGGCGCCTTCGATCAATTGGGGTGGCGTGTGCCGGACGGCGTTCTTGATCAAATTGCGGAGCGCGTCTCTCAACAAGGCTGGGGCACCCCGCAGCAGAGCGGACTCGACCTGCGAAGAGAACTCCAGTGAATGGTTGTTCTCATAGACCATGGAGCGAGTTGAGCCACGATAGACGAGCCTAGCTCGATGAGGTCGATGTCTTCGAAAGTGCTATGGTCAAAACCGTCCAACCGCGCGAGAGCGGTGAGCGGACCGACGAAGCGAACGAGATCGTCGAGATTGGCCTCCGCCTGCCTGGCGCGGGGATGGTCTATACGGCCGAGTTCCAGCTTCAAAACCGCAAGCGGCGTGCAGATCTCATGTGCAATCCCGGATGTTAGGATCTTCTGTGATTTCATTAGCTCTCCGACCCGCTCGAAGGCGCGGTTGACCGCGATCACAACATGGGCGACACATTTTGAAGCGAAGCGCCCGGACTCGTGACCGTCAAGTACCACGAGGAACACTCTTTAGCCGTTTCCCCTTGATATTCGATCGGTACAATTCTATGTAGTTAGTGCTTCGCAAGAAGACATGGTGCTAAACCTTTTGTGCAATAGATGTGCAGGACGCGGCTTCGACGCCGCCGCCTCCACCAACAACCGCCGGCGCGACGGCTGTTGATGGGGGCGACATGGGATCGACTGGCATTGAAAGACAAAAGCTGTGCTCGGCATGATACCACCGTTATCGGGTCAAAATAGTAGTTGCAAACGACAACTATGCGGAAGCTCGTCTCGCTGCTTAATCGCAGTGTGACACTTCAAATCAAGCCCTTGGGGTTCGCACCTTAAGGCGGGGTTCGGAGGTACCTGGCAACAGAAACCTCCACCTTTCCCCTCTCTGTCCTGCTGCCTTTGATTGAATGACGCTATGGTGATGTGGACTAAAATTAGTCAACGAGTAGCTATCTTTTTTCCTATTTTCAGACACTTATCTTGAACTAACAATCGTCATGTTCTCATAAGCGTTGGTACCCGGCGCCTCCACCAAAAACCGGCGGCCGCGAAGGCCGGCTTTTGATGGGGGCGAAACAGGATCGACAAGGGTGCGTGACACTTCAATCAAAGTCCTAGTGGTTCGCACCTCTAGGCGGGGTCCGAAGGCACGTGGCAACAGAAGCCTTCACCTTCTCCCTGCCGCCGAAATCATGTATGCTGCTGAAAAACGTGACTCGGCTCCGGTCTTTCCCAAGGCGCCCGGACGTGGCATATAACCTTGTGAAAAGACTTCCGAACCGACGAAAGACAGGAAAAGCATGGGGCAGGATCATATCCGCTACGACATTCTGGCACAGGATGCACTTCGCGGCGTCATCCGCAAGGTTTTGGCGGAAGTCGGAGCGACGGGCCGCCTGCCCGGCGACCATCACTTCTTCATCACCTTCCTCACAGGTGCTGCCGGCGTACGCATCTCCCAGCACCTGAAATCGAAATATCCCGAGCAGATGACCATCGTCATCCAGCATCAGTTTTGGGATCTGAAAATTACCGAGTCGCATTTCGAGATCGGCCTTTCCTTCTCCGACGTCCCGGAAAAGTTGGTCATCCCGTTCAATGCGATCCGCGGCTTTTACGATCCCTCCGTCAACTTCGAGCTCGAATTCGACGTGCCGCTCGCCGATGGCGAGGAATTACCGTCCGGTGAAATCACCGCGTATCCCGTCGACGCCGCAGCAAAGCCCGATGAGGCCGCGGGCGCAAAACCCGGCGATGGCGAAGAGAAGAAGCCGGGTTCGGTCGTCTCGCTCGACTCCTTCCGCAAGAAGCAGTGATTTGAAGGGAGGCCAAGCCTCCCTTATTCATAAGGATTAAGGGGCCCGCATGAGCGCCGAAATCGTCAATCTCCGCCAATTCCGCAAGAAGCAGGCCCGCTCAGAAAAGGAGGCGCAGGCCGAGCAGAACCGCATTTCCTTCGGCCGCACCAAGGCTGAGAAGCAACTCACCCGCAGCATGAACGAGAAGGCCGACAAGACCCATCGCGACGGCCGGCTCGAGACTGATGACGACGGCGCGTGAAGCTTTCACGCAAAGCTTGAGCCGCCGGAATACAGTGTGAAGATTTTTTATGCATGTCGTCGTCCCGGAACCGCCGCACACTTCCGGGCGACATGCATTGAGATCAGCCACTTATGCAGCTTCCTTGAATCGATCTACCAGCCAATTAGACGTGAAGCCGCTTCATGATACGCAAGCATTCTGCGACGTTGCACGGCCACCGTACCAGTTTCTCGCTGGAAGACGAGTTTTGGGACGAGTTGAAGGCGATCGCCGCAAGCCGTTCGATACCGCTTGCCGCTCTCATTTCCGAAATCGATGACCATCGGCCGTCGGACAGCAACCTGTCCTCGGCGCTGCGGCTCCACGTGCTGGCCTGGGCGAAGGCCGGCGCTGGCCGCGGATTATAATCAAATTCCATGCATTATCATTGCGCCTGAACGCCCGGCACCTGGTCAAAATTGAGCGAACCGGGCTGCGGCCCGCCGCGCCGGGCCGCTTCCGCGGCGGCCCTCGCCTGTGCATCCGCCTCGTCTTTGGCCTCCGCCGCGCGTGCAGCCTCCGCTTCCGCGAGAGCCTTCTGCGCGGCCGCAGCCTGCGCCAATGCGCGCAGCCGCTCTTCCTCCGCCTGCCGTTGCTGCTCGATTTCGGCCGCCCTGACGCGCTGAGCGTCATTGAAGCGGTAGAGCGCCGCCTCGCGGCGCAGCCGCTGCTTTTCGAGCACGATCGCCTGCAACCGCTCGACGCGCCGGCGCTCGCGCTCGAAGGCGCGCAGCGACAGGTAGCTGGTGATATCGGTCACATCCATCGTCTTGCCGGGCGACGGCAGCATGCCGGAAAAATTCAGCCTGAGCGACGGCTCGGCGCCGGACAGCGCTTCCGTGCCAGGATTGAGACCGACGCCTAGCGTCGCGCTGATCCGTTCCTCCGGCAGCGCGATCTGCGCATCGGCGGTGATGCGGGCGAGATCGTTGGCGACGGTGACATTCTGCACGCGCAGTGTCCCGTCGGTGATATTGAAGGGGATGCCGAGCGGCGGCAGCTTCGCCTCTCCGTTGCTGAGCAGCGTCTCGATAATCGGATGCACCTTGCCGGCATTAATCTGCTCCTGCATCGTATCGGTCGCGGCAAGCAGCGGCGGAAGGATGGCGAGGTTCAGTCCGCGTATGCTGGTCTCGCCGAGCCTAAGTTCGCCCGAACCGTTCAGCGAACTGGCAATCTCGCCAATCGTCTTGCCCGAAGCCTCCATCGACAGCGACAATCCGAATTTGCCGTTGGCGATCGGCGCGCCGTCGCGCAGCCAGACGACGCCGGCAACATCGGAATCGGCAAGCGCAAGCTTCGTCTGCAGGAAACCGGTGCCGTCGGCATTGGTGAACAGCAGATTGCCGGAGAGCTTTCCGCCATCCCAGTTGCCGGCCATGTCGTTAAGCTGCAGCTCATCGCCCTTGTAGGCAACGTTGCTGGTAAAGTCGGTGACCGCCGTCTCCGGCAGACCGGGCCAGAACTGCTTGGCGGTCAGCTTCACGTTGACGTCGAGATCCTTGAAGACGGGCAGCCCGAGCGGCGCCGTCGTCAGCGCGCCGTTGGCGGGATCAACGATCTGGCCGAACACTGCCTCGCCAAGCCAGCCGGCATCCGCCTTGGAGAGCGTCAAGTCGCCGGTCGCGGTCGTCTTCGCAGCCCTCCGGTCGAAGCTCAGCGCGCCTGAAAACTCGTTGTCGGCCGCATGCCCCTTGAGATCGGAAAAGACGATCTTGTCGCTGTCGACGCGGGCATTGACCTGCAGGCCGAACGGCAGCCCGGCTCCCGTCTGCGGCAGGGCGATCCCGTTCATGATGAGATAGGGGTCGATATCGGCGCTGTCGAGCGAAAGCGCGATCTTGCCGTTCATGAAAGTTTCCGGCCGGACATCGACTTTGCCATTGGCTGTAAACGAGGTCCGGTCGGTCGCAAAGGTTAGCGCCGCATCGGCGGGATCGTTACCTGATGCCTTCACCTTCAGCGTTAGGCGGCCGTTGGCGCCGACATCGACCGGCAGCGGATCGAGCCCGGCCTGGCCGAACAGGATCGACGGCACGGCATTTTCGAGCGTCGCCTCAAGGCTCGTCGTACCGTTGCCGGTCAGCGCCAGCAGGTCGGACATGCGGTAATCGAGATTGACGCGGCTGCCGTTCGCCACACCGGCAAGCGTCACCGTCAGCGCGTTGCCTTCGTCGCCGCCGAGCGTCAGCGCGCCGCGCAGCGCCGTGTTGCCGTACCAGCCGGCATTGCGCACCAGCCGGTCGAGCACCGGGTGATGCGGCAGGTGCTCGCGCAGCATGGTGAAAAAGCCACCGGGATCGGCCGATTTGAAGGTGATCTCGCCGGCGCCCTTGTAATCGAGCAGCGAGCCTTCCGCCCTGCCCGTCGCCGTCAGTTCAGCGCCTGCAATATTCTTGATCGACAGCCGGTCGACGGCAAGCTCTCCGTCGGCGATCGTGAAGGTGGTCTCGACATTCTCGGCATCGACGCCGAAGGCAGTGAACTTATCGGCCTTCAGCTGGGCGGCGATCTTGTGGTCGAGCACGTTGTCGCCGGCATCCTGGCCGGTCATCAGCCCGCTCAGCGCCTGCAGCGCATCGAGATCGAGCGTGTCGCCATTCAGGGCCACCGATAGGGTCGGCGTCTGGCCGGAGATCGCCTGTCGCTCCAGCCTGCCCTTCAGCGTCGCCGGCCCCATAGCGATCTCAAGATTTTCGAAACGCTGCAATTCGGGTGTCAGGCTGACATTGGCGGAAAAGCCCGCCTGCCGCAATTGGCGGATGGCCGGATCGACCGAGCCGGCAAGCCAGGAGGCAAGCCCGGTCGGCTGGCTGGACGCCACTACGATCTGGCCATTGAACGAGGCTTCGCCCTGCAGCAGGAGTTTGCCTTTGCCTTCCACCTGTGTCCGCCCCGGCAGCGTACCGGTGGCGCTGTCGATCATCCAGCCGGTACCGGCCGGTTCGAGCTCCAACTGCACGTCGCGCAGCGTCGTATCGCCGGCGACGATCGCCGGCAGCTTGACACTTGCCTTGCCCGGCACCTGCGGGATCGGCACCTGTGCGATGACATCAATTAGCGAATTCAGCCGCTGGCGCGCCGAAACCGCCGGATCGCGGGTCGTTTTGCCGGCCTCGCCCTGATTGCCGATGCGGTTGACGTCGATCTGCTGCCCGTCGGCGGTCAACAGGAATTCCGGCGCATTGCCCGTATCCAGCGTCGCCTCCCCGGTTATGACGTAGGGATCGTCCGTCGGTCCGATCTCCATCCGATATTCGGGAATGCGGATGCGTTCATTGGTGAGCTCGAAGCGGCCCTTGACGCGCGGCGGCTGCTCCTTCTTGTTGGCGGGCTTGGCGCTGTTGCCGCTTTCGATCGCCGCTGAAAGCTGCCCCTGATAGTTCGGCTTGCTGTCGACGAGCTTCAATTCGCCATCGAGATCGATGCTGACGGGGTGCTTGTCCGGCGAAAGCTTCGTGCGCATGCGCAGCACGCCCTTTTCGTCGGGCTGGCTGCTCGAGATCAAAAAGCTGCCGTGCTCGCCGTCAAGCGCCGCATTGCCCTCGATGCGCCAGGGGCCGGCCAGCGACTTGGCCGACATTTCCGCATTGAGGCCGGTGATGCGGCGTGAGCGGCCGGACTGGTCGTCGATGAACTCGACTTCGCCGCCGTTGACATGCACGTTTTCGAGAACGACGTTTTTCGCGGGTATTTCGGCGCGGCTGCCGCGCATCCAGTCGAGCGTGCCGTCCTTGAGCAATCTCAGGCGCACCTTCGGATTGACGACGCGCATGTCGAAAATCAGCGCCTCACCCGACAGGAACGGCGCGAGCTCCGCATCCATGGAGAACTGCTCGACCTTGACGATCGGCGTGCCGTCCGCCTCCTGGCCGACGCGCACGTCATGAAGTGTGACCGACGGAAACGGCAGGAGACGCGCATCCACCGTGCCGTAGACGGTGACCTTCTTGCCGATGATGCGGCTTGCCTGATCCTCGAAATTCTTGCGGAAATCCGTCCAGTCGATGAACAGCGGCGCAAGCAGCGCCACAAACAGCACTACGACGATCACTCCCCCTAGAAAGACGAGGAACCGGCCTACCAACGCAAGGATTCTCCATTCAGCATTCTGTTGCCGACACTAGCGCTATTCATGCCGGGGGCAAGGCCCAAGTTCATGAGAATATTCCGTTTTCAGCTCTGGTGGAAAATCTTGCCGGGATTGAAGATATTGTCCGGATCGAGCGCCTTTTTCACCTGTCGCATCAGATCCACCGTGCCCCCCAGCTCTTGTTCGAGGAATGCCATCTTGCCTTGCCCGATCCCGTGTTCGCCGGTGCATGTCCCGTCCATGTCGAGCGCTCGCCGATTGAGCCGCTGCACGAAGCTCTCGGCCTTGGCGATGTCTTCGGCGCTTTTGTCATCGAACAACAGCAGCACATGAAAGTTCCCGTCGCCGGCATGGCCGACGATCGGGCCGAGCAGCCCCTGGGCCTCGATATCGGCCTGCGTTTCGGAAACACAATCGGCAAGCCGCGATATCGGAACACAAACATCCGTCGAAAGTGCGGCAAGCCCGGGCGCCAGCGCCCTTGCCGACCAGTAGGCATCGTGGCGCGCCTTCCAGAGCTTGGTCCGCTCCTCGGCATTGGCGGTCCACAGGAACTCGCCCCCGCCGCATTCCGCCGCG
The DNA here is from genome assembly GCF_036571585.1 of Rhizobium sp. 268. Taxonomy (NCBI): domain Bacteria; kingdom Pseudomonadati; phylum Pseudomonadota; class Alphaproteobacteria; order Hyphomicrobiales; family Rhizobiaceae; genus Rhizobium; species Rhizobium sp. 268. The sequence goes on along the minus strand of NZ_JAPPSO010000029.1, from coordinate 4,802 downwards.
ATCTCGCCAAAGGCTGACGATTGCAGCGGCACCGTCTCGTCGGTGCCGTGAAATTCGAGGAAGAGCGTTGGGCTTTCGGCATAGGAAAGCTTGGAATAGGCATTGCAGGCCCGCATCTGCACCGTATCGAGCAGCTCGATGCGCGCCACCGGGATGCCCATCTGGATCGTCATGATGACGGCGTCGCAAGCGGCCTTGACGCTCGGAAAGGCGCAGGCGCCGCCGGCGATCTTCTGCGGGATCGCCTGCAGGCGCAGCGTCACCGAGGTCAGGATGCCAAGCGTGCCCTCGGCGCCGACGAAGAGCCGCGTCAGGTCGTAGCCGGCGGAAGATTTGCGGGCGCGCCGGGCCGTGCGGATTTCCTCGCCATTGGCGGTGACGGCGGTGACGGCAATCACATTGTCCTTCATCGTCCCATAGCGCACGGCATTGGTGCCGGACGCCCGGGTCGAGGCCATGCCGCCGATCGAGGCATTGGCGCCGGGATCGATCGGGAAGAACAGGCCGGTATCGCGCAGATGGATGTTCAGCGCCTCGCGCGTCACACCCGGCTCCACAGTGCAGTCGAGATCCTCGGGATTGACCTCGAGCACCTGGTTCATACGGCTGAAATCGATCGAAATACCGCCATTGGCGGCATTGACCTGGCCCTCCAGCGAGGTCCCGACGCCGAAACCGATCACCGGCACCTTGTGGGCCGCACACGCCCTGACCGCCGCCTTCACGTCTTCGGCGCTCTCGGCAAAGAGCACACCATCCGGCAGCTGCGGCGGGATATAGGTGGTCGTGTGGGCATGCTGTTCGCGGAAGGACTGGCCGGTCTGGAAGCGCTCGCCGAAGCTCTGCTTGAGAATGCCGAGCACAGCTGATATCCCCGCCTCGTTCCGTGTACCGGCCTTCGCGTCCTTCAACGCCATCCCTTTGATCTCCCTGCCATTCCACGGGGCATGTCGTGTCCCATGGGGTCAGGCTGGGTATGCGGCAAGTCAAAGCGGCTGTCCAGTTAAGATTGGGAGAAGATCTCATTCCCTTTTTGTTATACGCCGGTCCGCCGCCTTAAGCGCGTCACGATCTTTCAGATTCGCTCTTGGCGCCTTAGCCCTTTGTTTTCCGCACGTCATAGTCGCAAACGCGTTGCACACTTTTGCGCGACATGCTCAGACGATCGGCGGATTGAGCCGCGCGAAACCCTCTTGCCGCCGGTAGGGAAAATAGGGATAGGGCGCTGTTACAGCGCTGACGGCGTCGAGCTTTGCGATTTGCTCCTTCGACAGGCTCCAGCCGACCGCGCCGAGGTTTTGCCTGAGCTGTTCCTCGTTGCGGGCGCCGATGATGACGCTCGATACCGTCGGTCGCCCAAGCAGCCAATTGATGGCGATCTGCGGCACCGTCTTGCCGGTTTCCGTTGCGATGGCATCCAGGACCTCGACGATGTCGAATAGCTTCTCGTCGTCGACGGGCGGGCCATATTGCGCCGTCTCGTGCAGCCGACTCTCCCTGGGCAGCGGCTGGCCGCGGCGGATCTTGCCGGTCAGCCGTCCCCAGGCGAGCGGGCTCCAGACGAGGGCGCCGACGCCCTGGTTGGCGCCAAGTGGCATCAGCTCCCATTCGTAATCGCGCCCGGCCAGCGAATAATAGACCTGATGGGCGACGTAACGCGGATGGCCGTGGCGCTCGGCAGCGGCGAGCGACTTGATCAGCTCCCAGCCGGCAAAATTCGAAACGCCGATATAGCGGATCTTGCCTGAGGAAACGAGCCCGTCGAGCGTCGACAGCACCTCCTCGACCGGCGTCGAGGCATCGAAGGCGTGCAGTTGCAGGAGGTCGATATAGTCGGTCCCGAGCCGGCTGAGCGCAGCCTCGGTGGCACGGATCAGCCGCGCCCGCGACGTTCCCCAGTCCTGCGGCCCCTCGCCCACCGGCAGCGCTGTCTTCGTCGAGATCAGCACGGCGTCGCGTCGGCCGCGGATCGCCTGGCCAAGCACCTCCTCGGAAGCGCCGGCCGAATAGACGTCGGCGGTGTCGAAGAGATTGACGCCGGCTTCGAGGCAGATGTCGACGAGCCGCCGCGCCTCGTCCGCCTCGGTATTGCCCCAGGCGCCGAACAGCGGGCCGCTGCCCCCGAATGTGCCGGCGCCAAAGCTCAACACAGGCACTCTGAGCCCGGATGCACCGAGATTTCTGTAGTCCATGGATCTGTCTCCTTTGTTTCCACTGAGATAGACCTCGGCCGCCTGGTGATATAGATTGCCTATTAGCAAATCATCTGTGACTTAAATTCATCATGAGCCGTCAGGACATCAACCGCTCCGGCGAAATGGAGGTCTTCGTCAGCGTCGTCGAGCGCGGCGGCTTTACCGCGGCCGCCCTCGCCCGGCGCATGACGCCGTCGGCCGTCAGCAAACTCGTCGCCCGGCTGGAGTCACGCCTCGGCGCCCGTCTTGTCAATCGCTCGACGCGAAAGCTGCAGCTGACGCCGGAGGGTTGTGCCTTCTACGAGCGCAGCGTCGCCATCCTTGCCGATATCGCCGAGGCCGAGCGCCAGGCATCATCAGGCGAACTGGCTTCGGGCCGCATTCGCATCAACACCAGCGGCTCCTTCGGCAATCATGTGCTGGCGCCGCTGGTGCCGGCCTTCATGGCGCTTCATCCCGCCGTGGCGCTGGATATCTCCCATACCGACAGGATCGTCGACCTGATGGAGGAGCGCGCCGATGTCGCGATCCGCGCCGGCCCCTTGAAGAGTTCAAGCCTGATCGCCCGCAAGCTCGGCGCCACAGGCAAGATCATCGTCGCCTCGCCGGATTATCTCAGGCGCCACGGCGAGCCGCGCAGGGTCGCCGATCTCCGCCGCCATTGCCGCATCGGCTTTTCCTATGCCCGCGCCGTCGAGGGCTGGCGGCTACGCGAGGACGGCGAAACGATAACAATCCCGATCACCCCCGGCGTCCAGGTGGGAGACGGCGAAGCCATGCGCCACCTCGCTTTATCGGGCGCCGGCCTCGCCCGTCTTGCCGCCTTCACCGTGCGCGCCGACATCGATGCCGGACGCTTGATGCCGGTGCTCGATGAGGCCAATCCCGGCGATCTCGAAGAATTCTACGCCCTCTACATGGGCCAGGGCGGCCCGCTGCCGGCGCGCGTGCGCGCCCTGCTCGATTTTCTCGTCGGCCATGTGCATCTTTGATAAATCCCGTCCAAACCGTTCGGCAACATCTAGCGATGATATGAAAAAACAATAACTTGAAGCGGCCGGATGAATCGGTTTGGCATCCCGGGGCGGCGAGACGCCAGATTTCGCAATTGACCGTGCGCCTCGCGCCCACCTATACCGGACCCGCGCCAGCCGGTCCTTGCAGCCGGCCTCTCTTCGTCATGCCGGAGCCTCCTCCCATCTTCAGCCTCAGGGCTTGGCACCGGCCGGGAAAGATATGGGGATCATGCCATTAAGCGACGCACGCCGCCTGCTGCGCGATGCCGGCCTGCCGAAATGGGCGCTGCTGCTGGCGCTCTCCACCGCTCTCGTCGTCTTCCTCGAACTCTTCGTCCTACCGGCCTCGCTGCTGATCGGGCCGATGGTCGCGGCCATCCTGCTGGCGCTGACGGTCGGCAAGGGAAAGCTTCGCGTGCCGCTCTGGCCGCTGCAGTTCGGCCAGGTTCTTGTCGGCCTCATGATGGCGCGCACCATCACCCCTGATATTCTCGGCGCCATGGCGAAGGACGCGCCGCTCTTCCTGCTGTTCGTCTTCTCCGTCATCGCCATCGCCACCGGCCTCGGCTGGCTTCTGACGCGCTGGCAGGTGCTGCCGGGAACAACCGCCGTCTGGGGCTCCTCGCCGGGTGCCGCCTCCGCCATGGTGATCATGTCGGAGGCCTATGGCGCCGATGCCCGCCTCGTCGCCTTCATGCAGTATCTGCGTGTCGTCTTCGTCGCCGTCGGGGCCTCGGTGATCTCGCGCCTCTGGGTGGCGGCTGACGGCGGTGAGCCGCCGCCGCTCATCCTCTTCCCCGCAGTCGATTGGCCGGCCTTTATGGCGACCATCGCCTTTGCCGGCTTTTGCGCCTATGGCGTGCGCCGCCTGCAAATCCAGGGCGGCATGATCATCGTGCCGCTCTTTCTCGGCGCCTTCCTGCAGGGTGTCGGCCTCTTGAAGATCGAGCTGCCGATGTGGCTGCTCGCCATCGCCTATGCGCTCGTCGGCTGGAGCATCGGCCTGCGTTTCACCCGCCCGATCCTTGAGCACGTAGCCCGCGCTCTGCCGCGGGTGTCGGCCTGCATTGTGCTGCTGATGGCGCTCTGCGGCTGCATGGCGGCAGCCCTTCATATCTTCGCCGGCATCGATCCGCTGACGGCTTATCTCGCCACCAGCCCCGGCGGCGCCGATTCCGTCGCCATCATCGCCGCCTCCAGCGATGTCGACGTGCCCTTCGTGATGGCGATGCAGACCGGCCGTTTCCTGGTCATTCTGCTGATCGGCCCCACGCTCGCCCGCTTCATCGCCCGCCGCTCCGGCCTTGCGGAAAATCCTACCTAGCAGGCTGCTGAAAATCGTTTTGCGTTACCGTATAGCATGGCGGTGGGTTTGATTTTTAACCGGATTGCCGGTGGATATGCGCTGATCGAGGGCAAGGCGGATGATGTTGTAGGCGGCAAGGGCGAAGGCGAAGGCACACTCTGATCCGCGTGGTCTTCTTGGGGTCGCTTCTGCATACGGACAAGCAGCTCAAGGGCATTTCCGGCTATTCACAAGCTGACAATGCCTAACATGGAGTGGTGTCCGACTTTCATGTCGGACACCACG
>NZ_JAPPSO010000028.1:0-35088 GCF_036571585.1 Rhizobium sp. 268 | reverse complement strand
AGGCGCGCTCGCTGACCGAGGACGATTGCCTGATCGAGGTCGTCGAGCCGGCCGGCTCCGACACCTTCGCCGTCACCAAGCTCGGCGGCAAATCCGTCGTCGCCCGCCTGCGCGCCGATGCCGGCATCGCACCCGGACAAAACACCCGTCTCGCCTTCAATCTCGACAAGGCCGTGTTCTTCGATCCCGACAGCCAGCTCAGGATTTCGTGACAGCCGTCAGGCGGCGGCCGTCACAGTGAGGGTCACCGGCGCAAAACGCGAGGAGACCGCTTCGACGGTGATTTCGCCCACGAGCCCCGTCGCCTCCAGCCAGAAGCCGGCGGTGCCGCCCTGCAGCGGCACATTGGTCGGGCCGACGATCTTTGCAGGCCCATGTACCTTCAGCGAAATGCTGTCGTTCATGAACGGCAGGCGCTGGCCGCACTGGTCGAGGGCGCGGATGATGATGCGGGTGCTGTCGCGTTCGCGGGCTTTCAGCGTCAAGCTGTCGGCGACGATTTCCAGCGTCGTCGGCAGCGGATCGGCCGCGAGCGTCAGGCTCGTTACCGGCTCGCCGCCGATATAACCGGTCAAGGTGCCGTCGATCCATTCGAGGCCCCAGGTGCCGAGCTCGTCGGCGGTGAAGTGGCGATGGTCGAGCACGACGGGCGGATGCGGCAGATGCGGATAATTCTCGCGGTCCGGGCTGATGCGCTTGCTGAGGCCGCCATATTGCAGTTCGACCTCGTCGCAATTGGTCAGGATGATCAGCGGCAGCACGCCGCCGATATTGCGCTCGCCGCGCGCCCAGAAGGTCGCCGGTTTCATGACGATCTCCTCGGACGGGTCGCACTGGCTGATATAGGCATAGGCCGCGAATTTCGGCTCGCGGAACATGTCCATGACGCCGTGATAGCAGATGCGGTCGCCGGAGCCGAAATCCTTGTGAGTGTTGTAATCGAACATGCACCAGCCGATGGCGCCCGAAATATCGGGATCGCCATAGGCGGCGTTCAGCACCTCGAGATGACGGCGCACATGCTCGGCCTGGCGCTGCTCCTGGTCATAGATCTTCGTCGGGTGCATGTGACCGTTGAACTCGGTGATGAGGTACGGCACCTTGCGGGACAGGCCCGTATTTTCCTGCTGGCCGCGCAGCACGGTGCGCGGGCGGTTGGCGCCCGGCAATTCCTCATTGCCGAGGATGAAGTCGTTCATCGTATAGACGTCCTCGAGCAGTTCGCTCTCGGTGATATAACGCACGCCGCCGGTCTGGCGGGTGCTGTCTAGCTCACGGGCGAGGCGATTGGTCTCGACATAGAAATCGTGACTATCCTGGGACTCGTTGATGCGCACGCCCCAGATGATGATCGAGGGATGGTTCCAGTCGCGCTCGATCATCCGGCGAACGTTTTCGATCGATTCCTTTTGCCAGTCGGCATCGCCGATATGCTGCCAGCCGGGGATTTCCTCGAAGACCAGCAGGCCGATCGCGTCGCAGCGGTCGAGGAACCATTTCGATTGCGGATAATGCGAGGTGCGGACGATATTGCACTTCAGCACGCTCTTCATGATATCGGCGTCACGCTCCTGGGCGGACCGGCCGGCGGCATAGCCGACATAGGGGAAAGACTGGTGGCGGTTGAGGCCGCGCAGCTTCAGCGGTTTGCCGTTGAGAAGGAAACCTTCCGGCGTGAATTCGGCGGTGCGGAAGCCGAAGCGGGTAGAGATACGGTCGGAGCCGTGCTCGGTCCTGAGTTCGACGGTGACCTCGTAGAGGGTGGGATCGGTGATGTCCCAGAGCGTGATGCCGGTGAGGCCGCCAAAGGAAAGCCTGGTGCGGTCGCCGATCGTCTCGGTCGCCGCGGTGGCGATCACCGTACCGTCCGCCTGCTTCAGTGTGGCGGTGACGGTTGCCGAGAAGCTGCGGCCCTCGGGATTGGCGATATCGACGCGGATGGTTGCCGATTTTTCCGGGGCAAGAACGTCTGCGGTTTCGATCTTGAGATTGCGGATCGAGACGGGGTCGGTCACCTTCAGCCAGACGTCGCGGTAGATGCCGGCATAAGTCAGATAATCGATGCGGCCGCCGAAGGGCGGGATCTCAGGGTTTTCGCTGCCGTCGATCTTGACGGTCACCAGGTTCTCGCCCTTGACGAGCTTGCCGGTGAGGCGGGCCTCGAAAGGGGTGTAGCCGTCCTTATGGACAATGATCTCTTCGCCGTTCAGATAGACGACGCTGTCGGCCATGGCGGCGTCGAAGACGAGCGACACCTCGCGGCCCTCGAATTCCGGCAGCCAGCGCAGCACCTTCTGATAGGTGAAGGCGCGCTGATAGCTCCTTTCGTCGAAATAGTTGAAGGGCAGTTCGACGGCGGTATGGGGCAGGCTGACCGACTTGGCGGCGTCGAAGCTTTCGAGCAAACGCTGTCCGAAGCCCTCATGGAAACTCCAGCCTTCGTTGAAGGAAACGACCGAACGCATCTCAGGCTCTCCCGATCACGGCATCAGGAGTGCTGCGGCGCCTTTCGGCGCGTGAAAATCGGGTCATGCTATTCCTCCTTGATGCAATTGATAGGTGAGCCTTAGAACATGATGCCGAAAAGGCCAAGCCGGGCAGATACTAGGCGGTCGAGCCCCAGCGGGCGGTGCAGGTGAGGGTGATGCTGTGCGGGCCTTCGATCTCGGCGTCATGGCGTTCGATTAGTTCGACGACGGCGTCGATGAATGCGACGTGGTCGAGGCTCAGCGTGGTGAGATCGTTGCAATCCCAGGCGGCCATGGCGATGCCATCCTGGCCGACGATGGCAATGTCGTCGGGCGTGTTTTTGCCGAGCACGCGGCGGGCCGCATCGCGTGCCCCGATCGCCATGACGTCGTTGCCGCAGATGATGGCGTCGACCTTGTCGCGATGCAGCAGCAGCACGGCTTCCTTGAAGCCGGAATCATAGGAATAATCCCCAAAGGCCTGGGCTGCGAAAGAGAGGCCGCGCTTGGCCAGCGCATCGGCGAACCATTTGCGCCTGAGCTTGTCGATCCAGCTTGAATTGGTGCCGGAGAGATAGGCAAAGCGCTTCTTGCCGTCGCGGACGATCTTGTCGATGATCTCGTCGGCGGCCGCGGAGCCATCGATGCGGATGCTGGAGACGTTTTCGTTTTCGAGCGGCTCGAAGGAGACGATGATCGGCTTCGTCGTATGGAAGATGTCGACGGCATCCTGCATCGACACCATGTCGGAAAAGACGACGACGTGATCGACCTGATAGGTGGAGGCAAGCCGCATCAGCTGCAACCGGTCGGAATGATCGGCGCAGCAGAGGATGATCGGCAGCAATTGCCGCGCCTGCAGGCGGTGGACGAGAAGCTGCTGTTCTTCGGCCTCGCACGGATTGCCGATTGCGTTGACGACGAGCGCGACCAGCCGCGAGCGCTGGTTGTTCAGCGAGCGGGCGATTGCATTCGGCTGGTACCCATGTTCACGCGCGACGGCGAGAATGCGGTCGCGCGTCGCGCTGCCAATGCGCGAATCCGGCGAGAAGGCGCGGGAAATGGTGGCGGAGGAAACGCCGGCGAGTTTCGCCAGCTCCTTCGAGGTGATCCGCCGTCTGTTCATTCCGCTCATCTGCGCCTATTGGGCGACGATCCTGACGGAGGCGCCGCCGGCCGCTGCCGATTCCTTGATTGCGTCCCATAGCCTAGCGAATCTGAGGCCCATTTCAACGGAGCCGGAGTTTTCCATTTTTCCCGCGCGAATGGCGAGGAAATTTTTCATCGGATTGCCGAGAATCTCGGCTTCCTCGCGCGGCTCGGCGTTGCGGCCGACGCTGATCTCGCGCCAGGCGCCCCAGGCATCGATGCGCACGATCGCCTTGGAATAGAAGAAGGTGATGTGGGAGGCGCAGCCGGGAGGGCCTTCCCCGGCGGCCGTCAGCGTTGCCAGGGCGCCGTTCTTCAGCCGGGCGGAGACGGCTGTTGATATATCGACCTTTTTGCCGTGATTGGCCATGTAGGCCGAAACGCTGTCGAAATCGGAATTGGCCAGCAGGCAGACGGTGTTCATCATATGGGCGCCAGTATCGAACATGAAGCCGCCGCCAGAAATCTCGGGCTGCTGTTTCCAATGGCCGTCATAATTGGACGACCAGCTTTCCCAAATCATGCCCGATATGGCGATCAGCTCACCGAATTCGCCGGAAAGCGCCCGCCGGCGCGTGTCGAGCACCAGCGGCGACAGACCGCCCTGGAAAGCGGTGACGATGGTAACGCCGCTCTTCTTCTGCGCCGCGATCAGCCGCTCGGCCTCGGCGACCGTCGTCACCATCGGTTTTTCCAGGAAGAGGTCGAGGCCGGCTTTGGCGACGGCGGTCGCCTGCTCGGCATGGAAGGCATGCGGGGTGGAGATATAGACGATGTCGAGTTCGTCCCGGCATTGGACGAGCATTTCGCGATAGTCCTCGAAGCTTCTCGGTTCGGGCGCGCCGGCGGCGAGGCAGACGTCGATCAGCCGCTGGCGCGAGGCGGCCGTGGTGTCCGCAAGGACGGCGAATTCGATCTCGGGCATGCCAGCCCAGCTCTTGGCATATTCCACCGCCTTCAGCCCGGCGCCGATGACGCCGAGGCGCAATTTCTCAGCCATGAAAATGCTCTCCCTGAATGTTTGTGTACACGATTACACAAGCTGTACGATGATGGCAATATCTATATATCTCAGTAATATCAGTTAATTGAATTCGAGATTCGAATCTTTTCAAAAACCAGCTTGCCAGCGATTGGAATGCGTGTACATTTTTGCAGCCGGTGCTGGAGGGCGCCGTGTCTCTAAAAAAAGGGAGGACTTTTCGTTGAAGAAGACGGTTCTTGGTGGCCTGTGCGCCATTCTGCTGAGCGCGGTTTCGACGCTGGCGCAGGCCGAAACAATTCGAATTGCCAATCACGGCCAGGCCGGCATCGATGCGATGAAGTCGACGGTCGAGCGGATCGAAAAGAAATACGGCGTGACCGTCGAGGTCATCGAATATCCGGCGCCCGATAAGGATTATCTGACCAAGCTGCTGACGGAGCTCGGGGCCGGCAACGCGCCCGATCTGTTCTCCATCCCGACGACGGCCGCGGTCGCCGATATGGTGGAAGCTGGCTACCTCACGCCCATCACCAAGGAGTTCAAGGCCTGGGACGGCTATGCTAACCTCTATGACGTTGCCAAGCAGCTGGCCGTCAGCCCGGATGGCGAGACCTATGTGATGCCGTTCATGCTCGGCATTCAGGAAATCTATTATCGCAAGGACGTTCTCGAAAAGGCCGGCATCTCCACAGAGCAGCCGAAGACCTGGCAGGAGCTTCTCGACCGTGCGGCCGAGATCAAGCATAAGACCGGCGCCTACGGCTTGCTTTTCCCGGCCGGCGTATCCTGGGGAAGCGGCGCCTTCGACGAGGGCTTCCAGCACCTGCTCGTCGGCTCCAAGACGCCGCAGCTTGTCGATGCCGACGGCAAGCTCGATCTCAACGGCGAGGGCATCAAGGATGTCTTCAACGTCTACAAGGAGCTGATCGACAAGGATCTGATGCCGACGCAGCCGCTGCTCGGGCCGGAGCCCTGGGTCGTGCCAAAATACCAGATGTTCCCGGAAGGCAAGCTCGCCGCGACCACCTGCGGCTCCTGGTGCTATATTTTCGACTGGGGCCGCGAGAGCAAGAACCCGATCCCCGAAGTGACCAAGGTTGTGGGAACCTGGACCGTGCCGGGCCAGAGCAGCGGTCAGTATGTGCTCGCCAACCTTGCCGCGCCGTGGGCCGTCAATTCCAAATCGGCCAATAGCGAACTCGCGATCAAGGCGCTGATGGAGATCGGCTCGATCGAGACGCAGGTTTCCTACGCCGCCCGCATCGGCAACATCCCCGCCAGCAAGGATGCGGCCGACAATGCCGACTTCCAGAAACTGACGGAGCTGGTTCCGATCCATGCGGCGGCCGGAAATGGCGTGTTCCTGAAACAGGCCTCCGGTTTCGGCACGGTTTCGGAAGGCGTGGCGCGGGCGACGGAAGCGATGCTGCGCAAGGAAACCGATGCTGCCGGCGCCCAGAAGATCCTGGTCGACTACGTCAAGGAAACGCTCGGCGACGACATGGTGAAGTAAGCGTACGCTTGCTTTCCCCGCGAACGGGGACGCGGCGCCAGGGCACCGCGTCTCCCCGTCATTGTTCGATGAGCCGGTACATTCGACAGGTTGCGAGCTTCCATGGCCAGAAACTCTCATGAAAAGCGCGCCGAGCGGCAATGGCTGCTGATCCTGCTGCCCTCGCTCGTGCTGCTGCTGGCCTTCGTCATCTATCCGGCCGTCTATTCCATCTATCTGAGCTTCACCAACGAGGCGCTGACCGGGGCGGCGGCGCTCCGGCCGCGCTTCGTCGGTTTCCGGAATTATGTCAGGCTGTTCAACGACGCGAAGTTCTGGAATTCGCTGTTCGTCACTTTCGTCTTCGTCATCGGTTCCGCGGTGATCGGCCAGTTCCTGCTCGGCCTGATCTCGGCAATCGCGCTGCGCCGGCCGATCCGCTTCCGGCGTGTGTTCTCGTCGATCATCCTGCTGCCCAATGCCGCCCCCGAAGTCGTCGCCGGCTTCATGTGGATCTCGATGCTGGCGGGCGGTGACAATGCCACGCTCACCCGCATCGTCAGCTTCTTGGGCGTCACGCCGGCCGACTGGCTGCAGGTCTTCCCGCTGTCGATGATCATCATCGTCAACATCTGGCGCGGCATCGCCACCGCGATGATCCTGCTGACGGCCGGCCTCAGCACCATTCCGGCCGAGATCTACGAGGCGGCGCGCATGGACGGCGCCACGCCATCGCAGATGTTTCGCCGCATCACCCTGCCGCTGATGATGCCGACGATCCTTCTCTACATGCTGATTTCGGCCGTATCGACCATCGCCGTCTTCGGCCTCGTCTATGCGCTGACGCGCGGAGGCCCGGGCGGGGCGACCGAGGTGGTCAGCATTTATATCTACAACCAGTCCTTCACGGCGTTCCAGCTCGGCTATGGCGCCGCGGTCGCCGTCGTCGCGCTCGTCATCTCGCTGATATTAGGCATCGCCTATGTCCGTGCCATGAAGGTGGAGGTCTGACATGGCCGTCGTTTCCCCGAGCGAGACCGCCAATAAGAGCCGTTCCGACCTCATCGCATATGCGACGCTGTCGCTGATGTCGATTTTCTGCGCCGTGCCCTTCTTCTGGGTGCTGCTCGCCTCTTTCGACGGCAATGCGCAGCTCTTCCTGCATTGGCCGCAGCAATGGACCTTCGCCAATTACGTCAAAGTCTTCACCAAGGAAGACGGGGCTAAGTGGCTATTCAACTCGCTCTTCGTCGTCGGCAGCGCCACGTTGCTGGTCATGGTGCTGGCGGGGCTCGGCGGTTATGCCCTGTCGCGCACCCGTGCCTGGTGGAAGCTGCCGTTCCTCTATGCGATCCTGCTCATCCGCGTGCTGCCGCCGACGGCGCTCGTCGTGCCGCTCTATAAATTCCTGCTGACGCTGAACAATGCGGAGGCGGCGGTGCTCAGGCCGATCTTCGGCAGCTATGCCCGCGACATCATGCGCTGGACCGGCTTCATCGACGGCTATCTCGGGCTGATCCTGGTGCTGGCGACGATGCAATTGCCGCTGGCGCTCTGGATCATGAAGACCTTCTTCGACGGGCTGCCGAGGGATTACGAAGAGGCGGCGCTGATGGACGGAGCAACGCTGATCCAGCGCATCCGCCGGGTGCTGATCCCGCTGGCGCTGCCGGGGCTTGCCGCCGCCGGGCTCTTCGCCTTCATGTCGGCCTGGGGCGATTTTCTGCTGCCGCTCATCTTCCTATCGTCGCCGGAGCTGCAGACGCTGCCGCTCGGCCTCTTCCGCGCTTTTCTCCGCATCAATGAGATCGACTACGGCCTGCTGACCGCGCTGGCCTTCATCTATCTGCTGCCGGCCGTCGTCGCCTTCGGCTTTGCGCGGCGCTTCCTCGTCCAGACCTTTTCGGGCGGCGTGAAGGGCTGAGATCAAGAGGAGAAACGGATGATCAATCTCAGAAACGTTCGCAAGTTCTACGGCGCGCTCGAAGTCATCAAGGGCGTCGATATCACTGTGGAAGACGGGGAATTCGCCGTCTTCGTCGGTCCGTCCGGCTGCGGTAAGTCGACGCTCCTGCGCATGATCGCCGGCCTCGAAGGCATCGACGAAGGCGATCTTGTCCTCGACGGCAAGCGCATCAACGACGTGCCGCCCGACAAACGCGGCATCGCCATGGTGTTCCAGTCCTATGCGCTCTATCCGCATATGACCGTTGCCGAAAATATCGGCTTTTCCCTTAGCCTGAAAAAGGTGCCGGAGACGGAGATCCGCCGGCAGGTGGAAGGCGTCGCCGAGATCCTGCAGCTCACCGACTATCTCGACCGCCGCCCGGCCGCCCTTTCCGGCGGCCAGCGTCAGCGGGTGGCGATCGGTCGCGCCATCATCAAGAAGCCGTCGCTGATCCTGTTCGACGAGCCGCTGTCGAACCTCGATTCGGCCTTGCGCGTGCAGATGCGCGCCGAGCTGCAGCGCCTGCACCGCGAGCTGAAGGCGACCGTCGTCTACGTCACCCACGACCAGGTGGAAGCGATGACGATGGCCGACCGCATCGTCGTGCTGAACAAGGGCTTGGTGGCACAGGAGGGCGCGCCGATGTCGCTCTACCATCAGCCGCAGAATGAATTCGTCGCGACCTTCATCGGCTCGCCTAAGATGAACGTCATCCCGGTCACCGCAACGCGGACCTCGGTGGGTGCGTTGCATCTCGACAGCCCGATCGGGCTGTTGCTCGATCTTGCCGATGCCAATGGCGCGGTGCCACAGGGCGAGGCCAAACTCGGCATCCGGCCAGAGCATCTGAAGATCGCGCCGGAAGGGCAGGGACATTTCACGGCCGAAGTGGTCATCGTCGAGCGGCTCGGCGTCGAGACCTACATGACCGTCGGCTCCGGGCAGCAGCCGATTGTCGTGCGTGCCGAGGGCGATATTGGTGTGCGGCCGGGCGATCGCGTGTCGCTGACCGCCGATCCCGCCGCCTGCCTTCTGTTCGATTCCGCCGGACGGGTGATCCGTCCGGCAACCGCCTGACAGCTAACATCGAGGAATGCTATGACAATCAAGGTCACCATCTGGAACGAAGGACGCCACGAGCAGCTCCATAGGGAGGTTCAGGAGATCTATCCCGATCGTATCGACGGCGCGATCGCCGCCGGCATCGCCCATCCGGATTTCGAAATCCGCCGCGGCACGCTCGATGATCCCGATGAAGGCCTGCCGGACAGCGTGCTCGATAATACCGACGTGCTGCTCTGGTGGGGGCATATGGCGCATGAGGAGGTCAGCGATGGGCTGATCGAGCGCGTGCAGCAGCGGGTGCTGAAGGGCATGGGCCTTCTGGTGCTGCATTCCGGCCATCATTCCAAGCTCTTCCGCCGGCTGATGGGCACCAATGCCAATCTTTCCTGGCGCGAGACGACGGATGGAGACTTGGAGCGGGTGTGGGTGGTCAATCCCTCACATCCGATCGCCGAGGGGCTGCCGCCCTATTTCGAGGTCAATGCCTCGGAAATGTATGGCGAGCCCTTCGACATCCCGCAGCCGGACGAGCTGGTGTTCATCTCCTGGTATTCCGGCGGCGAAGTGTTCCGCAGTGGCTGCACCTTCCAGCGTGGGCGCGGGCGTATCTTCTTCTTCAGCCCCGGCCACGAAACCTATCCGATCTATCACGACAAGACCGTGCACAAGGTGATCTCGAACGGCATCCGTTGGGCGCGGCAAAAGCATACGGACGGCCGCATCCTGGAGAACTGGCACCGCGCCGAGCCGCTGCATGGCAGGCCGGATGCCGTGAAGGGCTGATCCTTACGGATATTGGGCGCCGTTGGTCTTCGTATAGATCGAATAGACCGAGCGCGTCGCAGTGATGAACAGCCGGTTCTTCTTGGGCCCGCCGAAGGTGAGGTTGGACACCGTCTGCGGCACCCTGATCTTGCCGAGCAGGGTGCCGTCCGGCGAAAAGCAGTGCACGCCGTCGGACGCACTTGTCCAGAGATTGCCGCCGACATCGAAGCGGAAACCGTCAGGATTGCCGATATCGAGGCTGCAGAAATAGCGGCTGTTTGTAAGCTTCCTGCCGTCGACGACGTCGAAAAATCTTATATGGCGCGGCACTTCATGTTTTGCCGAGCCGGAATCGGCAATGTAGAGTTTTGTCTCGTCGGGCGAGAAGGCAAGGCCGTTCGGCTGGATGAAATCCTCGATGACGGCCTCGATCGCGCCGCTTGCGGGATCGATGCGGTAGACGTTGCGGGTCGGCTGTTCGGGCTCTGCCTTGTGGCCCTCGTAATCCGAGAGGATGCCGTAGGTCGGATCGGTGAACCAGATTCCGCCGTCGGAATGCACGACGACATCGTTCGGCGAGTTCAGTCGTTTGCCCTTGTAGCTGTCGGCGAGAACGGTGATGGTGCCGTCCGGCTCGGTGCGGGTGACGCGGCGGCCGCCATGTTCGCAGGAGACCAGCCGGCCCTGCCGGTCGCGGGTATTGCCGTTGACATAGTTGGAGGGCGAGCGGAAGACCGAGACCGTGCCATCCGGCGTCCAGCGCATGATGCGTTCGTTCGGAATATCGCTCCAGAGCAGGCAGTCCACGTCGGAAAACCACACCGGGCCTTCGGTCCAGCGGCAGCCGGAATAGAGCTCCTCGAGGGCTGCGCTGCCGATGACCAGAGCGCCGAAGCGTTCGTCGCGGATGTCGTAAAGCGGATTGTCGGCCACGCCGGTTTCCTCCCTGAATGCTGCTGACCTTTTCCTAGCGGCAAATATCGGCAGGTGCCAGAGCCCGGCGAGGGAAATGCCGGGCTCAGTTTTTTAGAGAGCCGCCACCGGGTGCGGCGAGCCGTCATAGGCACCCCAGATCGACTGGTCGAAGCAGATGACAGAGCCGGTCATCAGGCCGGATTCGGCCGACGATAGGTAGGCGCAGGCGCGCGCCACTTCGTGCGGGTCGACGAGACGGCCGAAGGGCTGGCCGGCTGCCGCCTTCTCAAGCCAATCGGCGGGGGCATCGTGATATTCGCGCTGGATGCGATCCTCGCCTTCGGAGGCCATCCAGCCGATGTTGAGGCCGTTGACGCGGATGCGGTTGCGCAGCAGCGCATAGGCGGTATTCTTCGTCAGCGTTTCCAACGCCCCCTTGGAGGCGCAATAGGCGGCGATGAAGGGCTGGCCTGCCTTGGCCGACATTGAGCCGATGTTGACGATCGTGCCCTCGGTCTTTTCGCGGCGCATGACCTTCATTGTCTCCTGCATCAGGAAGAACGGTGCGCGCACGTTGACGGCGAACATGGCGTCGAAGAGTTCAGGGCTGGTGTCGAGGATGGTGCCGCGATCGGTGATGGCGGCGGCATTGATCAGCGCGTCGACCCGGCCGAAGGCCTCGTCGCAGGCCTGTACGACATTCCTGGCGTCCTCGACCTTGCCGAGGTCGGCCATGACGTAGACAACCTTCACACCGGTTGCGGCCGAGATTTCCGCGGCCTTCGCCTGGCCCTTGGCTTCGTTGCGGCCGCAAATGACGATGCCCTCAGCACCGCGTTCGGCGAAGAGACGGGCGATAGTGGCGCCCAACCCTTGCGTGCCGCCGGTGACGATGGCGATCTTGCCGTCGAGGCGGCCGTGATCTGTGCTCATGTGGTTCCTCCTTGGTGGTGATATGCGAATGGCCTCCCGCGGGGGTGCGGGAGGCTTTTATTTCAGTGCGGGTCGGCTCCAGATCCTTAGTCAGCTCAGCTTCTTCTGCGCCTGTTCTGCAAGTGCCGCCGCAAAGGCTTCGTCGCTCCAGCCTTCCTTCAACGCCTCGTGCATCAGCTGCGCCTGCGTCTTCGGCGCCAGGCCGCCAAGCGGGGGATCTCGATCGAGATTGGTCGGGAAGGAATAACCTTCGGCGCAGGCGGCAACGGCATTGGCGATCTCGTCGGGCGACAGCCTGTCCTGCAATGTCTTCAGGGTGGGAAAGAGCGTGGCGCTCATTTTTTCGCGATTGACCGTTTCCATCGCCCGGCCGAAGGCAGAGGAGACCTGCAACAGGTTGGCGACGCGCTTGATATCGGCCGAGCGGTTGGTGCCGGCGGCGTGGAAGAGGGCGGGATTGAAGAAGACGACGTCGCCTTTTTCGAGCGGCAGCTGGATGTGGTTGGCCTCGAAATAATCCCGGAATTCCTGGCGCTTGAGCGCGAGATAGCCCGGCACATAGGTCTGGCTGTGCGGCAGGAAGAGCGTCGGGCCGCTTTCGAGCGGCATGTCGCAATGGGCGACCGCACCCTGCAGCGTCAGCACCGGCGAAAGCCGGTGCACATGCACCGGAAACTGCTCGATCACCGCGGACGATTGGAAGCCGAGATGATAGTCGCGATGGGCCGACTGTGCCGCGCCCCCCGGATTGACGCGGTTGACCTGGGCCGTCATCTGGTAGCTTGGGCCGAGCCAGGCTTGGCTTGCCAGTGCGACGATGGCATTGCCGTAATATTCGGCAAAATTCGCGGGATCGGCGAGGCAATGTTTTTCCAGTGAATTCCAGATGCGGTCGTTGGCGCCGGGCTTGGCGAAGTGATCGCCGCCGCCGGTCGAGGTGCGGTGCTGCTCCTCGATGATCTGATCGAAGACCACGCTGGCGCGGTCGATAATGGCGGTATCCTCGTACGCATGCTTGAAGACGGCGACGCCGGGACCATCGCCGAAGGCCTCGCAGATCTCGGCCAGCACGGCGCGCCGGCCCTCCGGCGTTGCCGCCGCCGCCGTCACCTTGCGGCTGTCATAGATCAGCACGTTTTTTTCGACGGCAGAAGCCGTAGGGTAATCGGCAAGCACGGTGGTCTTTTCCGACAGGCGGCGAAAATCCTCGAGATCGCAGCTGTCTTCGCTGAGCCAGACACGGTCGGCGCGCAATTTCTGCTGATTGTCGGTTTTCATGATGGCTCCTCCTCTTTCGATGAAGGCACTATACGCGGCGATGCCGGGTGATATAGATCAGAAATCCATCAAAAAACCATCAAGCGGATTCCATGGCCCATCTCTTCCTCGTCAAGGACATTGCCTTCCAGGCCGGATTGAGCACCGCGACCGTTGACCGGGTGCTGAACGGGCGGCCGGGTGTGCGCCAGCAGACGGAAATGCGGGTGCAGGCGGCGATTGCCGAACTCGAAAAGCAGAAGGCCGGAGCGGTGACGAGTGGGCGCATGCTGGCGATCGATATCGTCATGGAGACGCCTCAGCGTTTCAGCGATGCGGTGCGCGCCGCCTTCGAGGCGGAGATGGCGGCCTTCCTGCCCGGGGTCTTCCGCTGCCGGTTCCTTTTCGCCGAGGTGATGAAGCCGGCCGAGATGGTGCAGCTTCTCGACCGCATCCGGCTGCGCGGCACACACGGCATCGTGCTGAAGGCGCCTGACGTTGCCGAGGTGGCCGCTGCCGTCGCGCGGGCGGATGCGGCGGGCATTCCAGTGGTAACACTGGTGACCGACCTGCCGAATTCGGCGCGCATCGCCTATGCCGGCGCCGACAACCGGGCGGCGGGCGAGACCGCGGCCTATCTGATCGGTGAAGTGCTCGCGAGCGGTGGCGGCAAGGTGCTGGTGACGCTGTCGAGCGGGCGGTTTCGCGGCGAGGAGGAGCGCGAGATCGGCTTTCGCCGCATCATTCGCGCCCGTTATCCCGGAATCGGCATCACCGAAATCAGCGAGGGGCATGGCACCGATACGGCGACGGGAACGCTTGCGGCGGCTGCACTTGCTGCCGATCCCACCATCAATGCAGTCTATTCGATCGGTGGCGGCAACCGAGCGGTGCTGGCGGCCTTCGATGCGGCCAAACGCCCGGTCCACGTCTTCGTCGCTCATGATCTCGACGTCGACAACCGCGCGCTGCTTGCCGCCCGCCGGATCGGCTTCGTGCTCCACCATGATCTCAGGACAGATGCGCGTTCGGCCTTCAGGGCGATCATGGGCCGAGCGACGTCACCGGGTCGGGCGGTTCCGGCCTCGCTCTCATCGGTCGAAATCGTCACGCCCTACAACATGCCCGTCGGCGATTGAGCCAATCGGCTTCCTTCGATGCCGAATTCGGACTACAGCTTGGGCGAGAGTGAAGGTGAGCGGCATGGATTATAGCGACGTCAGCACAATTGCAGCCTGGATCACGGAGCAGGGACTAAAGGGCGCCTCGGAAGCCGAGCTCATGACCGGTTTCTGCGCGGCCTGCCGCAATGCCGGGCTGCCGCTCGACCGCGGCCTGGCGCTGATGGATACGCTGCACCCGGTGCATGAGGGCCGCGCCTTTCGCTGGGACAGCGAGGAGGAGATCGAGGCCGAGTTCGAATATGGCTCGACGAGCTCCGGGGAGGCCGCGGCGAACTGGCAGCGCTCGGCCTTTTATTATCTCTGGGCCAACAATGAACGGGAGATACGCCGGCGCCTCGGCTTTGGCGATCCGATCGATTTCAGCCTGCTCGATACGATCGCTGAAGCCGGCCATACGGATTTCATAGCGATGGTCCATCGTTTCAGCGAGGCCGGCACGATCGGCGAAATGGATTGTTTCTTCTCGCATTTCGCGACCAAACATCCCGAGGGTTTTTCCGATCACGACCTCGCCATCCTGCGCAAGCTGGTGCCGGTGCTGGGACTGGCGATCAAGTGCATCGGGCTCGGGCGGATCGCCCGCACCATCGCCGAAGTCTATCTCGGCGAGGACGCGGCGCGTCAGGTCATGGAGGGCAAGATCAGTCGCGGCAAATCGGAGCGGATTTCCGCCGCACTCTGGTTTTCGGATTTGTTGAACTACACAAAGATATCCGACAGCGTACCGCCGGAGGAGATCATCCCGTTGCTCAACGACTATAGCGAGGCGGTGATCACGGCGATCCACGAATCCGGCGGCAATGTGCTGAAGCTGATCGGCGACGGCGTGCTGGCGATCTTCAAGGGCGAGGTGCCGGCGGAGACCTGTCGTGCGGCGCTCCACGCCGAAGCGCTTCTGCGGGAAAAGCTCGCCAAGCTCAATGCCGAACGCAAAGCCGGCGACCGGCCAACGACCGATGTCTATATCGGCCTGCATATCGGAGACGTCTTTTACGGCAATATCGGCAGTCAGGACCGGCTGGACTTCACGGTCATCGGCCCTGCCGTCAACGAGGTCAGCCGCATCGCTTCGATGTGCCGATCAGTGGATCTCAACCTGTTGATCTCCTCCGATTTCGCCACAGCGATACCGGAGGAACAGCGCGCGGCACTTGCCTGTGTCGGACGTTATGCGTTGCGCGGCGTGCAGCGCGCGCAGGAACTCTATACGCTCGATAACGCCCGGCTGAGCGCCTGATCGTCGCAGGACGCAGGCCTATCGCAGCAGCCCCTGGCCGCCATCGATCCAGATCGGCGTGCCGGTGATATGCCGGGCCCGGTCTGAGGCGAGGAAGAGAATGGTTTCGGCGACGTCCTCGCTCTTGCCCGCCTTGCCGCCGGCGATTGGGATATCCCCTTGCGGCCAGATGACCGGAACCTCGGTCTCGTCGCGATGCCGGCTATTCGTGTTGGCGCCGATATTGGTCTCGATCTCGCCGGGGCAGACGGCATTGACACGGATGCCGTGCCGGCCGAGTTCGAGGGCCAGTTGCTGGACCATGGCGACCTGGCCGGCCTTGGTTGCGGTATAGGCGGTTGCGCCCGGCGTCGTGAATGTCCGGGTGCCGTTGATCGAGGAGACGACGACGATCGAGCCGCCATTTCTTTTCAGGTAGGGGACCGTCAGATGCAAGGTCAGATAGGTGCCGCGCAGATTGACGGCGATGGTCTTATCCCATTCATCCGGCTTCAGATCGTCGATCGGCGCCCAGACGCCATTGATGCCGGCATTGGCGATGACGATGTCAAGGCCGTGGAACGTATCGGTCAATTGCTTCACGGCGCTGCGCATCTGCGCCTCTTCGCTGGTGTCGGCGATCAACGCGATCGATTCGCCCCCCGCCGCCTTGATCTCGGCGCAGGTTTGTTCGACCTCGTCGGCGGTGCGGCTCAAGACGGCGACCCTTGCTCCGTCGGCGGCGAGTCTCAATGCGGCCGCCTTGCCGATGCCGGATCCAGCGCCCGTCACCAACGCGATCCTTCCCTGTAGTTCCATGGGCGGGCTCTCCTTGCCGTTTGCCGCTAAGCCAATGTTCGGCATGGCTGTTGGTTCCGGAGGGAGAGCGGGTCGTTAAAGCTCTCCGAGGAGGCTGTGCCGCAATGCCCATTTCTCCGGTCCATGGACGGCGGCAAAGAGCAGGCCGGCGAGGAAGGTGAAGTGATCGACGAAGAAGCCGAATTCGGCCTGGTTCTGCTGCCAATGGGATGGCCCGTGGAAAGCAAAGGCAAGGAAGATCACGTAGATGCCCGCCAGCAGGCTGGCCTCGGTGAAGAAGGCCCCGGTTATGAAAGCGAGCGCCAGGGCGATCTCGAAGAAGGCCGCCACCCAGGCAAGGAATGTCGCCATCGGAAAACCGGCAGCGGCGATGTAACCCGCCGTCGCGCCGATATCGGCGAATTTGAAGCCGGCGGCCATGAAGAAGATGAAGCTGAAAATGATGCGGGCGACGATGATTGCAGTTGCTCTTGCCATCGTAGGATCTCCTGTTTGCGTTTCCACCATGACGGACGAGACGACAGATTTGCTACACGGCGAATGAAAAAAGGGCCGCTGGCGCGACCCTTTCTTCTTACCATTCGGCGAAACTGCCGTCGGCATGGCGCCAG
The DNA here is from genome assembly GCF_036571585.1 of Rhizobium sp. 268. Lineage (NCBI taxonomy): Bacteria > Pseudomonadati > Pseudomonadota > Alphaproteobacteria > Hyphomicrobiales > Rhizobiaceae > Rhizobium > Rhizobium sp. 268. Next base: position 18,281 of record NZ_JAPPSO010000028.1, on the reverse strand, counting down.
ATCGGGTTGCGCCAGCGGTGGCCTTCCCTGGCGCGCTCGATGACGTAGGCCTCGTCGACCTCGATGCCGAGACCGGGCCCCTGCGGGATCGAGACGAAACCATCGGCATATTGGAACACCTCCTTGTTCGAGATGTAGTCGAGGATGTCGTTGCCCGTATTGTAATGGATGCCGAGGCTCTGTTCCTGGATGAAGGCATTATAGCTGACGGCATCGACCTGCAGGCAGGCGGCGAGTGCGATCGGCCCCAGCGGGCAATGCGGCGCCAGCGCCACATCATAGGCTTCGGCCATCGCCGCGATCTTGCGGCATTCGGTGATGCCGCCGGCATGCGACAGATCCGGCTGGATGATGTCGACATAACCGTCCGACAGCACCTGCTTGAAGTCCCAGCGCGAAAAGAGCCGTTCGCCAAGCGCGATCGGCGTTGAGGTATGGTTGACGATGTCGCGCAGCGCCTCCTTGTTTTCCGAAAGAACCGGCTCCTCGATGAACATCAGCTTGTAGGGTTCGAGTTCCTTGGCGAGAACCTTGGCCATCGGCTTGTGCACGCGGCCGTGGAAATCGACGCCGATGCCGATATGCGGGCCGATCGCCTCGCGGATGACGGCGATGGTCTCGACCGCCCTCTCCACCTTCTCGTTGGTGTCGACGATCTGCATTTCCTCGCAGCCGTTGAGCTTGATCGCCTTGAAGCCGCGGGCGACCACCTCCCTGGCATTGTTGGCGACATCCGCAGGACGGTCGCCGCCGATCCAGGAATAGACCTTGATGCGGTCGCGCAGCTGGCCGCCGAGCAGGGAATGGATCGGCTGACCGAGGGCCTTGCCCTTGATGTCCCACAGCGCCTGGTCGATGCCGGAGATGGCGCTCATATGGGCAGCCCCGCCGCGATAGAAGCCGCCGCGATACATCACCGTCCAGTGGTCCTCGATCAAGAAGGGATCCTTGCCGATCAGATAGTCTTCCAGTTCGTGGACGGCGGCTTGGACGGTCAGCGCGCGGCCTTCGACGACCGGTTCGCCCCAGCCGATGATGCCCTCGTCGGTCTCGATCTTCAAAAACAGCCAGCGCGGCGGAACGATATAGGTGGTGAGTTTGGTGATCTTCATCGCTGCTCTTCAGTCTCTCTTCAGATTTTTTGACGGGCGGCCAGCCGCGGATTGCTTATTTCGTTCTGCCGATCGCTTTTTCGGCGGCGGCAAGATCGCGCACCGCTAGATCGAGCATGCGGTTGGCGCAGTCGCGGGCGCCGGCCTTGTCGCGCATGCGCAAGGCCTCGACCAACTGGCCGTGAACGAGCACCGCATCCTCGCGATTCTCGACGCCGATGTTGGAGGCATGCAGCGCATATTTCAGCGCCGCATGAATGGCGCTCGACAGACGGCGGAAGACCTGGTTGTGGCTAGCCGTCAGCAGCACCGTATGGAACATGACATCGGCATCGGTGAAGCTTTCCGGGTCGCCGGCACTGTCACGCATCTGCCGCCAGGCCTTGTCGAGATCGGCGATCTCCTGGGCGCTGGCGCGCTCGGCAGCATATTCGGCGGCTGCCGGTTCGATGGTGCGGCGGGCTTCGAGAATGCAGCCGAGCAGGTCGAAATCCTTGATATAGGGACCCATCCATTCAAGCACGTCAGCGTCCAAGATATTCCAATCGTCCTTGTCGCAGACGGTGGTTCCGATGCGCGGCTTGCCACGGACAAGGCCTTTGGATTCCAGCACTTTCAGCGATTCGCGAATGACGGTGCGGCTGACGCCGTAGAGCTCGCAGAGATCGTTCTCGCGGGGCAGCGGCGAGCCCGCGGGATAGCGGTCCGCACAAATATCCTGAGCGATCGCCGCCGTGACGTTGCGGCGTACGCGCGGGCGGCGCTCGATGCGGCGGCTTTCGGCCCCGCCCTGTCGCTCGATTGTTTCCAACTCACCTCTCCGCTCTGTCTCGCGTGCTAGGCAATCGAACCTGATTATCCGAATTCGATCCGCTTTGCGACGCTTCCTCCCCGGCATCTCGTCAATAATCCTATTATTCCAATCATCATACATTGGCAATTGACTGGTATGATGATTTATCATAATTCATTGGACGTTGCCTGGGAGGCAGCTGCTCGTTTTTGGAGTTTAGGGAGAGAGACATGCGCTTGTTCAAAGCAGCCATTCTGGCTGGCACTTTCGCCATTCTGGCAGCCGGCTCGGCATTTTCCGCAGACGTGAAGATCGGGTTTATTGTCAAGCAACCTGAGGAGCCGTGGTTCCAGGACGAATGGAAGTTCGCCGACCAGGCCGCCAAGGAAAAAGGCTTCACCGTCGTCAAGATCGGCGCCGAAGATGGCGAGAAGGTCCAGTCGGCGATCGACAATCTCGGCGCCCAAGGTGCGCAGGGCTTCATAATCTGCACGCCCGACGTCAAACTCGGCCCCGGCATCGTCGCCAAGGCCGAAGCCAACCAGCTGAAGCTGATGACGGTCGACGACCGCCTCGTCAGCGCCGACGGCAAGCCGCTGGAAGAGGTGCCGCATATGGGCATTTCGGCCACCAAGATCGGCGAGACCGTCGGCCAGGCGATCGTAGACGAAATCAAGAAGCGCGGTTGGGACATGAAGAATGTCGGCGCCGTGCGGGTCTCCTATGACCAGTTGCCGACGGCCGTCGACCGCGTCGAAGGCGCGATGTCGGTGCTGAAGTCCGCCGGCTTCCCGGCCGAAAACATCTTTGATGCGCCTCAGGCGAAGACGGATACGGAAGCGGCGCTCAACGCGGCGACCACCGTTCTCAACAAGCATGCCGACGTGAAATACTGGGTCGCCTTCGGCCTCAACGATGAAGCCGTCCTCGGCGCCGTCCGTGCATCCGAATCGGTCGGCATTCCGGCGACGAACGTCATCGGTGTCGGCATCGGCGGCGCGGAATCGGCGATCAACGAGTTCAAGAAGCCGGCGGCGACTGGCTTCTTCGGCACCGTCATCATCTCGCCGAAGCGCCACGGCTACGAGACGGCGCTCAACATGTACGACTGGATCGCCAACGACAAGGCGCCGGAAAAGCTGACGCTGACCTCCGGTTCGCTGGCGCTGCGCGGCGATTACGACAAGGTCCGCAAGGATCTAGGCATCGAGTAATCCTTCCAGGATGATATAGGCGGCGGCCGCTCAGCGTGCCGCCGGATCCTCTCGGTGGAGCGGTGATGGCTTTCCTCGAATTCAACCATATCTCCAAGGGCTATCCCGGCGTGCAGGCGCTGGCGGATGTTTCCTTCTCCGTCGAGAAGGGCGCGGTGCATGGCCTGATGGGCGAGAACGGCGCCGGCAAATCGACGCTGATCCGCGTTCTGTCCGGCGATCAGGCTGCCGATAACGGCCGCATCCTGATCGATGGCGAGGAGCAGAAATACGGATCCGTGCGTGACGCTTTTCATGCCGGCATCGTCGTCATCCATCAGGAACTGCAGCTTGTTCCGGAGCTGACGGTCGCCGAGAATCTCTGGCTTGGGCGCTTTCCCGCCAAGGGCGGCGTCATCCATTCGACACGGCTGATCGAGACGGTGCGGACGAAGCTCGAGGAAATCGGCATCGATGTCGATCCGTCGGCCAAGGTCGCCTCGCTTTCGATCGGCGCGCGGCAGATGGTCGAGATCGCCAAGGCGGTCATGCTAGACGCGCGGGTGATTGCGCTTGACGAGCCGACCTCCTCGCTCTCCTCGCGCGAGAGCGAAATCCTGTTTTCCCTCATCGACAGGCTGAAGGCGAAGGGAACGGTCATTCTCTACGTCTCGCATCGTCTCGACGAGATTTTTCGGCTTTGCGACAGCCTCACGGTGCTTCGCGACGGCAGGCTTGCCGCCCACCATTCCGATATCACCGAGACGACGCGGGAGCAGATCATCTCGGAAATGGTCGGGCGCGAGATCAGCAATGTCTGGGGATGGCGCGAACGTCCGCTCGGCGACATCAGGCTGGAGGTCAAGGGGCTGTCGGGACCGAAGCTGCGCAACCCGATCGGTTTTTCCGTCCGCCGGGGTGAGATTCTCGGCTTCTTCGGCCTGATCGGCGCCGGTCGCAGCGAGATGGCGCGGCTGCTCTACGGCGTGGATGCCAGGCATCAAGGCCAGGTCGCCATCGACGGCGTTGTCGTCTTGCCGAACAGTCCGAAGGCGGCGATCAAGGCCGGCATGGTGCTCTGCCCGGAGGACCGCAAATTCGACGGCATCGTCCAGGGCCGGTCGATCGAAGAGAATATCGCGATTTCGTCGCGCCGGCACTTCTCGCCCCTCGGCATTTTGAGTCCGAGAAAAGAGGCGGCGCTGGCCGATCGGTTTATCGCCCGGCTTCGGGTGCGAACCCCGTCGCGCAAGCAGGACATCATCAATCTCTCCGGCGGCAACCAGCAGAAGGTTATTCTCGGCCGCTGGCTTTCCGAGCAGGGGATCAAGGTCCTGGTCATAGACGAGCCGACGCGCGGAATCGACGTCGGGGCGAAATCGGAAATTTACGAGATCCTTTACGAACTTGCGGCCGGCGGCATGGCGATCGTGGTGATATCAAGCGAATTGCCCGAGGTCATGGGCATCTGCGATCGCATCATGGTGATGTGCCAGGGCAGGGTGGCGGCCAATGTCGCCCGGCAGGATTTCGACGAGCGCGCCATCCTGACGGCAGCACTGCCCGACAAGAATGCCGCCGGCACCATTTAAGATCAGGAATACGGACGATGAATGCGTTGAAAAAAATCCTTCTCGGCGAACAGGGCTTGGTGGTGATCTTCGCCGCCGCCTTCGTGATCGTCTCGCTCTTCGTGCCTAACTTCCTGACCGAGCGAAACATGCTGGGGCTGCTGCAGTCGGTGGTCACCATCGGTATCGTTGCTTGCACGATGATGTTCTGCCTCGCCTCGCGCGATTTCGATCTTTCGGTCGGGTCGATCGTCGCCTTCTCGGGCATGATCGCCGTGATGGTCTCGAACGCCACGGGCTCCATCCCTCTCGGGTTGCTCGCTGCTCTGCTGTGCGGCGCCGTCGTCGGCTTCGTCAACGGCATCGTCATCGCCCGGTTCCGCATCAACGCGCTGATCACCACGCTTGCGACGATGCAGATCGTGCGCGGGCTGGCGCTGATCGCCTCGGATGGCCGTGCCGTCGGCATCAATGATCCGGCCTTTTATCAGCTGGCCCTGTCGCGCTTTCTGACGGTGCCGACGCCGATCTGGATCATGCTGATGCTTTTCATCCTCTTCGGTTTCGTGCTCAACCGGACCGTCTTCGGCAAGAACACGCTGGCGATCGGCGGCAATCCCGAAGCCTCGCGGCTTGCCGGCGTCAATGTTGTCAACACGCGCATCTGGATCTTTGCGCTGCAGGGCCTCATCTGCGGCATTGCCGGCATCCTGCTTGCCTCGCGCATCACCTCCGGCCAGCCGAATGCGGCGACCGGACTTGAGCTGTCGGTGATTTCGGCCTGCGTTCTCGGCGGCGTTTCGCTGGCCGGCGGCCGGGCGGCGATGAGCGGCGTCATCGTCGGCGTACTGATCATGGGCATTGCCGAAAACGTTATGAATCTGCTGAATATCCAGGCATTCTATCAGTATGTCGTGCGCGGGTTGATCCTGCTGATCGCCGTGCTGCTCGACAATTTGCGATCTTCGGCTGCAGGACGACGCGGATGAGTGAAGGGCAGACCGTAAGCGACATCGAACTGAGGCACGGCGATCTCACCGTCCGGGTCAGCCCCCGAGGTGCCGCGGTTACCGCCGCGACGTTTCGAGGCATCCCCTTTCTCGTTGCGGCCGGCGGGCCCGACGGAGCGATGGCGAATTTTGCGATGGTGCCATTCGGCAATCGCGTCGAAGGCAACAGCATGTCTTTTGCCGGACGCGACTACGCCTTCCAGCCGAATACCTCAGACCCGCTCTATCGGCACGGTGACGGCTGGCTCGGCCTTTGGCAGGTTGAAGACTGCAGTTCAGAATATGCGCAATTCGTCTTTTCCCGGGCCGCCGACAGGGTTTCACCCTACGCCTATCTCACCCGGCAGGAGGTTCGGGTCGCTGGCGATGCGCTGATACTGGCGCTCTCCGTCGAAAACCGCGGCGAGGCGGCGCTTCCCTTCGGGCTCGGTCAACACCCTTTCTTCGTACGGACGCCGAAGACGCGGCTCACGATTGCGGCCGATCGCTACTGGAGCGAGCGGCCGGACCACCTGCCTGATGTGCCCGCTCCTGTGCCCGACTATTTCGATTTCAGATCGGAAAAGCTCTTGCCGCAGAGATGGATGAACAATGCCTTCGAGGGCTGGAACGGGCGGGCCGCCATCGCCTGGCCGGACCTTGGATTTCAGGCGGCGCTGGAAGCCGACGGCGCGCTCGATCGCTTCATGCTCTATATGCCGGTCGACCGGAACGACTTCTTCTGCCTCGAGCCGATGAGCCACCTGCCGAATGGCCACCATCTGCCTGATTTCGGCGGGCTCATGCCGCTTGCGCCCGGCGAAATCCTTGCCGGCTCGGTGACGATCCTGATGGCGGCGCTGCCGGCACAATCGGAGGGGAGATAGATGGGCGGCCGGCTGCAGGGCAAGCACATTCTGATAACTGGCGCCGCGCAGGGCATCGGTCTTGCGATGGCGAAGGCCTTCTTGAGGGAGGATGCGGCCGTCTTTCTCGTCGATCGCGACGCCGCACTGCTGGCGAAGTCAGCGAAAGAGCTCCAAAGCATTGGTGGCCGGCTCGGCTATCTGCCGGCCGACATTACCGATGCGGGAACGATCACGACGTTGGTCGCTCAGGCGAACGAAGAGATCGGGCAGTTGAACGCGCTGGTCAACAATGCCGGCGTCAATGTCTTCGCCGAACCACTCGAGACGACCGACGAGCTGTGGAACCGCTGCTTCGACATCAACCTCAAGGGTGCGTGGAACTGCTGCAAGGCGGTGCTGCCTGGCCTCATCGAACAGGGCGGCGGCGTCATCCTCAATATCGCTTCGACGCATGCTTTCACCATCATCCCGCACACATTTCCCTATCCGCTGGCAAAACACGCGCTGCTGGGAATGACGAAATCCCTGGGTCTCGAATATGCGGCCCACAACATCCGGGTGAATGCGCTGGCGCCGGGCTATGTCTCGACGCAGAAAGTGATCGACTACTGGAACGGCTTTGCCGATCCGGAGGCGGCCAAAGCCGAGACGATGAAGCTACATCCCGGCGGGCGCATCGCCACGCCTGAGGAGATCGCCATGGCTGCCGTTTTCATGATCTCCGACGAGTGCCCGTTCATGAACGCCACCTGCCTGACGATCGACGGCGGTCTCGGCGTGCTGCAGCATCCGGCCTGAAAACGCTTCGGCCGCTGCTGATTTTTACAGGCCTGTCGTCTTCTCAAGATAGAGCATTATATTGTCCATCGGGGAGGCTCTCAGAACTCCCGAAGGCATGGAGCGGCGCCCTGCCGCTTGCTCGAAGCACAATCGAAACAGGAGGACGGCATGCAGATCAATCGTACGGCTTCGGCCCATTGGACCGGTGGCCTCAAAGACGGCAAAGGCCTGATCTCGACGCAGAGCGGCGCCCTGAAGGACTATCCCTACGGCTTTGCCAGCCGCTTCGAAGGCATTGCCGGCACCAACCCGGAAGAGCTGATCGGTGCTGCCCATGCCGGCTGCTTCACCATGGCGCTGTCGTTGATCCTCGGGGAAGCCGGCTTTACGGCCGAGCATATGGAAACATCCGCCAAGGTAACGCTCGAAAGCGTCGAGGGCGGCTTTGCCATCACCGCCATCCATCTTTCGCTCACCGGCCGTATTCCCGGCGCCGATGAGGCGACCTTCACCGAACTTGCCAACAAGGCAAAGGCCGGCTGCCCGATCTCCAAGGCGCTCGCCGCCGTTCCGATCACGCTCGACGTCAAGCTGAGCTGATATCCTGCCGCCGACGATGTGCCGCGTGCTTCCGAGCCGCGGCACTTTCCATTTTACCGGGTGTTCATCATCTCTCTCTAAACCCTGACCGTCCATCGATTGACGACGCCCGCTCCTCGGCGGAGTATTGACAAATGATGCCTGATATTTTACGACTGACGAAATTCAAAAATCGTCAGTCGTAATTCGGGCATCAAAACCATGGACGACATCACGGAAAATACGCTCGACGTCATCCGGCAGGAGAATGTCACCCGCATTCTTGATGCGGCCGAGCGGCTGTTTCGTCACTATGGCTACAGCAAGACGACGGTGGCCGACATTGCCCGCGATCTCGGCATGTCGCCGGCCAATATCTATCGTTTCTTTGCCTCCAAGGTGGAAATCCACCAGGCGCTCTGCGGCCGCATGCTCGCCACCGCCTATCAAATCGCCTACGACATCCGCCATCAGCCGATCAGCGCCAGCGAGCGGCTGCGCCGCTATGTCGAGACCCAGCATCAGTTGACGCTCGATCTGATGCTCGACGAAATGAAGGTCCACGAGATGATCATCGTCGCGATCGAGCGCGACTGGCATGTCATCGAGAAACATATCGACCGCGTCCATGATCTGATTGCCGAAATAATTGCCGAGGGGATTGCTGCGGGCGAGTTCGCCGAGCAGGACCCGGTCGTCGCGTCACGTTGCTTCGGCGCGGCGACGATCAATCTCTGCCATCCGCAGATGGTGGCGCAATGTCTTGCCAAAACCAACCGCGCGAGTGTCGACGAACTGATCGACTACGTGATCAGGGCGCTGAAGAAATAACGGGCGGCAGCCGCCGCCAAGACCCCCGAAACGATCCAGGAGTGCGGAAGATGTTTTCGCTCAAGACCCTCAGCCATCGCATGCCGTCCGTCGCCCGCCTCGTGTTTGTCGGCGCCATCGGCATCGGCGTTTCCGCCTGCTCGGAAGAGAAGGCTGAGGTCAAGCAAGTCATCCGGCCGGTAAAGGTCGTCGAGATCGCCAAGGCCGGCGATACCCGCAAGCTCGACTATTCCGGCTCGGTCAAGGCGCGCACGGAGATGAACCTCGGGTTTCGCGTCGCCGGCAAGATCACAGAGCGCCTCGTCGATATCGGCGACCGGGTGATGCCGGGTGACGTTCTCGCCCGTGTCGACGCCACTGATTACCAGCTGGCGGTCAAGACGGCGGAAGCCAATCTCGCCGCGGCCGAAAGAAGCGTCGAAACCGCCGATCTTGCCAATAAACGCGCCGAGCAGCTTTTCGACAAGAGCGTCGCTCCGAAATCGCAGCTCGAGCAGGCCGCCCTCAGCCACGACCAGGCGATTTCGCAGCGCGATGCCGCGCTCTCCGCACTTGACCAGGCGAAGAACCAGGTGAGCTACACCGAGCTCAAGGCCGGCCAGAACGGCATCGTCACATCAATCAATGCCGATACCGGTCAGGTCGTCGGCTCCGGCACGGCCGTCGTCACCGTTGCCGTCGACGGCGAGAAGGAAGTGCAGATCGCGATTCCGGAAAACGACATTGCCGAATTCAAGCCGGGCAAGACCGTCAAGACAAGCTTCTGGGCCGATAAAAAGCTGCTGCTCGACGGCAAGGTGCGCGAGGTTTCCGGGAGCGCCGACCAGCAGTCGCGCACTTTCGCGGTGCGGGTCAGCCTGCCGAACGATCCGCGCGTGCTGCTCGGCATGACGGCGACGATCGAGGCCGATGTCGATAACGGCAACAGCTATGTCTCCATCCCACTCAGCGCACTGGCTGAGAAAGACGGCAAGCAGATGGTCTGGACCGTCGACCGCGATACGGCGACCGTGCATGGCCGCGACATCCAGGTCGCCGATTTCACCGGCGACGGCGTGCATGTAACCGAAGGCCTCGATACCGGCGATCTCGTCGTCGCGGCCGGCACGCAGTTCATGACCGAAAATCTGAAGGTGAAGGTGCCGGACCAGCAGTCGGCGCTCGCCGATACGGAACAGACCGTCCGCTGATCGCGTCGCAAAAGGGAATAAAACCATGGACGCCAACACCACCGAAAAGCGGCCCTTCAATCTGTCTCGCTGGGCGATCGGCCATCCGAGCATAGCCCGCTTCCTCTTCGGGCTGATCATCATCACCGGAGTGCTCGGTCTGATGCGCATGGGCCAGCGCGAGGATCCCGAATTCACCTTCCGCGTCATGGTTGTTCAGGCGATCTGGCCGGGCGCTTCCATCCAGGAGATGGAAGACCAGGTCGTCAACAAGATCGAGCGCAAGCTGCAGGAAACGCCGCATATCGACTGGGTGAAGTCCTATACGCGGGCCGGCAGTGCGATCATCACCCTGCAGGTCAAGGGCGACACGAATTCGAAGGACGTGGCAGATGCCTTCTACCAGGCGCGCAAGAAGGTCGGCGACATCTCCAGCGAGCTGCCGCAGGGCCTGCTCGGCCCCTATTTCAACGACGAGTTCGGCGATACTTTCATCACGCTGCATTCGATCAGCGGCGAGGGCTATTCCTATCCGGAACTGAAGAAATTCGCGATCCAGGCGCGCGACATGCTGCTGACGACACCTGGTGTCGAGAAGGCGGTGATCATCGGCGACCAGCCTGAGAAGATCTATATCGACGTCTCGTCCAAAGCGCTTGCCGAGCGAGGCCTGACGATCCTCGATCTGCAGAACGCCATCAAGGGCCAGAACAATGTCGATCCGGCAGGTTCCGTCGATACCGGCCTGCGCTCAGTGCGCATTTCCGTCGAAGGCGACGTGAAGAAGGCGGAGGATATCCGCGAGTTGCGCCTTCGCGCCGGCGGCCAGGTGACGCGGCTCGGCGATATCGCCACCGTCAGTTCCGGGCTCGAAGATCCCTATCAGCGCAAGTATCGTTTCAACGGCCATGACAGCGTTCAGGTCGGCGTCGTGATGGCCAAGGGCTTCAACGTCACCGACGTCGGCAAGGGCGTCGAGGCGACCTATCAGCGCTTCGAGGAGGCGCTGCCTTATGGCGTTGCCGTCGATCAGATTGCCAATCAGCCCGACGTGGTGACGGATGCGGTCAGCGAATTCATGCATGCGCTCGGCGAAGCCCTGGTCATTGTGCTGGTGGTCTCGTTCCTGTCGATCGGCTGGCGCTCGGGCCTGGTCATCGCCATCGCCATTCCACTGGTGCTCGCCGCCACATTCGCGCTGATGTACGAACTCGGCATCGACCTGCAGCGCATTTCGCTCGGAGCGCTGATCATCGCGCTCGGCCTGCTCGTCGATGATGCGATGATCGTCGTCGAGATGATGGAGCGAAAGCTGGAGGAGGGGCTGGTCAAGATCGAAGCTGCAAGCTTCGCCTATTCCTCGACCGCCTTCCCGATGCTGACGGGCACGCTGATCACCACGGCCGGCTTCATACCCGTCGGCTTCGCGGCATCGACGGCCGGTGAATATGTGCGTTCGCTGTTTTATGTCGTCGGCATCGCGCTCGTCACCTCCTGGTTCGTCGCGGTCTATTTCACGCCGTGGCTCGGCTATATGATCCTCAAGCAGCGCCATCACGCCGGCGAGCATCACGACGCCTTCGACACGCGCTTCTATCGGCGTCTGCGCGGCACGGTCGGCTGGGCGGTACGCCATCGGGTTATCGTGCTGCTCTTGACGCTCGGCACCTTTGCCACCAGCCTCTGGGCCTTCCAGTTCATTCCACAGAATTTCTTCCCGCAATCGTCGCGGCCGGAAATCCTCGTCGATCTCTGGCTGCCCGAGGGCACCAGCATCAAGGAGGTCGAGGTCCAGGCCAAGGCGCTGGAAGCGAAGATGATGGATGATCCTGACAAGCGGTTCATCGCCACCTATATCGGCGAAGGTGCGCCGCGCTTCTTCCTGCCGCTCGACCAGCAGTTGCGCAATCCGAACTTCGCCCAGCTCCTCGTCATGGCCAATGACGAACCGGCGCGCGAGCGGCTGATCGTCAAGCTGCGGACGATCCTTGCGGAAGATTTCCCGGAGATTCGCGGCAAGGTCGATCGGCTCTTCCTTGGCCCGCCCACAGGCTGGCCGGTGCAGATGCGGGTCATGGGGCCCGACCGCCAAGAAGTGCGGGCAATCGCCGATCAGGTGAAGGCGCGCTTTCAGGCCAACCCCATGCTCGGCGCCATCCACGACGACTGGCTGGAACAGGTGCCGGCAATGAAGCTGGTGATCGACCAGGACCGGGCCCGGGCGCTCGGCGTCACCTCGCAGCGCGTGCGCCAGATGCTGCAGACCGCCATGTCGGGTGCCGCCCTCGACGATTTCCGTGACGGCGAGGAGACGGTCTCGATCGTTGCCCGCGAGCCGGACGCCAGCCGTTCTCTGCTGTCGGCGGTCAACTCGGTCTATGTGCCGACGGATTTCGGCGGTTTCGTGCCGGTCTCGCAGCTTGCCAAGGTCGTGCCGGTTATGGAGCAGGGCATCGAATGGCGGCGCGACAGGCTGCCGACCATCACCGTGCGGGCGACGCTGCCGGATGGGGTGCAGCCGAACGACGTGGTGATGAAAATGTATGCCGACATGAAGGACATGCGCGACAGCCTGCCTGCCGGCTACAAGGTCGAAATCCAGGGCGGCGCCGAGGACGCGGCGGAAAGCCAGATGTCGATCGCCGCCAAGGCGCCGATCATGCTTGCGGTGATCATCGTACTGCTGATGGTGCAGCTGCAGCATTTCGGCAAGGCGATGCTGGTGCTCGCCACCGGGCCGCTCGGCATCATCGGTGCGGCCGCCGCCCTGCTGATCAGCGGCGCTCCTTTCGGCTTCGTGGCGATCCTCGGCGTCATCGCCCTGCTCGGCATCATCATGCGCAATTCGATCATCCTGGTCGATCAGATCGACCAGGACATCAAGGCCGGCATGCACCGGCAGGAGGCGATCGTCGGGGCTGCCGTGCGGCGTTTCCGGCCGATCATGCTGACGGCGCTGACCGCCGTCCTGGCGCTGATCCCAATCTCGCGCGGCGTCTTCTGGGGTCCGCTCGCCTACGCAATGATGGGCGGCATCCTGGTTGCGACAGTGCTGACAATTCTGGTTCTGCCCGCCGGCTACGCTCTCTTCTTCGGCCGGGAGCCGAAGGCAAGGGACGAACCAGGTCGGGATGCCGACGCCATCCAGGAAGAGGCGGATGACAGACATCCGCCGGCGTTGGCAGCAGAGTGAGGACGGCGCGGCGAAAGCCGCGCCGCTTTCCTTTGCCGACGACAGGTCTTCGTCAAAGTCCGCCCCGTCTGAGTTCGCGCCGATTCCATTGAAGTCCCGAACAGGCTAAGCTGCGAAGGACTGCCGGAAGACCAGCCGTGATCCCGGCCGTTCGTTGACGGGGAGGGCGCGACATGGCCGATTATAGTCTGGAGACAAGCTGGCGCCCGGTCGAAGGCAGTTTCGGGCGCTTGACCTTCACGCTCCACAATCTTTCTGCCGAGCCGTTGTCCGGCTTCTTGCTCTGCTATACGTCCGAGACGCGGGTTGCCGGCAAACATGTCTGCGCTGGCGCCAGCCTCAAGCGGCAGGTTGCGCATTTTCATGAGTTCCTGCCGCCTGAGGGGCTGAGTGTACCGCCGGGCGGGCGCTGGCGGTTCACTGTCGAGGGGCTGAGCCGAGAGCCGAAACATGTCACGGCTGGCGTCAAATCTGCTTATCTGACGCTTGCCGACGGCCGTCACCTTCCGGTCGATTTCGGCGATCTGATGCTTGAAGGCCGGGATGGCGGTGTGTCGCCGCCGCTCTTGCCGCCGGGCAAAGCCGACGAACCCTACGCGCTGCTCCCCTGGCCGCTGTCGCTCGGGCTGAAGGCGGGTGACTTGCCCGCCACCCTCTATCCGGCCGAGAGGACGCCGCCTGATGCGATCGAGGCCCTCTCCCAGGTTCTTTCTCTCTACCAGCGCCTCTACTCAGCCGAAGACGCGCCGTTTTCGCTGAGTGCCGTCGAAGGCGGGCGGCGCATTCGTTTCGTCGCCGAATCGTCGATCGCTGCCTTCGCCTACGAGCTGCGTTTCACCGCGCATGAGATCGTGCTTTCGAGCGCGGATGACGCGGGGCGGCGCTACGGCCTCATCAGCCTGGCGCAGCTGCTGCATGGCGCCTGCGCCGATGGCGAACGATTTAAATTCCCCAACTTCGGCACGATCGCCGACCAGCCGCGTTATGACTGGCGCGGCTGCCATCTCGATGTGTCCCGGCAGTTCTATCCGGTCGCCGACATCCTGCGGCTGATCGATATCCTCGCCTGGAACAAGCTCAATATCTTTCATTGGCACCTGACCGACGACGAAGCCTGGCGGCTGGAGATCAAGGCCTATCCAGCGCTGACGGAGATCGGCGCGCGGCGCGGGCCGGACGAGGTCCTCGTGCCACAGCTCGGCGACGGGGCGGAAACACGCGCCGGCCATTACACGCAGGATGATATAAGGCGGATCGTTGCGCATGCCGCCTCGCTCGGTGTCGCGGTCGTGCCGGAAATCGACATTCCAGGCCACAACACCGCAGCCTTGTTCTCGCTGCCCAGCTCGTCGACGGGCAGGAAGCGCCGGACAGCTATCACGCAGTGCAGGGTTACGCCAACAATGCGCTCAATCCGGCGGTCGAATTCACCTATGAATTTCTCGGCAAGGTATTCGACGAAGTCGTGACGCTGTTTCCGAGCGAATATATCCACATCGGCGGCGACGAGGTAGCGCAGGGCGCCTGGCTTTGCTCGCCACTCTGTCAGGCACTGATGAAGCGGGAGAAGCTTGCCGGCACCGCCGAGCTGCAGTCTTATTTCCTGAAACGCATCAAGATGATGCTGTCGGAGCGCGGCAGGAAGCTCGCCGGCTGGAACGAGGTCTCGCATGGCGGCGGTGTCGATCGCGACGGCACGCTGCTGATGGCGTGGGAAAAGCCTGCCGTCGGCGTCGAGCTGGCGCAGCAAGGCTACGACGTGGTGATGACGCCGGGACAGGCCTATTATCTCGACATGGCGCAGGCCGAAGCCTGGGCGGAGCCCGGCGCGGCATGGGCAGGCTATTCGGCCCCGGAACATACCTATGCTTACGAAGCCGAGGGCGAACTGCCGCAGGCGCTGCAGGAGAAGATGCGCGGCATCCACGCTTGCATCTGGACTGAAAACTTTCTCTCTCGCGCCTATTTCAACCGGCTGGTCTTTCCGCGTCTTCCAGCCGTCGCCGAGGCCGCATGGACACCCTCGGACCGGAAGGATTGGGACAGGTTCGCAGCGATCGTGCGGATGTGGCCTATGCTTTAGGAAGCAATGCTTCGGCTTTCAGCCCGAGCAGCGCTGCGCCGATCAGGCCGGGTTCGATGCGGCATTGGCTGCGCACCACCAGCGGCCGGTCGAACTTGCGCAGGATGCGGGCGCGCACGGCGTGGTCGAGTTCAGCAAGCAGCGGCTCGACATTGGACAGGCCGCCGCCGACGGGCACGATGGTCGCGCCGGTGATGTTGATCGTCAGCGCCAGGGGCGAGGCGACGAGATCGACATAGACGTCGATCGTCCGTGTCGCCTTCTCCTCGCCACGCTGCCATTGAGCGATGATCTCTTCGCTCGAAAGGTCGAGATCATGCAGCGTCTTGTGCAGGCGCTCCAGGCCACGGGCGCCGCCGACGGTGTCGACGCAGCCTTTCTGGCCGCAGCCGCAGGCATAGGCGGGAATGGCGGCAGGCGGATTGCCGGCTGCCGAGGCGATGATCGGCCCGTGACCCCATTCGCCGGCAAAACCGCCGGCCTCATTGACGAGGCGGCCATCGGCAATCAGGCCGCCGCCGACGCCGGTGCCGAGTATGGCGCCGAAGACGATGCGATGGCCGCGACCGGCGCCGAGGCCGGCCTCGGCCATGGCGAAGCAATCGGCGTCATTGGCGATCAGTGCCGGCAGACGGAGTTCGGCTTCGAGATCGGCGGCCAGCGTGCGGCCATGGATGCAGGGAATGTTGGCGCAGATCAGCCGCTGCGTGTCGGGATCGACCACGCCGGCGATGGAAAGCGCAATACGGCTCGGCTCTTCGCCGGTTTCGGCGATGATGGCACGCAGGGTGTCGACGAAAGCGGCGAAATCATCCTTCGGCGTCGGGCGCCGGCCGAGGGGGACGATGTCCGTCTCGGAACGGGCAACGCCACCCTTTATGGCGGAGCCGCCGATGTCGAATGAGATGATCATTGCCACCCTGCCGTTTCTCTGGTCTGTGCTGTCTGCTCGCACTGTTGGCGGGGAATTACAAGCCTTCATTCGCCGGTCTGCCATGCGCTCGCGGCCTCAATCGCTATTCGGTTCCGCAAGTCATTCAATTGGCATATTGCGTGGCCACAATCCGAGCCCGCACGTCCATCACTCACTGGTATCATGACCATCGAAAACGCCGATTCCCACAGACGCAGAAGACCCCGTCCACCCCGTCCCAAAGGCCGTCGCCTTTCATCCATCCTGCGGCAGCTGGCCGCCGACCGGAGTCGGGAGCGGATTTCGATCGGCGATCTGTTCCAGACGATGGGCGACCGGGCGATCAGCGCGTTGATGCTGATCTTCGCGCTGCCGAACGCTTTTCCGACGCCGCCCGGAACGTCGGCCGTGCTCGGCGCGCCGTTGGTCTTCCTGGCGGTACAGTTGACCTTCGGGCTGAAGCCCTGGCTGCCGAGGGTGATTGCCGACCGTTCGATGCGGCGGGAGGATTTCGAAACCATTGTCGGCCGCATCCATCGCTGGCTCGCCTGGGCGGAGCGGATGCTGAAGCCGAGGTTGGCGATCTTCGCCGAGCCGCCGGCGGAATATCTCGCCGGGGCCGCATGCCTGCTGCTGTCGATCGTGCTGTTGCTGCCGGTGCCGCTCGGCAACATGCTGCCGGCAATCACGATCTCGGTCTTCGCTTTCGGCATACTGGGCCGCGACGGGCTCTTTGCGCTGATCGGCTTCATCATGACGGCCGTGTCGCTGGTCGTTGCCGGCGGCGTGATTTACGGCCTGGTGAAGGCGGCGATCTATCTCGTCATGCAATGGTTTGCCTAAGCAGCGTCGGTTATTTGGCGGAGCTCTTTGCAACAGGCTCGACATTTGCCTGATTTTTGTTTTGATCTGGCGCGATACAATTTCAAATCATGTTCGGCGGCGGCACGCCGGCTCACTTTGCGTGGTAGGCATTCAATGGCAAAAAGATCCGAGACCGCGGCACGCCTCGACGATGCGGCACGTGCCGGCTGGCTCTATTACGTCGCCGGGCGCACGCAGGATGAAATCGCCGCCGCGATGGGCATCTCGCGGCAATCGGCGCAGCGGTTGGTGTCGCTGGCGGTCGCCGAGCGTCTGATCAAGGTGCGGCTCGATCATCCGATCGCCGCCTGCCTGGAGCTCGCCAGCCAGCTGCGGCGGAAATTCGGGCTGAAACATGTGGAGGTGGTGCCGAGCGATTCCGGGTCGTCGGCGACCGTCGGTATTGCCGAGGCGGCGGCGGCCGAGATCGAACGATGGCTGAAACGGGCCGAGCCGATCGTGCTTGCCGTCGGTACCGGCCGTACGCTGAAGGCGGCTGTCGACCAGCTGCCGGCGATCGAATGTCCCAATCACCGCATCGTCTCACTGACCGGCAATATCGCCCCCGACGGATCGGCCGCCTATTACAACGTCATCTTCAGCATGGCCGATGCGGTGAAGGCGCGGCACTATCCGATGCCGCTGCCGGTGCTCGTCACCTCGGCGGAAGAGCGGGAGCTGCTGCACGGCCAGCAACTGGTGCGCTCGACGCTCGATATGAGCGCGCAGGCCGACGTCACCTTCGTCGGCATCGGCGAACTCGGTATCGACGGGCCGCTCTGCGTCGACGGTTTCCTCGAGAAGGACGAGATGATGGAGCTGATGCGCGGCGGCGCCGTCGGCGAGATCTGCGGCTGGATCTTTGACGTCGATGGCAGGTTGCTCGACAACCCGATCAACGAACGCGTCGCGTCGGCGCCGATCCCGTCCCGCGACGCGTCGATGGTCATCGGTCTGGCCAAGGGCAAGCGCAAGTTTAAGGCGATCCGGGCCGCGGTTGTCGGCCAGCAAATCAACGCGCTGATTACCGACGAAGAGACGGCTGAGTTTTTGCTCAGGAATTGAGCAAAAAACACTTGTTTTAAATCAATGGGATAGCTTCCTCCTTCGGCACCGCAGCAACGATTGCCGATTGACATTCTGTATCATTTGTTGAGTAATTGCCCATGAGCGAAGCGAATGCTCACACCCATCTTCTGGGAGGAAGATATGACATTGAGAACTTTTCTGCTGGGCGCCTGCTCAGCACTGGCGTTTGCCGGCATGGCTTCGGCCGAAACGCTGACAATCGCGACCGTGAACAACGGCGACATGATCCGGATGCAGAAGCTGACGGATGACT
>NZ_JAPPSO010000027.1:0-36860 GCF_036571585.1 Rhizobium sp. 268 | reverse complement strand
ACAGATCCTGCTTCAAGACGTTCAAGGCCGCCGCTTCGCCGCCTGATGTCCACCAGTGCAGCATCTGCACTTCCTTCACGTCGGCTGCCTGCGCCGCGACATGGGCGCCCGCCAGAGACAATGCGATCACGGCCGTGGTGGTCAAAAACCTATTCATCGAAGAACCTCCCAGTTCCCTCTTGGAAGATGCAGGACCATTCCCGCATCCGATTACCCGCCCTCCCCGGGCGTAGTTGCTTTGCCAGCTAGGCCAGCTTTTCCGTCTGCGGCATCCACCAACCGGTGCGTTTGCCGATATGCATGTTCAGCGTCTTGGTCTCGGTATAATCCTCGACCGCATGGCGGCCGAGTTCGCGGCCGAGGCCGCTCTGCTTGTAGCCGCCGAAGGGAAGCTCCGAGGCGCCGTCCATGAAGGTGTTCATCCAGACCGTGCCCGCCCGCACCGACCGGCCGATCGTCAGGCAGGTGTCGAAATCACGGCTCCAGACACCGGCCGACAGGCCGTAGTCGATGGAATTGGCAATCCTGATCGCTTCGGCTGAAGTCTCGAATGTCAGGACTGACAGGACCGGACCAAAGACTTCCTCGCGCGCCACCGGCATATCGGGCGTGACGGCTTCGAGGATCGTCGGCGACATGAACTGCCCCATGCCGAGGTCGAGCGTCTCGCCGCCATGGGCGACGCGGGCGCCGCTGCTCCTGGCGCCGGCGACATAGCCTGAAATCTTCTCCAAATGGTGCGGCGTGATGATCGCGCCGACCTGCGTCGAGGGATCGAGGGGATCGCCGACCTTCACCCCCTTCGACAGCTCGGCGACACGCCTGACGACGTCTGAGGCGATCGACTTGTGAAGGATCAGCCGCGAGCCGGCGTTGCAGCACTCGCCGGCATTGAAATAGGCGCCGAAGACCGCGGCATCGATGAAGGCATCGAGGTCGGCATCGGGGAAAACGATCTGCGGGTTCTTGCCGCCCAGCTCCAGCGAGACTTTCTTCAGCGTCTGCGCGGCATTCGACATCGTCAGTTTTCCGACACCGGTCGAGCCGGTGAAGGAGACCATGTCGACATCGGGATGCGAGGTCATGACCGCGCCGACTTCAGGTCCCGTACCGGTGACAATATTGACGACGCCATCGGGAATGCCCGCCTGCTGCAGGATTTCGCCCAAGACGAGCGTCGATCCCGACGTCAGTTCCGAAGGCTTGACGACGGCCGTGCAGCCTGCGGCGAGCGCGAAGGGCAGTTTCTGGCCGACGATCAGGAACGGGAAGTTCCACGGCGTGATGATCGAGACAACGCCGATCGCTTCGCGCAGGACGACGCCGAGCGTGCCGTCGCCGAGCGTATTGTAACTTTCGCCATGGAGATCGCGTGCCAAAGCCGCCGCATAGCGCCAGATGTCGACCGAGCCGGCAATTTCTCCCCTCACCTGGGTGATGGGTTTGCCTGCCTCGATGGCATCGAGAAATGCCAGTTCTTCAGCACGCGCCGCGATCAGATCTGCAGCCTTGAGCAGGATGGCGGAGCGTTCGGACGCGGTCATGCGCGGCCACGGCCCGTCATCGAAGGCCTTGCGTGCTGCAGCAATCGCGCGCTCGGCATCCTTCCGACTGCCGGTCGAAAACCGGCTGACCACGACGTCATGGCTTGGCGCGATACGTTCGATCGGATTGGAGGCGCCGGCCTCCCATTTGCCGTCGATCAGCATCTTGAAATCGCGCGCCTTGTGGTCGCTGAGCGCCGTGGGGTTGACGAGAACCGTCATTACCATTCTCCCTTGAACGTTGCCGGGCGCTTCTCGCTGAATGATGCGACGCCCTCCTTCAGATCGCCGGTTTTCGCGGCGAGGATCGAGCCCAGGGCTTCGACCGCCGTTCCGTTGTCTTCGCCGTTCGCCGATGCGATCATCAATTTGACGATCTCGAGGGCCGCCGGTCCCCTCGCCGCGATCCGCCCGGCATATTCCCTGGCGGCGGCGACCGAGTTTCCTGTCGGAACGACCGCGTCGACGATACCGAGCAGGCGGGCTTCCTCGGCGGTGAATATCTCGCCGCCGAGCGCCATGCGACGGACGGCCTGGGCGCCGAACCGGCGCACGAGACGCTGGGTGCCGGACCAGCCCGGCACCATGCCAAGGCCGGTTTCCGGCAGGCCTATCTTAATGTGTTCCTCGGCGATGCGAATGTCGGCAACGCCCGCCAGCTCGAGCCCGCCTCCGAGAGCGTGGCCGTTCAGCGCCGCGACCAGCGGCACCCGAAGCGTCGCCAGCCGTTCGAAGATCCGGTGACCATGCCGAACCCAGGCGTGACCGAACTCCTGGGGCAGCATTCCGCCCCAGGCCTTGATATCGCCTCCGGCGGAAAAACCCTTTCCTTCACCGGTCAGAACCGCGGCGCGTACGTCCGGGTTTGCCTCCACGGCATCGGCGGCGTCCGCCAAGGCTTTCAGCATGTCGAGATCGAGCGCGTTGAGTTTCTCAGGACGACAAATTGTCAGGGTCGCAACATGTCCGTCGATATCGATCCTGACTGTTCCGCTAGCCATGGAAAGTGCCCTCCAGCGTCCGTGCCCGTTTGGCTGGAAGCGACAGGCCGATGCCGGCCTCGCCGAAGAGTGTCGCATCCATGACCTTCAGGTCGGGCGCGACGATCAGCGGAAATTCGGACTGATCGAGGATCTGGGACTGAAGATCGACGCCCGGGGCGATCTCGGTGAGGACGATGCCTTCGGGCGTCAACTTCATCACGCAGCGCTCGGTGACATAGATGATATCCTGCCCCTGCTCGATCGCCCGCCTGCCGCTGAAAGTGACGTGTTCGACCTTGTTGACGAGCTTCTTCAGCTTGCCCTCTTTTTCAATGAGCAGAGCCCCATCGGCGATCGAAAGCTTCGCCCCGGCGTTGAACATGCCTGAAAAAACAATCTTCTTTGCCCGCGCCGTGATGTCGACGAAGCCGCCGGCGCCGGCCGTCACATGCGGCCGGAAGGAAAGTTTGGAGACGTTGACCGACCCGTCCTTGCCGATCTCGAGGAAGGAGAGCAGCGACGCATCGAAGCCAGCGCCCTGAAAGTAAGTGAACTGATAAGGGGATGGCATATAGGCGTCGGCATTGGAGGCGCAGCCGAAGGCGAAATCGAGCAGCGGCACGCCGCCGACCGCGCCTTGCTCGATCACCCAGGTGACGGCGCCGTGGAGCCCCTCCTCCAGCAGAATGCGCGGTACATTGGCCGAAATTCCGAAGCCGAGATTGACGCAGCTTCCCGCCTGCAACTCCTGCGCGACACGGCGCGCGATCACCTTCTGAACATTGAACTCCGGAACGTGGAAGCTGTCGAGCGGGCGGAAGATCTCACCCGAAATCGCCGGATCATACCCAGTCTGCGTTGTCTGCTTCTGATCGGGATCGACGACGATATAGTCGACCAGCATTCCCGGCACTCGGACGTCATGCGGTTTCAAAGAGCCTTCCTTGGTGATCCGCTTGACCTGGGCGATGACGATGCCGCCGTTGTTGCGGGCGGCGAGCGCCTGATCGAGACCGCCGAGATAGGCGCCCTCATGTTCGTATGTCAGGTTGCCGCGCTCATCAGCGGTGGTGGCGCGGATG
Organism: Rhizobium sp. 268; assembly: GCF_036571585.1. Taxonomy (NCBI): domain Bacteria; kingdom Pseudomonadati; phylum Pseudomonadota; class Alphaproteobacteria; order Hyphomicrobiales; family Rhizobiaceae; genus Rhizobium; species Rhizobium sp. 268. Next base: position 33,251 of record NZ_JAPPSO010000027.1, on the reverse strand, counting down.
ATGGCGACCTGAGGGACGATCGAGGGGAAGAACAGCCAGTCGTCGCCCTCGAAGCTGACGCGCTTGACCACCTGCTGCTCCGAAGCCAGCTCGTTCATCGCGCAGCCCTGCCGCCGGGGGTCGACGAATGTGTCGACGCCGATCTTGGTCAGCACGCCCGGCCGCTTGGCGGCGGCTTCGCGATGGATGTCGAACAGGATGCCAGAGGGAATGTTGTAGGCCGGGATCTCGTTGTTGGTGATCATCTGCCAGATCAGCGGCGGCTCGGACGATGACGGTCCCGACGGGTAGGAGCCGCCGATGATACGTTTCAGCAGGCCCTTCCTGGCAATATGGTCGATGCCCTTGATACCGCTCATGTCGCCGGCAGCGATCGGATGAAGGGTCGTCAAATCACGGGGATGGCCGGTCGCCTCGAAACGCTCGCCGATCGCCTTCAGCATGAGATCCGGGCAACCGAGACCGCTCGAAGACGATACCGTCACGACGGCGCCTTCCGGGATGAGCGCGGCCGCTTCGGCTGGGGTGAGATGCTTCTTCATGTGCATTACTCGGCGTCCTGTTTCGATTTTACGCTCTTGCCGGTCTTCGACGGCGGGGCCCTGCCGGCGCCGCAGCTTTCGCGAACGACCAGCCGAACGGCCGTCGTCACCGTCTCCGCTTCGGCCTTGCCCGCATTGATCTGCTTGAGCAGCATCTGCGCGCCGCGACGCCCGATGCCCTGCGGGTCGACCGAGACCGTCGTCAGCGCCGGGACCGCTGCCTGGGCCTCGATGACATCGTCGAAGCCCACCACGGCGAAGTCGGCACCCGGCTCCAGCCGGCGCGCGCGCAACCCGTCGCAAACGCCGAACGCCACCGCATCGTTGAAGCAGACGGCCGCGGTCGGCCGGCGGCCGAGCGCAATCGCTTTTCCGATCGCCTCTACCCCGCCGGCCCGCGACGGCGCGGACGCGATGACGAGTTCTTCGTGATAGTCGAGCCCGGCTGCCTCAACGCCGCTTCGGTAGCCGGCAAGCCTGTCGTCGAAGACGGCGGTGTCCGGAAAGCCGCCGAGAAAAGCGATGCGCTTGTGACCGAGGCCCGCCAGATGCTTGACCGCGGACATCATGCCGGCCTGGTTGTCGGAAACGATCGACGAGACCTTGGCGCCGGGCAGGTTTCGAACGACGACCACGACTGGAATCCCGGCTGCAACGAGCGGCTTGAAGTCGGCGGCATCGGTGGCGCGGGCCGGCGAGACGATGAGGCCGGAAATGCCGTGCTCACGCATCGACGCGACAACCTCACGCTGCCGGTCGATGCTCTCGCCGGTGTTCGACAGGAACTGCACGAAGCCGGCCGACTGAACGACCATATCGACGCCGACCGCCAGCTCCGCAAAGAAGCTGTTCGTCAGATCGTTGACGACAACTCCGACAATCTTCGATTTCGCACCGGCTTGGCGAAGATTGGCGGCGCCGCGATTATAGACATAGCCGAGTTCGCGCATCACGGCATTGACCTTGGAGCGCGTCCCCTCATTGACCAGGGAGGAGCCCTGCAACACCAGCGACACCGTCGACTTGGAGACGCCGGCGGCCTTTGCGATGTCAATGACGGTCACCCGCGCCTTTGTCATTTCCCTCTCCGACCACGACGTCGACTGATGGATAAATATTTGGAACGTTCCAATTCTGTCAAGGAAAATTTAGGGATTCGGTATGAATTTATTTGCTTCTAGTGAGTTGCCAGCTTTATTTCGTTGTCAACATTTCAACGAAAAAATTGGAACGATCTAAATTCCGGCCACAGTTGAGAGGCGCCTGCGGTTGCAAAGTCGTGGAGGATTCGGGACTCGTCCCTTATGCTGTCGAGACAATGATTGCGCCGCGACCAGTGGAGGAGATCATCGAAACATGACATTGCGCGCTGAACTGACCGCTCTGCCGCCACGCGAACAGGCACAGCGCCTGACAGCCGTCGCCGCATCTCTGGTGGCGCAAATTAGGCGCACCGAACCCGACGCGGCGGAAGCAGAGGCCGCCTTGGCGGCAATCCGCGCGTGGGGCGATGGCGGGCGCCTAACCGGCGGATATTTTTCCGATCTTGTCTACAGCGATGAGGAGCGCGGGACTCTTCGCCGTCTTACCGAGGCGGCAGGAAAGCCCAGCGAAGGCGGGTGGAATGCACGTCGCCTGGCTTGTTTATCAGGAGACCGGCAAAGCCATGCCGAGTGACGTCAACGAGGCGGGAGAGGACAGCCTTGATCTTCTGGACGAGCAGCGCGACCAACGCGGCTAGGTGATGCAAAACCGCGGCGCACTGTTGCTGGAATTGCTCTCGATGAGCCCCCGCCGATAGGCTTTAGCGAAACTTTATCGTTTCTGACGAATGCTACGGATACGTGCAACGTGTCAGATCTGAAGCAGGGCGGGATGACGCCACACTCGTTTGAATCCATTCTGGAGAGCCTGCCGCAGGGCATCGTTCTGCTTGATTCTGCCAATAGGGTGACGGCGTTCAACTCCCGCACCCTCGATATTCTCGGGCTGCCGGCTGGAGCCATCGGCAGAGGAATGAATATCGACGGACTGCCGGGCACCGCCGATTGCCGCGCGGCCGCATGCCGGCAGTCGACGACAGGCAGGCCGCACACGTCTCAGTTTGCGCTGTCTGACGGACGGATGGTCTCAATGACCTACGCCCCATCGAAAGAGGGAGGCTGGATCCTCAGCTACGAAGACATCTCGACCCTGATCCGCGTCGAAGACAGTCTCACCGAACAACATCACCGGTTCGACGCAGCACTCCGCAACATGCCGCACGGGCTGTGCATGTTCGATTCGACGAAGAAGCTGATCCTGTGCAACCCAGCCTACGCGCGGATGTACAATCTGCCGGACCGATTGACGCAACCGGGGACGCCGCTTGTCGATATCCTGGCTTATCGCAGCCGCGAGGGAAATGGTCCGGCCGACACTGCCACCTATTTCGATGTGGTGTTCGAAGCGACCGCGCGCGGCGCGGTGGCCAGCCAGAATATCGTGCTTTCCGACGGCCGCGTCATCAAAATCACCCACAATCCCATGCAGAACGGTGGATACGTCGCCACCCACGAAGACGTCACCAAAACAGTGCGGCTGACGGAAGAGCTGCGCCAGCACCACGATCAGCTCGAAACGACGGTGCAGAGCCGCACGGCCGAGGTCGAGCGGCAGGCGCGGGAACTCGAGCGAATGCTTGCGCAGGAGCGGAACATCAACGAATTGCAGCGGCAGTTCGTGGCAATGGCCTCCCATGAATTCCGCACCCCGCTCGCCATCATCGACGCTGCCGCCCAGCGGCTGCTGCGCAAAAGAGGAGCAGTCGAGCCCGAATTCTTAAGCGACAAGGTCGATCAGATCCGCGCATCGGTGAACCGGATAGTCGATCTCATGGAGAGCATCCTTTCGGCCGGGCGCCTCGACACCGGCAAGATCGACATCAGCTACGATGCCTGCGCCTTGCGATCATTGATAAGAAGCTGTTGCGAGCGGCAGTCGACGATCGCCAAAACGCACAGCTTCGTGTTGGATATCGACGGGCTGCCGGAGTTCATCGATGCCGATCCCCGAACTTTAGCGCAGGTCTTTACCAATCTGCTGTCCAACGCCGTCAAATACGCGCCCGGAACCTCGGAAATTCGCGTCACGGCATGGGAGGAGACGGGAAACGTCAAAGTTTCGATCAGCGATGACGGGGTGGGGATCGATCCCGAAGACGTGCCCCGGCTGTTCCAGCGCTATTTTCGTGCCGGAACGTCGACCGGAATTGCCGGGACGGGCATTGGCCTGAACCTGGTGAAGCAGATCGTCGAACTGCACAACGGCTCGATAGAGGTTCGAAGCGCGAGAGGCTGCGGATCGACATTCACCGTAACCCTTCCGATCAGGCGCACCGGTAACGCTTCTGAGAACAGCGACGCTGCCTGATATTTCAGGATTGCTGTCCTCAATATCTACCCTATCCTTCTCGCTATAGAGGAGGACCATGCCATGGCTTTCATTCACACCCCCAATGCATCCGCCAGCGAGAAGACGACGTCGATGTATGCGTCGGCCGAGGCGAATTATGGTTATCTGCCGAACATGTACCGCGCCTTCGGACACCGGCCGGAGGTGATGGAGAACTGGGCAGCGCTGCTTTCCAGCATTCGCGGACATATGAGCCTCAGGCGCTATGAGCTGGTGACGCTGGCGGCGGCCAAGGAGCTGAAATCCTCCTATTGCATGCTGGCGCACGGCTCGGTGCTGCTGCGGGAAGGTTTTACCAGCGACGGGCTGACGGCTGTCGTCAACGAAACGGAGAAAGCGCCGATCGATGCCGGCGAAAGGGCGATCATGGCTTTTGCCGCCAAGGTGGCGCGCGACGCGACGTCGATCACCCAGCAGGATATAGACGGGCTGAAAAAACACGGGCTGAGCGATGCCGAGGTCTTCGACGTCACGGCCGCGGCGGCGGCCCGGTGTTTCTTCTCGAAAATGCTGGATGCGCTGGGGGCTGCACCCGATCACGCCTATATCGAGCGGCTGGAGCCGAATGTCAGAAAGGCGCTCAGCGTCGGCCGGGAGGTCGAGCGGCCTCTGGCGCCGTCACCGTCGCGTGGCACATCGCAATAAGGCGGAGCGCGAGGACGTGAAGCCCCTGCTTCTGCGGTCCTACTCCTGCGGCTTGTCTGCGAAATGCCGGATCGCAAATTCGGCGATATTCTGGCTCGACCGGTCGGCATCGTCGAGCAGCGAGGGAAACAGCTGCCACTGATGCGGCATGCCCGGCCAAATCTCGGTGGTGACATCCACCCCCGCCTGACGTGCCTTGTCGGCGAGCCGCAGCGTATCGTCCAGCAGCGCTTCGCCGGAGCCAACCTGCAGCAGTAGCGGCGGAAAGCCGGTCATGTCGGCATAAAGCGGCGATGCCTGGGGATCGTTCGGCGACCGGCTGCCGAGATAGGCCTTGCGCAAAGTTTCGATCGAGGCCCTGCCGACCAGCGGATCGCTGTCGGCATTCGATGTCATCGATCCGCCGGTCGCGGCAAGATCGGTGATGGGGCTGAGCGCAATGACGGCCGCCGGCAGCGGTTTTGCCGCCTGCCTCTGCCGCAGCACCGTCTCCAGCGCGATATTGCCGCCGGCGCCGTCTCCCGCCACGACGACATTCTCGGCGCGATAGCCGTTGTCGAGAAGCCAGCGATAGGCCGTCAGCGCGTCGTTGATCTGAGCGGGATAGGTATATTCGGGCATTAGCCGATACTCGATCAGAAGCACGTCGCTGGATGCGGCCTTGGCGAGCGAGCCGGCAAGCAGGCTGTGCGTGCGGATGGAGCCGCCCGAAAAGCCGCCGCCATGAATATAAAGGATCACCCTTTGGCCGATCGGGTGATGAAGACGGGCGGGCCACATCAGCTCGGCATCGACGCCGTCGGCATCGACCTGCCGGACCTGGATGCGTGTCGGCCCCGGCGTCGTTTCCAGCAGCGTTCGGAAGGCTGTCCGCCGCTGCTGCAGGCTATCGGCGCCGGTAAAATGATCTTTCCAGAGGCCGACGAGTTTTTCGACCTGCTCGCGCGAGGCCTGGCTTTGCGGTTCAATGTCCTTTCCGACGGCCGGCGAGGCCAGCAACATCACCGTGGCCAATGCGGGCAACAGACCGCCGAGCCGCTTTAATGCGCTTCGATTGACAGTTGGCAAAATCCGACCGTTCATCAACCTCTCCCGATGATGCTGACCATGGCGGCCATGGCAGCATCATTGGCCGGTTCACCCGCAGGAGTCAAAAGGGTGAAGAGTGCGAATCCTGAGCTTTTTTACTCGGCTTTCATCGCATCGATGACCGCCCTGAAGCCCGCCGACATGTGGCGGCGGCTCGGATAGTAGAGATAGAGCGGCTCCTCCGGCTGGCACCAGTCGTCGAGCACCTGGATCAGTTCTCCGTCGGCAATCGCCTTCTCCACCCGCGGCTCCCAGATATAGGCAAGGCCGACGCCGCCGAGCGCTGCCTGCAGCATCAGTTCGTGATCATCGAGCGACAGAGGTCCGGTCGGCTGAAAGCTGACCGTCTGGCCATCCTTCTCGAACTCCCAGGTATAGCGCGCGCCTGACGGAAACATGTTCTGGATACAGAGATGGCGCTTGAGATCGTGCGGCGTCGCCGGCTTCGGTCGGGCCTCGAAATAGGCAGGCGAACCGACGACGACCAGACGGATCCGCGGCTTGATGCGCAACGCGATCATGCCCTCGGTGACACGCTCGCCGAAGCGGATGCCGGCATCGAAACCCTCCTCGACGATATCGACCAGCCTGTCCGTTGCGTTGATCTCCAGTTGCAGATTGGGATTACGCTGGAGCAGCGGGGCAATGACGCGGCCGATGACGAAGGGGCCGATCGAATTCGGCACGTTGATCCTCACCTTGCCGAAGGGCGTGTCGCGGTAACGGTTCAGCGCATCGAGCGCTGCCGCCATCTCGCCGAAGGCCGGGTCGAGATGCGAGATCAGTAGCTCGCCGGCCTCGGTCAGCGAGACGCTGCGCGTCGTGCGGTTGAGCAGGCGAATGCCTATCCGATCTTCGAGATTGAGGACGGCATGGCTGACCGCTGAGGCGGTGACACCCCTCTCCTCGCCCGCTTTGCGAAAACTCTTATGCCGGGCAACGGCCGCGAAGGCAGCGAGTTCGGAAAGGTCGGTGGCACGCATTGCTGAATTTTGCTCATCATAGTTTCAAGAATAACAAATCTTATACAGCAACGGATTTTCGGTCAAATTCAGCCCCGTCAGCACAGAGATGCGACGCCGAGACAGCCAATTAGTCCTCGAAAGGAATTTGTCATGAAAGTCTGGTTCATCACTGGTGCATCCCGCGGCTTCGGCGCGCTGATGACCAAGGAAGCTCTCGCCGCTGGCGATGCCGTTATCGCCACCGCCCGCAACCCGAAGACCGTCACCGAGCAGTTCGGCGATCATCCGAACCTCCTCGCCGTCGCCCTTGACGTCACCAACGAGGCCCAGGCGAAAGAAGCTGCGGCAGCCGGCATCGCCCGCTTCGGCCGCATTGATGTTCTCGCCAACAATGCTGGCTACGGCCTGCTCGGTGCCGTCGAGGAGGCCACGGCCGAGGAGATCGAAAAGCTCTATGCCACGAATGTCTTCGGCCTTCTGAAGGTGACGCGCGCCGTGCTGCCCTATATGCGCCGCCAGCGTTCCGGCCATATCCTGAACTTTTCCTCGATCGGCGGTTACTTCGGCTATCCCGGCTGGGGCGTCTACGGCTCGACGAAATTCGCCGTCGAAGGCCTGTCGGAATCGATGGCCGCGGAACTCGAACCGTTCGGCATCAAGGTGACGATCATCGAGCCCGGCTTCTTCCGCACCGACTTTCTCGCCGACACATCGCTCGCGGTCAGCCCGGCCTCCATCGCCGATTACGAAGGCACGCCGGCCGGCAACAAGCGGAATTTCGCCGCCGACGCCAATCATGCCCAGCCCGGCAACCCCGCCAAGCTCGCAGCCGGCATCATGACAATGGTCAATTCGGGCAACCCGCCGCTGCGCATGCCGTTCGGCAGCGATACGGTGGCCATGATCGAAGGGCAGCATGCGAGCGTCGAAAAGGAACTTGCCGCCTGGCGTGAACTTGCCGTCTCCACGGATTTTCCGAGCGATGCAACGGCCTCGGCCTGATACCCAAGACCATGCCTGCGCCGCTTCCCGGATATCGGGGTGCGGCGCAGGTTCGCTCGTGACCAGAAGCCCGACCGCCTCACTTTATTTGCCGACCTGCTCGGCCCAGTTCGGCGCCTTGCCGCCGCCGTCGAGGAAAGTCATCGCCACATTGGCCATCAGCGGCGAAGCGAAGGTCTCGTAATGGGTGAGATCGGGCAGGATCGCCAGCCGGTTCTTCGACATGTTCTCCCGCATCCAGCCCGCATCGCGCAGGCCGCCGCCGAGCTTGTGGTAGAAGTCGATCATATGCTCGGGGCGGATCATATCGGCATCGCCATAGATCAGCATCACCGGCATTGTGAGCCTTGCGACGGCATCGCTATAATCCTTGGGTTCGCGCATCAACGCACCCATGGCGTCGAGCAGCTTCGGAAACTCGGAAACGTCGGGCGCCACCGCTTTGTAGGTGAGGAACATCGGCGTGTCTTTCATCATCTCGGCCATGCCGGCGCCGAGGGCCGCCTGCTGCGGCAGCATCTCCGGGAAGAAGCCGTTCTGCGCATAGGGCGCCGAGAGGATTACCAGGCGGCGCACGCGGTCGGGCGCATTCGCCGCCATGTTCAGCGCCACCCCGCCGCCGAAGGAATAACCGAAGACGTCGAGCTTGTCGTAACCGAGCTGCTTCACCAGGATCGCAAGGTCGGCGCCGATTGCAGCAAGGTCGATCGGCCGCTTGCCGAGGGGCGTACGGCCATGGCCCTGCAGATCGACGGCGATCACCTGCCGGTGGTCGGCGAAAACAGGCATGACCGGCGCGAACATCTCGATCTGCCCGAGGCCGCCGTGCAGTAGCAGCAGCGGTTCGCCCTCCCCGCGGATTTCGTAGTAATAGTCAATACCGTTGACCGGTACGCTTCCCTTCCTGACTATCGGCGCGACCGCCTTATCCTCGCTCGGCGCACCGCCGGCGCCTGCCATGTCGGGCGCGGCCAGGAATGCGGCGACGGTTGCGATCATCGAAATCAGCCCCATTTTCAACATGTCCTTGCTCCGTTTTTGCATCAATACCGCAAGGACGGCGGGGGCCAGGCCTTTCCGACACCGGGTTTCGGAATTTCTCCGATCGGGCTTTGCGACCGATATCCAACTTTTCCTTAACCGGCATGCTGGTAAAATCTCGCCGCAGAGACGTCAGACACCACGAGACCGATGCCGAAACCGAATTTTCGCTTCACCCACTATGATCTTAAGGAACAACGCGCCGGAACGATCGTCGAGGTGTCGTTGAATGCGGTGAACAATGTGCGGCTGATGTCGGCGCCGAATTTCCAGCGCTTCACCGAAGTTCTCGATTTCAAATATATCGGCGGCGTGGCGCGCAAATCGCCAGTCAAGCTTGCCGTTCCGGAACACGGTCACTGGCATGTCGTCGTCGACATGGAAGGTCATCACGGGTTGGCGGAATCCACCGTCAAGGTAATCGCCGCGCCAGCCAATCAGAAGACGCCGCGGTCCTCCTGAGCTTTGCAGCACCGCCCCTCCGCCACGTGGAAAGCACCGGGCATGTGCAGACAACGCCCCATCAGCAAGAGGCCCTGGTCACAATGTGGCCAATCACACTGACCTTTGATCGCAATCAATGAATTGGGCGGCAAGGTCGATCACAATTCTTCAGGCCGCCAGCTGCAACTCGGCTCGCGATTTCATGTTCCGATAGCGAGCGGAAACCGCTGGCTATTGCGTAATTCCTTGAATCGGAATCGACGACGCGCGACGCTGCAGGATTTTCATCATGTGGGAGTAGTCCATGACGTCGAACCCGACCGGTCGCATCACCAAAATCATCGATCCAGGCGATGCGTTAGGGGAAATCCTTTTCGGATTGATCATGGCGCTGACCTTGACGGTTGGTTCCAGGCTTGTTTTTGAAGAAGAAGGATTAAATGTCCACGAGTTGATCGTCGCGACGATCGGATGCAATGTCGCGTGGGGGATCATCGACGCCGTCTTGTTCATTCTGGGTACCACATTTTACAAGAGCAGGCGGCTGCGCCTTTTCCGGCAAATCAAAGCCGCCGGGGACGAATCTGAAGCGCTCATGGTTCTCGCGAACGAATTCCCGATTAAAGAAGCGCCATTCTCTGCGAAGGCCGCCGACACGGACGCGCTCTATCAATCGCTGCTGACCCTCGCACGCCGGGCCGCCCCAGTTAAGGTGTCATTTTCGAAAGGTGATCTGTCCGCCGCAATCGCCGTCTTCCTCCTGGTTTCGGCGACCGCCATTCCGGCAGTTCTCCCATTCTTTCTCCTCGAAGACGCGCACCTTGCCTTGAGGGTCAGCAACCTGTTTCTGATCATGCTGCTGTTTGTGACGGGTTATGCGTGGGCGAAATTTTCCGGAGGCAGGGCCTTTCAGGCAGGCATGACGATGACGTGTCTTGGATTGCTTCTGGTTGCAACAGCGATCGCTCTTGGCGGCTGAGCCGCGTTCGCCAACCGAACAGCCACAGAGGCGTCAGCGCGGGTTGCGCTCCTTGCGAAGCTTCGCCCACCATTCCAGCCGCTTGCGGATATCGCGCTCGAAGCCGCGCTCCGGAGGATCGTAGAAGGTTTGGCGGCCCATTTTCTCTGGGAAATAATCCTGGCCGGAAAAGGCGTCCGGTTCATCGTGATCGTAGCGGTAGCCGTCGCCGTAACCTTCGCCCTTCATCAGCTTGGTCGGCGCATTGAGGATATGCTTCGGTGGAAGCAGCGAGCCGTTCTGCTTGGCGGCCTGGCTTGCCGCCTTGAAGGCGGTGTAGACGGCATTCGATTTCGGCGCGGTGGCGAGATAGACGCAGGCCTGCGCCAGCGCCAGTTCGCCTTCCGGAGAGCCGAGATAATCATAAGCATCCTTGGCGGCGTTGCAGATCACCAGCGCCTGCGGATCGGCAAGGCCGATATCTTCCACCGCCATGCGCACCAGCCGTCGGCCGAGATAGAGCGGATCCTCGCCGGCATCGAACATGCGGGCGAGATAATATAGAGCGGCATCGGGATCCGAGCCGCGCACGGATTTGTGCAGCGCCGAGATCAGATTGTAATGGCCGTCCTGCGCCTTGTCGTAGACGGGCGCGCGGCGCTGGACGATCCGCGTCAGGCCTTCGGTGTCGAAGCTCTCGCCATCGCGGGCGGCTCGCCACACCTCTTCGGCAAGGGTCAGCACCGCACGGCCGTCGCCGTCGGCCATGCGGATCAGGCTGAGACGCGCTTCCTCGGTCAACGGCAGCGGCTTCTGCTCGATCGCCTCGGCGCGCCTCAGCAATTCCTCCAGGCTCTCCTCGTCATGCGACTTGAAGGTCAGCACCCGGGCGCGCGACAGCAGAGCGGCGTTGAGCTCGAAGGACGGGTTTTCGGTGGTGGCGCCGACGAGGATAACGGTGCCATCCTCCATGACGGGCAGGAAACTGTCCTGCTGGGCGCGGTTGAAACGGTGGATCTCGTCGACGAAGAGCAGCGTCTGACGACCGTCCATGCGGCGCAGGCGGGCCGTTTCGAACACCTTCTTCAGATCGGCGACACCGGAAAAGATCGCTGAAATCTGCTCGAAAGCCAGCCCCGCCTCGCCCGACAGCAGCCGCGCCACCGTCGTCTTGCCGGTGCCGGGCGGGCCCCAGAAGATCATCGAGCCGAGCGAACCGCTTTCGATCATTCGTTTCAGCACGCCGTCTTCACCGGTCAGATGTTCCTGACCGGTGACATCGGCGAGCGTCTTCGGCCGCAGCCGGTCGGCAAGCGGCCGCTTGGCGGCAACCTCCTCCGGAACACGCGGCGCGAAGAGATCATTGCTCATCGGAAGAACTGCCGGATGCGCTGGCCGTCGCGCTCGATTTCCACCCGCCAGAGGCCGGGGTCGCTATCGGCGATTTGGGACAGCTCGCTGGTCGACTTCACATCGGTGCCGTTGATCGAGACGATGATATCCTTCGGCTCGAAACCGAGTCGGGCGGCAGGCGAATCCTCCTTCACCTCGGATACGACGACGCCTGCCGATTCCGGCGGCATGCGCAGCTCGTCGGCGACCCGCGGCGACAGGTTCTCGACGACAGCGCCGCTGAAGGGGGTACGCCCGCCGATGGTGCGCTGGTCGCGCGGCGAGGTTTCCGGGGCGCGATCGAGCGTCAGCGGCAGCTGCTCCTCGCGGCCGTTCTCGACGACCGTGAGCTTGACCGATTTTCCGAGACCGGCCGTCGTCAGCCGGTAAAGCAGCGCATCCGGATGCTCGACCGAAATACCGTCGACAGCGGTGATGATTTCACCGGCCTTCAGCCCGGCCTTGGCGGCCGGGCCGCCTTCCGAGACCTTGACGACCAGCGCGCCGCGAGCCTTATTCAGTCCAAGCGCTTCGGCGACTTCCGAGGTCACGGCATCGAAACTCGCGCCGACATAGGGCCGCTCGAAGGATTTGACGCCGGCATCGGCCGAGGCGAGGAAGACCTTGACCAGATTGGCGGGGATGGCAAAGCCGATACCGTTCGAGCCGCCTCCGCGCGAGAAGATCGCGGTGTTGATGCCGATCAACTCACCCTTCATGTTCATCAGAGCGCCGCCGGAATTGCCGGGATTGATCGAGGCGTCGGTCTGGATGAAGAAGCCGAACTCGTTCCTGACCACCTGGTTGCGGGCCAGTGCGGAGACGATACCGCTCGTCACCGTCTGGCCGACGCCGAAGGGATTGCCGATCGCCAGAACGAGATCACCGACCTCGACGGCATCGGAATTGCCGATCGGCAATGTCGGGAAACTTTCCTTGGTGTCGATCTTCAACACGGCAAGATCGACGCGGTCATCACGCAGTACCACTTTGCAGGGGAATTCGCGGCCATCCGGCAGCGCAACCTTGATATCATCGGCGCCTTCGACCACGTGATTGTTGGTCACCACAGTGCCGTTCGCCTCGACGATGACGCCGGAACCGAGCGAGGACTGCTTTTCCGAGCGATTCGGCATCTGCTGGCCGAAGAACTGCTCGAAGAAGGGGTCGCCGGCAAAGGGCGACTGCCGCCGGACGGTCTTTTCCGCATAGACATTGACGACGGCGCCCGACGTCTGTTTGACGAGCGGCGCGAAGGAGAGCTGCATCTGCATCTGGCTCTCGGGCACCGTCTTTGCGGTCTGCGCATTGGCCGCAGCCGGCAGAACGAGCATGAGAGCGAGTAGCGAGACGGAGGCGCGCTTGAACAGGCCTTGCATGGGTATCCCTTTTGAATCCTCTTGTGGATCGTATTAGAGCATGATGCCGAAAAGTGTGAGCGGTTTTCGGACGACATCCTCCTCTAACTATTTAATGCGAACAGCATTCAGATTTCAGGCCGAACCGGCCCAAATTCATCCTGTCTGCCGCCCGACGCTAGAAAGGAAAGAGGGCGGAAGCATGGAAGAATGAGGCAGAGACGACCCCACGAGACTGCGCTTGAAGCCTTTGCGAATTCGATTCAGGAAATTTGGCCATGCAACTGATATCAAAAGCCAAAATCTGGGCGAAGTCACTGAAGCGTGACATCGTCGCCCTATGGCTTGCCGCGCGGGATCCGCGGGTGCCGTGGCATGCGAAAGCGGTGGCCGGCGCCGTTGCCGCCTATGCGCTGTCGCCCGTCGATCTCATCCCCGATTTCATTCCCGTGCTCGGTTATCTCGACGATCTCATCATCGTGCCTCTCGGCATTCTGCTGGCGACGCGGCTTATCCCGGCTGAGGTGATGAGCGCGCTTCGCGACGAGGCGGCAAGACGTATCGAGCGCCCCTCCGGCCGGGCCGGACTGATCTTCATCCTTGCCGTCTGGCTTGCCTGCATCATCTTCCTGGCTCTGGCATTGCGCAACCTGGTTTGACCGGCAGCAACAGGAACAGGAATGATGACGGCAAGAGCGATGATGATGGGTTTTGGTTTTGCGATTTCGATCTTCGCATCGGATATGGCACAGGCGGCGAGTTTCGACTGCGACGCGAAGGAATTGAAGCCGGACGAAAAGACGATCTGCGACAATCGCGCGCTCAACGACGCCGACGTGAAGATGGTGACGACCTTCGAGCTGCTCTCCGGCCTGCTGGCGATGGGCGCGCGCGGGACATTGCAGGACGAGCAGACCGCCTGGCTGAAGAAACGGCAGGAATGCGCGGCGGATGCCGTCTGTATCAAGGCTGCCTATGATGAGCGGCTGAAGCAGCTCGGCGAGAGCTATAAAAACATCAACCGGCCGCTTTGAAAGCGACCGGTCGAAAAGACTATCGATTGACGCGCGTTAGCGAGCGTTCAGATCCCGCACGGCGCCGCGATCGGCGCTCGTCGCGAAGGCGGCGTAAGCCTTCAGCGCCGTCGTGACGTTGCGCTTGCGCACTTCTGTGGGATGCCAGCCCTTGGCGTCCTGATCGGCGCGGCGGGCGGCAAGTTCGGCCTCGTCGACGCGCAGGCTGATCGTGCGGTTCGGGATGTCGATGTCGATCATGTCGCCTTCGCGCACCAGGCCGATCGTACCGCCATTTGCCGCTTCCGGCGAGGCGTGGCCGATCGAGAGGCCGGAGGTACCGCCGGAGAAGCGGCCGTCAGTGATCAGCGCGCAGGCCTTGCCGAGGCCCTTCGATTTCAGATAGCTCGTCGGATAGAGCATTTCCTGCATGCCGGGGCCGCCCTTCGGGCCTTCGTAGCGAATGACGACGACGTCGCCGGCCTTCACCTCATTGGCGAGGATCGCCTTGACGGAGGCATCCTGGCTTTCGAAGACACGGGCCGGGCCGGAAAATTTCAGGATCGATTCATCGACGCCGGCCGTCTTGACGATGCACCCGTCGACCGCGAGATTGCCCTTGAGCACGGCAAGGCCGCCATCCCTAGAGAAAGGATGTTCGACCGAGCGGATGACGCCGTTCTGGCGGTCGGTGTCGAGTTCGTCCCAACGGGCCTCCTGGCTGAAGGCGACCTGGGTCGGGATGCCGCCGGGTGCGGCACGATAGAAGTTGCGGACGGTTTCGCTGGTGGTGCGGGTAATATCCCAGCGGTCGATTGCATCGCCCAGCGTTTCGGCATGCACTGTCGGGCAATTGCGGTTCAAGAGACCTCCCTTATCGAGCTCTCCGAGGATCGACATGATGCCGCCGGCGCGGTGCACGTCTTCCATATGAACATCGCTCTTGGCGGGTGCGACCTTCGACAGGCAGGGCACCCGGCGCGAGAGTGCGTCGATATCGGCCATGGTGAAATCGATTTCGCCTTCATGGGCGGCGGCGAGGATGTGCAGGACCGTATTGGTCGAGCCGCCCATGGCGATATCGAGCGCCATGGCATTCTCGAAGGCCTGCTTGGAGGCGATGGTGCGCGGCAGCGCCTTGATATCGTCCTGCTCGTAGTAACGGCGGGCGAGATCGACGATCAGATGGCCGGCCTCGACGAAGAGGCGCTTGCGGTCGGCGTGGGTTGCAAGCGTCGAGCCGTTGCCGGGCAGCGACAGGCCGAGCGCCTCGGTCAGGCAGTTCATCGAATTGGCGGTAAACATGCCGGAGCAGGAGCCGCAGGTCGGACAGGCCGAGCGCTCGATGGTCTGAACTTCCTCGTCGCTGATTTTTTCATCGGCTGCTGCGACCATGGCATCGACGAGGTCGAGCGCATGCGTCTTGCCGTGCAGCACGACCTTGCCCGCTTCCATCGGGCCGCCCGAGACGAAGACTGTGGGTATGTTGAGGCGCAGCGACGCCATCAGCATGCCGGGGGTGATCTTGTCGCAATTGGAGATGCAGACCATAGCGTCGGCGCAATGGGCATTGACCATGTATTCGACACTGTCGGCGATGAGTTCGCGCGAGGGCAGCGAATAGAGCATGCCGTCATGGCCCATGGCGATGCCGTCGTCGACGGCGATCGTGTTGAACTCCTTGGCAACGCCGCCGGCCGCCTCGATTTCGCGGGCAACGAGCTGGCCGAGATCCTTCAGGTGCACGTGGCCGGGCACGAACTGGGTGAAAGAATTCACCACCGCGATAATCGGCTTGCCGAAATCCGAATCCTTCATGCCCGTGGCGCGCCAAAGGCCGCGCGCGCCTGCCATGTTGCGGCCGTGGGTCGTGGTTCTGGAACGGTAGGCTGGCATCGGTATCTTCCTCGACGTGTCGGAGATCATCAGGCGAAGCGGGGCGGCATTGAGCCTGCGGCCGGGCAACGCTGCTGTTTGGAATTGTCCTAATCCAATCGGCGGGGGCTGTCACTACCGGCAAGGCCAAATCCGGTACGCTGCCTGGAGAAGCGCCTCGAGCGCCATTGGGCATATACGGTTCGGCGCGGCGCTCGGTTACAGCCTATTTCATCACAGCCGAACACAAAAAATTGGCTTCCCGTCAGCAATATTCAAGGCTTAGACACTAATCCGAATATGCGGGCGGTTCGTTTAAGAACTATATTGAGGAAATCCGCCTTGGAGGTTTTCGACATGCCTAGCTATCGCCCACCGAAGATCGCGTCGTCGGAGATCACGCCGCACCAGCTCTATCTGCGCCGCCGAGAATTCCTCGGTGCTGCAGCACTCGGCGCCATGGCGCTCTACGGCGCCGGCACAGCGAGTGCGGCGGCCCTTTCCGCCGTCGAGAGCAAATACAAGGTCGACGAGAAGCCGACGCCGATCAAGGACGTCACGACCTACAACAATTTCTATGAGTTCGGCCTCGACAAGGGCGATCCTGCGGCGAATTCCGGCGATTTCAAACCGCTGCCCTGGACGATCAAGGTCGACGGCATGGTCAACAAACCTGGCACCTTCGACCTCGAGGCGCTGATCAAGGAATTCCCGATCGAGGAGCGCACCTACCGCATGCGCTGCGTCGAGGCCTGGTCGATGGTCATTCCCTGGGATGGCTTTCCGCTGGCATCGCTGCTCGACAAGGTGGAGCCGCTCGGCAGCGCCAAATATGTCGCCTTCGAAACCGTGGTGCGGCCGGAGGAAATGCCGGGGCAGAAGGGCTTCTTCCAGTCGCTCGACTGGCCCTATGTCGAAGGTCTGCGGCTCGACGAGGCGCGCCATCCGCTGACGCTGCTTGCCGTCGGGCTTTATGGCGAAACACTGCCGAACCAGAACGGCGCGCCGATCCGCCTCGTCGTGCCGTGGAAATACGGCTTCAAGGGCATCAAGTCGATCGTCAGGATCACGCTCACCGACCAGCAGCCGAAGAACACCTGGCAGGTGACCAATCCGCAGGAATACGGCTTCTACGCCAACGTCAATCCTTCGGTCGACCATCCGCGCTGGAGCCAGGCGAGCGAACGGCGCATCGGCGAAAGCGGCTTCTTCGGCGCGAGCCGTCACCCCACCCTGCCCTTCAACGGTTATGCCGACGAGGTGGCGGGCCTCTATGCAGGCATGGATCTGAAGGCGAATTTCTGATGGCGGAATTGTCGCTCGCCATCCCGAAGCGCTGGCAGCCCGCTTCCGTCTGGCTGCTTTATGTCGTGGGGCTGGTGCCTGCGGCCTGGACATTCTATCTCGGCGCGACCGATCAGCTCGGCGCCGATCCGGTCAAGACCTTCGAGCTGTTTCTCGGCATCTGGACGATCCGCTTCCTGATCGCAACACTTGCCGTCTCCCCGGCCCGCGAACTCCTCGGCTGGAACTATCTGCGTTACCGCCGCGCGCTGGGCTTGCTGACCTTCTATTACGCGCTGATGCATTTCACCGTCTACATGGTGCTCGACCAAGCGATGGATATCCACGCCGTCGTCAACGACGTGCTGAAGCGGCCTTTCATCATGTTCGGCATGGCCGGACTTGCGATGCTTATACCGCTGGCGGTGACATCCAACAACTTCTCGATCCGCCGCCTCGGCAAGAGCTGGATCTGGCTGCACCGCCTCGTCACGATCATCGCCGCCTGCGGAGCGCTGCATTTCGCGCTCTCGACCAAGATCCTCGATTTCGAGCAATATATCTATGTCGGGCTGATCATCGCCCTCATCCTCTACCGCTCCTGGCGGCCGATCGCCCGCAACCGGAAAAAGGGCCAGGGACGGACGCGCAATCGCGCCATGGCGTCGGCTTCATGAGACCGTAGAGCTATCGGCGGGAATCAACTGCCGCCCGATGGACGGAATCGCAGGCGCAGGCCACGGCGATACCGATCGCATAGGCCAGAATGTTCCAGAGCGAAAAGACGTGGCCGAGCAGCAGTGCGCCTGCGGTCGTCAGGCGAAATGCGTCGAGCCAAGGCGTATGATAGAGACGGAACAACTCCACTGCGATCGCCAGGAACAGCGCCATGACGGCAATGATTGCCGGTCGTGACCGTGCGACCAAGAGCGCCATGAGCAGATAGACCATCGCCCCCCAGAGCGCCGACCGCCATATTTGACGACGATGAAGGGCAGCTCGATCGCGTAGCCGAAGCGCCTGAGCGCCAGTCCGAGGAAGATGACGAGAAGTAGAGTGGCGAGACGACGGAACTGCACGCGGGAGCGGGTTTGAATGATTTCCTGCAATTCAGCTGTCCCTCACAATCCCGGCCATTCCAACAGCTTTTATGCAGATACCGCATTGTCAGGCTTAGCCGTCGTCACAGAGCGAAGGTCCGGCCCGCTGCTCTGAACAAACAAAAACAGCCGGGCTTTGCGAGCCCGGCTGTTTTGTTTCCGACGGAGCGGAAGATTAAGCGGCGACGGCCTGCTCTTCGGCAGCGACGCGGGCCTTGTCGGCTGCGCCCTTGGCGAAGGTGTCGCGGTCAACGAATTCGACAACTGCCATGGCGGCATTGTCGCCCTGGCGGAAGCCGGCCTTCATGATACGCAGATAGCCGCCATTGCGGGTGGCGTAACGCGTTGCGATCGTGTCGAACAGCTTCGAGACGACAGCGGCATCGCGGATCTGCGAGATCGCCTGACGGCGAGCATGCAGGTCGCCGCGCTTGCCGAGCGTGACGAGCTTCTCGACGATCGGACGGATTTCCTTGGCCTTCGGCAGAGTCGTGACGATCTGCTCGTGGGTAATCAGCGAAGCCGCCATGTTGGCGAACATCGCCTTGCGGTGGCTTGCAGTTCTATTCAGCTTGCGGCCGGCTTTACCATGGCGCATTGCTATTCTCCTTTAATGCAGGTGCCCTTACGTTACGTGGGCCTGCCGTTTCCTGGCACATGCAGGCGATCGGCCTGCTGTTTGACGGGGAAAGGCAGCCGAAAGAGCCTGCCTTTTGTTTTCTCAATATTGGTCTTCGTAACGCTTGGCGAGATCTTCGATGTTCTCGGGCGGCCATGCCGGCACTTCCATGCCGAGGTGCAGGCCCATGGAAGCGAGAACTTCCTTGATTTCGTTCAGCGACTTGCGACCAAAATTCGGTGTGCGGAGCATTTCTGCTTCGGTCTTCTGAATGAGGTCGCCGATGTAGACGATGTTGTCGTTCTTCAGGCAGTTTGCCGAACGGACCGACAGTTCGAGTTCGTCCACCTTCTTCAGGAGAGCCGGGTTGAAAGCGAGTTCGGTGACTGCTTCCTCTTCGGTTTCCTTCTGCGGCTCGTCGAAGTTGACGAAGACGCCAAGCTGATCCTGGAGAATGCGCGCCGCAAAAGCGACGGCGTCTTCGCCGGTGATCGAGCCATCGGTTTCGATGGTCATGTTCAGCTTGTCGTAGTCGAGAACCTGTCCTTCGCGGGTATTTTCTACCTTGTAGGACACCTTCTTGACCGGCGAATAGAGGCTGTCGACCGGGATGAGACCGATCGGAGCATCTTCCGCACGATTGCGCTCAGCCGGAACGTAGCCCTTGCCGTTGTTGACGGTGAACTCCATGCGGATTTCGGCGCCCTCGTCGAGCGTGCAGATGACATGCTCGGGGTTGAGGATTTCGATATCGCCGACCGTCTGGATGTCGCCAGCCGTGACAACGCCCGGGCCCTGCTTGCGCACGACCATGCGCTTTGCGTCGTCGCCATCCATCTTGATGGCGATTTCCTTGATGTTGAGCACGATGTCCGTCACGTCTTCGCGGACGCCCGGAATCGAGGAGAATTCATGCAGCACGCCATCGATCTGCACCGCCGTAACGGCAGCGCCGCGCAGCGAGGAGAGCAGAACGCGGCGAAGCGCATTGCCGAGGGTGAGGCCGAAGCCGCGCTCCAGCGGTTCGGCAACAAGCGTCGCCCTGGTGCGCGAGCTTGAGGAGAACTCCACCTTGTTCGGCTTGATCAGTTCCTGCCAGTTCTTCTGAATCATGAGTTTGCCTTCCGTTCGTTGCCACCATCCAATCGTGGCAACCGAGCTTGAAAACCACCGGGAGCGCCAAGGCGCTCACCAGTGACGAGAGCGATGATCAGACGCGGCGCTTCTTGCGCGGACGGCAGCCATTGTGCGGGATCGGGGTCACGTCGCGGATGGACGTGATCATGAAACCTGCAGCCTGGAGCGCGCGCAGAGCCGATTCACGACCCGAACCCGGACCGCAGACTTCGACTTCCAGCGACTTCATGCCGTGCTCCTGAGCCTTCTTGGCGCAGTCTTCAGCAGCAATCTGGGCAGCGAACGGGGTCGACTTGCGCGAGCCCTTGAAACCCTTGGCGCCAGCCGACGACCAAGCGATCGCGTTGCCCTGGGCATCGGTGATGGTGATCATCGTGTTGTTGAAGGTCGAGTTGACGTGAGCGACACCCGACGAGATGTTCTTGCGTTCACGACGGCGAACGCGGACGGCTTCCTTAGCCATGGTATTCCTTTCGTTGATCTCTTCACCGCCGTAATGCCAGCGGCTACACCGGAACGGCGCCTATATGGTCCCGCTCCAAACTCAAAAGAGGCCGGCGCAGACCGCCAGCCTCCCCACCCCGGTTTCCCGGAAATTACTTCTTCTTGCCAGCGATTGCCTTTGCCGGGCCCTTGCGGGTGCGGGCATTGGTATGCGTGCGCTGACCGCGGACCGGAAGGCCGCGGCGATGACGCAGGCCGCGGTAGCAGCCGAGGTCCATCAGGCGCTTGATGTTCATCGCGGTATCGCGACGAAGATCACCTTCGACCTGATAGTCGCGGTCGATGGCTTCGCGGATCTGAAGGACTTCGGCGTCCGTCAGCTGATGCACACGACGTTCAGCCGGGATACCGACCTTCTCGACGATTTCCTGTGCGAATTTCGGACCGATCCCGTGAATGTAGGTCAACGCGATAACAACGCGCTTCGCAGTCGGGATGTTGACGCCAGCGATACGTGCCACGCCTGTTCTCCTTGCATTCCAGTTGCCATCCGGCAAGTGGGCTTCGTTATGCGGCCTTTGGAACCGCTCGTTCAGATTTACGTCCGTAACATGTCAAAACGACCGCACCCGGACTTCCCTGGGAAATCCGCGCCGATCGCATGGAATGTCGCGAGTTGGCGCGGTGTTTAGCGGAATCACTGCTGAAAAGCAACCGTTCCGCCAAGTTTATTTTCAAAGCCTTAAAGCTTAGAAAGAATGTTTTCGACCTCGGCCGTCAC
Organism: Rhizobium sp. 268; assembly: GCF_036571585.1. NCBI lineage: Bacteria > Pseudomonadati > Pseudomonadota > Alphaproteobacteria > Hyphomicrobiales > Rhizobiaceae > Rhizobium > Rhizobium sp. 268. Next base: position 12,109 of record NZ_JAPPSO010000027.1, on the reverse strand, counting down.
CTGATCGATTTCCGCCATGCCGTCCACGGACCTGAGTTTGCCCTTGGCATGGTAATAGCCGATCAGCGGCGAGGTTTCCTTGTAATAGACCTGCAGCCGAGCCGTCATGGTCTCCGGGTTGTCGTCGGGACGGCGCTTGAAGTGCGTGGAACCGCACTTGTCGCACACGCCTTCGGCGGCCGGAACCTTGTCGGTATCGTGATAGACGCTGCCGCATTGGGCGCAGGAGTAGCGGCCGGCGACACGGCGGACCAGTTCGTCATCGTCGACACGGAATTCGATGACGACGGACAGACCCAGACCCTTTGCCCTCAGCATCGCTTCGGTGGCATCCGCCTGGACGAGCGTCCTCGGGAAACCGTCGAGAATGAAGCCGTTGGCGCAATCGGGTTGATCGATTCGCTCGGAGACGATGGCGATAACGATCTCATCCGAGACAAGTTTGCCGGCATCCATCACCGCCTTGGCGCGCTTGCCGACATCCGTGCCGGCATTGACCGCTGCGCGCAGCATGTCCCCCGTGGAAAGCTGCGGAATGCCGTGCTTTTCCACGATCCGCTGGGCCTGGGTTCCCTTACCCGCGCCCGGCGGCCCTAAAAGGATAAGTCTCATCGCCCCCTCTTTCCTCCACGCAACTTCGATTTCTTGATCAGGCCTTCGTATTGCTGCGCGATCAGGTGACCCTGGATCTGTGCAACCGTATCAAGAGTTACGCTAACCACGATCAAAAGCGAAGTCCCACCAAGGGATAATGGAATGCCGGTTTGCGACACCAAGATCTCCGGAAGGATGCAGACGAAGACGAGATAGATTGCGCCGATCACCGTGATTCGGGTCAGCACGTAGTCGATATATTCGGCGGTGCGCTCGCCCGGGCGGATGCCGGGAATGAAGCCGCCATGCTTCTTCAGATTGTCGGCCGTGTCCTTCGGATTGAAGACGATGGCCGTATAGAAGAAGGCGAAGAAGGCGATCAGCGCCGCATAGAGCACCATGTAGAGCGGCTGGCCATGGCCGAGGGCCGCGACGATCGATGTTGCCCAGGAGGGCATCGCCGTGGTGTTGGCAAAGCCTGCAAGCGTTGCCGGCAGCAGCAGCAGCGACGAGGCGAAGATCGCCGGGATGACGCCCGAGGTGTTGAGCTTCAGCGGCAGATGAGAGGTATCGCCCTGGAACATCCGGTTGCCGACCTGGCGCTTCGGATACTGGATCAACAGCCGGCGCTGCGCGCGCTCGACGAAGACGATGACCCCGATGACGCCGATCGCGACGATGATCACCAACAGAATGAGGAAGGTCGACAGCGCACCCGTGCGGCCGAGCTCGAGCGTGCCGGCAAGAGCTGTCGGAAGACCGGCGGCGATGCCGGCGAAGATGATCAGCGAGATGCCGTTGCCGATACCGCGCGAGGTGATCTGCTCGCCGAGCCACATCAGGAACATCGTGCCGCCGAGCAGCGTCAGAACGGTGGAAACACGGAAGAACAAGCCCGGATCGACGACGAGGCCCTGGCCGCTCTCGAGACCGGCGGCAATGCCGTAGGCCTGGAGCGCACCGAGGATGACCGTGCCATAGCGGGTATACTGGTTGATGATCTTACGGCCCTGCTCGCCCTCTTTCTTGAGGTTTTCGAGCGCCGGCACGACCGATGTCATCAGCTGCACTATGATCGAAGCGGAGATATAGGGCATGATGCCGAGCGCGAAGATCGCCATGCGCTGAACGGCGCCGCCCGAAAACATGTTGAAAAGGCCGAGAATGCCACCTGCCTGGCCGCGGAAAGCCTGGGCATAGGCTTCGGGGTTGAGGCCTGGAAGCGGAATATGGGTACCGAGCCTGTAAACGAGGAGAGCTGCCAGTGTGAACCACAGGCGCTTCTTCAAATCCTCGGCTTTGGCAAAGGTCGAAAAATTGAGGTTGGATGCCAATTGTTCCGCTGCAGAAGCCATGCGTTTCTCCGCGCTACCAATTCCGGCGTCTCTGGGGGATAGGCCGGCCCCGGAATCAGTATGAAAATTATTCAAAACCGGGTTCAGTACGGATTGCAGCGCAACCCCATGCCTCACCCTTGTTTCAGTCTTACCGGCATGACGCGGGCGCGCCAGCCAACATTTTGTGAGGCCCACATATGGGAGCAAAATCGCCCGGTGTGAAGCACCCCGGGCGATATATCATCAGATTATTATTCGGCTGCAGCCGGAGCCGAAAGCAGCGTCACGGTGCCGCCGGCCTTTTCGATCTTCTCGACGGCAGGCTTGGAGGCGCCGGCAACGACGATGGTGATCTTGGCCTTCAGCTCGCCGTCAGCGAGAACGCGAACGCCGTCCTTGGTGCGGCGGATGACGCCGGCGGCCTTGAGGGCAGCTGCGTCAACGGTCGCCTTGGCATCGAGCTTGCCGGCGTCGATCGCCGCCTGGATGCGAGCCAGCGACACAACAACAAAATCGGAAGCGAAAATGTTGTTGAAGCCGCGCTTCGGCAGGCGACGATAGATCGGCATCTGGCCGCCTTCGAAGCCGTTGATGGCGACGCCCGAACGGGACTTCTGACCCTTCACACCGCGACCACCGGTCTTGCCGGAGCCCGAGCCGATACCGCGGCCGAGGCGCTTGCGGCTGTGGGTCGAACCTTCGTTGTCTTTAATTTCATTGAGTTTCATGAGCGTTTCCTCCGTCTCACTTCTCGTCGACGACGCGAACGAGATGCTGGACAGCACGGATCATGCCACGAACCGAAGGAGTATCCTCCAGCGTGCGGCGACGGTGCATCTTGTTCAGTCCGAGACCGATCAGCGTGCGCTGCTGAACATCCGGACGGCGAATCGGGCTGCCGATCTGTTCGATCGTGACAGTCTTCGCTTCAGCCTTCTTAGTAGCCTTGGCCATCTGTCAAACTCCTCTTATTCTTCAGAGGCGTTGCCGGAGGCGCTACGACGAGCCTGCAGCGTTGCATACTTGATGCCGCGCTGAGCTGCGATGTCCTTCGGGTGAACCTGGTGCTTCAGAGCGTCGAAGGTGGCGCGAACCATGTTGTAGGGGTTCGACGAACCAGTCGACTTGGCGACGACGTCGTGCATGCCGAGCGTTTCGAAAACGGCGCGCATCGGACCGCCGGCGATGATGCCGGTACCGACCTTGGCCGAGCGCAGCAGAACCTTGCCGGCGCCGTGGCGGCCGTGAACGTCGTGATGCAGCGTACGGCCGTCACGCAGCGGTACGAAGATCAGTTCGCGCTTGGCGGCTTCGGTTGCCTTGCGGATGGCTTCCGGCACTTCGCGTGCCTTGCCATGGCCGAAGCCGACGCGGCCCTTCTGGTCGCCGACGACGACGAGTGCTGCGAAACCGAAACGACGGCCGCCCTTGACGACCTTGGCGACGCGGTTGATCGCGACAAGCTTGTCGACGAATTCGCTATCGCGCTCTTCACGGCTCTGGCGGTCTTCCCGCTGCGGCCTTCTTTCCTGTGCCATTGTCCTCTTCCTTTTTCTTTTCCGGGTGCAATCGGCAAATACATGTGGACCGCATCAGCCTCCCCTTCCGGAGAGTGCCTGCGGTCCGGCGAAAATCCGGCCGGCGCCAAAGCGTCCGGCCGGAAACTGATCAGAAGGTGAGACCGCCTTCGCGGGCTGCATCGGCGAGAGCCTTGATGCGGCCGTGATAGATGAAGGCGCCACGGTCGAATACGACCTCGGTGACACCCGCCTTCGAAGCGCGCTCTGCAACGAGCTTGCCGACGAGGGCAGCTGCTGCTGTGTCAGCACCGGTCTTCAGAGAACCGCGCAGATCCTTGTCGAGGGTCGATGCAGCGGCAAGTGTCTTGCCGGCAACATCGTCGATAACCTGAGCGTAGATGTTCTTCGAGGAGCGATGAACCGACAGGCGCGGACGGCCGTTGGCCACCGACTTGAGATGACGGCGCACGCGGTTGGCACGACGTGCAAGTGCTTCTTTCCTGCTAGCCATTTCGCGTGATCCTTACTTCTTCTTGCCTTCTTTGCGGACGATCCGCTCGTCAGCGTACTTGACGCCCTTGCCCTTGTAGGGCTCGGGACCGCGATATTCGCGGATTTCGGCGGCGACCTGACCGACCTGCTGCTTATTGATGCCGGAGACAACAATTTCAGTCGGCTTCGGAACGGCGATCGTGATGCCGACCGGCGGCTCATAGATCACGTCGTGGCTGAAGCCGAGGGCCAGCTGCAGGTTCTTGCCCTGCAGGGAGGCGCGGTAACCGACGCCGTTGATTTCGAGCTTGCGCTCGAAGCCGTCCTTGACGCCCTTGAAGATGCCTTCGATCATCGTGCGGGACATGCCCCACTTCGAACGTGCATCCTTGGTCTGGTTCACGGGCGTCACGACGACCGCGTTGTTTTCGAGCTTGAGGCTGATTTCGTCGTTAGCAACGAAAAACAGCTCGCCCTTCGGGCCCTTTGCAGTGACCTTCTGGCCATCGACCGTAGCCGTGATCCCAGCAGGCACCTGAACGGGCTTTTTACCGATACGAGACATGTTTCAATCCTGTCTGTTCGCTATGGAGATCTCTGCCCGATCTTAGAAGACCGAGCAAAGAACCTCGCCGCCAACGTTCTGTTCGCGAGCCTGGTGATCGGCCATCACACCCTTCGGAGTCGAAAGGATGGTGATGCCGAGGCCGTTCGCGACCTGCGGAATGGACTTGACCGAGACATAAACCCGGCGGCCCGGCTTGGACACACGGCCGATCTCACGGATCACCGATGCGCCTTCATAATATTTCAGCTCGATGCTGAGTTCCGACTTGCCATTGCCGAAATCGACAACGGAATAGCCACGGATGTAGCCTTCGGACTGCAAGACATCGAGAACACGTGCACGGAGCTTGGACGCAGGCGTCGAAACCGACGACTTGCGGCGGGAAGCGCCGTTACGGATACGGGTGAGCATATCGCCCAACGGATCAGTCATTGTCATGTAACCTGCTCCTTACCAGCTCGACTTGACGATGCCCGGCACCTTGCCGAGATTGCCCAGTTCACGCAGCGCAATACGCGACATGCGCAGTTTGCGGTAATATGCGCGCGGACGCCCCGAAACTTCGCAACGGTTGCGAATACGGGTCTTCGATCCATCACGCGGCAGGGATGCCAGCTTGATCGAGGCCTTGAACCGCTCTTCGATCGGAAGAGCCTGGTTCATGATGATCGCCTTCAACGCAGCCCGCTTAGCGGCCTGGTTGGCGACCGTAGTACGGCGGCGCTTGTTCTTTTCAACTGCGCTTGTCTTCGCCATGTCAGGTTCCTTTTCTACGCTCGTCGTTACGGTTATTGACGGAACGGGAAGCTGAACTCTTTCAGAAGAGCCCGTGCTTCGTCGTCGGTCGTCGCCGTCGTGCAAACGATGATGTCCATGCCCCACATCTGATCAACCTTGTCGTAGTTGATCTCAGGGAACACAATGTGCTCCTTGATGCCCATGGCGAAGTTGCCACGGCCGTCAAAGCTTTTCGGGTTCAGGCCGCGGAAGTCGCGAACGCGCGGAAGCGCGATGTTGACCAGGCGATCCAGGAACTCGTACATGCGGGCGCCGCGCAGGGTGACCTTCGCGCCGATCGGCATCTGTTCGCGGACCTTGAAGCCTGCGATGGAGTTGCGGGCGCGGGTGATGACCGGCTTCTGGCCGGCGATCGCTGCGAGGTCGGCGGCAGCTACCGTCGGCTTCTTCGAGTCAGCGGTCGCTTCGCCGACACCCATGTTGATCACGATCTTGTCGAGCTTCGGGATCATCATCTCGTTGGCGTAGGAGAACTGCTCCTGCATCGCCTTGCGGATGCGCTCGACATATTCCTTCTTGAGCCGCGGCTCGTATTTTGCCTCAGCCATCGATCACTTCTCCAGAACGCTTGGCCACACGGACCTTTTTGCCGTCAACAACCTTGAAACCGACGCGGGTCGGCTTGCCGTCCTTGTCGACGATTGCAACGTTCGACAGGTGAACGGAGGCTTCCTTGTTGATGATGCCGGCTTCCTGGGTCTGCGTCTGGCGCTGGTGGCGCTTGACGACGTTGACGCCACGAACAACGGCACGATCTTCCTTCGGCATGACCTGGACAACTTCGCCGGTACGGCCCTTGTCCTTGCCAGCGAGCATGACGACCTTGTCGCCCTTACGAATCTTCTGCATCGCTTTGCTCCTTACAGTACTTCGGGAGCCAGCGAGATGATCTTCATGTGGTTCTTGGCGCGAAGTTCGCGCGGAACCGGTCCGAAGATACGGGTGCCGATCGGCTCTTTCTTGTTGTCGATGAGGACTGCTGCGTTGGTGTCGAAACGGATGACGGAGCCATCCGGACGACGGATGTCCTTGGCGGTGCGAACGACAACCGCCTTCATCACGTCACCCTTCTTCACGCGGCCGCGCGGGATCGCTTCCTTGATCGAAACGACGATGACGTCGCCGATCGAGGCATACTTGCGCTTCGAGCCGCCCAGCACCTTGATGCACATGACACGACGTGCGCCGGAATTATCCGCGACGTCGAGGTTTGTTTGCATCTGAATCATATCAGGTCGCCTTCTTGGTTTACCGGAATGGTTGGGCTAGCCCCCTACTCCGGCTTATGAAAATTTTCGCCGGCCGAACTGCCGTAACGGCAGCACAGACGCGGCAATGCTGAATAGCGCGGGATCGATCGTGCCAGGGTGGTTTCCCGAAGGACCTTCCGTGCGCTCAAAGCAAAAGAACGCCCGGCATTCGAGCGTTCTGACGCTGCTTCATACAGATATTTCGGCGAGACGCAAGGCCTCGCACAAAATTCTGTTTACTGGCCCTGGGCGGAAATTACCGTCCAGCGCTTGTCCTTGGAGATCGGCGCGCATTCCTCGATGGATACGGTATCGCCAATCTTGTACTGGTTGTTTTCGTCGTGGGCCTTGTACTTCTTGGAACGACGAACGGTCTTCTGGAGCAGCGGGTGAGCGAAACGACGCTCGACGCGAACCACTACCGTCTTCTCGTTCTTGTCGCCAACGACGACGCCCTGCAGGATGCGCTTCGGCATATTTTTCTTCCTTTAGGCCTTAACTTCTGCCGCCTTCTGGCGGGCAATGGTTTTCACGCGGGCGATGTCCTTGCGGACTTCATTGATGCGCGAGGACTTTTCGAGCTGGCCGGTCGCCTTCTGGAAGCGCAGGTTGAACTGCTCCTTCTTCAGCTTGGCAAGCTCGTCCTTGAGTTGGTCGGCGGTGAAGCCGCGAACATCTGAGGCTTTCATGAGCTCAATCCCTTACTCTGCAATGCGCTGAACGAAGCGCGTCTTGACCGAGAGCTTGGCAGAGCCGAGACGAAGCGCCTCACGGGCGATTTCTTCGCTGACACCATCGATCTCGAACATCATACGGCCGGGCTTGACCTTGCATGCCCAGTATTCAACGGAGCCCTTACCCTTACCCATGCGGACTTCGGTCGGCTTTGCGGTTACCGGAACGTCCGGGAACACGCGGATCCACACACGGCCGGCGCGCTTCATGTAACGCGTGATCGCGCGGCGGGCCGCTTCGATCTCGCGCGCGTTGACGCGGTTGGGTTCCTGAGCCTTCAGGCCGAATTCGCCGAATGCCAGGTCAGAACCGCCCTTGGCGACGCCCTTGATGCGGCCCTTGAACTGCTTGCGGTACTTGGTACGCTTTGGCTGCAACATTTTCTTATTCTCCGAACTTCTCTGCCACGCGCGCTATCAAGCGTTGTCGCGGCGACGGTCTCTGTCGCGGTCACGATCACGGCTTGCCGGACCCTGGGCGTCACCTTCCATCGCACGGCGCTCGGAAGCCATCGGATCGTGCTCAAGGATTTCGCCCTTGAAGATCCAGACCTTGATGCCGCAGATGCCGAACGCGGTTTCTGCTTCAGCCGTGCCGTAGTCGATGTCGGCGCGCAGCGTGTGCAGCGGCACACGACCTTCGCGGTACCATTCCGTACGGGCGATTTCAGCGCCGCCGAGACGGCCGGCGCAGGTGATCTTGATGCCTTCGGCGCCAAGACGCATCGCGGACTGAACGGCGCGCTTCATGGCGCGGCGGAAAGCCACGCGGCGCTCGAGCTGCTGGGCGATCGACTGAGCGACCAGCGTTGCGTCGACTTCGGGCTTGCGCACTTCGACGATGTTGAGGTGCGTTTCTGAGTTGGTCATATCCGACAGCTTCTTGCGGAGCTTGTCGATGTCGGCGCCCTTGCGGCCGATGATCAGGCCCGGACGTGCCGAGTGGATCGTGACGCGGCACTTCTTGTGCGGACGCTCGATGACCACCTTGGAGATCCCGGCCTGCTTCAGTTCGCTCATGACGAACTTGCGCATCTTCAGGTCTTCGTGCAGCAGCTGGCCGTACTCGGCATTGTCCGCGAACCAGCGGCTATCCCAGGTACGGTTGATGCCAAGACGGAAACCGATTGGATTGATTTTCTGACCCATTATGCGGCCTCCTCAACTGCCTGCACTTCACGAACGACGATCGTCAGGTGCGCGAAAGGCTTTTCGATGCGCGACGCGCGACCGCGACCACGAGCGTGGAAACGCTTCATGACGATCGACTTGCCGACATAGGCCTCGGCGACGACGAGAGCGTCGACGTCGAGATCGTGGTTGTTCTCAGCGTTGGCGATCGCAGATTCGAGCGTCTTCTTGACGGCACCTGCGATACGCTTGCGGGAGAACTCCAGCTCAGCGAGTGCGCGCTCGACCTTCTTGCCACGGATGGCCGCAGCAACCAGATTGAGCTTCTGGGGGCTGACGCGGAGCGTGCGGGCGACTGCTTGCGCCTCGTTGTCCTTCAGCCGGCGTTCGGCTTTTGCCTTGCCCATTGTTACTTCCTCTTCGCCTTCTTGTCCGCGCCGTGACCGTAGTAGGTGCGGGTCGGAGAGAATTCACCGAATTTGTGGCCGACCATGTCTTCATTGACGCTGACCGGGATATGCTTGCTGCCGTTGTAGACGCCGAAGGTAAGACCGACGAACTGCGGCAGGATCGTGGAGCGACGGCTCCAGATCTTGATCACTTCTGCACGTCCGCCTTCACGAACCTTCTCAGCCTTCTTGAGAAGATAGCCGTCAACGAACGGACCTTTCCATACTGAACGAGCCATTGGAGACTTCCTCTCTTACTTCTTACGCTGATGACGCGAGCGCATGATCATCTTGTCGGTCGACTTGTTCGACCGGGTGCGCTTGCCCTTGGTCGGCTTGCCCCATGGTGTCACCGGATGGCGACCACCGGAGGTGCGGCCTTCACCACCGCCGTGCGGATGGTCGACCGGGTTCATGACGACACCGCGGTTATGCGGACGCTTGCCGCGCCAAACGGTACGACCGGCCTTGCCGTCGTTGATGTTGGCGTGGTCAGGGTTGGAGACGGCGCCGATCGAAGCGAGGCAGGAGCCATGCACGAGACGCTGTTCACCCGAGTTCAGGCGAAGGATCGCCATGCCCTGGTCACGGCCGACGAGCTGTGCGTAGCCACCGGCGGAGCGAGCGATCTGACCGCCCTTGCCCGGCTTCATTTCCACGTTGTGGATGATGGAACCGACCGGGATGAACTGCAGCGGCATGGTATTGCCAGGCTTGACGTCGACAGCCTTCTCGGAAGCGATGACCTTGTCACCGGCAGCGAGACGCTGAGGAGCGAGGATGTAAGCCTTCTCGCCGTCAGCATAGTTGACCAACGCGATGAAAGCCGTGCGGTTCGGATCGTATTCGATACGCTCGACCGTGCCTTCGACGTCGAACTTGCGACGCTTGAAGTCGATCAGGCGATAGGTACGCTTGTGACCGCCGCCGATGAAGCGGGCGGTGATGCGACCGAGGTTGTTACGACCGCCGCTCTTGGTCAGGCCTTCCGTCAGCGCCTTGACCGGCTTGCCCTTGTAGAGGGCCGAACGGTCGACGATGACCAGCTGGCGCTGGCTCGGGGTGATCGGATTGAATGTTTTCAATGCCATTTTCTTATACCTCAGAGACCGGTGGAGACGTCGATCGTCTGGCCTTCAGCCAGGGTCACAACAGCCTTCTTCACGTCCTTCTGCTTGCCGACGAAACCGCGGAACCGCTTGGTCTTGCCCTTGCGCAGCAGAGTGTTGACGGCCGTAACCTTGACGCCGAACAGCGCCTCGACAGCAGCCTTGATTTCCGGTTTCGTCGCCTGCTTGGCGACATTGAAAACAACCTGGTTGTTTTCGGATACCAGCGTGGACTTTTCGGTGATCGCCGGAGAGACGATCACATCGTAGTGGCGAAGATCGGTCACTTGAATCGCTCCTCTAGCGCTTCAACCGCAGCCTTGGAAAGCACGAGCTTGCCGCGGCGCACGATGTCATAAACGTTGATGCCCTGGATCGGCAGAACATCGATGTTCGGGATGTTCTGAGCTGCGAGCTTGAAGTTGCCGTCAAGTTCTGCGCCGCCGATGAAGAGGGCGTTGGTCAGGCCGAGCGTCTCGAATACGGACGCGAGAGCCTTGGTCTTGGCTTCAGCGGCAACCAGGTTGTCGATGACGATGACGTCATCGGCCTTTATCTTGGCCGAAAGAGCGAGGCGCAGGCCGAGTGCACGAACCTTCTTGGGAAGGTCATGCTCGTGGCTGCGGACAACTGGGCCGTGAGCCTTGCCGCCGCCGCGGAACTGCGGAGCGCGAGCCGAATGGTGACGAGCGCGGCCCGTACCCTTCTGCTTGTACATCTTGGCGCCGGTGCGCGAAACTTCAGCGCGGCCCTTTGCCTTGTGGGTGCCCTGCTGCTTCTTGGCAAGCTGCCAGCGGATGACGCGGGCGAGAATGTCTTCGCGGGGCTCGAGGCCGAAAATCGCGTCCGAAAGGGAAACCTTCCCGGCGTCTTTTCCCTCGAGGGTTTTGACGTTGAATTCCATTGATCTGGCTCCCTTACTTCGCGGCCGACTTGACGGCGTCGCGCACGATGATCCAGGCACCCTTGGAACCGGGAACAGCACCCTTGATCAGGATCAGACCACGATCTTCGTCGGTCGAAACCACTTCCAGGTTCTGCGTCGTGACGCGCGTCTGGCCCATGTGACCAGCCATCTTCTTGTTCTTGAAAACCTTGCCCGGATCCTGGCGCGAGCCGGTCGAACCGTGCGAGCGGTGCGAAACCGACACACCGTGCGTGGCGCGAAGACCGCCGAAACCATGGCGCTTCATGGCGCCGGCAAAACCCTTACCGATCGTCGTGCCCGTCACATCGACGAGCTGACCGGCTGCGAAGTGACCCGCCTTGATCTCCGTGCCGATCTCAAGCAGCTGGTCTTCCGACACGCGGAATTCAGCAACCTTGGCCTTCGGCTCGACGTTGGCAACGGCAAAGTTGCCGCGCATCGCCTTGGAGGTGTTCTTCACCTTCGCCTGGCCGGCACCGAGCTGAACTGCGGTATAGCCATTCTTTTCGACAGTGCGCGTGGCGACGACCTGGCAGCCGTCCATACGCAGTACCGTTACCGGGACATGCTCACCGGCGTCGTTATAGACGCGGGTCATTCCCACCTTCTGTGCAATCACACCTGAACGCATCGGTTCAATCCTTCTCACTCAGCCCGAAGACCCGAGGTCTCAGAGCTTGATCTCAACATCGACACCGGCGGCGAGATCGAGCTTCATCAGCGCGTCTACCGTCTGCGGGGTCGGGTCAACGATATCGAGAAGGCGCTTGTGCGTGCGCATCTCGAACTGTTCACGGCTCTTCTTGTCGATGTGCGGGGACCGGTTGACCGTAAACTTCTCGATGCGGGTCGGAAGCGGAACGGGGCCCCGGACGCTTGCACCGGTGCGCTTAGCCGTCGATACGATCTCGCGCGTGGAGGCATCGAGAATCCGGTGATCGAACGCCTTCAGGCGGATGCGGATATTCTGGCCGTTCATTCGACTTTATCCTTGTGTCTGTTATCCGCGTGTCACCATTCAGGGACACGACTTACCTTCAGTTACGTTAGCGGGCCACCGGTTTCAAAGATCGAGAGGGACACCGAGATCGGCGTCCCTATCCTTTCCTTGGGCCTGGTGGCCCAGCCGCTAATTACTCGACGATCGAAGCGACGATACCGGCGCCGACGGTGCGGCCGCCTTCACGGATCGCGAAGCG
>NZ_JAPPSO010000026.1:0-42792 GCF_036571585.1 Rhizobium sp. 268 | reverse complement strand
GCCAGCAGCGCCGCCGCCCTCGTTCAGTGAGTGGGCTTATAGAACTAACCCTCCCAAACAGTCAACAGGCCATTTCGAAAAAACTGATTTTTCTTTTATGCAATTGTTTTCAAATGATAATTTTCCAACGACTGGGAAATGCGGTAGTTTCCCGGATTCCGACCGGCCTGACATGGCTCGAAAAATGAACCTTCTTCGACTTTTCCGGGGAAGAATGCTCTTTCGTCTCCTCGGCGCCCCGACATCATCACAATCTGCTGGTCTTAAGAGACACATGATTCACACAGGCAAATGCAGGCAGACTGCCTTTCCCTGGGCGATTTGACTTCCATGCCCAAAATATGCACATCTTTCGCCCCAGCCAGGATGGCCGAGAAATGCTTCCAGAGACGTCGAATGTAAGGACGCGGACCCGACTGCCATGATGACGGAGAAAATGATGATCCGCTCGTTAGGCAACGAGCCTCCGCTTCTGGCCGACGGCAGGCGTGCGCCCGACCGCCGTGAAGTGTCTCTCCGCTGGCTCTCGGGTACGTTCCTCACCGGCATTACATCCTCGGTCCTGATGGGCGTCGCGCTTTTTGCCGCCCTTGACGGCCGCCAGCAACTGGCAATCCCCGCCGAAGCCTATGCAAGTGCTGCGGCAGACGCGCACGAAGATACGACGGTGGTGCGCGGCGGAAGGCTGATCGCGCCTGCCATCGCCGCAAAACCGTCCGACCGGGCCATCATGGAAGTTTCCACAGTCGTCCACGACGGCGAAAAGGAAGTCGTACGCCGCCAGCCCTTCGCGCATGTGAAGATGACGCTGGCCGCCAACCACGTGGCGACCGAGGACTATCCCGACTTCGATCCCCTGGCGATCTTTTCCGCCGACGAACCGCAGCCCGCCCCGCAAAGCCGCACCGGCGCGATTTACGGCTCCGATGTCGAATCCGAAGTCAGCCTGAAAACCGTTTCCTTCCCGACCGGCAAGACGAGCATGAAGATGGCGTCCGGCCTGTCGCTCGAGGAGGTCGAAGAGAATGTGCGCTCCAATGGCTCGGTGCTGACGGACGGCAACACCCAGCTTGCGGCCCTCTATTACGTCGATCCGCGCCGTTTCTCCAACGAGGATGCCGATGTCGATCTGACCGCCGGTCTCTCCGCCCGTGTGCTCGAACAGAACATGACCGTCTCCGCATCGGAATCGATCACGCCGCAGACCGAGGAATTCGCCGACGACATCCTGCCGGTCCGCGCCGACACGCCGATCGCCAAGGCGCTGACGGATTCAGGCTATCCGCAGCAATATGCCGACGGCATTGCCGGTTTTATCTCGCAACAACTGGGTTCCACCGATCTCGACAAGGGCGACGTGCTGCGTATCGGCATCATTCAGAAGGGCGAACAGGCAAAGATCATCCGGGCCAGTGTCTATCGCGGCACCCGCCATCTCGTTACCGTCGCCGTCGACGACAAGGGCAGATACGTGCCCGGCAGCGAACCGCCGATGCTGGATGCCATCGCCACCGCCTTCGATGACAATTCCTTCGCGCCGCCGCCGGGCCAGAACCTGCCGCGCGTCTATGACGGCATCTATCGCGCTGCCCTTTCCTACGGCATGACCAAGGATATGACGGCGCTGATTATCAAGCTGCTTGCCAGCAATGTCGATTTCCAGGCGCAGTTGAGGCCTACCGACAGTCTCGAAGCCTTCTTCTCCGTCGCCGACAGCGCCGGCCAGGCGACCGAGGATTCCGAGCTGCTCTACGTTAACGCCCGTTTCGGCGATACGCAGACACGCTTCTACCGCTTCCAGGATCCGGAGGACGGCACGGTCGATTATTTCGACGAGAACGGTAAAAGCATCCGCCAGTTCCTGCTGCGCAACCCGGTCCCGAACGGCATTTTCAAATCCGGCTTCGGCATGCGCCGTCACCCGATCCTCGGTTTCGCCCGCATGCACACCGGCGTCGATTGGGCGGCACCCCGCGGCACCGCAATCATCGCTGCCGGCAACGGCACTGTGGAAAAAGCCGGCTGGGATTCTGGCGGTTACGGCAATCAGACGATTATCCGTCACGCCAACGGCTATGAATCCTCCTACAATCACCAGAGCGCCATCGCCAAGGGCGTTACCCCCGGCGCCAAGATCCGCCAGGGCCAGGTGATCGGCTGGGTCGGCACGACGGGCGAGTCCACCGGACCGCATCTGCATTACGAGCTGATCGTCAACGGCACCAAGGTCGATCCCCTGCGCATCCGCCTGCCGGGCGGCAAATCGCTGCAAGGTGAGGCGCTGGCGAAATTCGAGGACGAGCGCAAGCGTATCGATACGCTGCTGAACAACCAGACGTCCGACCAGGTGGCGAGCAAATAATCGCTAAAGCGCGTGGCGATCTTTCAGATTCGCTCCCTACACTTTGGCTCTTTGTTTTTACGCATGACGTTGCCGCAAAAAGCGCTGCACACTTTTGCGCGACATGCTTTAACCCTTGCGTGGTTTCGCACCCGCCAGACAAAAATGGCGGCCGAAGCCGCCATTTCTCATTCATCCGGCAAAATCGGCCTATGCCGCTTCGCTCACCGTCTGACCAGTCCTGAACTGCAGCCGGTCGGAACCATTCGTCACCTTCACCGTCGATCCGTCCGGCACCTGGCCGGACAGGATCTGCTCGGCGAGGGGATCCTGCACGAATTTCTGGATAACCCGCTTCAGCGGCCTTGCGCCGTAGACCGGATCGTAACCCTTGTTCGCCAGCCAATGGCGGGCGTCCTCGTCGAGGTCGATGACGATCTTGCGCTCGGAGAGCAGCGCCACCAGACGTTTCAGCTGGATATCGACGATCGCGCCCATCTCCTCGCGCTTCAGGCGGTGGAAGAGGATGATCTCGTCGATGCGATTCAGGAATTCCGGCCGGAAATGCCCGCGCACGACCTCCATCACCTGCTCGCGAACCGTATCGCTGTCGTCACCGTCGGCGAGCTGCGTCAGATATTCGGCGCCGAGGTTCGAGGTCATGATGATCATCGTGTTGCGGAAATCGACAGTTCGGCCCTGCCCATCCGTCAGGCGTCCGTCGTCCAGCACCTGCAGCAGGATGTTGAAGACATCGGGGTGGGCCTTTTCGATCTCGTCGAACAGCACGACCTGATAGGGCCTGCGGCGCACGGCTTCCGTCAGCGCTCCACCTTCGTCGTAACCGACATAGCCGGGAGGCGCACCGATCAGCCGGGCCACGGAGTGTTTCTCCATGTATTCCGACATGTCCATGCGCACCATCGCCGCTTCATCGTCGAAGAGAAAGCGGGCGAGCGCCTTGGTAAGCTCCGTCTTGCCGACGCCGGTCGGGCCGAGGAATATGAACGAACCGATCGGCCGGTTCGGATCCTGCAGGCCGGCACGCGCACGGCGCACCGCACGCGACACGGCCTGAACCGCATCACCCTGGCCGATCACCGATTTCGCCAGTTCGTCTTCCATCCGGAGCAGCTTGTCGCGCTCACCTTCCAGCATCCTGTCGACCGGAATGCCGGTCCAGCGGGAAACGACGTGGGCGATGTTGTCGGGGATCACCACCTCCTGCACCATCGCGCCGCGTTCGCCATCCTGCTTTTCGGCGTCGACCAGCTGCTTTTCCAGATCGGGAATGACGCCATAGGTCAGCTCGCCGGCCCGTTGGAATTCACCCTTGCGCTGGGCGATCGCCAGTTCGTTGCGGGCATCGTCGAGCTGCTTCTTGAGATCGGCGGCAAGGCCGAGCTTCTGCTTTTCCGCCTGCCAGCGGGCCGTCAGCGCATCGGCCTCCTCTTCGAGGCCGGTCAATTCGGTGTCCAGCCGCTTCAGCCGGTCGGCCGAGGCGACGTCGGTTTCCTTCTTCAGCGCCTCGCGCTCGATCTTCAGCTGAATGATGCGGCGATCGAGTTCGTCGAGTTCTTCCGGTTTGGAATCCACCTGCATGCGCAGCCGCGCCGCCGCCTCATCCATCAGGTCGATCGCCTTGTCGGGCAGGAAACGGTCGGTGATATAGCGGTTGGAAAGCGTCGCCGCCGCCACCAGCGCCGCATCGGCGATGCGCACCTTGTGATGCTGCTCGTATTTTTCCTTGAGGCCGCGCAGAATCGAGATCGTGTCTTCGACCGTCGGCTCGTCGACGACGACCGGTTGAAAGCGGCGGGCAAGCGCCGGATCCTTCTCGACATGTTTGCGATATTCATCGAGCGTGGTCGCGCCAACGCAATGCAGCTCGCCGCGGGCAAGTGCGGGCTTCAGAAGGTTGGAGGCGTCCATCGCCCCATCCGCCTTGCCGGCACCGACCAGCGTGTGCATCTCATCGATGAACAAGATGATCTCACCGTTCTCAGCCTGAACCTCATTGAGCACGGCCTTCAGCCGCTCCTCGAATTCGCCGCGGTATTTGGCGCCGGCAATCAGCGCGCCCATGTCGAGCGCCATCAGCTTCTTGTCCTTGAGCGATTCCGGCACGTCACCGTTGACGATGCGCAGCGCCAGTCCCTCGACGATGGCCGTCTTGCCGACACCGGGCTCGCCGATCAGCACCGGATTGTTCTTGGTGCGGCGCGAAAGCACCTGGATGGTGCGGCGGATTTCGTCGTCGCGGCCAATCACCGGGTCGAGCTTGCCCTCGCGGGCCTCGGCGGTGAGATCGCGTGCGAACTTCTTCAGTGAATCGAAACCCTGCTCGGCATTGGACGAATCCGCCGTCCTGCCCTTGCGAATGTCGTTGATGACCTGGTTCAGACCCTGCGCCGTCACGCCTGAATTCTTCAGCGTCGAAAAAGTCGAAGCCGAGGATTCGATTGCCAGCGCTTGCAGCAGGCGCTCGACGGTGACGAAGCTGTCGCCGGCCTTCTTTGCCGCCTCTTCAGCGGTCGAAAGCACTTTGGCGAGTGGCTGGGCCAGGTAGATGTTGCCGTTGCCGCCGGAAATTTTCGGCAGCTTGGCCAGCGCCGCGTCATTGGCAAGGCGGGCAGCCTTGGCATCACCGCCGGCGCGATCGATTAGCGAGGCGGCCATGCCCTGATCGTCGTCAAGCAGGACTTTCAGCACATGTTCGGGCGTAAATTGCTGGTGACCCTGCGCCAGCGCATAAGTCTGCGCCGACTGGATGAAGCCGCGCACCCGTTCGGAATATTTCTCGATATTCATATTCTACCTCCATGGATCGCTCTGCCCTGATGAGGCGCAGACCGATGATTGAGATCGACCCCCTGAAAAGGCAGGCCGCGCTTCACCCATCTCTGATTTGAGCGAAGCAGTCGAGGAGAATATGGTACCCTGTTCTGCGAGTTTAAAGAGCCGACAAAACGAAAATCCCCGACACGAGGCCGGGGATTTTCGTTGCAATTCTAACAGATGGCATGAACCTCGCGCCTCCCTCGAAGGAGAAGCGAAATCCTCATTCCGATGCGGCGTCGGCCAGAACCGGCGCCTCGCCGGAGGCACCCTCGCCCTCGGCGGCGGCTTCGCCCTCAGCGCCGCGACGCGGGCGACGGGGACGGCTGCCGGTGCTGCGGCGGCGGGGCTGGCGCGGCTGGCCGGCGGAGCCTTCCTCGTCCATGGCGACCTCGGCCGGAATGCCTTCGATCTCCGGCTGCGGGCCGGTTCCGTCGATCACCTCGGGCTGGGGCGCCGGTGCAGCCGCCGGTTGCGGCTGTGCCTGCGGCCGATGCTGCTGCCTGTTCTGCGGCGGCTGGACGATAACGACATCGTCGCCGTCATTGTCGTTGTTATCCATATCGTCGCCGTCGCGATCCGAACCGTCGCGGTCTGCACCATCGCGATCATACTCGCCGCGATCGTCGCGCTGGAAGCGTTCCTGCATCTGCGCCTGGGCGCTGGCGATGATACGATTATAATGCTCAGCGTGCTGGAGATAGTTCTCGGCAATCACGCGGTCGCCGGAGCTTTGAGCATCGCGGGCAAGCTGGGCGTATTTTTCGGCGATATGCTGGGCAGTCCCGCGAATTTTCACATCGGGGCCGGAGCTGTCATAGGTCCGGGTCAGCGGATTGCCGCCCTTGCGGTTGAAATTGTTATTATTGTTATTTCCACCGCCGCCGTTGTTATTATTGTTGTTACCACGCCCTCGACCGCGCTTGTTCTGCTGTCCTGGCCTCATAGATCGTTCACCTGAATTCTCTGTTTGTGATGGATACATGGCACCAACCGCCATGACCGGAAAACCGGGTCAGGACCTTTGTGCCGCGAGCATACTGCGCCTTTGCGCCGACCTGCCGCTTGGTTCTCAAGTCAGTTTGACTGATTCACGCGTTGGGTCGTGTTCAACCGTTGAAACTCTCGTTTAAAAGAGCGGACCCCCGAGGCAAACCAAGTACCGAACGAATCTCGTTCATTCCTATCTGCCCAACACGTGACCGCAACCTATATTGCTTCCCTGGGAAATCCAAGCCTTTTCTTCGCAATAACAAGAATGTCCCGCTCAATGCAGCGATTATCGCCTGTCACGCGAGCGCAAACACGAGCACTCTATCGTTCTGACCATAATCTTTTACGGATTTGAGGCACTTGAAGCCTTTCGCTTCAAAGATCGCCATCACATCGTTGCGCTGATCGTAGCCGATTTCCAGCCCGACGACCCCACCGGGCCTCATGAACCTTGCCGCATCCTTGGCGATGGCGTGGTAGGCGTCAAGCCCATCCGGGCCGCCATCCAGCGCTGCGACCGGATCAAATTTCGTCACTTCGGGAGCGAGATCGTGAATAACATTGGAAGCAATATAGGGCGGATTTGAGACAATCGCGTGAAACGAACCCTGGATGCTCTCGAACCATCTCGACTGCACGGCCTGAAAACGATCCTGCAACTCGTTTCTTTCTGCATTCGATCTTGCTGTGCGAAGTGCATCCGCCGATATGTCACTTCCGACACCCGACGCATCGGGACATTCGCTCAAAAGCGCAAGGCATATCGCCCCGGTCCCGGTTCCCATGTCAAGGATATGGAGATGGCCTTGTGTCTTTGCAAGGTCCTTGAGATAGGCAAGCACCGTATCGACCAGGATTTCCGTATCCGGCCGGGGTTCCAGCGTTTCCACCGAAAGGACAAGCGGCAGGCCGTAGAATTCCCGCTCGCCGAGAATGCGGTGCACCGGCTCATGGCCGAGCCGCCGCTCGACCGCCTTGGACATCACCTCCGCCTGCTCAGACGAAAGCCTCTCGGCCGATCGCGTCAAAAGCTCGGTCGGCGATAGTTTCAGAAGGCCCGCGACAAGCAAGCGCGCATCGGTTGCCGGGTCGGCGATACCCGCCTCGGTGAAGCGGCGGCGTGCTTCGGCGAGCGTATCGGCAACCGTCGAGCTCATTGCTGCTCGCCGAGCTGCGCCAGCTGGCTTGCCTGGTAATCGGCCATCAGCGCATCGACGACCTCCTCGATTTCGCCTTCCATCATCCGATCGAGCTTGTAGAGCGTCAGATTGATGCGATGATCGGTTATGCGCCCCTGCGGGAAATTATAGGTGCGAATGCGTTCGGAGCGGTCGCCGGAACCGACCTGGCTCTTGCGGTCGGCCGACCGCTCGCTGTCGGCCCTCTGCCGCTCGGCATCGTAGAGCCTGGAGCGCAGCACCTGCATCGCCTTGGCGCGGTTCTGGTGCTGCGATTTTTCCGAGCTGGTGACAACGATGCCGCTCGGCAGATGGGTGATGCGCACCGCCGAGTCCGTCGTATTGACGTGCTGGCCGCCCGCACCCGAAGAGCGCATCGTGTCGATGCGGATATCCTCCGGCCGGATCTCGATGTCGATCTCCTCGGCCTCGGGCAGCACCGCAACCGTTGCCGCCGACGTGTGGATGCGCCCGCCTGCCTCGGTCTCAGGCACGCGCTGCACGCGATGCACGCCGGATTCGAATTTCAGCTTGGCAAAGACCCCGCGGCCGGTGATCGTCGCGATGATTTCCTTGTAACCGCCGGCTTCGCCCTCGCTTGCCGAGAGCACTTCCACCTTCCAGCCTTTCTCCGCCGAAAAACGCTCATACATGCGGAAGAGATCGCCGGCAAAAAGGGCTGCTTCCGATCCGCCCGTGCCGGCGCGGATTTCGAGGATCGCGCTCTTTTCGTCCGCTGCGTCCTTCGGCAGAAGCAGGATCTGCATCTCCTGCTCGAGCGCCTCGATCTGCTCTTTCACCTCGGGCAGCTCCAGCTCAGCAAGGTCGCGCATCTCGCGGTCGACCGACTTGTCCTCGAGCAGCGTTTCGAGATCGGCAAGCTCGGCATTCGCCTTCTCATAGGCGCGGATCTTCGTCACGACGGGCTGCAGCTCGGAATATTCGGATGCGAGCTTCACATAGACGTCGGCAGCCGGGCCGGCCGACATGCGCGCTTCGATCTCGCCAAAACGGCGTTCCAGCTCGCGCATCTTTTCAACGGGAAGCTTCGCCACCCTTCACTCCGATTCTTCTTAACGTCTGCCTAAAGGGGAATATTGTGGCTCTCGGCGAAGCGGGCAAGCACCTCGCGCATCGGCGTCGTGGCGTGGACATCGTCCAGCACCTCGGCCATCGCCGTTGCCAGCGCCCCGACATCGAGCCCGAGCAGCATCGCCTTCACCGGTCCGATCGAGGCCGGCGACATCGAGATCGAGCGGAAGCCGATGCCGAGCAGCGCCATTGCCGAGATGGGCTTGCTGGCGAGTTCGCCGCAAAGCGTCACCGGCGTCCTGTTCCGATCGGCGCCGCGCACGATGTCGCGCAGAATGCGCAAAAACGGTTTGCCGAGCGGGTCGAACCGGTCCGAGACCCGCGCATTGCCGCGATCGACCGCCATCGAGAACTGGAAAAGGTCGTTCGAACCGACCGAAACGAAATCCACCGCCTCCATCAGCTCGTCGAGCTGCCAAAGCAGTGCAGGCACCTCCAGCATCGCTCCGAATTGCAGCTTGCGCGGCAGCCCGTGGCCGAAACGCGACAGATGCTGCACTTCCTTCTGTAGCAGCTCGCGCACCACCTTCAGCTCGGAAACCTCGGTCACCATCGGCACCATCAGCTTCAGCTCGGTATCGGCCGAAGCCTTCAGGAGGGCGCGCAGCTGGGTGCGCAACAGCCCCGGCCGGTCGAGCGACAGCCGGATGGCGCGCCAGCCGAGTGCGGGATTTTCTTCCTCGTGACCGCGGAAATAGGGCACGACCTTGTCGCCGCCGATATCGAGCGTGCGGAAGGTGACGGGGCGGCCCGCCGCCTGTTTTATCACATTACGATAGAACTGCTCCTGCTCGTCCGCCTTCGGCATGGTGGAGGCGATCATGAACTGCAGTTCGGTGCGGAAGAGGCCAATGCCCTCGGCACCCGATTCCGAAAGCTGCGGCAGGTCGACCAACAGCCCGGCATTCATCATCAGCGCGATCCGCTGCCCATCCTTGGTCACCGGCTCGACGGCGCGCAGCGCCCGGAACTGCTCCTGCCGCCTGGCGCGGAAGCGAACCTTTTCCTCGTAGGAACGTCGGTGATCGGCCATCGGCCTGAGATGCACATGCCCCTCGTCGGCGTCGATGATCACGGCATCGCCGTTCTCGGCGAGCGCCACGACACCGGCCGCCTGGCCGATAACCGGAATACCCATGGCCCGCGCAACGATCACCACGTGGCTCGTCACCGCGCCTTCTTCCAGCACCAGCCCGCGCACATTGGCGCGCGGATAATCGAGCAGCTCGGCCGCCCCCATGGCGCGCGCCAGGATGACCGCGTCGTTGGGGAAACCTTCGGCGGTCGTCCGCCCGGTATACCCGGTCAATTGTCTGAGCAGCCGGTTCGCCAGATCCTCGAAATCATGCATGCGTTCGCGCAGATAGGGGTCGGTCAACCGCATCATCCGCGCCTTGGTGTCGCTCTGCACCTTCTCGACCGCCGCTTCCGCCGTCAGGCCGTTGCGGATCGCCTCCTCGAGCTTGCGGACCCAGCCCTGGTCATGCGCGAACATGCGATAGGTTTCGAGCACCTCGCGGTGCTCGCCTTCCATCGACACGTCGCGGCGCGACAGCATGTCGTCGATCGAGATCCTGAGCGAGCCCATGGCTTCGGCGAGCCGCCGGATTTCCTTCTCCGCATCTTCGTTGAGCAGGTTGGTGACGACGATGCGCGGCTCGTGCAGCACGACGTAACCGAGGCCGATGCCGTCATTATACGTGTCGCCGTCGACGGTTACCGAACGCGTCAGGTCGAGTTCGAGGCCCGGCTTGGTGATCTTTTTCAGCTCGCCGGTGGCGATCATCTCGGCGAGCACCATCGCCGTCGTCTCGAGCGCTTCCAGCTCTTCCTCGCGATAGGTACGGCTCGCCTTGTTCTGCACGACGAGAACGCCGAGCGAGCGCCCGGTCCGAAGGATCGGCACGCCGAGGAAGGAATGGTAGATCTCTTCGCCGGTTTCCGGCAGGTAGCGGAACGCAGGATGCGACTGTGCGTCGGAAAGGTTCAGCGGCTGGGCCGAGGCAGCAATCGTGCCGACCAGGCCCTGCCCCATCTTCAATTGCGCCAGGTGCACGGCTTCGCGGTTGAGGCCTTCGGTGGCATAGAGTTCGAGCACGCCATCGGCGCGCAGCACGTAAACCGAGCAGACCTCGGCCACCATGTTACCGGCGATCTGGCGGACGATCCGGTCAAGACGATCCTGCGGCTCCAGCGGCTCCGCCATCAACTCGCGCAACCGCCTGAGCAGCACGCGCGGACCGCCGGAAAGGTCTCTCATGGCGTCTCAAGCTCCCGAAACAAAGCACTCAGTCCCGGCGGGCCGGCCCTCGTCTCCTCAACCTGAAGGGGCAGGCCGCCCACTGGGAATCAATTCTTATCCAGACCGTAGCAGGAATGCAAAGTCCTGACAGCCAGTTCCGCATAAGGACCGTCGATCAGGATGGAAATCTTGATCTCGGAGGTGGTGATCGCCTTGATGTTGATGCCTTTTTCGGCAAGTGCACGAAATGCGGTAGCGGCAACGCCGGCGTGACTGCGCATGCCGATGCCGATGACCGAGACTTTCACCAGCCCCGATTCGTTCTGCACGACATCGTAGCCGATCTTCTCCTTATGGTCGCTAAGCACCTTGATCGCCTTCTCGACGTCGCCCGATGGCACCGTGAAGGTCATGTCGGTCTTCGACCCGTCCTCGGAGATATTCTGGACGATCATGTCGACATTGATATGGGATTCGGCGAGCGGCCCGAAGATCGCCGCGGAGACGCCCGGCCGGTCGGCAAGACGGCGAAGCGAGATCTGAGCCTCATCCTTGGCATAGGCGATGCCGGTGACTACTTCCTGTTCCACGATTTCATCCTCGTCACAAATCAGCGTTCCGGGCGGGTTTAGCAGATCGCCCATGCCCGGAGCATCGGGATCTTCGAATGACGAGCGCACGAAGGTGCGCACCTTGTGCACCATGGCGAGCTCGACCGAGCGCACCTGCAGCACCTTGGCACCGAGCGAGGCCATTTCGAGCATTTCCTCGAAGGCGATCTTCTTCAGCCTGCGCGCCTTCGGCACGATGCGCGGATCGGTTGTGTAGACGCCGTCGACATCTGTATAGATATCGCAGCGATCCGCCTTGACAGCCGCCGCGATCGCGACGGCCGAGGTGTCCGATCCGCCGCGGCCAAGCGTCGCGAGCCGGTTGTCGGGTCCCAGTCCCTGGAAGCCGGCGATGACGGCAACCTGCCCCTCGCCCATCCGCTTGACGATGTCGGAACCGTCGATCTCCATGATCCGCGCCGCGCCATGGGCGTTATCGGTGCGGATCGGGATCTGCCATCCCTGCCAAGAGCGCGCATTGATATCCATCGCCTGCAAAGCGATCGCCAGCAGTCCCGAGGTTACCTGCTCGCCGGAAGCGACCACCGCGTCATATTCGCGCGCATCGTAAAACGGCGAATTGGCGCCGATCACCTTCGGCATGCCCTGCACCCAGCCGACCAGCTCATTGGTCTTGCCGGACATGGCCGACACCACCACCGCCACCTCGTGGCCGGCGTCGACTTCGCGTTTGACATGGCGGGCGACGTTCTTGATGCGGTCCAGGTCAGCGACGGACGTGCCGCCGAATTTCATTACGATGCGTGCCATATGCCTCTACCACGACTGGCGCCGGGAAAGCGGAAAACCGGACCCGGCATCACGAAAGCTCTGGGGCGGACCGCTTGGCCGGAGAGCCGGCTCCCGACTTCTGGAACCGCTCTAAAAGCCCGGGTCCCCAAGGCCCCAAGTTGCGGCGTCTCTTAGCGAGTTTGGCGGGGGGAGGCAAGCGCGCACGACAAAAGCGGTTGGCGAGCAGCTCCGCGCTCCTCAGTCCTCTGGTCCGCGCCCCTTGACTTATGCCTCCGATCGTCCGACTTCACATCCTGCGAACGAAGGAGTGGACGATGACGGAAGGCGCCAGAAGCACGATCGACCAGGGCGAAGTGGACCGCTTCTCGGCGATGGCAGCGGAATGGTGGAGCCCGACCGGCAAGTTCAAACCGCTGCACAAATTCAATCCCGTCCGCCTCGCCTATATAAGAGACAAGGCCTGCGAGAATTTCGGCCGTGATCCGAAGAGCGCGCGTCCGCTGGAAGGTCTGCGCGTGCTTGATATCGGCTGCGGCGGCGGCCTGTTGTCCGAACCTGTCGCCCGCATGGGCGCTTCCGTCACCGGCGCCGATCCGTCCGAGAAGAATATCGGCATCGCCTCGACCCATGCCAAGGCCTCCGGCGTTTCGGTCGACTATCGCGCCGTCACCGCCGAGGAGCTCGCCGACGCCGGCGAAACCTTTGATATCGTTCTGAACATGGAAGTGGTCGAGCACGTCGCCGACGTCGAATTCTTCATGACGACCTGCGCAAAAATGGTCCGCCCCGGTGGCCTGATCTTCGTTGCGACCATCAACCGCACGATGAAGGCGGCAGCCCTTGCCATCTTCGCCGCCGAGAATATTCTGCGCTGGCTGCCGCGCGGCACCCACCAATATGAGAAGCTGGTGCGCCCAGAAGAGCTGGAAAGGCCATTGACGGCAAGCGGCATCGAGATCACCGACCGCACCGGTGTCTTCTTCAATCCGCTGTCGAACCAATGGAACCTGTCCAAAGATATGGACGTGAATTATATGCTGTTGGCCAAGCGGTCTGCATAACTCCACCGGAAGGCCAGACGCGCGGACGTCAGTTCACATCCTCGGGCAACACGGGAATGGCAGCAATCTCGATGCCCTCTTCGAGCAGCGCCTGCGCCTCGTCGACCGTCGCCTGGCCGATAATGCCGCGGGCATCCGCCTCGCCATAATGGATCTTGCGGGCTTCCTCGGGAAACTGCGTGCCGACATCCTCGGAATTGGCCTTGACCGCCGCGACCGCTTGCTTGAGCTTTTGCAGTGCCTCCTGGCGCATGGCATCCATCGCCAGCGTCTGCCTCTCGTCCTTCCTGCGTGCCGTCGATACCGAAGGTGCCATCAACAGCTTGGAGACGGCGGCGGAATGGCAGACCGGGCAGGTCAAGAAACCGGTCGCGACCTGGCGGTCGAAATCGGCGCTTTCAGAAAACCAGCCTTCGAATTCATGGGCATTGTCGCAAGTGAGGGAATAGCGGATCAAGCGGCGACGCCTCCGGCGACTGCCCCCGCAATCTTTTCGATCGAGAATTCCCGGCCGTTCCTGAGGTTCGGGATCTTGTCATGCGCGGCCTTGACGGCGCTGGGGTCGATCTCGGCAATGATGACCGCCTCGCCGGTGGCGCCGGCCGAGGCCAGCACCGTGCCCCAGGGATCGACGATCATCGAATGGCCGAAAGTCTCGCGCCCGTCCTCGTGCCGGCCGGCCTGCGCGGCGGCAATGACAAAGACGCCGTTCTCGATCGCGCGCGCCCTGAGGAGGATCTCCCAGTGCGCCTCGCCGGTCTGCTTGGTGAAGGCAGCCGGAACCGTCATCACCTCGGCACCGGCAACCGCCTGAGCGCGGAAGAGCGCCGGAAAACGCACGTCGTAGCAGATCGCAAAGCCCATTTCGGCAAAAGGCAGCGACAAGACGCGCGCCTCCGAGCCGGCCGTATAGGCGGCACTTTCACGCCAGCTCTCGCCATTGTCGAGGTCGACATCGAACATGTGGATCTTGTCGTAGCGATTGAGGATCCTGCCGTCGGGGCCGAACAGGAAGCCGCGATTGGCGATCTTACCATCGGCAAGGGCGATCGCGGTCGAGCCGACATGCATATGGATGCCGAGTTCCCGGGCGAGTTCGGAGCCGGTCTTGACGATGATGTCATGCGTCTCGTCTGTGAGCACCGCACGCGCCGCCGCGCGGTCGCGCTGCAGCATGCCGGTCATCTCAGGCGTCTGCACATAGGTCGCGCCCTGGGCGACAGCCTCGCGCACCAGCCGCGCCATGGCGGCGGCGTTCTTAAGCGGGTCGACCCCGGAGCACATCTGGACGGCGGCGGCCTTGAAGCTCATCGGTTCGTCCTCAGGCCGCCAGCATTGGATCGAGCTTGCCGGCCCGATCGAGCGCAAACAGATCGTCGCAGCCGCCGATATGATCGGCGCCGATGAAGATCTGCGGAAAGGTGGTGCGGCCGTTCGACTTGCCGATCATTTCCTGGCGAAGGTCCGGTGAATATGTCGCATCGTGCTCGACGTAATCTACGCCCTTTTCTTCGAGAAGGGACTTGGCGCGGGTGCAATAGCCGCAGAACTGCCGCGTATAGATGGTGACGGGTACCATAATCTCTCCAGACGGATGCCGGGTATTTCTGTCATATAGGCTCGGAGAGAGCCCTTGCAAAGGTCAAAACCGTTATGTCGGCCGCACCTGCCTTGCGCAGCGTCCGGCTTGCCGCGGCGACCGTCGCTCCAGTCGTGTAGACGTCGTCGACGAGGACGATGCGCTTGCCGAAAATGTCGTTTTCGCAACCCTTGGCAATCGCGAAAGCGCTCCTGACATTATCCTCGCGCGCCTTCGCGCCGAGGCCGACCTGCTGGCTGGTGCGCTTGACGCGAATAAGCGTGGCGGCCAGCAGCGGCTTGCCTGACAGCCTTGCCATGTGACGGGCAAGTTCGGCTGCCTGGTTGAATTTGCGCGCCAGCATCCGGGTACGGTGCAGCGGCACCGGGATCAGCGTGTCGCAGCTTTCAACCGTCCCGTCGGAGGCGCGCAGCATCCAGGCGGCCATCATCGGCGCCAGATCGGTGCGATCGCGATATTTGAGCCGATGAACGAGATCACGCACCGCACGGTCGTGCGTTGCCGCCGACCGCAACCGGTCGAAGGGCGGCGGGTTAGCGATCGCCTCGGCGCTGAGGATGCCGGCGCCGAGATCGTGCGAGAAGGGAATGCCGAGCACCTCGCAATAGGGTCGTTCGATGAAGCGGATGCCGGACCAGCATTTCGCGCAGAGCCCGCGATGGCCGCCGGTGGAAATGCCGCAGACGGAACAGGCTGGCGGATAGAGAAAATCGGCAAGCGCCGAAAACGGCCGCAAGAGCTGCGCCCGCAAGAACTCCACCCGTGTTTCGCCATCGATCGGCCCCATGCGGCAGAGAGTAGCCTGTTCTCCGCGAAAGGAAAATCGCCTTGCCGCTGCTACAGAGCGGGATTAAGGACATCGTTATGGAAACGATCTTCGATAAAACCCTGATCGCCGCGCATCGCCATCGCGCGCTTGCCAATAACGACCCGAAAGCCGCCTTCCTGCTCGATATCGCCGCCGAGGAAATGGCCGAGAGGCTTGCTGTGGTCGAGCGGACCTTCGAAACCGGCGTCGAACTGCATGGCACGACCGGAGCCGCCGCCCGTGCCGCGTTGGCGACCGGCAAGATCGGCAGTATGATCCGTGTCGAAAGCGAGAAGGCCTATGCGACCCAAGGCGAAACCTTGACCGAGGCGCCGCTCGAAGATGTGCCGCTCGAGCCGCAATCGACCAATCTCGTCCTTGCGCCACTTAGCCTGCACCTGACCAACGACACGCCTGGTGTTTTCATCCAGATCCGCCGCGCCCTTAAGCCGGACGGCCTGTTCCTGGCTGCGATCCCCGGTGCCGGCACGCTGCAGGAACTGCGCGACGTGCTGCTCGCCGCCGAGGTCGAGATGACAGGCGGCGCAAGCCCGCGCGTTATTCCCTTCGCCGATGTGCGCGATATCGGCAGCCTGATGCAGCGCGCCGGCTTCACGCTGCCGGTGATCGACGCGGAAAACTACACGGTACGCTATGATTCGCTCTTTCCGCTGATGCGGGATCTCCGAGCCATGGGCATGAGCAATCCGCTTGCCGCCCGCAGCCGCATACCGCTGACGCGTGCCTTCTTTCTGCGCGCGGCAGAGATCTACGCCGAGCGCTATTCAGATCCCGACGGACGTATTCGCGCGACCTTTTCGATCATCTATGTCTCCGGGTGGGCTCCCCACGAGAGCCAGCAGAAGCCACTTCAGCCGGGTTCGGCCAAGGCACGCCTTGCCGATGCGCTCAACGTGGACGAGCACAAGCTCAGGCAATAGAGCGCGACGCCGAAAACTGTGAGCGGTTTCGGACAACATCACGCTGCAACAGTTGAGCCAACTGCTGCTTCAGTTGACGGTCATATTGTTGTTGATCACGTTGAAGACGTTCTGCAAGGCGCCGGTGAAGAAGCCAAGGCCGGAGACGAGCGCGGTGCAAATGATAGCGGCGATCAAGCCGTATTCGACCGCCGTCGCACCTGCGTCGTCCGCAAGAAATGCTTTAAAAATACGCATTACCCCAACCCTTAGCGCAAACTGAAAGCAAACGAGCATTCCACGACCATCACGTGATGGCCGGCATTTTCAGCAACCGGCGCCGACGCCGTAGCCCTGGACCACACAGACAGAGCCGGGCGTATCCTGGAGGACGCTGCGGCGGATCGTATAACGCTTGCCGCTTTCGCTCTTCGGGATCGATCCCGTCGTCATCGTATCGAATTCCGCCGGTGCGCTGGCAAAGACGCTCTTCTTCGAGGAATCCGCAAGCATCGGTGTCAGGATAAGCGTCAGGGCGACCACCGCCGTGCCGAACAAAAGGGCGATATTGAGCGCACCCGTCCTGCGCGAGGCAGACGAAACCCGTTCCTTTTCCCGGACAGCTTTCCAGAAATCATCGTCCATGACGTCAAGCCTTTTAATACACGCACGCCAGATGCTTGATTGAGGCCGATCTTTGGCAGAAGGTGTTAAACGATCCATTAATATCCACAGCCGAAAACGCCGTGGCGTGATAATAATCAGGTAACGCTAATGGATGTCGTCCGGAAGTGGGCCGCGGCTCCAGGATAACGACATGCCATGCAATTAAATTTGAACCGCGTCGCGCGAATCAAGTTCAACGAGACGCGGTTTAAAGTAGATCTTGCAGCATCGGGATCAACGGCTCGTCAGCCGGCGGCATCGGGTAATCGCGCAGCGCCTGCGGGCGCACCCATTTCAATGCCTGGCCCTCTTGACCCTGCGGAATGCCTTCATAACGCCGGCAGATATAAAGCGGCATCAAGAGATGGAAGGTTTCGTAGGAATGGCTCGCAAAGGTCAGCGGTGCCAGGCAGGCAATCTTGGTCTTGATGCCGAGCTCTTCCTCAAGCTCGCGCACCAGAGTTTCCTCCGGCGTCTCGCCGGACTCGACCTTGCCGCCGGGAAACTCCCACAATCCAGCAAGCGACTTTCCCTCGGGACGCTGTGCCAAGAGGATACGCCCATCGGCATCGATCAGCGCACAGGCGGCGACCAGCAATATTTTCCGGCCTGCCTCGCTCATCGCGGCTCCTGCTGCCAATAGCAATAGTGATAGGCGTCGCGAAAACCGAGCCGTTCATAGAGTGTGATGGCCGGACGGTTGGACAGTTTCACCTGCAGCCAGGCCGATCGCGCGCTGCGCATGCGCGCCCAGCGCAGCGCCGAGGTTAGGATCTCGGTGCCGAGCCCCTCGCGCCGCCGCGTTTCGGAGACCGAAAGCGACATGATGCCGGCAAGATCGTTGTCCTGGACGCAGAGCACGGTCGCCAGCGGCCCGTCCGCCGCATTCTCGATCATGAACAGGCCCGATGGCGGCTTGATCGCCGAAATGATTTCGGCAAGCGCCGGCTTCAAACTCAGTGGCGCCCGGTCGACGGCAAGATTGGCGTCAACGAAACGTCCGACATCATGGGTCGGCAGGTGATCGAGCGTATCTGGCAGCTCGGCCTCGGCCAGGTCGCAGGTCATCACCACCGTCTCGTCGAATTGCTTCCAGTTCTGCGCGCGGAGAAGATCGATCAGCACCGGCGAGGCAAGCGGCGTCTGGCGGACCACGGCGGTGCGGCCATAGGCTTCGAATTTCCGGCTTGCCTTTTCCAGGCGGATTTCGACGTCGCGATAGTCCGAGGGATCGAGCGGCACGATCGAATTCAGCCGGTTGGACGGGTGGCCGGCCGTCAGCCGCACCTGCCAGCTGCCGTCATATTGGACGGATGCCGCCGGCCAGGCACGAAAGCCGACGGCCTCCAGCCTGCGCACCAACGGCAGATTCTGAGAAGAGATGGATGTCTGCACCAACGAACGATCAGCTCCGATAGTCGCCATTGATCGCAACATATTCCTTGGTGAGGTCGCAGGTCCAGACGGTTGCCGTGCCGGTGCCGAGACCGATATCGACTTTGACGGGGATATCCTGCGCTTTCATGACATTAGTGGCCGCAGCCTCGGAATAATCCGGGTCACGCTCGCCATTGACGGCGACCCTGACATCGCCGAACCAGATGGCGAGCCGGTCGCGGTCGGCCATCTCGCCGGATTTGCCGACAGCCATCACGATGCGGCCCCAATTGGCGTCTTCGCCGGCGGCCGCCGTCTTGACCAGTGGCGAGTTGGCGATCGACAGCCCGATGCGCTTGGCGGCGGCATCGCTCTCGGCGCCCGTCACGGTGATTTCGAGCATCTTGGTGGCGCCCTCGCCGTCGCGCACCACCTGCAGCGACAGATCCTTCAGCACTTCGTTGAGCGCGGCGCGAAAAGCGGCAAGGCGCGGATCGTCGGCGCGTTCGATACGGGCTTGGCCGTCCTCGGCCGCAGCCCCCGTCGCAAACAGCATCAGCGTATCGGATGTGGAGGTATCACTGTCGACGGTCATGGAATTGAAGGTCGGCCCGACGCCATCGGACAGCAGCACCTGCAGCGCGGCGGGCGCAATATCGGCATCGGTGACGACGAAGGACAGCATCGTCGCCATATCGGGCGCGATCATGCCGGCACCCTTGGCAATGCCGTTGATCGTCACTGCAACGCCGCCGATCTCGGCGCTGCGGGTCGAAACCTTGGGATAGGTGTCGGTCGTCATGATCGCCTTGGCGGCCTCGAACCAGAAGTCGCCGGTGGCTTCGGTCTGCATCCGGTCGAGCACGCCGGCGAATTTTGTGGCGTCGAGCGGCTCGCCGATGACGCCGGTCGAGGCCATGTAGACCTCATTTTCGCCGCAGCCGACAGCTGATGCTGCCGACTTCGCCGTCAGTGCAGTCGCCTGGCGGCCCTTCAGGCCGGTGAAGGCATTGGCATTGCCTGAGTTGACAACGACTGCACGCGCACTGCCATGCGGCAGGTTGGCGCGGCAGAAATCCACCGGCGCCGACGGGCATTTCGAGCGGGTGAAGACGCCCGCAACGGCCGCCGGCTTGTCGAAGACCATCAGCAGCACATCGGTGCGGTTCTTGTACTTGATGCCGGCGGAAGCCGTTGCCATGCGCACGCCGCGCAGCGGCGGCATCGAGACGAAGGATTTCGGGGCGAGCGGAGAGACGGAACCGGACATGATGAAACCTGCCAATGGGCATTTCCAGGCGGAATCGAAAACGATTCGCCGTCCGGAAATGCGACAACAACAACGATATTAAAGGGCCCGGAAAAACCGGGCCCTGATGCGACTATTACTGCTTCGGCGCCGGCGCGACGGGCTCACTGCCCGGTTCCGGCTGTTTGTTGGCCTGGTCGTAACCCTTGCGCAGCGTCTCGTCGCTGATTTCGATCTTGGCCGAGGCCTTCGCCTTATTCAGAAGCTCAAGATACTTGTCGCGCATGACGAGCTGACGAACCTGGTCCTGCACCTGCTCGAAGGGCGGCGGCGGGGCGTCGCGCTTATCCTCGACCTTGATGACATGATAACCGAAATCGGTTTTAACCGGAGTCTTGGAATAGGTGCCCTTCTCAAGCGCGAAGGCTGCGTCCTCGAATTCCTTGACCATGCGGCCGCGCGAGAAATAGCCGAGGTCGCCGCCTTCCGACTTGTTCGGATCGGTGGACTTTTCCTTGGCGAGTTCGGCGAAATCCTTGCCGGCGTCGAGCTGCTTGATGATGTCCTTGGCTTCGTCCTCGGTCTTGACGAGGATATGTCGGGCGTGGACTTCCTCCTGCTTCGGCAGGGCGGCGACTTCCTTGTCGTAGCGAGCCTTGACTTCTTCAGGCGTCACGATGTCGACGACATGCTTCTTGAAGTAGGCGTTGTGCAGCTCGCGGTCCGTGAGATACTGCATGCGCTTCTTGAATTCGTCGGTCTGATCGAGCTTCTCGGCCGCAGCGTCGGCGGCGAGCAGCTTCACGTCGATGGCGGCGGAAAGGGCTGCGACTTTCTTCTGGTCGTCGGGCAGCTGCGCCAGCTGCGGATCGAGATTAGCGACGGCAAGGTCGAGTTCCGACTGGTGAATCTCCAGATTGCCAACCTTGGCGATGACGGCGTCATCGGCATAGGCCGGGGCCTGGAACGCAACAACAGTTGCGAAAGCCAGAACGGCAAGTTTGTTGGTGCTCAACATGAAATACCCTTCACAGTTACATCGCCGGTTTCAGCATCGCCTGAATCGGCCCAAAATAGCCATCAACACCGGATTGTGGCCTTTCTGTATCCGCCAAATCCGTTGACATCATTCGACCCCCCTCTTATCTGTCACGCAACCTCGCGTCCAGAACAGTTTCCGGGCGTTTTAAGGCGCGCGCCTGATTTTCGGCTGGGCCGCGAACAACAAACGCCGGGGATGAATATTGAGAAAGGACCAGTCATATGGTCAGCTTTGGCGGTATAGCCCGCAAGTTATTTGGGTCCTCCAATGACCGCCGCGTGCGGTCTTTCCAGCCGAACGTCGCTGCCATCAACTCTATCGAAGAGAAGACCAAGGCCCTGACGGACGAGCAGCTGGCGGCAAAGACCGTCGAGTTTCGCGCTCTGCTCGCCGAGGGCAAGACGCTCGACGACATCCTGATCCCGGCCTTCGCGGTCGTGCGCGAAGCCTCCCGCCGCGTTCTCGGCCTGCGGCCTTTTGACGTACAGCTGGTCGGCGGCATGATCCTGCATTCGAATGCGATCGCCGAGATGAAGACCGGCGAAGGCAAGACCCTCGTCGCCACCCTGCCGGTCTATCTGAACGCGCTGTCCGGCAAAGGCGTGCACGTCGTCACCGTCAACGATTACCTCGCCCAGCGCGATGCCGCGACGATGGGCCGCGTCTACAGTTTCCTCGGCATGACCACCGGCGTCATCGTCCACGGCCTGTCCGACGAGGAACGCCACGCGGCCTATGCCTGCGACATCACCTACGCCACCAACAACGAACTCGGCTTCGATTATCTGCGCGATAACATGAAGTACGAGAAGAACCAGATGGTCCAGCGCGGCCACAACTTCGCGATTGTCGACGAAGTGGACTCGATCCTCGTCGACGAAGCGCGCACGCCGCTGATCATCTCCGGTCCGCTCGACGACCGCTCCGAACTCTATAATACGATCGACGCCTTCATTCCGCTGCTCGTCCCCAGCGACTACGAGATCGACGAGAAGCAGCGCTCGGCCAACTTCTCCGAAGAGGGCACCGAGAAGCTGGAGGACCTGCTCCGCCAGGCCGGCCTCTTGAAGGGCAACGCGCTCTACGACATCGAGAACGTCGCGATCGTCCACCACGTCAACAACGCGCTGAAGGCCCACAAGCTCTTCCAGCGCGACAAGGACTATATCGTCCGCAACGACGAAGTCGTCATCATCGACGAATTCACCGGCCGCATGATGCCCGGCCGCCGTTATTCCGAAGGCCAGCACCAGGCGCTCGAAGCCAAGGAAAAGGTGCAGATCCAGCCGGAAAACCAGACGCTGGCCTCGATCACCTTCCAGAACTATTTCCGCATGTACGCCAAGCTCGCCGGCATGACCGGCACGGCACAGACGGAAGCGGAAGAATTCGGGAATATCTACAACCTCGACGTCATCGAGGTCCCGACCAACCTGCCGATCAAGCGTATCGACGAGGACGACGAGGTTTACCGGACCTTCGACGAGAAGTTCAAGGCGATCATCGAGGAGATTCTCGACGCCCATAAGCGCGGCCAGCCGGTGCTGGTCGGCACCACGTCGATCGAGAAATCGGAACTGCTCGCAGAGCGCCTGCGCAAACAGGGCTTCGACGACTTCCAGGTGCTGAACGCCCGCTACCACGAGCAGGAAGCCTATATCGTCGCCCAGGCCGGTGTGCCCGGCGCCATCACGATCGCCACTAATATGGCCGGCCGCGGTACCGACATCCAGCTCGGCGGCAACCTCGAGATGCGCATCGAGCGCGAACTCGGCGAAGTCGAAGCCGGTCCGGAGCGTGAAGCCCGGATCCAGGCAATCGTCGAGGAGATCAAGGAACTCAAGCAGAAGGCGCTGGAAGCCGGCGGTCTCTACGTCATCGCCACCGAACGCCATGAAAGCCGCCGCATCGACAACCAGCTGCGCGGCCGCTCCGGCCGTCAGGGCGACCCCGGCCGCTCGAAATTCTACCTCTCGCTTCAGGACGACCTGATGCGCATTTTCGGCTCCGACCGTATGGACAGCATGCTGACCAAGCTCGGCCTCAAGGAGGGCGAGGCGATCGTCCACCCTTGGATCAACAAGGCTCTGGAGCGCGCGCAGAAGAAGGTCGAAGCCCGCAACTTCGATATCCGCAAGAACCTCTTGAAGTATGACGACGTTCTCAACGATCAGCGCAAGGTGATCTTCGAGCAGCGCCTCGAACTGATGGAATCGACCAATATTTCCGAAACCGTTTCCGACATGCGCCGTGAGGTGATCGAGGATCTGGTCGACAAGCATATCCCCGAGCGCGCCTACGCCGAGCAATGGGATGCCGCCGGCCTGAAGACCGGTGCTCTGAACATTCTCAATCTCGACCTGCCGATCGAAGACTGGGTGAAGGAAGAAGGCATTGGCGAAGACGACATCCGCGAGCGCCTGACGCAAGCCACCAACGCCGCCTTCACCGAAAAGGCCGAGCGTTTCGGCGACGACATTATGCATTATGTCGAACGCTCGATCGTTATGCAGACGCTCGATCATCTCTGGCGCGAGCACATCGTCAATCTCGACCATCTGCGCTCCGTCATCGGCTTCCGCGGCTATGCCCAGCGCGATCCGCTGCAGGAATACAAGTCGGAAGCCTTCGAGCTGTTCACGAGCCTCCTTAACAATCTGCGCGAGGCCGTGACCGCCCAGCTGATGCGCGTCGAGCTGGTGCAGCAGGCCCCTGCCGAACCCGAACCGCCGCTGATGCAGGCCCATCACCTCGATCCGACCACAGGCGAGGACGATTTCGCCCCGGCGATCTACCAGGCATCGGAAGTCATCGTTTCGCCGGAGAACCGCAATCCGGACGACCCGGCTACCTGGGGCAAGGTCGGCCGCAACGAGACCTGCCCCTGCGGTTCCGGCAAGAAATACAAGCATTGCCACGGCGCCTTCGAGCAGGTCTGAGGCAAGCCCCAAAGATCGTGAAAATGCCGCCTTCGGGCGGCATTTTCTTTTCCGCGGCCGCGCAGGAAAACCGCGATTTCAGCATCGGTGACAAGCCCGATCCGGAACCGTTTCTTAACCCTGTTCTGTCAAGACTTCGGGACGATTTGCCTGACCTTCAGAGTTTTGCGTGTTCATCATGGCGGTCATAGAAACAGCGGAAAAGATGCTGCCCGCGGGTCTGCGCCCGATCGGCGGCCGTGCGCTGCGCATGCTTGCGGCCGTGCTCACCGAACGTGGTGAGAAGGCGGCCGCTCAGCGCATGGCGCTGACGGCCTTTTCGATCCGAATCCTCAGCGCAGCCCTCGCCTTCATCTCCCAGATCGTGCTTGCCCGGCTGATGGGCGAATATGAATATGGCATTTTCGTTTTCGTCTGGGTGCTGGTCGTCGTCTTCGGCGATCTCTCGTGTCTTGGGTTCCACACGGCGATCATCCGCTTTCTGCCGCAATACAGGGCGGCCGGCGCTTTCGAGGAAATCCGCGGCCTCACCGGCACGGCGCGCATCTTCGCGCTGCTTTCAGGCATCGCGGTGCTCGCCGCCGGCATGCTCGGGCTGCATTTATTCGGCCATATGATCCAAGTCTATTATCTCGTCCCGATATTCCTCGGCCTGCTTGCCATGCCGATGATCGCGCTCGGCGACATTCTGGAAGGCACGTCGCGAGCGAACCATTGGCCGGTCATGGCGCTTAGCCCGGTCTATATCGTCCGTCCGATCCTGATCATCGCCTTCATGCTCATCGCCATTGCCATCGGCGCCGAGCATACGGCCGTCACCGCGATGCAGGCGGCGCTCGTCGCGACCTTCGTCACCGCGCTCGGCCAGTATGCTGCAACGCTCTATCGCCTTCGCCGGCATTATGACGAAGGCCCGCGCAAAATCGATTTCCTCGCCTGGTTCAGCGTCGCTTTTCCGATTTTCCTGATCGAGGGCGTGAGCTTCCTGCTCACCAATTCCGATGTCGTCGTCGTCGGCATCTTCCTCGAGCCGCACGATGTCGCCATCTATTTCGCCGCCGCCAAGACGATGGCGCTGGTGCATTTCATCAATTTCTCGGTCAAGGCAGCCTCCGGCCCGCGCTTTTCCTCGATCATCGCCGAAGGCGACCACGCCCAGCTGGCGACCGCCGCCATCGACGCCGCCCGCTGGACTTTCTGGCCGGCACTCGGCGTCGGCCTTGTGGTACTTGCCGCCGGCCATCTTCTGCTGTCGCTCTTCGGCGGCGTCTTCACATCAGGTTATCTGGTCATGGCGATCCTGCTTGCCGGCATCCTCGCCAAGTCTTTGGTCGGCCCGGCCGAAACGCTGTTGATGATGGCTGGCAAGCAGAACCTCTGCGTCGCGCTCTACGCCGGCGCTCTGACCGCCAATGTCGGTCTCAACCTCGCTTTGATCCCGCATTACGGCATAGAGGGCACCGCGATCGCCACGGCTTCTGCCATGGCGGTCGAGGCAATCCTGCTGCATCTTGCCGTGCGCCGCACGCTCGGCATCGTCCTTTTCGCCTTTGCCAGCCCCTCCGCCGCAACGCCAGAAATGAGAGTTCGATAGATGGTGCGTATTCCTCCCGTTACCGAAAGCACCGATAGCATTGCCAACCGCATGGTGCATGATCTCGCCGCGCTGCATTTCGAAGCGCCGCGGGCTGAGGCCCGCGCCGAGATCGGCCGGCCGGGGCGCGAACTCTGCCTCTATCCCGGCAAGCTCGGCTATGAACTGCAGGAAGAACTCGACTTCCTCTCCAACCGGGCGATGGAGCCGAACGTCTTCTTCTCCGGCCGCTTCCTCGCGCCCGCCATGCCGCGGCTCGAAGACCGGCAGGTGAACTTCGCCCTGATCCGCGACCACAATGCCGGCCGCAGCCGCATGCGTTTTCTAATGCCGTTTTCGGTCGACAAGCCGGGGTTTGCCGTCGGCCCATCGATCATCCGCGGCTGGTCGAACAGCTTCGGCCCGCTCGGCACGCCGCTGGTCGACAGCGAGGATGCTGCCGAGACTCTCGACAATCTCTTCGAGGGACTGACCGCGCGCGACCTCAATCTGCCCGGAATCGTGGTCCTGCCCGATCTCAGGCTGAACGGTATCTTCGTGCGGATGATCAAGGCCGTGGCGCTCAGCCGCAATCTTCCCGTCACCGTCACCAATCCCTATTTGCGCCCGATGCTGCAGAGCGAGGAAGAGGCGCCGGCCTATCTCGGCAAAACCATCTCCTCCTCGCATATGCGCGAGATGCGCCGCCAGTGGCGCCTGCTGGAGGAGTTGGGAACAGCGGTCTATGCCGTCGCCCGGCAACCGCGCGAAATCCATATCCGCTTCGAGGAATTCCTGGCAATGGAAGCCGGTGGCTGGAAGGGCAAGCGCCGAAGCGCTCTCGTCACCGATCGTTATCACACGGCCTTCGCCCGCGAGGCGGTGTCGAACCTTGCCGCCGTCGATGCCGTGCGTATTCACACGATCGATCTCAACGGCAAGGCGATCGCCGCCATCGTCGTGCTGATGATGGGTGGCGAGGCCTATACCTGGAAGACCGCCTATGACGAGAACTATGCGCGCTTTTCGCCGGGCAAGCTGCTGATGAGCGAACTCACCGAATGGCATCTCGACGACGCCAATATCGTCCGCTCCGATTCCTGCGCCGTCTCGGACCATCCGATCATGAGCCGCTTCTGGCAGGAGCGCGAGGAAATGGGAACGCTGGTGATCGGCCTGACGCAGAACAGCGACCGCGACATGCGTCAGGTCTCAGCCCAGCTCCACATGTACCGCAGCACCCGCAACATGGCGAAAATGCTGCGCGAGAAGATCATGTCGCTCGCCGGCCGGGGCTAGCACGGCTGACCTTCGGCCGCCGCCCTCTCGCGCAGCAGCCGGCGGATCACCTTGCCGGTGGTCGTCAGCGGCAAGGCATCGATGAATTCCACCTCACGCGGATATTCATGCATTGAAAGCCGCGTCTTCACCCATTCCCTGATATCGGCGGCCAGCGCCTCGCTTGGCTGATGGCCCAGCGACAGAACGATATAGGCCTTGACGATCTCGGTGCGCACCGCATCGGGTTTGCCGACGGCGGCGGCAAGCTGCACGGCGGGATGGCCGATCAGGCAATCCTCGATTTCGGCCGGGCCGATGCGATATCCCGACGAGGTGATGACATCGTCGTCGCGGCCCTCGAAGGCGACGTAGCCATCGGCATCCTGCCGGCCGACATCGCCGGTGAGCAGCCAGTTCTTTGCGAATTTTCGTTTCGTCGCCGCCGCATCGTCCCAGTAGCCGAGGAACATCACGGGATCGGGACTGGCGATGGCGATCTGGCCCGGTTCGCCCGTCGGCAATTCGTCACCGGCTTCGCTGACGATTGCGACGCGGTGTCCGGGTACCGCGCGGCCAATGGCGCCGGCCCTGGTCACGCCATGGGCAGCGCTCGACGAGAGCACGAAATTGCACTCCGTCTGGCCGTAGAATTCGTTGACGGTGATGCCGAGCGTCCTTTGCGCCCATTCATAGGTCTCACGGCCGAGCGCCTCTCCGGCCGAGCCGATGGTGCGCAGCACCAGATCGTATTTCGAGCGCGGATCGGCAACGGATCTCATCAACCTCAGCGCCGTCGGCGGAATGAAGGCGTTGCGCACCCCCATCTCGGCCATGATGCGATAGGCCATGTCGGCGTCGAATTTCTGCGCCGGCGACGAGACGACGGGAACGCCGAGCAGAAGGCTCGGCAGCAGCGCGTTGAGCAGCCCGCCCGCCCAGGCCCAGTCGGACGGCGTCCAGACCTTGTCGCCCGCTTTCGGAAAACCCTCATGAGCAAACTGCATGCCGGGAATATGGCCGGGTAGGACGCGGTGGCCATGCAGCGCGCCCTTCGGCGGCCCTGTCGTTCCCGAGGTGAAAATCATCAACGCCGGATCGTCCGGACCGGTCTTGACGACATCAAAGACGGGAGAATGGCCATCCACCAGTTCGCCGAAGTCGGCCGCATCGGCAGTCGCCCCGTCGATGCTGACGATATGTTTCAGCATCGGCAGGCGCTCCCGGATCTGCCGGATGCGCTCGAGACCGAAGCCATTGGTGACGACGGCCGCCACCCCTGCCGCCTTCAGCCGGTATTCCAGCGCCTCGACGCCGAAGAGCAGCGCCAGCGGCAAGGCGATCGCGCCAGTCTTGTAGATCGACACATGCGCGATCACCGTCTCGAAGGATTGCGGCAGGAGCAGCGCGACGCGATCGCCGCGTTTTATGCCAAGTGAAACCAGCGCATTTGCAAAGGCCGAGGAACGGTCGGCGAGCGCGCGATAGGTCAAACTGCGGTGATGCCCGTCCGGGCTGAAATGTTCGAGGCAGACGCGCTCCGGCGCCCTCGCCGCCCAGTCGTCGCTGACGGCGCGGCCGATATTGAAATCTTCGGGAATCCGCCACGAAAAATCGCGATAGAGATCGTCGTAGCGATTGTGGGACGGCAGTAGCATAGGCGAAATCCAGTGAATGCTGCACCAGCTAACACCTTGTGCTGCAATTGCGCAAGCGACCGGTCCGGACGGCGATGACCGCCCCCCTGCTTCAAAGCCCATCACGCATTGTTGTGCGCATCGCCGGACGGATTCTTCGCCCGGCGCCCTGCGACTTTGCCGGTTTCCGCACTAGATCATACAAGGCGGTCCAACGACATCGGATTTGGGGCATCGGATTTGGATCAGCAAATTCATCACGGAGTCGTTTCATGGAATATGCAAAATTTGGGAAAACCGGCCTGGAAGTCTCGAAAATCTGCCTGGGCTGCATGACCTTCGGCGATCCCGGCCGCGGCAATCATGCCTGGAGCCTGCGGGAGGAAGAAAGCCGGGCGTTGATCCGGCAGGCGATTGACCTCGGCATCAACTTCCTCGACACCGCCAACACCTATTCCAACGGCTCCTCCGAGGAGATCGTCGGCCGCGCCATAAAGGATTTCGCCAAGCGCGAGGACATCGTGCTGGCGACCAAGGTGTTCAACCGCATGCGGCCGGGCCCTAACGGCGCCGGCCTGTCGCGCAAGGCGATCTTCGACGAGATCGACAACAGCCTGCGCCGCCTCGGCACAGACTATGTCGACCTCTACCAGATCCACCGCTTCGACTATACGACGCCGATCGAGGAAACGCTGGAGGCGCTGCACGACGTCGTCAAGGCAGGCAAGGCGCGGTATATCGGCGCCTCCTCCATGTATGCCTGGCAATTTGCCAAGGCGCTCTACGTCTCGAGGCTGAACGGCTGGACCGAATTCGTCAGCATGCAGGACCACCTGAACCTGCTCTACCGTGAGGAAGAGCGCGAAATGCTGCCGCTCTGCGAGGATCAGAAGATCGCCGTCATCCCCTGGAGCCCGCTTGCCCGCGGCCGCCTGACCCGCGACTGGGACGAGGCGACAGCGCGCAGCGAAACCGACGAATTCGGCAAGACGCTTTACACGCAGTCCATCGATGCCGATCGCAAGATCGTCGAGGCGGTGGCAGAGATCGCCAAGGCTCGCGGCGTCTCCCGCGCCCAGGTCGCAACCGCCTGGATCCTGCAGAAGAGTGCGGTGACCGCCCCGATCATCGGCGCTTCCAAACCGAACCACCTGACCGACGCCGTTGCCTCGCTCTCGGTCAAGCTCACCACTGAGGAAATCGCCGCATTGGAAGCACCCTATATCCCACACGCCGTCGCCGGCTTCAAATAGCCGCTGGCCGCCTGAGGCATCGGTAAGACAGATCACACTCCCTCTATGGGCAGAAGAGGGAGAGCGAAACATTGTCTTTCCAGATTAAAAACTACTGCTGGGATCGAGCTGCCGGCGCATCGTCACCAGAAACTGCTCTGCAAGCGCCCGGTCTTCCACCGCGCGGGCAAGAATGACGGCGCCCATCATCGAGGAGAGCGTGGTAGCGGCATTGGCGCGGCGTTCCTCTTCGCTCTTTCCGGGAACGATATCGGCGAGCGTGTCGACCAGCACGGAGAGCCCGTCGCTGAAGACGGCGCGCACCGCACCGCGGCTGCGGCTGACCTCCTGGATCAGAGTCGCGAAGACGCAGCTGCCGCCCGGATCGTCGACCGTTCGCCAGTGGATATAGTGGTCGAGAAGCGATTCCAGCGGCCGGTCCGGAGAATCGGCGATATGCTCCTTCCAGCGCGTTTCGACCTTGTCGATCAGCTTGCGGCTGACCTCCAGCGCCAGGTCGTCCTTCGACGCGAAGTGACCGTAGAAACCGCCATGCGTCAGCCCGGCCGCCTTCATGATGTCGGCGACGCCGACGCCGTCGAAACCGTTCTCTCGAAAGAGCACGCCGGCAACGCTCAGGATTTTCTCTCGGTTTTCGGCAAATTTCTCGCGGCTGACCCGCATTTTTAAACTCCAGAAATAGTCGCTTGACAAAATATATGACGTCCATCATCAATAGGCAAGAAATATGATGGCCATCATGTAAAGCATTCCCGTATCTTCCCGAAGCTGAATCCGAACGGAATCTCGCCTATGGTTTCCACAGCCCTTGCCTCCACCCTTGCCCGGCGCAACATCCACTACGGCTGGGTCGTCGTCGCCGCCACCTTCCTCACCATGTTGGTCACGGCCGGCGCCATGGGCGCACCCGGCGTTCTCATCAAGCCGCTGCAGGACGAGTTCGGCTGGGAGACCTCGCAGATTTCCTCGGCCCTTGCGATCCGCCTGATCCTTTTCGGCTTCATGGGACCGTTCGCCGCCGCCTTCATGAATTATTTCGGCGTGCGCAAGGTCATCGTTTTCGCCCTGGCCCTGATCGGCGCCGGTTTCATCGGTTCGCTGTTCA
Source organism: Rhizobium sp. 268 (assembly GCF_036571585.1). Lineage (NCBI taxonomy): Bacteria > Pseudomonadati > Pseudomonadota > Alphaproteobacteria > Hyphomicrobiales > Rhizobiaceae > Rhizobium > Rhizobium sp. 268. The sequence goes on along the minus strand of NZ_JAPPSO010000026.1, from coordinate 12,236 downwards.
TGACCAAGCTCTGGCATCTGTTGGCGCTTTGGGGCGTCGTCGTCGGCTTCGGCACGGGTCTGACGGCTATGGTGCTCGCGGCCACCGTCTCAACCCGCTGGTTCACCAAGCATCGCGGCCTCGTCGTCGGCATGCTTTCGGCGAGCTCGGCTACCGGCCAGCTCGTCTTTCTGCCGCTAATGGCGGAGCTGACGGAACGCTACGGCTGGCGATCGACGGTGTTTTTCGTCTGCGCCATGATCATGGTCGCAGCTCTGGCCGTGCTGGCTTTCATGCGAGACCGGCCGGCCGACCTGAACCTGCCGTCCGTCGGCGAAACGCAGGTGACACCGCCGCCGGCGGGAACCTCTCTCGGCGTTGCGCTGATGACGCCGATCACCGTGCTCAGGGAAATCTCCAAGACCTCGACCTTCTGGATCCTGTTTGCCACCTTCTTCATCTGCGGGCTCAGCACCAATGGCCTGATCCAGACCCATTTCGTCACTCTCTGCGGCGATTTCGGCATCGTGCCGGTGGCTGCTGCCAGTGTGCTCGCCGTCATGGGCATCTTCGATTTCTTCGGCACCATCGGCTCGGGCTGGCTGTCCGACCGCTTCGACAATCGCTGGCTGCTGTTCTTCTACTACGGCTTTCGCGGCCTCTCGCTGCTCTATCTGCCCTTCAGCGATTTCAGCTTCTACGGCCTCTCCATCTTTGCCATCTTCTACGGCCTCGACTGGATCGCCACCGTGCCGCCGACCGTCAAGATCGCCGCCGACCGCTTCGGCCGCGAAAAGGCCGGCCTGGTCTTCGGCTGGGTCTTTGCCGGCCATCAGTTGGGCGCCGCTACCGCCGCCTATGGCGCCGGCCTGTCGCGCACGGAGCTGTCGAGCTACCTGCCCGCCTTCTTCGTCGCCGGCGCTTTCTGCCTGCTGGCCTCGATCCTGGCGATCACGCTGAAGAAGTCCGGCCTGACCAGCCCGGCGCCCGCCGCCGCCCATTAATGCATGTCGCCCGGAAGTGTGCCAGCGGTTCGGGGATAACGACATGCATAAAAATAGAGAGCTTTGATATCGCAAGCATCCGGCCTCGAAACGAGGCCGGATGTCTCTACCGGATCAGTCCGATAACTTCGCTTGCCCGTCTTGCGCGTGCGGGCGCTCGCATGTTAGACAGCCGCCCGTTCACTCCGTTGCCCCATTGGCGGAATTGGTAGACGCGCTCGACTCAAAATCGAGTTTCGAAAGAAGTGCTGGTTCGACCCCGGCATGGGGCACCAGCCTTCGCTCTATGAGCTTCGGCTCAGCAAGCCGAAGCTCATAGAGCGAAGGCTGTCGCGCCGCAGTTCCGTTAGGAAGGATGGCTGACCGGTTTAGACAGTGCTCCGGCCACTAAAACCGTCATCCCGATACGTTCGTCCGCGCCTCCGCATCGACAAGCTGACGCGGAAGCACGAACCGTATTCACATCCGAAACTACTTGTTCTTCAGCAGCCACATCTTGCCGGCCATGGTAATGCCGTAGACGTCTTTCGTGACATCGTCATCGAGGTGCCGCCCCTCGAGGAAACCTGGTTCCTTCAACTCGCCCAGCGTCTTGGCAGTGACCGATTTTATTTTCTGCGGCCGCTCTTTCCAGCGGTCGTTTTTCGCGTAGGTCACCGTTGCGTTCTGATGCGTCCATTTATTGGCCGGCTGAGGGTAAAGGTCTCCATCCCTGGCGAGTTTCAGCGCGGCGATCTGGGACGGCGTAAGTTCAATCATACTCGAAATCCTGTGCAGGCGGTGTTTGCGCTGGGAATGCGCTTCTACCAAAGGCGTGCTCATAACACCGACGGACGAGTTTCACCACTGGATTGCGATATCAGCGCCACGAAAGGCGAAAACCCGGCTCTTCGAACCGGGCTTCGTCATTGTCGCGTAGTTCCAGTTAATTGCAACGCCGGACCGTTTTGGTCACTTCGCCGTCGTCGGTCTGACGGGTGACACTTCTGGTTTCGCAGCCGTTGTCGCGATAGCGGCGGTGTTCACGTTCGCGCACCGCACCGAAAGTGACGCCACGCTCGCTGATGGTTATGCCGGGTCTCACCCGTTCATGACGATAACCGTCATCATAGGTACGTTCCCTAACATAGACGCTGTCGGCGAGAACAGGCGCTGCAAACGAGCAGGCGGCAAGGGCCGCTATAGTACAATTCAGGATGATCTTCCGCATGTCGTTTCTCCTTTCTGGATGAAAGGGCAACGAGAAAAGACGCAACTGGTTCCAAGATCGCCGCCCGCCCGGGCTTGGTGCAGACGACAGCAGACCAGTTCTACGCCTGATCGCAAGGATTGCGAACAAGGGCCGCTACCCGCCAAATCAACTGTTTAATTTTGCTTGCACTTCGTACAGAGTGGCCGCCGCCATCACAGGAAGGGTCGGACGTGCATCAGGAAGTAGGGCTTATCGCAACGGTCGCCGTCAGTTTCGTTTTCGCGGCGATCCTGGGTTATGGCGCCGACCGGCTGCGGCTGCCGCCGCTCGTTGGCTATCTCCTCGCCGGCATTCTGATGGGGCCGTTTACGCCGGGTTTCGTCGCCGATACCGCCCTTGCCGGGCAGCTCGCCGAAATGGGCGTCATCCTTCTGATGTTCGGCGTCGGCCTGCATTTTTCCGCCTCGGACCTGCTCGCCGTCCGAGGGATCGCCGTGCCGGGCGCGATCGGGCGCATCATCCTCGCCACCCTGTTGGGCATCGGCCTTTGCAAACTCTGGGGCTGGAGCTTGGGCGCCGGCATCGTCTTGGGCCTCAGCCTGTCTGTGGCCAGCACTGTCGTTCTGCTGAAGGCGCTGGAGGAGCGCAATCTCGTCAACGCGCCAAGCGGGCGCGTCGCCGTCGGCTGGCTGATCGTCGAGGATCTGGTGATGGTGCTGGCGCTGGTGCTGCTGCCGGCGCTCGCAGAGCTTCTTGGCGGCAACGCCGCCGCGACCACCAACCACGGCCTCGGCGAGCTTTCCCTGGCGCTGACGATCGGCCTGACGCTGGCGAAGGTGGCCGGCTTCGCCGCCATGGCGATCTTCCTCGGCCCGCGCATCGTGCCCTGGCTGCTGACGATGATCGCCCGCACCGGTTCGCGTGAACTCTTCACGCTGACGGTCCTGGCGATCGCGCTGGGCATCGCCTTCGGCTCGGCGGCGATCTTCGGCGTCTCCTTTGCGCTCGGCGCCTTTTTTGCCGGCGTCGTCATGAGCGAATCCCAGCTCAGCCACAGGGCGGCCGCCGACTCGCTGCCGCTGCAGAACGCCTTCTCCGTGCTGTTTTTCGTCTCCGTCGGCATGCTCTTCGATCCATCGATCCTGGTCAGCCAGCCGCTGGCGGTGATCGGCGCGCTGGCGCTTGTCATCCTCGGCAAGGCCATCATCACCTTCTTCATCGTCTTACTGCTGCGATATCCGATCGGCCTGGGGCTGACATTGGCCGGCGGCCTTGCCCAGATCGGCGAATTCTCCTTCATCCTCGCCGGCCTCGGCGTCTCGCTCGGGCTGCTGCCGCACGAGGGCCAGGATCTGATCCTTGCCGCTGCAATCCTGTCGATCACGCTCAACCCGATCGTGATCCTGGCGACCGACGGGTTGAAGAAATTTGCCCATTCGAGATGGCCCTCCCTTTGGGAAAGCTACGGCAGGGCGAGGCAGAAGGCGCTCAGCAAGGAACTGGAAAAGATCAGGGCGCTCGGCGAGGAGCGCGAACGCGAGCATCAGCTGAAAATGCAGCAGCTGATCGAGACTTTTCCTTTGTTCTCCGAGGTTAACGAAGACGCGCAGGAGGAACTGCTGCTGCTCTTCAAGGCAAAATCCGCTCCACCCGGCGAACGCGTCATCCGCCGCGGCGACCGCGGCGACGGCATGTATTTCATTTCTTCGGGGGCGGTGGAAGTCCGGCTCGCAAGCGGCGCGATCCGCCTTGAGCCTGGCGCCTTCTTCGGCGAAATGGCGCTTCTGACCGGCGGACGGCGCACGGCCGATGTCATCGCCGTCGATTTCTGCCAGTTCGAAGTGCTCGAACGGCGCGACTTCAACATGTTCATGTCGCGTCATCCCAATCTGCGCGCCGCCGTCAGCGAAATGGCGCAGAAACGCACGGAGATGAACGACCTGCGTCAGCAATGGGAAAAGTCGATGGACCTCTCCTGAGGCAATACCGACGCATGTCTGCGAATGCGATATGCGATTGCCTCAGCCAGCCGGCCAATAGCCGTCGGCGCGGAAATCCTCCGGGATCGGGTCGAGCCGCGACAATGTCTCGGCTGCGAAATCGATCTGCAGCGACAAATATTTAAGCGACGCCAGCATTGGCACGCCGGTCGCAAATTCCCGGATGCGCGACGGATGATAGCCGCTTTCGCTCAGCCGTCGCGCCGCTTCCCGGCGCACATCGTCCCGGCTCGGTCTGCCGCCCTCTTCGGGCCGGTCGGCCATATGCACGGCCTGCCCGCGGCCGCCTTCGATCACTTTGAACATTCTGATGCCACCCTGCACGTCGCCCAATTCAGCTCGAGCTTGATGCCGTCCCAAAACCGCCCACACTTTTCGGCATCACGCTTTGAGACAGCTTGCCGCAGAATGGCCGATTCGCCATCACATGAAATCTTGGGAGGGCGGCGGGGCCTGTATCACGAAATTTTTAGGCGGCGGGTGGCACGAAGGACACGGGCGGGCATTTACAGCGTCGCGCACGGCCCCTAAAGCTTTTTTGCACCGCAACAGGAAGGGTTCGGAATGCTCCGCAGACTTTACGACTGGACCATGTCTCTGGCCGCGCGCAAATCGGCCGAAGTCTGGCTCGCCGTCATCGCCTTCGTCGAAAGCTCCGTCTTTCTCGTCCCCGCCGATGTGCTGTTCCTGCCGATGGCGCTTTCCAAGCCGGAACGCTCCTATCGCTACGCGGTGATCGCGACCATTGCTTCCGTGCTCGGGGGTATCGCCGGCTGGGCGCTCGGCTATTTCGCCTATGAGACGGTGGCGCGGCCGGTTCTCGAATTCTACGGCAAGCTCGACGCCTTCGAGCAGATGAAGGCCTATGTCACCTACGAGACGATCCTGTTGCTGCTCGTCACTTCGGGACTTGCGCATCTGCCGCCAATCAAGATCGTCACGATCCTCTCCGGCGTCATCCACGTCAATCTGGGGCTTTTTATTGTTTCGGCGATCATCGCCCGCGGCGCGCGTTTCCTCTTCCTCGCCTGGTTGCTGCGCCGCTACGGTGAGCCGATCCGTGACTTCATCGAGAAGCGCCTCGGCCAGATCGTCGGCATCGGTGCAACTGCGGTGATCGTGCTATATGTCGGCTACCGCTCTTTCGCTCACTAAATCTCGCGGAGTTCCGCCATGACTGCCACTTCCTCGCCGCTCGCCCGTCCCGGCTTCGTCTATTCCATATTGCTCGCCATCGGCATGGCGGCCGCGGTCGGCACGGCGCTTGGTTTCCAATATATCGGCGGCTATATTCCCTGCGCGCTCTGCCTGCTGCAGCGGCAGCCCTACTATTACGCCATCCCGATCGCCGTCCTCGCCGCGGTTTCGGAACTCGTCGGCCTGCCGAACTGGATCACCCGCGCGCTCATTCTCGCCGCCGGCATGCTGATGCTGGTCACGGCCGGCATGGGCGTCTATCACGCCGGAGTCGAATGGCATTTCTGGCCGGGCCCGGCCACTTGCTCGACAACGGCAAGCAGCATGACCACCAATGCCGGCGATCTGCTCGGTGAGCTCAACACGATCAAGGGCCCGTCCTGCACCGATGCGGCGCTCCGGGTGCTCGGCCTGTCTTTTGCGGGCTGGAACGTGATTGCCGGAATCCTGCTGGCCGCCTTCGCTTTCGTTGGCGTTCGCAAGACGGCCTGATCAGGGCTGCAGTTCGGTATCCCAGTAGAGATAGTCGAGCCAGCTGTCGTGCAGATAGTTCGGCGGGAACAGCCGGCCGTTATTGTGCAGATCCTGCACCGTCGGCTGATAGGGTTTCTGCGCCGGGAACATGCTCGCCTGCTTGGGAAGCTTGCTGCCCTTGCGCAGATTGCAAGGCGAACAGGCGGCCACGACATTCTCCCAGGTCGTCTCGCCGCCATGGGCGCGCGGGATGACGTGATCGAAAGTCAGATCGTCATGGGCGCCGCAATACTGGCACTCGAACCGGTCGCGCAGGAAGACGTTGAACCGGGTGAAGGCGGGATTGCGGGACGGCTGGACGTAGGTCTTGAGGCACACGACACTCGGAAGCCGCATCGAAAAACTCGGCGAGGAAACCGAATGTTCATATTCTGCGATGATGTTCACACGGTCGAGAAATACCGCCTTGATCGCGTCCTGCCAGGACCACAGCGACAAGGGGTAATAACTCAGTGGCCGGTAGTCAGCGTTCAGGACGAGCGCTGGCAGGGCCTGGGGGGAGACTGCAATCGTCAAGGGACTCTCCTGATCGATTCGGCATCTGCACCTGTATATTAGGCCGGTTGTTACAGGATTGTGAAGTCCAATAAATTCAGAGGATAAAGGCAATTTGAAGAGTGTTGCCGATCAGCCGGTCGGCACCATGTCACGCCGTGTTTTCGTAGCGTAATAGGCCCAGAAAAGCCGTGCCGCCACCGAGCGCCACGGCGACCAGGCTTCCGCCAGCGCCGTTAGCGCCTTTGCCTGAGGCCGTGCCGCGAGACCGAATGCCGCACCGACGGCGTTCTGCAGCGCGACATCGCCGGCCGGAAACACATCGGCATGGCCGCCGCAGAACATCAGATAGACTTCTGCCGTCCACGGACCGACGCCCTTCAGCGCGGTGAGTTCTCCAAGCGCTTCACCAGGCGGCATCAGGCAGAGCCCGGAAAGATCGAGGCGGCCGGAGGCAACGGCTTCGGCGATCCGCGACAAGGTCTCGGCCTTGGCGCGCGACAGGCCGAAGTCGCGCCAGGCCTCGGCGTGAAGCAGCGTATAGCCTTCCGCGGTCAGGAGACCGTCCGCCGGCTGCATGCGCCGCCAGATCGCTTCGGCGCTGGCGCGCGACACCATCTGCGAGACGATGATATGGGCAAGGCCGGCAAAACCCGGTTCACGCAGCCGCAGCGGCACAGGCCCGGCATCCGCCGCGATCGGCACAAGGCGCGGATCGAGGCGAAGCAGCGCTTCGAGCCCTTGCCTGACGTCGTCTTCGTTGCGGATGATCTGCACATCGCCTCGCAGTGGTTCGAAACCTAAATCCATGGCAGAAGAAAGCATGACCACGAGCGAGCGTCAAAAACCTGTCTTTCGTTTTGCGCCGAGCCCCAACGGTGAGCTGCATCTCGGTCATGCCCTCTCGGCCCTCTTGAATCACGACATGGCGGAGGCCGAACATGGCCGCCTGCTGCTGCGCATCGAGGATATCGACCAGACGCGCTGCACGCCCGAGTTCGAGGCCGGCATCCTCAGGGAGCTCGACTGGCTTGGGGTCGGCTGGGAAAGCCCGGTGCGGCGGCAGTCGGAACATTTCCCCGAATATCGGGCGGCACTGCACGCACTGATCGAACGCGGCCTGGTCTATCCGGCCTTCCTGACGCGCGGCGAGGTGAAGACGCGCGTCACCGCCTATGAGGCCGCTGGCAAGTCCTGGCCGCGCGATCCCGACGGCACGCCACTTTACCCCGCAACCGATCGCGAGCGCCCGGAAGACGAACGGCAGGAGATGCTGACCTCGGGGAAGAAACATGCCTGGCGGCTCGATATGCGCAAGGCACTCGACCTGATCGGCGAGCTGCTGTTCTGGACGGAAACCGGCGACGGCAGATCGGGCGAGATCGCCGCCGAGCCGGAAGTCTGGGGCGATGTCATCCTGTCGCGCTCGGACGCTCCGTCGAGCTATCATCTTTCGGTGGTGGTCGACGATGCGCTCCAGGGTGTCACCCATGTGGTGCGCGGGCTCGACCTCTTCCCGGCCACCTCGGTGCACCGGCTGCTGCAGGTGCTGCTCGGCCTGCCGCAGCCGGTTTATCACCATCATCGTCTCATTCTCGACAATGCCGGCCGCAAGCTTTCGAAAAGCCAGGGCGACAGCGGGATTGGCGAGTTGCGCGCCAGCGGCATGTCAGGGGCCGACATTCGCCGCCTTGTCGGGCTCTGATGGCCTTTCGACACGCTCCCTGCCGACAATCGAAAGGGTGTGGGAGAACATCCGGAAGACGCGGAATTTGATCAGCGCCGCATTGATCTCGGCGCCGATGATGAAAATGACGCCGACCATATAGAGGAAGATCAGCACGATCATGACCGAGGCGAGACCGGCATAGGTTGCGGTGTAGTTGGCGAAGGTCGCGAGGTAATAGGCAAAGATCAGCGCTCCGGCAAGCCAGAGCAGCAGCGTCAGCAGCACGCCCGGAATGACGTCGAAGACCCGCCGTTTGCCGGCCGGCAGCCAGAGATGCATGACCAGCAGCCCGACGGTCAGCACGACAAGCGTGCCGTAAATGCGCCAGCTGAAGACGATGTCGAGCGTATCGGCAAACAGCGGAAACCAATTCCTGGCATAGTCGAGCGCCAGCGGTACGGCGACCAGCAGGATGCTGATCGCCGCAAAGATGATCACCGCGATCAGCACATAGCCGAGGCTGGCGAGGCGGGTGAAATACCACGGCCGCGTTTCCTGCACCCGGTAGGCGCGGTTGAGCGAGATGCGCAGCGCCTCGACGCCGTTCGAAGCAAAATAGGCAGCCGCCAGCACCGAGATCGTCAGCAGCCCGCCGCGCGGAATGGTCAGTACTTGCAGCACCTGGTCGGCGAGCGGCTTGGCGATCGCCTCGGGCCAGGTGTCGAAGATCAGATGGATGGCGGTCGAGGAAAACTGATCGGCGCCGAGGAAGCTTGCGAGCGCCGTGCCAAAGATCAGGAAGGGGAAAACCGCAAGCAGGCTCGACAGCGCCACATGGCTTGCCATGGCGAAGCCGTCATCCTCGACCATGTGACAGATCGCGTCGTAGACCACGTCGTAGATCGTGCGCAGCGCCTTCGGCATTCCGTCTCCGGCTTTCCAGATTGTATCCTCTGGCCGAATATGGGAAACGAGTCCCATTTTGTACAGGAATCATTCCATGGCGGCAGAGCGCAGCATCGTCGTGACTGGATGCTCGTCCGGTATAGGCGCTCATTGCGCGCGGGCGCTGAAAGCCGATGGCTGGCGCGTCTTCGCGACGGTGCGCAAACCGGAAGATCTGCCGGGCTTGGAAACCGACGGCATCGAAGCCTTCCTGATGGATTATGCCAGGCCCGAGACGATTTCCGAGCTGGTCGACACCGTCTTGCAACGTAGCGGCGGCCGCATCGACGCGCTCTTCAACAATGGCGCCTATGGCCAGCCGGGCGCCGTCGAGGATCTTTCGACGGCAGCGCTGCGCGCCCAGTTCGAGGCGAATTTCTTCGGCTGGCACGAATTGACGCGGCAGGTGATCCCGGCGATGCGCAAATGCGGTCAGGGTCGGATCGTGCAATGCTCGTCCATTCTCGGTGTCGTGCCCTATCGCTATCGCGGCGCCTATACCGCCTCCAAATTTGCGCTCGAAGGCCTCAGCATCACCCTGCGCATGGAACTGCAGGGCAGCGGCATCCATGTAAGTCTGATCGAGCCCGGCCCGATTGCCACCCGTTTCACCACCAACGCGCTCGCCAAGATCCACGAACATATCGACGTCGAGAACTCGCCGCACGCAGCCGACTATGTCAGGCAACTGGCAAGACTCGACGGATCCGGCCCGGTCAACCGCCACAAGCTTGGCCCGGAGGCGGTCTATTCCGTGTTGAAACACGCATTGAACTCGAAAAATCCGAGGCCACATTATCCTGTAACGACACCGGCCAAGCAGGGCATGTTCCTGAAGCGGCTGCTTCCGGCAGACCTCTTCTACCGCCTGATGCGCTGGACGGACTGAGAAAGCTGAATGCCATGTCCACCGTCACCTATATCCTCGCGATCATCGTCATGGGCTGCGTCGCCCTCGTCTTGATCCGCGGCCTCTTCAACATGATGAAGGGCGGCGACGCCAATCGCTCCAACAAGCTGATGCAGCTGCGCGTCCTCTTGCAGGCCATCGCCGTCTTCCTGATCATGCTAACACTCTGGTTCACCGGCGGCGGCCGGCCGACGTGAGAAGACCGTGGGGGCATTTTTGATGATGAACGCCGAAACATCCTCCCTCATTCCTGTGCTCGTAACAGGAATGAGGGAGGTGAGGTAAGCGGCTTGAGGAAACACCCCAACGCGGTGTGTGTCAGTATGACTGCGCGAGTTTGGCAACAATGCCAACCCCACTCTCCGTCATCCTCGGGCTTGACCCGAGGATCCATCCCCCTAGCCGCTGCTGGATGCGGTCTGGATGCCCGGGTCGAGCCCGAGCATGACGGAGGGTGGGGTGGTTCAACCCTCCCCCTATCAGGCGGTGCAACATGGTGAAACTCAACAAGATCTACACCAAAACCGGCGACGACGGCACGACCGGGCTGGTGTCCGGCCCGCGCCGGGCAAAGGACGATCTGCGCGTCGAGGCCTATGGCACGATCGACGAGGCCAATTCCGCGATCGGGCTGGCGCGGCTGCACACATCAGGCCTGCCCGAACTCGACGCTATGTTGATGTCGATCCAGAACGATCTCTTCGATCTCGGCGCCGATCTCGCCACCCCCGATACCGGCGAGCCACCGGCCTATGAGCCGCTGCGGATCGTCGAGGCGCAGGTCGCCCGCGTGGAGCGCGACATCGACCAGTTGAACGCCGGCCTGGAGCCCCTGACGTCCTTCGTCCTGCCGGGCGGCAGCCCGGCCGCCGCGCAGTTGCATCTGGCCCGCACGATCGCGCGCCGCGCCGAGCGTTTGATGGTGGCGCTTGCCCGCACCGACGGCGAGATCGTCAGCGAGCCGGCGAGGAAATATGTCAACCGGCTCTCCGATTTCCTCTTCGTCGCCGCACGTCATGCAAATGACCGCGGCCATGCGGATGTGCTTTGGGTTCCGGGAAAAAACAGATAGGCTTGCCGCGATCACGATTGCCGGGGGCTTGATGTTCATACCTTTTCATGACGCCAACACGCTGAAATATATCAAGGTCCAGTGGGTGACGCTCTTACTGATCGCATTGAATGTCGCCGTCTGGCTTTTCACCAGCCTGGAGAGCGAGCAGGCAGCGCAGGCAACGACCGTCGGGCTCGGCTATATCCCGGCGATCGCCTTTGGCGACGCGGTGCTGGCCCAGGGGCTGGAAATCGTGCCGGAGCCGCTGACTTACCTCACCTATGCCTTCGTCCATTCCGGCTTCTGGCATCTGGCCTCCAACATGATCTTCCTCTGGGTCTTCGGCGACAATGTCGAGGATGCCATGGGACATCTGCGTTTCCTGATTTTCTATCTGCTGTGCGCGGCCGCCGGCGCGCTCTGCCACGGTCTGCTGAGCATGACGTCGCAAGCGCCGCTGGTCGGCGCCTCGGGGGCGATTTCCGGTGTGATTGCCGCCTATGTCTTGCTGCATCCGCGCGTCAAGGTCTGGGTTCTGGTCTTCTTCCGCGTGCCGCTGCCGCTGCCGGCCTTCGTGCCGCTGCTTTTGTGGATCGGCCAGCAATTCTTCATGCTGGCGGTCGCACCCGACGGCGACGTTTCCTGGGGCGCGCATGTCGGCGGCATTCTTGCCGGTGCCCTTTCGATCCTGGTGTTGCGCCGGCCGGGTGTGCCGCTCTTCGACCGAGAGATCGTCACGCCCCGGGCTGTGAGAAGCGATCCCGGCACCGGTCCGGCCATCACTGTCGACGCGGCCGGGCGCAAGGTTCAACGCCTTCCTTGGGGTCGACGCCGACAAGAATATTGACGTGAACGTAAACGTCCATATATTGCCCGGCAAATCGCCCGCCGCTAGCATGGAAGCGTTGTAATTGGAGGAAAAGCGCGTATCCATGTCGCCATTCGACAATCGAAATGGCGCGCGAGCGCGCATTTTCGCTGAAGCCAATTTCCCCTGAAGGAAGGACACCATGAAGATTCTCGTGCCCGTCAAGCGCGTCGTCGACTACAACGTGAAGATCCGAGTGAAGCCGGATGGTTCCGGTGTCGAGCTTGCCAATGTGAAGATGTCAATGAACCCGTTCGACGAGATCTCGGTGGAAGAGGCGCTGCGGCTGAAAGAAGCCGGCAAGGCCGGGGAAGTGGTGGTGGTGTCGATCGGCCCTGCCAAGGCCGAGGAGACGCTGCGCACGGCACTCGCCATGGGTGCCGACCGGG
>NZ_JAPPSO010000025.1:0-49420 GCF_036571585.1 Rhizobium sp. 268 | reverse complement strand
CCCACACCATGCCGCTCGACGACATCAACAAGGGCTTCGAGATGATGCACAAGGGCGAAAGCATTCGCGGCGTGGTGGTCTACTGAGCCATGAAAACCATCTCGACCGAGAAATCTCATGGCGGCACTCAAGGGGTCTATGTCAGTCGCTCCGAGGCCTGCGACTGCGACATGACCTTTGCGGTATACGTGCCGCCGCAGGCGGCCAAGGGCAATTGCCCGGTGCTGTGGTATCTGTCCGGCCTGACCTGCACGCATGCCAATGTCATGGACAAGGGCGAATATCGGCGGCTTGCGGCCGAGCTCGGACTGATCGTCGTCTGCCCGGATACCAGTCCCCGCGGTGACCACGTTCCGGATGAATCGGACAATTGGCAGTTCGGCAAGGGCGCCGGCTTTTACGTTGACGCCACCGAGCCGCCGTTTTCGGCGAATTATCGCATGTACAGCTACATCACCGACGAGCTGCCGCGCCTCCTTGCCGCAGAATTTCCCGTCGATATGGACCGCCAGGGGATATTCGGCCACTCAATGGGCGGACATGGCGCAATCACCATCGCGCTCAAGAACCCGGACCGCTTCCGCAGCTGCTCGGCCTTTGCGCCGATCAGCCATCCCTCGGTGTCCGGCTGGTCGAAACCGGCATTGCGGAAATATCTTGGGCCCGATGAAAAGACCTGGCGGGCTTATGACGCTTTCTCGTTGATCGAAGACGGGCACCGGTTCCCGGAACTCTTCGTCGACCAGGGGACGGCGGACAGCTTCCTGGAGGACGGCTTGCGTCCCGATGAACTCAGGCAAGCCTGCGAGGCGGCGGGCATTCCGCTCAGGCTTCGCATGCAGGAAGGCTACGGCCACTCCTACTTTTTCATTTCGACATTCATGGAGGGGCATCTGCGCTGGCACGCGCAGAGGCTGGCGAATTGATTGCAGAGCTCGGCCGGGCATAACGCAAACGGCCAGGGAGGAAGGGAGAAAAGCAATGAGCAGCATAGCCATTCATCCGGCAGTGGATTCAGGCTTTCGAGCGACTGACGCTGCCTTTTCAGGCGGGACGCTGGTGTGCAAATGCACCAGTAATCCCGTGAAGGTCAGGATCAAGGGCGATATCGCCCACAATCACGCCTGCGGCTGCACGAAGTGCTGGAAGCCCGAGGGTGCGGCCTTTTCGGTCGTGGCGGTCGCGCCGACCGAAAACGTCGAAGTGCTGGAGAACGGCGACAAGCTCGCCGTCGTCGATCCTGCTGCCCTGATCCAGCGGCATGCCTGCAAGGAATGCGGCGTGCATATGTATGGGCCGGTCGAGCGCGAACATCCGTTCCAGGGATTGTCGTTCGTCCATCCCGAACGCTTCCAAGAAACCGGCTGGGCAAAGCCCGGCTTTGCGGCCTTCGTCTCGTCGATCATCGAAAGTGGCTTCGATCCTTCGAAGATGGACGCCGTCAGAGCGCAGTTGAAGGCATCCGGTATCGAGCCGTATGATTGCCTCAACCCCGGCCTGATGGACTATATCGCCACCTGGACCGCCAAGAAGAGCGGCGTTCTGGCCTCGTGATTTCATCGGGGGCGCCGACCCCGGCGCCCCCGACATGCCGCCGCTATCGAGAGATAATCCCAGATGGCCGCGCGCCGCCGGTTTGCCGGCGCCCGGGCTTTCCGATGCCCGGCCGCAGAGAACTCTCGCGCCCTATTTTACGATAACCCGTTTGGCAAGAAGCTCCGCGGTGGCTACCGCCGCGGAGCTGTTCTCACTTGATCTCTGTCATCTCGATTAGTGGCGCCAATTTTCTACCCCTAAACCGTTTTCTCTCCACGCAGGGATCATGCGCTTGGACAGGCCGTCGGAACGGCCTATAATTGTGTATCCTCCGAATAATAATTGTGTACGCAAAGTACACAATCGTTTGACTCCGTTAAAAAGGCGTGCCATCTTCAGGGCGTAGAGCAACGAATGGCCGGAGATCGACGATGGCGAAGACACCGAAGAGCAATCTCTACGAGGACCTGAAACGCCAGATTCTGACGATGGAACTGGACCCGGACGCCGATCTGGACGAGGCCAGTTTGAGTGAAAAATACGGACTTTCCCGGACACCGGTGCGCGACATATTCCGCCGCCTTGCCGGCGAGGGCTATATCGACATTCGTGAGAACAGGGGTGCGCGGGTCATCCCGATGAACCACTCCACGCTTCGGAATTTCTTTCTCGTTGCGCCGATGATCTATGCGGCGATCGGCCGTCTTGCCGTCCAGAACTTCAAGCCCGCCCAGCTGTCGGACCTGAAGCAGACGCAGGAGCGGTTCCGCGCCGCCAGCCAGAGCATGGATGCCATGGCGATGGTTCTCGAGAACAATCGCTTTCACGAGATCTTCGGCGAGATGTCGGGCAACGTCTACATGCAGCCGAGCCTCGGCCGGTTGCTCATCGACCATGCGCGCATCGGTCATACGTTTTTCCGGCCGAGAAACGAGGATATGCGGCGGCGGCTGCAATTGGCCGTCGACCATCATGACGGCTTCATCGTGGCGCTCGGCGCTCACGACGAGGATGCCGTCGTCGATCTCGTTTTCGAACACTGGGAATTGTCTCGCGAGAACATGGAGATGTTCATCGCCCCGCAAGGCCTCAAGGCTGATGCCTTCGTGGGCGGTCCAGCCACGCAATTATTGGAGAAGTCGTCGTGAAATTTGAGGGGATCTATACGCCGGCAGTGACGCCGCTCGATAAGAACGGACAGATCGACCGGGCCGGATTTGCCGCCGTGCTCGAGTCGCTGATCGAGGCGGGCGTCCACGGCATCATCGTCGGCGGCTCGACGGGCGAATACTACGCCCAGAGCGGCCAGGAACGTCACGAACTCGCGGCCTATGCGAAGGACGTCATCGGCACGCGGCTACCGCTGATCATCGGCACCGGCGCCACGCGCACAGAAGATTCGGTCGAATATGCCAAGGCGGCGAAAGAAATCGGCGCGGATGCGATCCTGGTGTCGTCGCCGCCATACGCCCTGCCGACCGAACGCGAGAATGCGGTCCATGCGCTGACGGTCGATCGCGCCGCCAATCTGCCGATCATGCTCTACAACTATCCTGCCCGTATGGGTGTGGTGATGGGCGAGGAGTATTTCTCCCGCGTCGGCAAGTCGAAGAACGTGATCGCCATCAAGGAAAGCTCCGGCGACATGGGCAATCTTCACCGGCTCGCCCGGAAGTTTCCGCATATTGCCCTGTCCTGCGGCTGGGATGACCAGGCGCTCGAATTCTTCGCCTGGGGCGCGAAAAGCTGGGTCTGCGCCGGCTCCAATTTCCTGCCGCGCGAGCATGTCGCTCTCTACGAGGCCTGCGTCCTCGAGAAGAACTTCGACAAGGGCCGCGCGATCATGAGCGCGATGCTGCCGCTGATGGATTTCCTCGAATGCGGCAAATTCGTCCAATCGATCAAGCACGGCTGCGAGATCATCGGCCTCAAAGCCGGCCCGGTGCGGGCGCCGCTGCGCGGACTGAACTCCGAAGAGAAAAGAACCCTTGAGACCGTCGTTTCCACGTTGAAGCGCACGGTCGCCCAGATCACGTCGGGAGCCAATCATGCATGAACCCTTGACCGCCGCAGAATATAGGGCGATCGCCGCCGAACTGCAGTTTCCGACGAACGCCTTCATTGACGGCGCATTTCGTCCGGCAAATTCCGGCATGACTTTCACCACCACGAACCCTGCGACAGGTGAGGTCCTTGCCGAAATCGCAGCCTGCGATTCCAGCGACGTCGACTTCGCGGTGCAGAAGGCGAAGGACGCGTTCGACGACGGACGCTGGCGGCTGCGCTCGCCGGGCGAGCGCAAGGAAGTGCTGCTGAAGCTCGCCAAGCTCCTGGAGCGGAACAGACACGAGCTCGCCGTCCTGGAAAGCCTCGACAGCGGCAAGCCGGTGCGCGAATGCCAGACGGTCGATGTTCCCGATACCATTCATACGATCCGCTGGCATGCCGAGCTCATCGACAAAATCTACGACAACACCAACAATGTCGGCGCCAATGCGTTGGCCATGGTGGTGCGCGAGCCGATCGGCGTCGTTGGCTGTGTTTTGCCGTGGAACTTCCCGCTGCTGATGCTGGCCTGGAAGATCGGCCCGGCGCTTGCCGCCGGCTGCTCGGTCATCGTCAAGCCGGCGCAGGAAACGACGCTCACCACGCTGCGCGTCGCCGAGCTTGCCCATGAAGCGGGTATTCCGGCCGGCGTGTTCAACGTCGTCACCGGCTCCGGCCGGGAAGTCGGCGAACCGATCGGCCTGCATAATGATGTCGACATGGTGGCCTTCACCGGATCGACGCCGACCGGCCGTCGCTTCCTGCGTTACGCCGCGGACTCGAACCTCAAGAAGGTCGTGCTCGAATGCGGCGGCAAGAATCCCGCCGTCGTTCTCGACGATGCCGAAGACCTCGATCTCGTCGCCGAGCAGGTCGTCAACGGCGCTTTCTGGAACATGGGCGAGAATTGCTCGGCCACGTCGCGTCTCATCGTTCATTCCAAGATCAAGGATGAACTGATGAAGCGCATCGGCGCCTATATGCGCGAATGGAAGACCGGCGACCCGCTCGATCCCGAAAACCGCATCGGCGCGCTCGTCAGCAAGTCGCATTTCGAGAAGGTGAAATCCTTCCTCGACGACGCCAAGACGGAGAAGCTGTCCGTCACCCAGGGCGGCGAAACCTATAAAGGCATCTTCATCGAGCCGACGTTGGTCGAGGGCGTAACACCAGCTAGCCGCCTGTTCCAGGAGGAGATCTTCGGCCCGATCCTGTCGGTTACGACATTCAACACGCTCGCCGAGGCGACCGCTTTGGCCAACGACACCAATTACGGCCTCACGGCATCCGTCTATACCGGCAGTCTGCGCAACGCGATCCGGCTCTCCCGCGACATCCGCGCCGGCCTCGTCACCGTCAATTGCTTCGGCGAGGGCGATGCCTCGACCCCCTTCGGCGGCTACAAGGAGTCCGGTTTCGGCGGCCGCGACAAGTCGGTCTTCGCCCACGACAATTACTGCGAGCTCAAGACCATCTGGATCGACATCTCCGAACGGTCGGTCGACGAGACGATCCGATGAGCCGCCATGTGATCAAGCACCTGCCGACTGACACCGGCGTTTCGGGATGGGAGGCAACCAGCGAACGCGCCTTTCCCGTAACGGCGCTTGAACACGACATTACCGCCGACTGGCTGATCATCGGCGGCGGCTTTGCCGGTCTGTCGGCGGCGCGCCGCCTCTCACAGTCGCGGCCTGAGGACAAGATCGTCGTCCTCGAGGCCCGCGAACTCGCTAAGGGCCCGGCCGGAAGGAATTCCGGCTTCATGATCGACGTGCCGCACAATCTGTCCTCGGGCGAGTATTCGGTGGCCGACGAGGAAGCGACCAAGGACGAGATCCGGCAGAACCGTCTAGCGATCTCTTTCGCAGCCGATGCCGCGGCCGAATACGGCCTGTCCAGGGATACATTCGATCCCTCTGGCAAGGTGAATGCCGCAGCCTCCGACCGGGGAATGGGTCTCAACGACAATTACAGGAAGTCGCTTGAGAAGATCGGCGAGGAGCATCGCGTTCTCGATGCCGATCAGATGCGGGAGATGACCGGCTCGCACTATTATCGCGGCGGCCTTTACACGCCGGGCGCGGTGATGATCCAGCCTGCCGATTATATCAGGGGCCTCGCGCGCGGGCTCCATTCGAAGGTTGCCATCCACGAGCACTCGCCGGTGCTGGAGCTTTCGCGCGAAGGCAGGAGCTGGAAGGCGAAGACCGCCCGCGGCTCCGTTTCGGCGCCCAAGGTCATTCTCGGTGTGAACGGTCATATTCAAAGCTTCGGCCATTTCCGTGGACGGCTGATGCATATCTTTACCTATGCGTCGATGACCTCAGCCTTTTCGCAGAACGAATTCGCAGGCGATGTCACCGGTGTGGATCGCTGGGCGTTGCTGCCGGCCGACCCGATGGGCGCGACGGTGCGCAAGATCACCAAGGACGGGCTTTCGAGGATCGTCGTCAGGACGAGGTTCACTTACGACCCGAGCCTCAAAGTGTCGGAAAAGCGCGTCGCCGGCATCGCCGCCGAGCAGCGACGGTCGTTCGACGCTCGTTTTCCTGGGCTGGAAAGCCTGCCGCTGGAATATAGCTGGGCAGGTGCGCTCTGCCTCAGCAGAAATCATGTGCCGGCGTTCGGCGAGGTCGAAGACGGGCTTTTTTCGGCCTGCTGCGAGAATGGCCTCGGCACCGTCAAGAGCACGCTTGCGGGCATGATGGCCGCGGATCTCGCGACCGGCGCCCGCAGCCCCGAACTCGACCGATACAGCAATCAGCCGGAACCGACCAGGTTGCCGCCCGAGCCCATCGCGTGGCTTGGCGTCAACTCGGTCATCCGCTTTCAGGAATTGCGGGCAGGCCGCGAGGGATGATCCC
This sequence comes from Rhizobium sp. 268, assembly GCF_036571585.1. Classification (NCBI taxonomy): domain Bacteria; kingdom Pseudomonadati; phylum Pseudomonadota; class Alphaproteobacteria; order Hyphomicrobiales; family Rhizobiaceae; genus Rhizobium; species Rhizobium sp. 268. Next base: position 42,971 of record NZ_JAPPSO010000025.1, on the reverse strand, counting down.
TCGGCCGCGCAATATGAAGACTGCCGCCTGCAGACTTCAATGAGAATGGGAACGAAAACCAGGAGTAAGAACAATGAAGATTTTGTGGAAGGCGCTTTGCGCCGCTGCAGTAATCGGGATGAGCGTCCTTCCGGCTCGCGCTGAGGAAAAGACGATCAATCTCGGCACGATGTCGTGGGAAGACCTTACGCCCATCACCGGCATTACCAAGAAGGTTCTGGAAGACGCCGGCTACACCGTGAAGGTCACCGAGTTCTCCGAATGGGGCATCGCCTATGCCGCTCTCGCCAAGGGCGATATCCAGGCTCTCACCTCGCAGACCGACTACGTCGCCCAAGACTATTGGGACAAGAACAAGAACCGTCTCGAAAAGATTTCGCCGGTTTCGCACGGCCTCTATCAGGGTGTCGCCGTTCCGAAATACGTTCCGATCGACTCGCTCGAACAGCTCAATGAAAACGCCGACAAGTTTGGCGGCAAGATCATCGGCATCGAACCGGGCGCCGGCCTGATGCGCGATACGTCGAATGCGGTCAAGGATTACGGCCTCAAGCTCCAGCTCGTCGAAGGCAGCACGGCCGCGATGACGGCGGCGCTGAAATCCGCCTACGATCGCAAGGAGTGGATCGCGGTCACGATCTGGGAGCCGTCATGGATGGTCCAAAAGTACGAGGTCAAGTACCTGAAGGATCCGAAGGGCGTCTTCCCGCCGCCGCAGAGCTATTACTGGATCGGCCATAAGGGCTTCTCCGAAGAATACCCGCACGCCCGCGAAGTCATGGCCAGCGTCTACGTGCCGATCGCCGACATCACCACCATCAACGGTGAAGTCAAGGACGGCAAGACTATGGATCAGGCCGTGCAGGATTGGATCGGCGGCCATGCCGACCTGATCAAGCGCTGGGAAAACATCAAGAAGAAGTAAGCATCTCGTGGCCGCCCGACACGTCGGGCGGCCATCTTGGAACGGAATAAAGAAGCCAGCGCCATTGGCTCAAAGGGGATCGCTATGAAAGCTGTCAATATCGAAGCCAAAGATGTCCTGATCGACTGCCAATCCCTCTGGAAGGTCTTCGGAAGCAAGTCAGCTGCCGCGATGAAATCGATCAAGGAACGCGGCCTCGGCAAGAATGAGGTCCTCAAGGAATTCAACTGCGTCGTCGGCGTCTCCGATGCAAGCATCGAGGTCCGGCGCGGCGAAATCTTCTGCATCATGGGGCTGTCGGGAAGCGGAAAATCGACGCTCATCCGCCTTCTCAATAAGCTGATCACACCGAGCTCCGGTAAGGTCCTCGTCAAGGGACGCGACCTTGCCAGCCTGTCGCCGGTTGATCTCAGGCAGATGCGCGCCAAGAACATCGGCATGGTGTTCCAGAGCGTCGCGCTGCTGCCGCACCGGACGGTGCTCGAAAATGCGGCCTTCGGCCTCGAAGTCCAGGGTATTGCGAAGGCGGAGCGAAACAAGACTGCTTCTGCCGCGCTCGAGAAGGTCGGCCTCGCCGACTGGCTGAGCCGCTATCCCAACGAGCTTTCCGGCGGCATGCAGCAACGCGTCGGGCTTGCCCGTGCGCTCGCCTCCGACCCCGAGATCATTCTGATGGACGAGCCGTTCAGCGCGCTCGACCCGCTGATCCGGCGCCAGCTTCAGGATGAATTCCGCCAGCTGACCAAAGCGCTCGGCAAATCCGCCGTCTTCATCACTCATGATCTCGATGAGGCGATCCGCATCGGCGACCGCATCGCGATCATGAAGGACGGCGTCATCATCCAGACCGGCACGGCCGAGGAAATCATCCTTAACCCGGCGGACGCCTATGTCGCCGAATTCGTCGCGGGCATCTCCCGCCTTCACCTGATCAAGGCGCATTCCGTCATGCGCAGCGTCACCGAATTCCAGCAAAGCGCGCCGAACTTCGACATTGCGTCGCTGGCGCGCACGACGCCGGACGCGGATATCGACGAGCTCATCTCTTTGACGATGCAGTCGGAGGGCGACGCCATCGCCGTCGTCGACAATGATCGGGTCGTCGGCGTGGTCACGCCGCGCAGCCTGCTGATGGGCGTCAAGGGAACGTCTGCCCCCGATCTCACGGCGGCGTGACCCCAACTGGAGGTGATTGACATGGATAGTTCAGCCTTCACCGATGTTTTCGACGAATGGACCGACTCGGCGCTCGAATGGGTGAGCGACAACGGGGAGTCCCTCTTCGACTATATCAGACAGGTTCTTGAAGGGCTTTATGACGGCATCCTCTGGCTCCTGCAGCTTCCGCCCTTCTATCTGATCGCCCTGGTCGTGGCGCTTATCGGCTGGCGGCTGGTCAATGTCTGGTTCGCCCTCTTGAGCGGCATCGCGCTGGCGCTTTGTTTTTGGATGGGGCTCTGGCCGGAGACGATGAGCACGCTGGCTCTGGTTCTGACCGCGACTGTGATCGCCTTGGCGATCGGCATCCCGATCGGCATCGCCGCCGGCTTCTTCACCGCCCTCGATCGATTCATGGAGCCGGGCCTCGATCTGATCCAGACGCTTCCGCCTTATATCTACCTGCTGCCGGCGATCGCCCTGCTCGGCTACGGGCCGGCAACTGCGCTGATCGCAACCGTGATCGTCGCGGTGCCGCCGGCAATCCGCCTGACCTCGCTCGGTATCCGCATGACCCCCAAGGAATTCATCGAACTTGGGGAGGCGCTCGGGGTGACGCCGGCAAAGATGTTCTTCAAGATCCGTCTTCCCTTTGCCCTGCCGAGCATCATGGCGGGTATCAACCAGAGCCTGATGATGGCCTTCGGCATGGTGGTCATCGCCGGCATCGTCGGCTCCGGCGGGCTCGGAGAGACGATCTACGGCGCGATCAGGACACTCGACATCGCCACTTCAATCAATGGAGCGATCGCCATCGTGGTATTGACCATGGTGATTGACCGGATCACCCAGAGTGCCGCTCGCTTGGGAACAGGGAGGAAAGCATGAATCTTTCGACCTTGCAGTTTTCGCCCGGCGCCTTCCTGGCCCCATCAGTCGATTGGCTCAACACCAATCTTCACCCGCTGTTTGCGGCCATCAGCTATCTGGTGGAAACGGTGCTTTCGGCTATCGAGGCAGCACTGCTCTTCGTGCCGCCCTATGCGCTGATCGCGATCGTCGTCGTCCTGGCATTCTTTGCCGTCGGCCTGCGCGCCGCGATCCTTGCCGGTCTCTGCCTCGGCTTCTGCCTGCTCGTCGGGCTGTGGACGGCATCGATGCAGACCCTTGCGCTGGTCACCGTCGCCGTGATGATCTCGGTGCTCATCGCCTTTCCGATCGGCGTCCTGTGCTCGCGGCACAAGACGCTGGAGGCGGTGGTTCGGCCAATTCTCGACGTGATGCAGACCGTGCCGCCCTGGGTCTATCTCATTCCGGCGGTGATGATCTTCAGCCTTGGGCGCGTGCCGGCGATTATCGCCACCATCGTCTACGGCATTCCGCCGATGCTGCGCCTGACGACGCTGGCCTTCAACCAGGTGCCGAAGGTGTTCATCGAACTCGGCAGCGCGATCGGCGCGCCGCCGCGCTCGATCCTCTGGAAGATCGAAATCCCTCTGGCCAAGCAGACGCTGCTGGTCGGGCTCAACCAGTGCATTCTTCTGTCGCTGGCGATGGTCGTGCTGGCCGGCCTCGTCGGCGCAGGCGGTCTCGGCGCCGAGGTGACGCGCGGCCTGACGCGCATGGAGATGGGGCTTGGCCTGAGAGCCGGCCTGGCAATCGTCGCGGTCGCCGTTCTGCTCGACCGGTTGTCCCGCGGCCTGCTCGACCGCGACAGGCTGCCGAAGGCGAGATGAGGAGGATCCGAGGATGAGAAACAGCTTCTTCTGCATCGATGCGCATACCTGCGGCAACCCCGTCCGCCTTGTTGCCGGCGGCGGTCCGCTGCTTCCGCACGTGCCGATGGGCGAGCGCCGGGAAATCTTCGTCCGCGACCACGACTGGGTCCGCAGGGCGCTGATGTTCGAGCCGAGGGGGCATGACATCATGTCGGGCTCGATCATCTATCCCCCCTATCGAGAGGACTGCGATTTCGCCGTTCTTTTCATCGAGGTCAGCGGCTGCCTGCCGATGTGCGGCGCCGGCACGATCGGTACCGTGACCGCTGCGATCGAGGAGGGGCTGGTCAGACCGCGCAAGCCCGGCAGGGTCGCCATCGAAACGCCAGCGGGCAGGGTTGATGTGACCTATGAGGAGAAGGGCGGCTATGTCGATTCCGTTCGTCTCCACAATGTAGCGAGCTATCTCCATGAGGCGGATGTCGAGGTCGATGTGCCTGGTATGGGCCGTCTGCGCGTCGATATCTCCTATGGCGGCAATTATTATGCGGTCGTCGAGCCGCAAGAGAATTGGAGCGGGCTCGACGGCATGAGCGCCTCCGACATCGTCGGCTGCAGCCAGAAGCTCAGATCAGCGCTTGCCGATGTCTGCGATCCCGTTCATCCCGACGATGCCAGAATCCGCGGCGTACATCATGCGATCTGGTGCGACCGTCCGGTGAACGACGTTTCGGACGGACGCTGTGCGGTCTTTTATGGCGACAAGGCCATCGATCGGTCGCCGGGCGGCACCGGCACTTCGGCGCGCATGGCGCAGCTCCACGCCAAGGGGCGGCTCGATGTCGGGTCGAGATACCGTCATGAAAGCCTGATCGGAACCATTTTCGAGGGCCGGGTCGAAGCCGAGGCGAGGGTCGGACCTTATCGCGGCATCCTTCCAAGCATTGGCGGCTGGGCGCGGGTCATCGGCCACAACACCATTTTTGTTGACGAGCGTGATCCACTGGCACACGGATTTCAAATTCGATGAGCGCATTTTCCGAGTTTTGAGAGGCGGCAAGGAGATGACTATGCGACCGGAGCAGCATCGGCAGGGAGACGGCGCCGCGAAACCCGGTGCTCGGCTTAAAGTGGGATTCGTGCTGTCGCGGTCATTTACGCTGTCGGCCTTCGCACTCTTCATTGATACGCTGCGGCTTGCCAGCGACGAGCAGGATCGCTCCGGGAGGGTGCTTGCAGATTGGCAGGTGATCGGCAGCACGCGGCATCTGATCACCTCGAGCTGCGGAGTTCAGGTTGCCCCGACCTCCGATTTCGTCGATCCGTTGAAATTCGATTACATCGTGGTCGTCGGCGGACTTCTGACTGTGGAGAACCCTGTCGACCAGCAGACCATCAACTTTCTCAGGCAGGCGGATGCCAAGAAGGTCCCGCTGATCGGCGTTTGCACGGGCTCGTTCATTCTTGCGGCCGCTGGCCTGATGAAGCGGCACGAGTCCTGCGTGAGCTGGCTGCATTACAAGGAGTTTCGCGAGCGGTTTCCCGACCTCGGCGTTCGATCCGACCGGCTCTTCAATCTCGATCGCCAGCGCGGATCCTGCGCCGGCGGCAGCAGTTCGGCCGACATGGCCGCGTTGCTGGTCAGGAAATATATCAGCCGGGATGCCGAGCGAAATGCGCTTGAGGTGCTTCAGATCGAGAAGGCCCGGGCGCCGGCGGACATCCAGCCCCGCCGCCCGCTGTATGACGACTATGACGACGCCCGCGTCAAGGCGGCGATGATTACGATGGAACAGTTCGTCGACGGCAGCATATCGATCCAGAAGCTTGCCGGGATGGTTGGGCTGTCACGGCGGCAGTTGGAGAGAATTTTCATCGACAAGACGGGAATGTCTCCCGCCAAGGCCTATAATCGGGTTCGCATGGAGCGGGCAAAATCGATCCTGGTCCAGTCGAAGGCGCCGCTTATCGAGATCGCGCTTGACGTCGGCTTCGAAAATGCCTCCCAGTTCACGCGAACCTTCAAGCGGACCTTTGGGCAGACCCCATCACAGCATCGCGCGGCGGCTTTGAGAGCTCACTGAACGCACTTCAGGTCTCTTCCCACGGAAAGGTGTCCAGCCGCTCCGCGCCCTTTGATGTGATCAGGGCCTGGGTCTCCAGTTTGATGCTTTCCGATCCGACTTCGGCGATCAGGCTTTCGACGTTGAGCACCATGTTCTCCTCGATGATGCCGCTGAAATCGGGATCGAAATCCGGATGCAGCATCACGCCCGGCCATTCATCGGCCATGCCGGTGCCGTGCAGGGCCAGCGTATAGCGATAGGGCCGGTATTTTTCCGGGATCCGCCAGGACCGTTCGTTGAACTCCCGGAAGGTCATGCCCGGCCTGATGATGGAAAGATTGTGCTCGATTTGGTCCTTGGCTGCCGCGTAAAGCTCCTTCTGCTTGGCGTTCATCGCCACATGGCCTGATGTCCACGAGCGCGAGAGGTCGGCGCAATAGCCGTAGGGGCCGATCATATCGGTGTCGAAGGAGATCATCTCGCCGCGCTTGATGACGTAGTCCGAACATTCCTGATACCAGGGATTGGTTCGGGGGCCTGCGGTCAGTAGTTTGGTTTCTAGCCATTCGCCGCCGCTGCGCGCATTTTCGAAGTGCAGCTCGGCCCAGATTTCCCGCTCGGTGCGGCCCGGCTCTGACACTTCGTACATCCGCGCCATTCCCGCTTCGCAGACGCGGATCGTCCAGCGCATCAGCTCGATTTCTTCAGCGCTTTTGATCGACCGCGCCCGTTCGGCCAGCTCCTGGCCGTCGAGGAGGGTAAACCCGCGTTCCGTGAGTTCGAAGGCGCCTGATGGTTCGAGCCTGTCGACGGCGATGCGTCTGTTGGCGCCATTCCCCTTGACGATGTCGGTGATCTCGTCCGCCCAGGCCTTCAGGCGGGGTTCCACGAGGTTGCCTGCGGTGAAGAAGATCCAGGATTTCGACGGCCGGATCTCGTCGATGCCGGGCAGCCCGTCATTGACGTGTTCGGCGCCTTCGAATTCGAAAATAATAGCCGGGCCGTCGGCCAGGATCAGCGCGTAGCGCGACGGATTGTGCATCGTCCAGATGCTCATATTCGACGAGTCGAAGGCGTAGCGGATGTTGACGGGATCGTAGAGCAGCAGGGCGCCGCAATCCCATTCGAGCATCTTCATGCGCAGCCGCTCCAGGCGGTAGCGGCGCGCCCGGTCGAGTGTCGTGGCCGGCACAGGACTGATGAGAGGCCGGTCCGCTCCATCGGGATTGAGGTAAGCCTGCTTCCGCTCGTCCTTAAAGACGGTTGAGCCGGCCAGCTCGACGGATTCGTTTTCGTCTCGCAGCATCCGAGTTATCCCCTGTTGTCGGTGAATAGTGCGGTGTCGCTCAGCGTTCGATGACGAGATTGCTGAGCGGCTTCGAGCAGCAGGGCAGGAAAAAGCCGGCGTCGATTTCCCTCTGGCGGATGCCGCCATTGTGGTTCATGTCGACCGTGCCTGATGTCAGCTTCGACTTGCAGGTGCCGCAAACGCCGTTGGCGCAGGAGGATGGAATCCTGACGCCTGACTTCTTCGCACAGGAGAGCACGCTCTGGTCGCCTGTTACCTCGATGCTGCGGGCCTGCTTCGAGAAAGTGACCTGAAAAACCTTGGCGGCCGCCTCCTGAATCGCCGGGATTTCAGGCTCGTCGATGACCGCGGCGTCGAAGCTTTCCTCCAGATAGTGCGCGGCGGGAACGCCGAGCTCCGCGGAAATGCTGCGTGCGGCCGCCATGAACGGGGCGGGACCGCAGCACATCACCATCCGTTCCGCAATATCGGGAACCGCGAGCCTGACATAGTCCGCCGAAATGCGGCCGGTGAGGCCAGGCCATGACGCCTCGCCCGCAACTGTTTCCGGCAGGAAGTGCAGCCGAAGGCCCTTGAGCCTGCGGGCGATGCAGGCGAGTTCGTCGCGGAAGATCAGATCCTGCGGCGTGCGCGCCGCATGCATGAAGACGACGTCGGCAGGCTCGCAGCTGTCGGCGAGTTCCCGCAGAATGGACATGACTGGCGTGATACCGGAACCGCCGGAGAGCAGCAGAAGTTTCGGCTTCGACGCCTCAGGCCGGATGAAATTGCCAAGCGGGCCGTTCGCCTTGACGGACGCTCCCGGAACCAGGGTGTCGTGAAGCCAGTTGGAGATCTTGCCGCCCGGAACGCGTTTTACCGTAACGGAGAAGGCGTTCGTGCGATAAGGCGAAGACGAGATGCTGTAGCATCGGCTTTCCGCCTCTCCGTTATGCTCGAGGTCGAACAGAAAATACTGTCCGGCCTTGAAGGCGAACCGCTTCCCGTCAGGAGATGCGAAGGTGAAAGTCTTGACGTCATGGGATTCCTGCTGGACGTCGAGACAGACGAGCGCATCGTCTTCCTCGGGATTCCAGACGTCGTGACGGGCGGCCCTTGCGAGCAGCGCTTGCGGGGTCCTAGTATCCATGAGCGCGCATCCGGTCGATGTACCAGCTGGCGAACTTGTCGAGGTTCGTCTCGGAAAAGCGGGAATAGGGGCCCGGCTGATAGGCGGGATCGAGAGCGCCGGCATGGGAACGGGCGACGAGATCGGCGTCCTGATCCGTCGTGGCGACCCAGACATCCGTCAGCTTGTCGATGTCGTAATCGACCCCTTCAACGGCGTCCTTGTGCACCAGCCACTTGGTTCTCACCAGCGTCTTGCCGGCCGACAGCGGGATGACGGTTGCCACGACAGCATGGTCGCCCATGAAGTGGTTCCAGCTGTTATGACCCCAGAGATGCGTGTCTCCGAGATCCTTGCGGGTCATCTGGCCGAGGAGCTTGGAGGATGCGGCGGTGGCGTCGTGGGTCTGGGATTCGCCCGCACCTGATATGATCAGCCGCTGCGTGCGGAAGTTCGTGGCGCAGTCGGAAAGCTGCTCAACAGCAGCCGAAGGGAAACCGTCGGCCTCCCATGCCTGCGTGCGCTCCTCGTACATCCGGAAATGCTCCTCGGCCTGCTCACGATCCTCAGGGCTCAGCGTTTCCGGATCGAAGCCGAAGTCGAGATCGACGAAGGAGACGCAGAGTTCCGGGTGGTTGGCGGAGCAGTGATAACACTCGCGATTGTTCTCCATCGTCAGCTTCCAGTTGCCGTCCTCGATGACGTCGGTCTGGTGGGCGATCTTGGCATTGCGGATATCATAGGGAGCAAGGCGCTCGACCATCGCCTGTTCGAGTCCGGCAATGTCCTCGGGCGGATTGTCGGACAGGCAGACGTAGATCAGGCCGCCGATCGATTTGAAGGTGACGGGTTTCAGGCCGTGACAATCCTTGTCAAATTCCTTGCCCATATGGGGGGCGTAGCTGAGCTCGCCCGTGAGCTCATAGGTCCAGGTGTGATAGGGACAGACGAGCTTCGAAACGATCGTCTTGCCCGGATTGAGAAGGCGAGAGCCGCGATGGCGGCAGACATTGTGCAGGACGCGGATTTCACCGTCGTCGTCGCGCAGCAGGATCAGGCTTGTCTTGCCGATATCGACGACCGTGGCGTCGCCGGGCTCCGGAACATCACAGTCGAGGCCGACGCAGATCCAGTGCTTGTGGAAGAAGACCTCGATATCCGCTTCGAATACGTCTTCGCGGATGTAGAGGCCGGCCGGCAGCGAGTGGCCTTCCGAGCGGGAGTCCAGCAGCGCCGAAATGGAAGAAGGAAGCCTGTTTAGCATGAGAACCTCTTATGCGAGAGTTTCCCTAGATTGCACTTGCAGTGCAGGGCTTTCAACGGCATAAAAAATCACGTTCGCATAATCTTTTCTCATGTGAAAAGGTCTCCAAGATGCAATTTCGAAGACGGCTTCCATCACTGACGGCGCTGGTGACGCTGGAAGCGGTGCTGCGCAGGAAAAGCTTCACCCTGGCCGCGACCGAGCTCGGCGTCACCCAGGCGGCGGTCAGCAGGCAGATTGCGTTGCTGGAGGAGGAGTTCGGCCAGTCTCTGTTCGTGCGCAAGCACCGGGCGATCGAACCGACGGCGGCGTGCATCAGCCTTGGCGCGACACTGGCGAAGAGCTTTGCCGATATCGCCGAGAGTGTGGAAGCGCTCCAATCGCGCAGTCAGGACGTGGTGACGATAGGGGCGACCGTCGCATTCTCTTCCTTCTGGTTGCTGCCGCGGCTCGCCGAATTCCGCCGGGCAAATCCCGGCATTCTGGTGCGGGTGATCTCACAAGACAGCCCGATCGCGCTCGACGGCGGAGAGGTCGATGTGGCGATCCGCTACGGTCTGCCGCCCTTCAGCGATGGAACCGTCATCGCCTCGCGCGGCGACGTCATTTCCCCCGTCTGCTCTCCGGATTACCTCAGGCGTCGGGGAGATGGGCCGCTGGGCTCGGCCGACGAATTCATCGAAACGGACGTCGTCGATCGGTCCTGGTACAACTGGTCGCAATGGGTTTCGCTGATTGGCGCCAATATCGAAGTCAAGCCATCGCTTCGGTTCAACCACTATACCGAAACCATCGCCGCCGCCCGCGCCGGGCAGGGGATCGCGCTGGGATGGCGCATGCTGGTCGGCACGTTTCTGGAGGATGGAACCCTGGTGCAGGCCGACAGCAGTGAGCTTGCCGCCGAAGGGCGTTACAATGTCATCGTGCCCGTCAAGACCAAGCGAAGCAATGCGCGCGATCTCGCCGCCGCCTGGCTGACGGCGTCATTGCACGGTTGATCGAGAAGGCCAAAGCTACAAGCCCAATCCCGGAGTCGCCGTCTGGTGCACGCCCTTCGGAACAAAGGTGAAGCGATCCGACAGGCCGACAAAATCGGCCGCCAGGTGGATGACGGAAAGCCACATTTCCGTTCCTTGCAAGCTCGGTTCGCCACCGTCGGCGAAGGGGAATCCTTCGCCATCCCGCCATCTATCCAGCGCTCGTGAAATGAGATTGCGGGCAATCGCTTCGCCATCGGCCCGCCGGTAATCGGTCTGCCGGGCAATCAGCAGCAGCGGATGGATCGTATCGAGCAGGTTGCAGGCATTGTATTTCTGAGCAACGAAGCCCTTGTGATTGCGGTAATTCAGGTGGACCGTTTCGAGCGAGGCGTGCGGATGCGGGAGCGGCACGCCGAACTGCGCGTAGGTGCCGCGTGTCAGACGGTAAAAACCGTTCACCGGCTGGAGCCATCCTTCGAGCGCCGTCGGTTCGCCCCATAGGCCCGAGACTCTGTTGGCATTGCGGCTCAGCCACTCGAAGAGCGCCTGCCGTGGCCCTTTGATGCCGAAATACCTGGCGTTGAAATACATAGCGGTTCCGATGGCATCGATGACGCTGCCGGCGTGCCACGCCCGGCTCAACCAGGGCAGCGCGCTCAGCCATTGCTCCAGTTCCTGCGCATCGATCTGAACCGCCTGGATCGAGTGTCGCGGCCTGGAGCCGAGCAACTCGAGCGCATAGCCGACCGAAAGCACGTTGTAGAGTGCCTTCGGATCTTCTCTCAACGCCCGGTCCTGCCCATGCGAATGCGCCTCCGGAAAGAGGCCTGTCTCCCGCTCCTGAAGACCCCGGAGACGCTCGACGGTTTGCGAGGCATCGAGCCCGGGCGGCAGCTGATCGAAGCCGGCGGCGATCTCGATAGCATCGCAGAGATGCCGGATCGCCGGCCGCCTGACGCCGTCCGCTTCCAGCGATTCATAGCCCTCAGAGGTCTTCCAGCGCGCAAGGATATCCGGCCATTGTTCCTTCACCTTCTGCCCGAGCCTGACCAGTCGATCTTCGATCTCCGCGATGCCGGATTTCCTGGCCGGTGCGCCCCGGCTCCGCAGCACCTTTGCCGGTACGCCGCCGGCAATCGCAAGCGCAGGAATATCTTGCGTCACCACCGCCCCGGCCGCAATGACGGCGCCGTTGCCGATCGTGACGCCGTCGAGGATCACGCAATTGGCGCCGATCCAGACATCGTCGCCGATGACGATGCCGAGGCTGACGACGCCCTGGCGGTGGATGGGGCGATCCGGATCGTCGAAGCCGTGATTGAATCCGACGATCGATGCGTGCGAGGCAATCCGCACCCCATTGCCGCACGTCACCTTGCCGGAAACGCAGGCATAGGGATTGATCGAGCAATCCTCTCCGAGGATCACATCGCCGCGAACGAGTGCGTGTCCCGCAATCCACGACCGCTCGCCCATCACCAGGCTCTCGGTGAAGATCGCGGCGTTCTCGGCAATATAGGAGGTTTCGGCAAGCTCCGCGCCGCATGCCCGCCGAAGCGCTGCCTTGCGGGCGACGTGAGCCGGATGATCGAGGTCCGCTACAATGCGTTCCCAGGAAAGATATTGTAATCGGCGCGCTTCACGCTGTTCGTCGGCCGATAATGGGACGCCATTGGCTTGGTCCATCTTGATCCTCGCACTCAGCTTCAGTCGCCGAATATCGGCTTAGCAGGACCGTCGGCAGCCGTCTTCCTTCACGAAAGGCTCGAGCCGAATTTGTCCCAGCCTTCCTTGATCGTCTCCATCGCCACATTGGTCGAGGTGTTGGCAACATGGGGCAGCGTCGAGATGCGCTCGCCCAGCACGCGGCGGTAGCGGCCGATATCGCGGGTTCGGATCTTGAGGAGATAATCGAACCTGCCGGCGATCATGTGGCACTCTTCGACTTCCCGGATCTTCTTGATGGCCTCGTTGAAGCTTTTCAGCGCATCCTCGCGGGTATCGGAAAGCTTCACCTCGACGAAGGCGATGTGGTCGAGCTGCATTTTCGACGGATTGAGGACGGCCTTGAAGCCTTCGATATAGCCGTCGCCGATCAGCCGCTTGAAGCGAATCTGGCATGGTGTCTTCGAAAGCCCGACGCGCGCGGCGAGATCGGTGATCGACAGCCTGCCGTCCTCGGCGAGTGCGGCAAGAATCTTTCTATCGAACTGGTCTAATTCACTAAAATTATCGGCTTCAGTGGCCATTTTAACTCTCAGCACTTCATTTATAAGTTCATACAGCTTGAAAACCATTGAAATCAAGTGAGATCGCGATTTGCGGCTGTGGTAGATTATGCGTCGGCAATGGGAGGAAGGGCGCGGACGCTCGGCGCATTGCCGGAATCCGTAGCTGCGACGCGCAGAAAGGGGGATCATAGATGCATGAGAGAAAAGCGGATGGCGATCAAAAACTGGATCTGCTCGCTCACTACCGGCCGGTGGCGATAAGAGCGGTCGCAGCCGCCTTCACCCTCAAGCGCGACAAGTCCAATGCGCGTCCGCTTCACGAGACGGAATATTCCGGCCCGATTTTTACGGATCATGACACCTGGGACGATGAGCCCGGTGTTCCATTTATCCGTTAGACGAAACATTCACTGATCAGGGACTCCCATGTTGAACGCAGCGATCGACACCGCTTCCTCCAAAGAACCCGCCGGCGGCGCACCCTTCGCCGCCTTTGCCCCGCCGATCCGGCCGCAATCGGAACTTCGCCAGGCGATCACGGCAGCCTATCGCCGTCCGGAAACCGAATGCCTACCGCCGCTCGTTGCAGCCGCGCGCGTTTCCGAGGCGAAGCGCTACGACATCCGCAGCACCGCCCGCATGCTGATCGAGGCGCTGCGCGCCAAGCATAAGGGCACCGGCGTCGAGGGGCTGGTGCAGGAATATTCGCTCTCCAGCCAGGAAGGCGTGGCGCTCATGTGCCTTGCCGAAGCGCTGCTGCGCATTCCCGATACCGACACCCGCGATGCGCTGATCCGCGACAAGATCGCCGAGGGCAACTGGACCTCGCATATCGGCGGCGGCAAATCCATGTTCGTCAACGCCGCCACCTGGGGCCTCGTCGTCACCGGCAAGCTGACGTCGACGGTCAACGACCGCAGCCTGTCTGCGGCGCTGACGCGGCTGATCGCGCGTGCCGGCGAGCCGGTCATCCGTCGCGGCGTCGATATGGCGATGCGCATGATGGGCGAGCAGTTCGTCACCGGCGAAACGATCGAGGAGGCACTGAAGCGCGCCCGGCCGCTCGAAGCGCGCGGCTTCCGCTATTCCTACGATATGCTGGGCGAGGCCGCGACGACGGCTGCCGATGCCGAACGTTATTTCAAGGATTACGAAAAGGCGATCCACGCCATCGGCAAAGCTTCGAACGGGCGCGGCATCTATGACGGCCCTGGTATTTCGATCAAGCTTTCGGCCCTGCATCCCCGCTATGTCAGGGCGCAGGCCGGCCGGGTGATGGGAGAGCTGCTGCCGAAGGTCAAGGCGCTCGCCGTTCTCGCCAAGTCCTACGATATCGGCCTGAACATCGACGCCGAGGAAGCCGACCGGCTGGAGCTTTCGCTCGATCTGCTCGAAGAACTCTGCTTTGCTCCTGATCTCGCCGGCTGGAATGGGCTGGGATTCGTCGTGCAGGCCTATGGCAAGCGCTGCCCCTTCGTGCTCGACTATGTCATCGATCTCGCCCGCCGTTCCGGGCGCCGGGTCATGGTGCGTCTGGTCAAGGGCGCCTATTGGGATGCGGAAATCAAGCGCGCCCAGCTGGATGGCCTCGACGACTATCCGGTCTATACCCGCAAAATTTATACCGACGTCGCCTATATCGCCTGCGCGCGCAAGCTGCTGAACGCGCCCGACGCCGTCTTCCCGCAGTTTGCCAGCCATAATGCGCAGACGCTGGCGACGATCTATCATCTCGCCGGTCCTGATTTCGCCGTCGGCAAATACGAGTTCCAGTGCCTGCACGGCATGGGCGAACCTCTCTATGATGAAGTCGTCGGCAAGGAAAAGCTCGATCGGCCCTGCCGCATCTATGCGCCTGTCGGAACGCATGAGACGCTGCTTGCCTATCTGGTGCGGCGTCTGCTGGAAAACGGCGCCAATTCCTCCTTCGTGCACCGCATCTCCGATCCGAATGTCTCGGTCGAGGCGCTGATCGCCGATCCTGCCGAGACGGTCGCCGCCATGCCGGTCGTCGGCGCACCTCACGTGCAGATCGCCGCGCCGAAGGCGCTTTACGGCAGCGCCCGCGCCAATTCCGACGGTCTCGATCTCTCGAACGAGGCGACACTTTTCGACCTGGCCGAGACGCTCGCCGCCTCGGCTGCCAACCCCTGGCACGCACTTCCGATCCTTGCCGATGGCTCCACGGATGGGGTGACGCGTGACGTCCTCAATCCTGCCGATCACCGCGACGTCGTCGGCACGGTCACTGAGTTGAAGGTCGGAGAGGCGGCCCGGATCGTCGCGATGGCGGCCAAGCATGCGCCGCAATGGGCCGCGGTGCCGCCGGCCGAGCGCGCTGCCTGCCTGGAGCGGGCGGCCGACATCATGCAGGCCCGCATCAAGACGCTGATGGGCATCATCATGCGCGAAGCCGGCAAATCCGCCGCCAATGCCGTCGGTGAGGTGCGCGAGGCAATCGACTTCCTGCGCTACTACGCCGAACAGGCGCGCAAGACGCTCGGGCCGTCCCATGCGCCCCTCGGGCCCATCGTCTGCATCAGCCCGTGGAATTTCCCGCTGGCGATTTTCACCGGGCAGGTGGCCGCCGCACTTGTGGCCGGCAATCCCGTGCTTGCCAAACCTGCCGGCGTCACGCCGATCATCGCTTCGGAGAGCGTCAAGATCCTCCATGAGGCCGGCGTGCCTGTCGGCGCCCTGCAATTCGTGCCCGGCAGCGGCCGCCTCGGTGCCGGCATGGTGGGTGCCCCGGAAACGGCAGGCGTCATGTTTACCGGCTCGACCGAAGTCGCCCGAATGATCCAGGCGCAGCTCGCCGAACGGCTGTCTTCATCAGGCAAGCCGATCCCGCTGATTGCCGAAACCGGCGGCCAGAACGGCATGATCGTCGATTCCTCGGCTCTCGCCGAGCAGGTGGTGGCCGATGTCATTGCCTCGGCTTTCGACAGCGCCGGCCAGCGCTGCTCGGCGCTCCGCGTCCTCTGCCTGCAGGATGATGTGGCCGACCGGACCCTCGCCATGCTGAAGGGCGCCTTCCGAGAACTGACGATCGGCCGTACCGATCGGCTGAGCATCGATGTCGGTCCTGTCATCAACGATGGCGCGAAGGCCGAGATCGACCAGCATATCGAGCAGATGCGCGGCGCCGGCCGCAAGGTGGACCAGCTGCCGCTGCCCGAAAGTGCCGCGGTCGGGACCTTCGTTCCGCCGACGATTATCGAGATCAAGGCCTTGTCGGACCTGACGCGGGAGATCTTCGGGCCGGTCCTGCATGTCGTCCGCTTCAAGCGAAACGGCCTCGATCGCCTGATCGACGACATCAACGCATCCGGCTACGGCCTCACCTTCGGGCTTCACACCCGGCTCGACGAAACGATCGCGCATGTGACCAGCCGCATCAAGGCCGGCAACCTCTACGTCAACCGCAACATTATCGGCGCCGTCGTCGGCGTGCAGCCTTTCGGCGGCCGCGGCCTGTCGGGAACGGGTCCGAAGGCCGGTGGTCCGCTCTATATCGGCCGGCTGGTGCAGCGCGCTCCCGTGCCGCCGCAGCAGGATTCCGTCCATACGGACCTTGCCCTTCGCGATTATATCGTCTGGCTCGACAAGAAGGGTTTGCCGGCCGAAGGGGAAGCGGCGCGCAGATATGCAAGCCGTTCGGCGCTCGGGCTCGAACGCGAACTCACCGGTCCGGTCGGCGAGCGAAATCTCTATGCGCTCCATCCCCGCGGCCGCATTCTAGCCGTGCCGCAGACCGAAACGGGGCTCTATCGCCAGATCGCCGCAGCCCTGTCGACCGGCAACCACGTTGTCGTGGATGCGGGTTCCTTCGCGAAATCGGTCCTGGCGGGCCTGCCGGCGGCCGTCTCCGGCCGGGTTTCCTGGACGTCGGATTGGGAGAAAGACGGGCCGTTCTCCGGCGCACTTGTCGAAGGCGATCGCGACAGGGTTCTGGTGGTCAATCAGAGGATCGCTGCTCTGCCGGGGCCGCTTCTGTTGGTCCAGGCTGCGACGAGCGAGGAATTGGCTAGCGATCCCGAGGCCTATTGCCTGAACTGGCTGCTGGAGGAGGTGTCCACGTCGATCAACACCGCCGCAGCCGGCGGCAATGCCAGCCTGATGGCGATCGGCTGAGAAGACGAGACGAGGGCGCAGAAATGCGCCCTCGATCGCTATTTCGTATGTTCCAAAAAACTCGACACCATTGACCATTTTTTTAAGAGTTCTGGCTATCGTGACAAGCTGGCGCAACGACTGCTAATTGCGGTCACATCGACATGACCGCTGAAGCTGTATGTCGATGTGATTGGTCGCGCCGGAGAAGCAGGCAATTTCCTGGGCGGGGGCTTCCTTATGGCGTTGATTGACCGACTGTTGCAACGTATGCGGATCGTGACGAAGGTGCTCTTCTTCGTCGTGCCGCTGATCGTTCTCATCGCCGGCATCGGTCTTTTCGGTTATTTCACCGCCGGCACGCTGAACGGGCAGATGACCCTGACCCGGCAGACGATCGATACCCTTTCCAGTTTCCAGCAACTGCGATCCTCGCTGACCGCCTTTACCGATCTTCCGACAGCGGCCACGCGCGATCGATTGATCGCCAGCATCTCCGATCAGCAGAAGGGCGCGGCGACGCTCGATGCCATGCTGATCGATCCTGCACAAAAGCAGCAGATCGCCGCGGTGCGCGAACTCGGGGCTAAGATGCAGGGCGCCGCCGACGCGCTATGGGCTGTGTCGCAGGAGCGCGTCAATACCGAACAGGCGATCGACGACGCGGTGGCCGGGCTGTTTAAGGAAAGCCAGACGGCGCGCAAACAGCTCGACGTTCTCCAGGATCAGGCGAATGGCAAGGAGGCCTTCGTCCGGGCGCTTCTTCTCGACGCCTCGGCCTATAAGAATCTCGCGAGTCGCATTGCCAAACTGCGCAAGGCGACCGCGGCGGCAGCCGACCCTCAGAAGCTCGGCCAGGCCATCGGCAGCCTTCTGCCGCCGCTGGTCAAAGAGGTCGCCGACAGCGGGGCGCTTGCCTCCGACAAGGCTCAAAGCCAGATCGCTGCGCTGAAGCCGGTCCTGGACAAGCTCGCCCCCATGGCCAGCAGCCTGACGCTCGAAGCTTACGCTCCCGTCGATCAGGATCTGCAGGGCCTGCAGGAACAATTTGCAAAACTCGCCTCCGGCAATGCGGACACGGCGATCGAGCGCTTTACCGGCATGGATGCGAGCATTTCAACGCTTCGTTCGATGGTGGCGATCGTCAACACCGCCTTCAAATCGATCGACGATCTGCGCCTGCACCTGAGTGAACTGAACAGGCGGGTCGATGCAGAGTCGCGAGATGAGGTTCTCGCCGATCTCAAGGCATTGCGCGAAAGCGCTGCAAAGCTTGTTCCCTTGAGCGGTAAAAATGCCGCGCTGCAGGATCTTGCCAAGAAGATCGAGCCGTCGCTTGCGACGATCGAGAAGGACACCTCGCTTCTGATCTCGATCGCCGACCGGTGGCGCGCGGACAAGGAGGCGGCGACCGCACTTGTGGCCGACGCAAGCCATACGCTCGAACAGTTCGTCAGCACGGCGCAGGAGAGCGGCAAGGAAATCAGCCAGCGCTCGGCGACGATGTCGCTCGCGGCGATGATCGCGGGCACCGTGCTTGCGATCATCGGCGGCCTCATGCTGATCGAAACTCTGCGCGGGCCGCTGAAGCGGATCACCCAGACGATGATGCGGCTTGCCGCCGGCGATCTGAACGTTGCCATCGGCGACGGCAAGCGTGGCGACGAAATCGGCGACATGATCCGCTCGGTGACCGTTTTCCGCGATCAGGCGCTTGAGAAGACCAGGCTGGAAGAGGTGGCCGAGGCAAACAGGGCGCGGGACGAACGGGAGCAGGCCCGCCGCGCCGCCGAGCAGGCGCGCATCGAGGCGGAACAGAGTGAGGCTCTGACGGCGCTGTCGGACATGCTGGGCAAGCTTGCCAATGGCAATCTCACGGCCGAGATGAGCGAGGATCTGGCCGCAGACTATGTCGCGATGGCGCAAACCTACAATCACGCCATCGATGCGTTGCGCCTGACGCTCGCCGAGGTCCGCAACACGACCTACGAGATCGCCGAGGGCAGCACCAATCTTTCAGGCGCCGCCGACGATCTGGCGCGGCGCACGGAACAGCAGGCCGCAGCGCTCGAGGAGAGTTCGCGGGTGCTGGGTGAACTGACCGACAGCGTGCGGACGACCGCTGAAAACGCCCGCCAGACATCACTTTCGGTTGCGGAAGCACACCGCCAGGCCGAGCATTCCGCAGCCGTCGTGGCGAAGGCCGTCGATGCCATGGGCGCCATCAACCGGTCGTCCGAGAAGGTCACCAGCATCATCGGTGTGATCGACGAGATCGCGTTCCAGACCAATCTTCTTGCCCTCAACGCGGGTGTGGAAGCGGCGCGCGCAGGCGAGGCCGGCAGAGGTTTTGCCGTGGTTGCTCAGGAGGTGCGTGAGCTTGCCCAGCGTTGCGCCAAGGCTGCCCGCGAGATCAAGGACCTCATCTCCAACAGCGCATCGCAGGTTGGCGCCGGCGTCACCCTCGTCGAGGAAACCGGCCATGCGCTTTCTGCCATCATGGAGCACTTCACCTCGATTAATGGACTGGTGCAGGTCATTTCTGCTTCCACGACCACGCAATACAAGGGCATCGACGAGGTGAACAACGCCGTTCGCGACGTCGAGCATATCACCCAGCACAACGCAGCAATGGTGGAGGAAAACACCGCGGAAATTCACAGGCTTCGGCAGCAGGTGGAACTGTTGAACGAAAGAATTTCCCACTTTCAGACCGCCGACGGCCGCAGGACTTCGCCTGCCAGCATCGTGCGGATGGCCGCGGTCTCCTAAAGAGATTCCCGGAGTCCTTCCGCATGGTGATCAAGCGTCGTCGACGCTGACCGTCGAGGTGTCATTTTCCGCTCTACCGCACCCCGACCCCGTTAGGTTCCGCCCTGGTCCTTTGGCGCCACCAAACGCCGTTTCACGTTTTCGATCCCAAGTACCGGGCTTGTCAGAACTGGAAGACCGTGGTGCATGCCCTGCACTGCACGAGCCATCGAGGCCTGCGCAAAAACGATCACGTCGACCTTCTGCGACAGCTCTTCCAGCGCTCGGCGGATTTGCGCGTCATGCGCTCCGACGTTCCCATCGGCGAGGAATTGAAACGCCCCGTGAACAAGCACATCGTCGATCACGACATTTTTGCCCGCCTCGCATGCCTGGCGCCTCAGCAGATCTGCTGTCGGCACCAGCGTTGTAGATAATGTCGCTAGGATGCCTATGCGGTTTCCATGCTCGACAGCGGCTTTGGCCATGCCTTCGTCAATACGGAACAGCGGCACAGGACAAAGCGGCGCAATGGCATCGACCGCCGGCCCAAGCGTTGAGCATGTGACGACGATCGCATCTGCCCCGGCGTCGACTGCTGACCATACGTAGGCAGCCAGCCTTCGTTTCGTCAGATGGCATAAAGACCCGCGCTCGATGGTATTTCTCAACAGGCTCTCGTCGAGGATCGCGAACGGCTTCCAGTCGGGCAAATGTTCTTTAGCAAGGGCCCGAAACTCCGAAACAAGATCGGACACCGTGTGGATGAAAGCCAGCTTTCTGACAGAGGCACTGGCAGTTTGAATTGACATATGATTTCCCATCCGGGTGTTGGAAACTGATTGGGGGAAGTGTGCAGCAGTTCATCACGTTAACTCGGTGTGCGAATCCTTCTCTGTTACGGATCGGGCAAGATCGCGCTTTGACCCCATAGAAATGCGCCAGCTCGCAATCGCTCTGTGCCTGTGCTTCCACGCGAATGAATTGCGTCAGATGGCGCCAACCTCAATTTTCGATCTGTCCCTGAAACGCGAGAGGCGGAATGGTGTCGGATCGACGATTGCCGTGTCGCCCCCGACCAGATCCGCCGCCAGATGGCCGATGCCAGGGCCGGCGCCGAAGCCGTGTCCGGAACAACCTGCGGCGACAAACACTCCGCCGATGCTGTCCACCGGTGAAATCGCGGGTATGGCGTCCGGGGTGGAGTCGACATATCCACCCCAAGCAGACGTGACGCCGGCCTCGGCAACGGCGGGGAGCAGGGCTCTTATCCGCGCCATTATGGCAGCCGTCATCCGAATGTCCGGAGCAGGATCGAGTACGCGAATGCGTTCGAAGGGGGTCGGCCTATCGAGACGCCAGCGACCGAGTGTTTCCGGACCCTCGAAAAACGAGCGGCCTATGCCGATCTCGACGGCCTTCCGTCGTTTCAGGAACATCGGCAGAAACGGGCGAGCATAGCGGATACTCTGCGGCGTGAGCTCGAGCGTCGCTCTGCCGCTGACGGCTATGGTGTAGCTGCCATCGATCCGGCGCGTCAGGGCGCAATCAGAAGTATAGATTGCGCCTCCAAAATCGGGTGCAGGACCGGTCCGCAAGGCGGTCTGACGGACACTGGCCTGCGGCAGGCAAACCGCATGCACGCGCAGAAAAGCAGAAGCCCAGGCGCCGGCGGCACATAGCACCCTATTGGTGCGGATAAGGCCTTTCTCGGTGACGACGCCGCTTACTTGGCGATTGGTGATATCCAGGCCGCGCGCCGCGCAGTTCTGATGAATGGTCGCGCCATGTTTGCGCGCGCCCTCGGCTATCCGAGGAGCGGCGAGCCAGGGCTCAGCCTTGCCGTCGTCCACCGCGTGGACACCGCCCAGCCATTTGCGGCCGTCGGCCGCTGGAACAGCGGCGGCGGCCTCGCTGGCGGTCAGCATTCGGGTATTGACGTCAAACCTTCGGGCAACCTCGCGCCAACGTTCCCATTCACCGAGCTGCTTTGGATCAGCGGTTGCATAGAGGAGCCCGCAACGGCGAAAGCCAAGGTCATGCCCGATCTCTACGGTCAGCTCTTCCCATAGGCGCAACGCCAGATTGGCAAGCGGCAATTCACGTTCATCCCGGTTCTGCCGACGGCACCAGCCCCAGTTCCGGCTCGACTGTTCGCAGCCGACATATCCCTTTTCGACAAGCGCTACCGATAGACCGCGCCGTGCCAAGAAATAGGCCGCGCTGGCGCCGACAATCCCGCCCCCGATGATGACGACATCTGATGACGTGGGTAGAGTTTCATCGCTGCTGATGTGGTGGATTAAAGGGGACATGGCGGCCTCAAGGTGAATGATAGCCGGCAGCATCAAGAAAAGGGTGCGGCAGAATGCACTGGTTGCAGCGGATTCGCCGTATTTTGCATCGAATATCGTCGGTCGGAAAGTGACGGCGACTTTGAGCCGGCAGGCGCGTCAGAGCATGCCTAATCTGCGTGCCCGACAATACCCTTGATCTCGGTGAATTCCTGCAATCCGAACTTCCCGTATTCGCGGCCGTTGCCGGACTGCTTATAGCCGCCGAACGGAGCTGCGCTATCCCATGCGGATTGATTGAGGCGCACGATGCCGGTGCGAAGCCGACGGGCGAGCGTCCGCGCCTCCTGCGGGTCGCCTTGGATATAGGCGGCGAGACCGTAGGGTGTGTCGTTGGCGATCGCGACAGCATCGTCCTCGGTGTCGTAGCCGATGATCGACAGTACGGGGCCAAAAATCTCCTCCCGTGCGATGGTCATCGAATTCTTCACGCACGCAAATACCGTCGGACGCACGTAATAGCCCGCGTTCAGATTGGATGGGCGCCCGGGACCGCCGGCCACCAATTCGGCGCCCTCGGCAATGCCTTTCTCGATCAGCGCCTGGATCTTGGCGAATTGGGCAGCGCTCGCCACCGGACCAAGATCAGTGCCCGGGTCATGAGGCGGTCCGACCGTCAGCGATGCTGCCGCCCTTGCTGCGATGGCACTCGCTTCATCCATGCGTTCGGCCGGCACCAGCATCCGGGTCGGCGCATTGCATGACTGTCCGGAATTGGCGAAGCACCGGCGCAGGCCGGCTGCGACCGCCGAACCAAGATCGGCGCTTCGCAATAGGATGTTCGGCGACTTTCCGCCGAGTTCCTGATGCACCCGCTTGACGGTCGGCGCCGCTGCCTGCGCGACGGCGATCCCCGCCCGCGTCGATCCGGTAAACGAGACCATATCGACATCGGAATGGCCGGCGAGCGCCGCGCCGGCAGTCGGTCCGTCACCCTGAACCAGGTTGAACACGCCTTTCGGGACACCCGCCTCATGCATGACTTCGGCAAAGACGAGAGCGTTGAAGGGCGCGATCTCAGACGGTTTGAGCACCATCGTACAGCCTGTCGCCAGCGCCGGAGCCACCTTGCAGGCAATCTGATTGATCGGCCAGTTCCATGGCGTGATCATGCTCACGACGCCGACCGGTTCGTGAACGATCCGGGTTGAGCCCTGCAGATATTCGAAGTCGAACTCATCGAAAGCCCGGATTGTCTCTTCGAAATGCGCCGCACCCAGCCCCGCTTGGTCCGCCCGTGCCATGGCCAGCGGGGCACCCATTTCGCGGGAGATGATGTCGCCGATCTCGTGCTGACGGCGCTTCAGGATCATCAGAACTCGCTCAAGGAGCGCCCGCCGCTCCGCCTTCGTCGACTGTGAGAAGATCGGAAAGGCCGCGCGGGCGGCTTCGATCGCCCGCTCTGCATCGGCCATGCTGCCGATCGCTATCGTTCCGATGGATTGTTCGGTCGACGGATCGATCACGTGAAGCTCTCTCAGCCTTTCGGGATCGACCCACTCACCGCCGATATAGAATTTGTGGGCGTTTTTCATGCAATGTCCCTCCGGCCGAGCCGAAATCAAAAGTCGGCCACTTTGCCCCAGGCGGATGTCCCGAAACGGTCCGGATGATAGGGCCGGGGATCGACGATCGGCTCATCGCCTGCGGCGATATCGGCAATCAGATGACCGGCGCCCGGCCCGATGCCGAAACCGTGGCCGCTGAAGCCCGCAGCAAGGATGAAGCCGGGAAGGGAGGCGATCTCGCCGATCCCCGGCACGCCGTCGGGTGTGCTGTCGATATAGCCCGCCCAGGCCGCGCTGATGCCGGTTTTCTTCAAGGCGGGTAGAAGCTCGAGCGCGCGCGCATGCGTCAGGCGGATGGTCGCCTGATTGATCGCGGGGTCGAGGATGCGCATGCGCTCCATCGGCGTCGGCCTGTCGAGCCGCCAGCGTGCAAGAGACTCGTGGCCGGAACGAAACCCCTCCAAGCCGCCGGGCGCGAGACTGCGCCATCGCCGGGCGAACATCGGCAGAAACTCTCGGGCGAAGCGGAACTGCTGCGCGGTCGGATCGACGCGGCCGCGGCCGCTGATCGCCAGCGTGTAGCCGCCATCGCTGCGCCGCGTAACGGAGACCGCGGACGTGTGGAGTGCGTCCGGCAGCCCGCTTGCCCCAGGCGAAACGGAAAGGATCGACGAACGGATCGATGCCTGCGGAAATCGAATGCCGAGCTGGCGGCAGAAGGTAGAGGCCCAGGCGCCGCCGGCCAGGATCGCGATTTTTGTCCGGATCGTGCCGTGCTCGGTGACGACGCCGGCGATCCTGCCGCCTTCGATGTCGATGCCGCGGGCCGCACAGGATTGATGCACCGTGCCGCCGAGCTTCAGGATCGCCCGCGCGACGGCGGGCGCGGCGCGTGCCGGATCGGCGGTGCCGTCGGTCGGCGAAAACACCCCGCCCTTCCACGACGCGCCGGTGGCGCGCCCGCGTTCGGTTGCCTCTGCACCGCTCAGCATATGCGTCGTGACGCCGACCGAACGCGCGAAGTCGCGCCAGCGTGCCCAGCCGGCCAGTTCCTCGTCGCTATTGCTGAGATAGAAGAGGCCGCAGCGGCGAAACCCGGTATCCTCCCCAGTCTCGGCAGCGAAGCGCTCCCACAGATCGAGGCTCTTCGTCGACATCGGCAGTTCCCGGGCGTCGCGGTTCTGCTGCCGGCACCAGCCCCAGTTGCGGCTCGATTGCTCCGCCCCGACAAGGCCTTTCTCGACGAGCGCAACCTTCAATCCGCGCCGGGCAAGATAATAGGCCGCGAAAATGCCGACGATACCGCCGCCGATCACCACAGCATCGGCGGCAACGGGCAGCTCCGCTGTGGTATCGACGCGATCGAGCGGTGCAGGCATGGTGTCGTCTCCGTTTCATACTCTAGAGCGGTTCAGCCTTTCGCCGAAGCGCAGAACCTCTCTAACATTTTGTTTTTACCTGATTTCCGGTGGAACGTTGCCGGACAAACGATCGCGACGGCGACCCTCATTGCCGACAATACGCCCGCACCAGTTCAGGATCCTGCTGGAGACCGTCGAGCCAGGCCGGATCAAGCGTCGGTACTGAGGAGAAGAGCAGCTGCGAATAGGGATGCGTCGGCGCCTTCACCGTCGAGGGCGTGATTTCCTCGACCTTCCGGCCGCCATACATCACCACGATCTCGTCGCAGATCGCCTCTACCACAGAGAGGTCATGGCTGATGAAGATGTAGGAGAGACCGAGTTCCCGCTGCAATTCCTTGAGCAGGTCGATGACCGCGGCGGCAACCACCGTGTCGAGCGCCGAGGTAATCTCGTCGCAGAGGATCAGCTTCGGATCGGCGGCGAGCGCCCGGGCGAAATTGACGCGCTGCTTCTGCCCGCCCGAGAGTTCTCCCGGCCGGCGATGGCGCAGGCTGCGGGGCAGGCGCACCATGTCTAGAAGTTGATCAATCCGGGCATTTCGCGCCTGCCGATCCATACGATGGTAGAAAACCAGGGGCCTGGCGAGAATGTCCTCGACCGATTTTGCTGGGTTGAGAGCGGTATCGGCATATTGAAAGACGATCTGCATCTCGCGCAACTGGTCGCGCGAACGCTCGCGAGCGCTGCGGCGCAGCTCCGTGCCGTCGAAGACGATCTTGCCGATTGCCGCCGGCAGGATGCCGGCGATGGTGCGGGCGAGTGTTGACTTGCCGCACCCGGATTCGCCGATGATGCCGAGATTTCGCCCTTTCTCCACCTTCAGGCTGACGTGCTCGACCGCGCGAACGAGGGGCAGGCCGTCGGCCTGGCGCTGTCCATAACCCGCGACAAGATCTTCGATCTTCAGAAGCGGCGCGGTCGCACTTGCTGCCAGTGCTGCCGCGCCGCGCGATTTCGGTTCAAAGGCCGCGAGCAGCTCTTTGGTATAGGGATGCTTCGCATTGTTGAGGATTTCATTGGTGGTGCCGGTTTCCTGGGCCTCCCCGCCTTTCAACACGACGATGCGGTCGGCGATCTGCGCGACGACGGCGAGGTCGTGCGAGACATAGACGCCTGATATGCCGCCCGTCTTCATGACCGATTTGAAAGCGCGCAGCACTTCGATCTGGGTCGTCACGTCGAGCGCCGTCGTCGGCTCGTCGAAGATGACGAGGGTGGGGTCGCCGATCAGCGCCATGGCCGCGGCCAGGCGCTGCAGCTGGCCGCCGGAAACCTGGTGCGGGTAACGGCTGCCGATCGTTTCGGGCTCCGGCAGCGACAGCGCCCGGAAGAGCTCGACCGCCCGGGCGCGCGCAGCCTCCGGCGACATCAGCTGATGGATACGGGTGACTTCGATCACCTGGTCCATGATCGTTGTGGCCGGGTTGAAGGCGGCGGCGGCTGATTGCGGGACATAGGCGACTTCGGTGCCGCGCACCTTGGCGCGCTGCTTCTCGCTGAGCGTGACCATGTCCTTGCCGCCGACCGAAACACTGCCGCCGGTGATGCGGCAGCCCGCACGGGTATGGCCCATCAGGGTCAGGGCGATGGTCGTCTTGCCCGAACCGCTCTCGCCGATCAGCGCGATGATCTCGCCTTCGGCAACGTCGAGGCTGACACCCTTGATGATTTCGACACGTCGGCCGGAATCGGTGGTGGCCTCGATTTTCAGGTCGCGGATTTCAATGAAATTGCTCATGACACGCTCCGGTCGCGAATCTTCTGCGGCAGGTTGTCTATCAGCAGGTTGACGCTGATCGTCAGGCTGGCGATCGCAAGTGAGGGAAACATCACCGCCGGCGCGCCGAACGGCAGCCCGCCGATATTCTCGCGCACCAGCGCACCCCAGTCGGCATAGGGCGGCTGAACGCCAAGGCCCAGGAAGGAAAGCCCGGAAAGGAGCAGAACGATGAAGACGAAGCGGATCCCGAGGTCGGCGAGCACCGGCCCGACGATGTTGGGCAGAATTTCCGAGCGAATGAGATAGAGGGTGCTTTCGCCGCGGATGCGCGCGACCGTGATGAAATCCATCGCATTGATGTTGACGGCCAGCGCCCGGGCGAAGCGGTAGGCGCCGGGAATGTAGATCACCGACAGTGTCAGGACCAGAACCGGGATCGAGGAGCCGACGGCGGCGACCACGACCAGACCGAACAGCTTGCTCGGGATGGAATTGAGGGCGTCGAGGAAGCGGCTGAGGATCGTGTCCAGCCAGCCGCCGGCGACTGCTGCGATCATGCCGAGCACGACGCCGCTGAAGCAGGCGATCGTTACCGCCGCCAGCGAGATGCCGACCGTGTACCGCGCGCCCATCAGAATCCGCGAGAGCATGTCGCGGCCGAGATAATCGGAGCCGAGCCAGAGTTCCCGGCTCATCGGGCCGAAATAGTCGAGATCGACAATTTCGCCGACGGGATAGGGGATGATCAACGGCGCGAAGATCGCGACGAGCGCCCAGGAGAGGATCACAGTGAAGCCGATCGCGCCGACGATGTTGAAGCGATAGCCAAACCGGGTCCCGGACAGCCGGCCGGAGGTGGTTTCGGAACTGGTCATGGTCATCGGAGCCTCGGATTGGAAAGGATGGCGATGATATCCGCGACGGTGATCAGCAGCAGGTAGCCCAGGCAGAAGATCATCGCGCAGCTCTGGATTAGCGGCAGATCGCGGGTGGCGACGGCATCCAGCATCAGCTTGGCGATACCGGGATAGTTGAAAATGGTCTCGACGATGATCACGCCTCCGAGCAGATAGGACAGCGAAAGCGCAACGGCATTGACGATCGGGCCAAGCGCATTCGGCAGTGCATGGCGAAACACGATGCGCGGCCGGGAGGCGCCTTTGAGCAATGCCATCTCGACATAGGGTGTGTTGAGCGTCTCGATAACAGCTGCGCGCGTCATGCGGATCATCTGGGCCGAGACAACGAAGGTGAGGGTGATCACCGGCATGGCATAGACGCGCAACAGGTCGGTCATACTATGGACCTCATTGGCGAAAGACAGCGCCGGCAGCCATTTCAGATAGACGGCGAAGATGAGCGCGGCGGAGGTCGCGACCATGAACTCCGGCACGGAGATGACGCCGATCGTGATCACCGTGACAATCCGATCGTAAAGGGTGCCGCGCAACATCGCCGCAGTGATCCCGAGCGTGAGCGCGATCGGCACTGAGAAAAGCGCGGTGACGCCGGCAAGTTTCAGCGTGTTGACGAAGCGGCCGGCGATGAGAGCGGCGATCGGCATGTTGTTGGCATAGGACGTGCCGAGGTCGCCCTGCAGCAGCCCGACTAACCAGCGCAGGAAACGAAAGAGCGCCGGCTCGTCGAGATGCATGGCCTTGCGCAGGCCCTCGACGGCTTCTGGCGTGGCGGCTTGGCCGAGCAGGATCGTCGCCGTATCTCCAGGCAACAGCGTTGTCGCGAAGAAGACGGCGAAGGAGACGATCACCAGAGTTATCACGGCGACGAACAATCTGCTCAGTACAAGGGATAAGACCTGGCGGTTCACGGGTGTCTTCCCTTTGCGTTCGAGTTGAGTTCCATCAATGCAGATGGAGGAACTGGGGCGCGGCTGCTGCCCCAGTCTCCTTTGCTTAATCAGGCTTCAAGCCAGACATATTCCGCGAAAGCGTATCCCATCTGGCCGCCGAGCGGGTTGGCTTCCAGGCCCTTGAGCTTGGCAGTCGTGGCATCGACGTTCGAGATATAGGCCGGAATGATGGTGCCGGCTTCCTGGGCGACCATGCCCTGCATCTCGTTGTAGATTGTCTTGCGCTTGTCTTGATCGAGAGAGCCACGCGCCTCGATCAGCATCTTGTCGAACTTCTCCGACTTGTAGTGGCTTTCGTTCCACGGAGCGTCCGAGGTGTAGAGCAGGGAGAAGAGGATATCCGGGGTCGGCCGCGGGTTGATATTGCCGAAATGGATCGGCGCCTTGAGCCAGTAATTGTCCCAATAACCATCGGATGGCACTCGCTGCACATCGAGCTTCATGCCGATTTCGGCGCCGGCCGCCTGGATGATCATGGCCATGTCGATCGACGAGCTCGCCGCATCGGAAGCGATGATCGGGATGGATTGGCCAAGCACGCCGGCCTTGTCGAAGTGGAACTTCGCCTTCTCAGGATCGAAGGCTCGCGCTTTCAGCTCTGCGTCATGATAGAAGTTCGCCGGTGAAACGGGTTGATCGTTGCCGACTTCACCGAGACCGCGTAGCGCCGATTTGACGATCTGTTCGCGGTTGACGAGATACTTCATGCCCTCGATGAAGTCCCGCTTATTGCCGGGCTCCATATCCAGTCGCATGTTGAGATTGGTATAGTTGCCGGACGTCGTCTTAGACAAGGTGAAGCCGTCGCCCTGGGCCTCGACGAGGCGCATAGAGCGCGGATTGATCGTGGCTGCAAGATGGATGTCGCCCGCAAGCAGTGCGTTTACACGGGCATTGTCGTCGCTGATCGCGAAATATTCGAAGGAATCGACGTTCGGGCCGGATTTCCAATAATTCTTGTTCTTGATCCCGACCGAGCGAACGCCCGGCTCGAAGACCTCCTTGACGAATGCGCCGGTGCCGTTGGCCTTGGTGAAATCGGTCGTGCCGTCGGAAACGATCATGAAGTGATGCATCGACAGGATGGTCGGCAGGTCGGCGTTCGGGCTGGCGAGCGTGATCTCGACGGTCTGTTTGTCGACCGCCTTGAAGCCGGTCATCTGGGCGGCGATTTTTGCGACCTTCGAGCCGACGGACGGGTCGAGATGGCGCTTCAGCGAGAAGACCACGTCATCTGATGTCAGCGGCTTGCCGTCATGGAAGGTAACGCCGTTCTTCAGCTTGACCGTCCAGGTCTTCGCATCCTTGGACTCGATCACTTCGGCAAGCTCCATCTGCGGCGTGCCTGATTTGTCGAGGAAGGTGAGGCGGTTATAGAAGGAGCAGCACCGGACATAGTCGGTGGACAGCGACGCCTTGGCGGGGTCCAGCGTATCGGCCGTGGAGGACGACCAGCCGGCCGCCTTGAGCGAGCCGCCGGAAACGGGCGTGGCGGCGAGCGCCTTGCCGGCGCGGCCAAGCACGAGCCCGCCGGCCGACATGGCCACGCCGCCCGCAAGCATCATATGCAGCAACTCGCGACGGGTGGCGCCACGGCGGATGGCGCTTTCGACCATGGCGTCGTCGGATCTGGTCCAATTGGTGATTTTGTCGTTCATCTCATTCCCCTTTTCTTGTGTGGCGGGCTGCCCGTTCCGGGCAGGTCCGATCTGCTTTCAAAGTCAGGCGCGCGCGGCGGCCACGGCATCGGCAAGGCCGGCCATGGAGGTGAAATGGTAATCGGGTTTGGTGAACTCGGCCGGTTCGATCGTGCCGCCGTAACCCTTCTCAGCATGTCGCCGCTCGATCCAGCAATTGGTCAGCCCGAGTTTCCTGGAAATGCCGATATCGTGGTATTGGCTCTGGGCGACATGCAGGATGTCGTCCTTCGAATGTCCTTGCGAGACGACGTAGGCGAATACCTTCTCGAAGAATGCGGGATCGGGTTTCTCGGTGCCCGTATCATCCGCCGTGAAGGCGGCATAAAAGGGATTGCCGAGCTCTTTCTCGAAGAAATCGAATGCCCAGCGGCGGGCGTTGGTCATCGCAACGAGGCGGTAATCCTTCGCAAGACTGGCCAGCGCTGCGGCGCTGTCTGCAAAACCCTTCCAGCCCTTGGCCGAATCCCGCAGCTGTTCGCCATATTTTTGCTCAGTGGGCAGGCCGAGCTTCGGCGCGATCGCCAGGTAGACGCGCACGAGGTCGTCGGGAAAGAGATCGGCATCCTTGGAGTAGCGGGCTGCGCGGTAGAGGCTAAGCGCTTGCTCGCCGTCGACGGTCGTTCCCGCCTCGGCGGCGATATCGCTGATGCAGGTCTTGAGGCCGCTCTCGAAGTCGATGAGCGTGCCGACGACATCGAATGTCATATATTTGAATTCCGGAAGGCTCTTGCTCACGTGAATTCCCCAGTGTTCGGCTCCCAGTGGGAGCATGGTGTCTCGAAGAAGAATATTCTGTTCCCGCGGGCGAGATCGTTGTCCCGCTCTTCTGTGGAAGGCCTCGCATTTGCCGGGATCCGAGCCCTTCAGTGATCGTAGTGTGTCACCTGCACCGCGCCGGATTCTCCTGAAAGGCGTCATATGGCGGCACAAAATACCGAATCTGACCGTTTCGCGATATTCTGAGGCTTGCATCGCCCACGCGCCGGTCGTCGTAGTTCATGGTTTGTTCTTGGCGGGCGCCCGTGCGCTCGATGATCATGTCTGCCGTTTCGGGCTGCGCGCGGCAGCGCATGGCAAGGACGCCATCGTCGAAGGCGGGGAATGACGAGGCCAAAGGCAGCGTGTTCAAGCGCCGTGCTGGCGGGGGAATCGGCGGTGCCGGCGGGTGCCGTTTCCGCCGGTACTTCCGCCAGACCGGAGATAGGTCAGTGCATCATCGCCAGCGCTGCCGCAAAGAAATCCTCACCTCCGAAGTTGCCTGACTTCAAAGCCAGAAGCATGTCGCCCTGGGCATTGCCGACCGTGCGCAGCACCGGCACGCCGGCCGCAATCTCGGGCCCGATCAGAAATGCTGGAATGGCAAGCCTGTCGACCGCTGCGCCCGACGTTTCTCCGCCTGCAACCACGAGGCGCCGGACGCCTCTTGCCACCAGTTCGGCTGCGATGATCGAGGTTGCGGTCTCGATCGCATGGCCGGATGCGTCCCGTCCGTAAAGGGATTGCAGCCGGGCCACGGTTTCGGGTGCGGCGCTTGCGGCGACCACGATGGGGCCGGCGGCGATGCGGTCTCCAGCCCAGGAAATCGCCGCGGCGATCTCATCCGGGCCGGCAAGCAGCCGTTCCGGATCGAGCCGCAGGACCGGCATCGACCGTTCGGCGACCTCGAGTTGGCGCAACGTTGCCTTGGAGCAACTGCCGGCAACGATCGCGGAAAGCCCGCCGACCGGGCGAATGACGTCTGCCGGCGCCGCTCCGCCGGACGATATCCGACCGGAGCGGACCAACGCGCGGGCAAGGCCGAGACCGAGCCCGGATGCGCCGGTGGATACCGGTGTTTCCAATGCGATCTCGCCGAGCGTTTCAAGATCCCGCTCGAAAATCGCATCGGCGATGGCAGCGGTAACGCCGGCCGCGCGCAGGGCCTCGAGCCTCGCTTTGACGGCGCAGGGTCCGGCCGCGATGGCGGTGAGATCGATCAGCCCGACAGCACCATGCGATTGCCGGGTGAGAACCCGCACGAGATCGGCGTCGTGCATCGGGTTGAGGGGGTGGTCCTTGAGCGGGCTTTCGTTCAACGGCTGTCCGCCGACGAAAAGATGGCCAAGATAGACGGTGCGACCCGCTTCCGGGAAGGCTGGGGTAACCAGCACGATGCCGCCGCCTGCAGCCTGGCTCAATGCCTCGGTGACTGGTCCGATATTGCCGCCATCGGTGGAATCGAAGGTCGAACAGATCTTGTAGAGCACGTGGCTCGCGCCGCGCCGGCGCAGCCATCGTTCGGCGCTGGTTGCGGCAGTCACCGCGTCCGAAGCCGGGACGGAGCGGATCTTCAGGGAAACGACGACGGCGTCGACGTCAGGCAGAGCGAGCGACGGATCGGGGATGCCGACCGTCTGCACCGTGCGCAGCCCGTTCTTCGTCAGCGTATTGGCGAGGTCGGACGCGCCCGTATAGTCGTCGGCGATTGATCCGAGCAAAATGGCCATTGTCTAGCTCCGTGCAAAAGATCTGAACCAGCCGAGGCCGTCCAGTGTATGGCCGCGCGGGATGTATTCGCAGCCGATGAACCCGTCGTAACCCAGGCGGTCGATTTCGCCGAAAAGGTAGGGGTAGTTCAGTTCTTCCCCGTCCGGCTCGTTGCGGGAGGGCACGCTGGCGATCTGGATATGGCCGGTAATCGGCAGCAGGCGCCGCAACGCTATTGTGACGTCGCCATGGATGATCTGGCGATGATAGATGTCGAACTGGAGTTTCAGGTTGGGCAGGCCGGATTCGGCAATCAGCGTTTCGGCGGCGCCGAAGTCCTTGAGGAAATAGCCTGGCATGTTTCGGCCGTTGATCGGCTCGAGCACGAGATCGATGTCTTTGTCCGCAAGCCGCCCGGCAGCATAAGTAACGGAGCGCCGATAAGAGGCGGCGGCGGCTTCATCATGAGGGTCGGCGATGCCCGCCATCAGGTGCAACCGCTTGACGCCGGTCGCCGCCGCATAGTCGAGTGCCCGTTCGACATCGGCCTTCAGCGCATCGAACCGTCCGGGAAGGGCTGCGATGCCGCGCTCGCCTGCCGCCCAGTCGCCCGGCGGCAGGTTGAACAAGGCCTGCTGCAGATTGTTGCGGGCAAGCCGTTCGGCGATTGCCTCCGGCGCAGCTTCGTAGGGAAAGAGGTATTCGACGGCGGCAAAGCCGGCATCGGCTGCGGCGTCGAAGCGGTCGAGGAATGCCCATTCGTTGAACATCATCGTCAGGTTGGCGGCGAAAACCGGCATGGCTAGCGTTCCCCTTTGTTGGAACCGGGCAATTCCGCCCCGGAAAGCTGGGCATAGAGCCGTGCGAGCGAGGAATCGTCATCACGGCCCATGCCGGCGCCGGCGGCGGCCAGATACATTTGCAGCGCCGCCGCCGCGAGCGGCACCGGATAACGCTCGGATCGGGCCATGTCCTGGACGATACCGAGATCCTTGACGAAAATCTCGATGCTGCTGAGCGGCGTATAGTCTCCGGCCAGCACATGCGGCACGCGGTTTTCGAACATCCACGAATTGCCGGCTGAGGCGGTGATCACCTCATAGACTTTGTCGAGGTCGAGGCCCTGCTTGGCAGCAAATGTTATGGCCTCGCAGGCGGCGGCGATGTGCACGCCGGCGAGAAGCTGGTTGATCATCTTGAAGGCCGCGCCTGCCCCGGCGGCGTCGCCGAGCTCGTAGACCTTGCCGGCCATGGCGTCGAGACCCGGACGGGCGGCGTCGAAAGCCTGTCTGGAGCCGGACGCCATGATCGTCAGCTCGCCCAGCGCAGCCTTGGCTGCGCCACCTGAAATCGGCGCGTCGAGATAATGCAGGCCGAGAGCTTGTACCCTTCGTGCCAGATCGCGGGCAACGGCGGGATCCATGGTGGCCGAGGAGATGAAGACGGCCCCGGGCTTCATCGTGTTCGCGACGCCTTTCGGCCCGAACAACACGGCTTCGGTCTGGGCGCCGTTGACGACGACGGAGACGACGATGTCGGCGTCCTTCGCGGCGCCGACTGGGGTCGCCGCCCCACGTCCGCCGTCGGCGATGAAGCGATCCACCGCCGCCGGCGTGATGTCATATCCGACGACATCGAGCCCGGCGCGCTTCATCGACCGGGCCATCCCCAGCCCCATGGAACCGAGACCGATGACGGCCGCGACGACGACAGGGCCTGGATTTTCAGCAAGTGGTGACATCAGGAGGTTCTCCGGTCTCGTGAGAAAAACTCTGTGCCCTCCGGGTGCAGTCCCGGAGGGGCCTTAGAGCGCCGTGCGTCCATAAGACACGCTAAGGACGCTCTAACATTTTGAATTTGCGCATAATCCTTTGCGAAAATCGATTCCGATTTTCGGGGGATGCGCGCGTTCAGCGATTTACGGTTTTGGCGGGAACCGTCAACACGGCGAGCGAGCCGATGATCAACGCAGCCGCCAGCAGATACATGCCGGCGCTGTTGGTGCCGGTGAAGTCCTTCAGATAGCCTACCAGAAATGGCCCTAGGAAGCCGGCAAGGTTGCCGACCGAGTTGATCCAGGCGATGCCGGCCGCTGCACCCGTGCCGGCAAGAAAAGCTGTCGGGAGCGACCAGAAGAGCGGGGCGCAACTGATGGCGCCTGCGGCGGCGAGCGAAAGGCAGACAATCGAGATCGTCGTGCTGGTCGCTATCGTCGCCGCGACAAAACCACCGGCGGCGACGACGGCCGGGACGACTAGGTGCCACCGGCGTTCGCGCAGCCTGTCGGCCGAGCGCCCGAGGGCCAGCATGACGACGAATGTGCAGATATAGGGAATCGCGGAAATCAGGCCGATATTGAGGTTTCCGCTGACGCCTGAGGCTTTCACGATTGAAGGCATCCAGAAATTCAGGCCGTATTGCCCGAGCACGAAGCAGAAATAGATCAGGCACATCAGCCAGACGCGGCGGTCGGTCAGCGTTGCGGCAATGCTGTGCGGGCTGGTTGTCTTGACCCGGTTCTCCGCTTCGATGTTGGCCGTCAGCACGCGCTTTTCCTCATCGTTCAGCCATTTCGCGTCATGGATCGTATCATCAAGATAGAAGAAGGTCGCGACGCCGAAAAGAATGGCCGGAACGGCTTCGATCAGGAACATCCATTGCCAGCCGGAAAGGCCGTGCGTGCCATGGAAACTGTCCATCAGGAGACCCGAAAGCGGATTGCCGAAAATGGCGGATATCGGGATCGCGGACATGAAGGTCGTGATGATCCTGGCGCGGCGATCGGCCGGATACCACGCTGTGAGATAGAGAATGATGCCGGGAAAAAATCCGGCTTCGGCAACGCCCAGTAGGAAGCGCAGCACATAGAAGACCGTTTCCGATGAGGTGAACATGAAGGCGGCGGAAATGATGCCCCAGGTGACCATGATGCGGGCAATCCACATCCGGGCGCCAACCCTGTTCATGATGACGTTGCTCGGCACCTCGAACAGAAAATAGCCGATGAAGAAAATGCCGGCGCCGATGCCATAGGCAGCTTCCGAGAGGCCGAGTTCGCTCGACATCTGCAGTTTGGCGAAGCCGACATTGACGCGGTCGAGATAGGCAACCACGTAGCACAACATTAAAAACGGCACGATGCGCCAGAACACCTTGGCATAGGCGCGGTCTTCCGCCGTCCGTGCGGGAAGTGCGCCAACGGGCGGCGCCTGTGTCTGCAGAGTCATGATTTTCTCCTCCTGTTGTTGCCGCGGTCTCCTGTCGGTCCTCCCGCAGCACGCCAAGCCATTTTTGGCAGCGCTGCCATTCTTGCTAATCCATTTTGGCAGCGCTGCCAACAGCAAATTGGTAGCGCTGCCAAAAAATCCTTGCTTCTTGATGGGAGCGGTGAAAAATGGTGGCAGCGCGGCGGTTGCCGGCGGACATACCGGCAGACCATTCCAATAGAGCTTGGGTTCGGACATACGATGGAATTCAAACCGCAGGTGACGGTGACGCTTGCCGAGGTTGCGGAGGCAGCCGGTGTTGGCGAGAGCACGGTGTCGCGCGTGCTGCGCAATCACGGCTCGTTTTCCGGCAAGACGCGGGAGCGGGTGATGGCTGCGGTTGAGCGGCTGGGCTATGTGCCGAACCGGATCGCCGGGACGCTGGCCTCCACCGGCTCGCGCCTGGTCGCCTTTGTCATCCCCTCGCTGTCCAACATCGTCTTCCCCGATGTGCTGCGCGGCGCCAGCGCCGTCCTGGAGGAGAACCGGTACCAGGCGGTATTCTCCGTCACCGACTATGATCCGGGTAAGGAGGAGGCGCTTGCCGCTGCTATGCTCGCCTGGCGGCCGGCGGCGGTCATGCTGGCGGGATACGAACATACCGACGGGACAGTGAAGATGCTGCGCGCCAGCGGATGCCGGGTCGTGGAACTGCTCGATCTCGACGGAGATGCACTCGATATCGCGGTCGGCTTCTCGAACCGCGCGGCCGGGCGGGAGAGCGCTGGCTTTCTGCTGAAGCGGGGCTATCGCCGGATCGGCTATGTCGGTCACGATCTCAATCGTGACACCCGCGCCGGCAAGCGGTTTTCAAGCTTTTGCGAAACGCTGGAGGCCGGCGGCGTGCCTCTCGTCGCGCGCGAAATACTCGCCGGCCCTTCGTCGGTGGAAAACGGCAGGCTTGGGCTGGAGCGGCTGCTTGCCCGGACGAGGGATCTCGATGCGGTTTATTTCTCCAATGACGATATGGCGCTCGGCGGCTATTTTCACTGTCTGGCCGAGGGGATCCCTATCCCTTCGAAGCTTGCCATTTTCGGCTATAACGGCCTCGATATCGGCCGGGCGATGCCGCAGCCCTTGTCGACCATCCGAACGCCGCGTGTGTCGACCGGACAGATCGCCGCGCAGCTGGTCGTCGCCAACGCGCCGCCCCAGGCCGTCGATCTCGGTTTTGAGCTGATCGAAGGCGCAACCGCGTAATCTTGGAGGGAATGTCATGTCCGACGCGCGCCAGCGTGAAGAAATTTGCCGATACGGCCGCTCGCTGTTTGAGCGCGGGCTGACGCCCGGTTCGTCGGGCAACATATCGTTGCGGCTCGATGATGGCGGCTGGCTGGTGACGCCGACCAACGCCTCGCTCGGTTTTCTCGATCCGGCACGGCTCTCCAGGCTCGATGCCGAAGGCCGGCTGCTCTCCGGCGACAAGCCGACCAAGGAAATTCCGCTGCATACCGCCCTCTACGACACACGCGGCAGCGCCCGCGCCATCGTCCACCTTCACTCCACGCACGCGGTGGCGCTGACCATGCTGCCGGAGATCGATCCGCGCGCCGCCTTGCCGCCGATGACACCCTATTATCTCATGCGCGCCGGCGAAACCGCTCTGGTGCCCTATTATCGTCCCGGCGATCCGGCGGTGGCCGACGCCATCCGCGGGCTGGCAGGCAAGTATTCGTCGGTGCTTCTGGCCAATCACGGACCCGTCGTTGCCGGCGATAGCCTGGAAGCGGCGGTCTTTGCGACCGAGGAACTGGAGGAAACGGCAAAGCTCTATCTGCTGCTGCGAAACCTCAATCCCCGTTATCTCAGCCCGGGACAGGTGGCAGATTTGGTCGACACGTTCGGCCTCGACCTTCCTTCGCATCACGATCACGACGACCATTGAACGGCCCAAACCGGATTCAGGTCGGGCGACCCAATCCGCTCACTTCGTCCGCATCTTGTCCTAATCGAGCGCCGAAAGCACCGATGCCGTGATTGCGTCCGTCTTGTCCCTGCCGGGACTTGCACCGATGCCGCGTGCAGTCGTTGCCTCGATTGCGGCCATCACCTTGCCGGCGGCGACCGTTTCTCCCAGGTGCTCCAGCATCATCGCGCCCGACCAGATGGCGGCGATCGGATTGGCGATGCCGAGATGGGCGATATCCGGCGCGGAACCGTGGACGGGCTCGAACATCGACGGCGCCGAGCGATCGGGATTGATGTTGGCGGAGGCTGCAAAGCCGAGCCCGCCCTGGATGGCGGCGCCAAGGTCTGTCAGGATGTCGCCGAACAGGTTGGAAGCGACGACCACATCGAGGCTCTCAGGCGCCATGACCATGCGGGCGGCCATGGCGTCGATATGATAGCTGGTCACCTCGACATCGGGATATTCAGCGGAAAGCCTTTCGGTGGTCTCGTCCCAGAAAACCATCGAATATCTCTGCGCGTTGGACTTTGTGACCGAGGCAAGCTTGCCGCCCCGCGCCCGCGCTTGTTCGAAGCCGAAACGCAGGATACGCTCGACGCCCTTGCGGGTGAAGATCGAGGTCTCCACGGCCACCTCGCTGTCGGTCCCCTGATGGACGCGGCCGCCGGCGCCGGAATATTCGCCTTCGGTATTTTCACGAATGCAGAGGATGTCGAAATTCTCCGACCGCAACGGTCCCTGCACACCCGGCAGCAGCCGGTGCGGGCGGATATTGGCATATTGCACGAAAGCCTTGCGGATCGGCAGCAGAAGCCCGTGCAGCGACACGGAATCGGGCACTTTGCGAGGCCACCCGACGGCGCCGAGCAGAATGGCATCGAAGGAGCGCAGCGTTTCGATGCCATTGCCAGGCATCATGCTGCCGTTCTCCAGATAGTAGTCGCAGGACCAGGGATAGCTTGTCGTCACAAGCGAGAATCCGTTCCGCGCAGCCGTCTTTTCGAGCACGGCCTTGGCTGCCTCAGTGACGTCGCGGCCGATACCGTCTCCTGGGAGAAGGGCGATCTTGTAGGTCTTCATGGCAGGTCCTCTCACCGGCTGATCAGCACATTCTTGCTCTGCGGGTTGCGCCGTGCCGGAATGACTGTAGAGGAAGGCTCCGACTTTATTTGCCGAAAGCAACCGGGATTTGGTCGATTGTTGGGTTTACACTGGCATCGCCAGTGCATTCTCTCGAGCGATCTGGATCGACGGAAATCGATTGAGCGGGATTCATCGGCGGTCGGGCGGATTCAAGCGCCGGGATAGACGGGCGTGGAGGCCTGAGCCTGCCGGCGTTCGGATTCGGGGCGGAACGAGCGGTATTGCCAAAGACCGTCCGGGGATTGCCGCCGGTAGACGGTCTCGAGCCAGAACACGGTGTCGTCGATCGGCAAGACCGGATGCCAGGCGTACCATTCAGACCAGATCTTGCCGGCCTGTTTGCTCTCCATGGTCATTATTCAACTCCGCATGCTTGGAGGCGTTCATGAGATCGAAAAGCAGGCCGTGAAAGTTGCTGCTGTCGCCGCTCACGGAACGTTTCTTCTCGTTAGATGGGCCCCTGATCCCATCAGCGGATTTATTCCTCAGTGAAGAATAACAATGAAATATCATTCTTCAATAGAGATTGTTTTCCCGCGCTGGGTGAGAATTCCTTGGCTGTATCGCGGCGCGTTCACGGCTGTCAATGTATATCGTAATACGATATATTTAAAGAGCGCCGATCGTTGAGGAGTGAGCTTGGAAAGCCGATTGCATCCCGTATTGCACCGCCCCGTGCTTTATCCCGCCGATAAGGCGTTTGAAAATCTCAGGCAGAGGGGTCATGCCTTGCTTGATAGTGGAGACGCAGGCCGCTGGGAGCTTTTGCGGGCGGAGTGGCGGTATGATGTGGCGCTGCTCACGAATGATTTTCGTCTTTGGATGCAGCATCTCGACAGAGGCTTCGATATCGCCAAATAGGCGAGTATTCGATCGTCGCCTGGAAAAACCGAATGGCTCAGTTGATCGAACGAAAGCCGAGATAGACCGCCAGGCTGATGGCGGAGAGGGCGATCGTCAGTTTGGGTCGGGCATCGTCGAACATGGCTGCCAGCAGCAGGCCGAGCGACAGGATGGCGGATGTCGCCCAGAGATTCTGATCGGAGACGGTAAAGGCCAGCGCCCCCAGAAAAACGGCGCTTGCGACGATCGTCACGGGCGCGGACTTCTCGGCGAGATCGCCTCCCGGGAGATAGGGCAGGAGAAAGCGTCGCATGCTCAGGCCGGAAGCGATGCTGAGAAGAAGACAGGTCAAGACAAGATGCGCCATGGGGTCGTCGCCGATCGATCTGCAGATGGAATTGCCGATGCAAACCCCGTGCCAGCTGCAAACACCGCAATTCCCGCCAAGTGGCGGCAATATCGGCCGCCCGTGGCTATTTCCTCGGCGCCGCGTTGTTTTTTTCGGCAACTGTTCCCTCTTCGCTTGCGCCGGCAAATTATATCGCAATACGACTTGAGTGGCGGCGATGATTTTTGTATGGAGAATTATCTTTCTCCATAATTCTGGAAACGAGATCTTTCATTGGACCTTTCGTCGCTCGAAATATTCCGCGCTGTCGCCGGCGATCGCAGTGTTACCAAGGCTGCCAAGGCCGTCGGTCGGGTGCCGTCGAATGTGACGACGCGCATCCGGCAGCTGGAGGACGATCTCGGTGTTTCCCTGTTCAGCCGTGACGGCAAGAAGATGACGTTGACGCGGGAGGGGGAGACGTTCCTGGCCTACGCCAACCGGCTGATGGCGCTTGCACTCGAAGCGCGCCAGGCCGTGCGGCCTCTCGCCCCGTCGGGAACATTGCGCGTCGGCACCATGGAAAGCACGGCGGCGAGCCGGCTGCCCGCGGTGCTGACGCAATTCAACCGGATGTGGCCTGATGTGTCGCTTCATCTGACGATGGGCGCATCCCGCGATCTCGCCCGCGCCGTCGTGGCCGATGCACTGGATTGTGCGCTGATTGCCCGCCCGCCGAAGGCGATGCGCGGGGAAGAGATGAGTTTCGAGGCCGAGCTCAAGGCGCTGGGGATGGAACCGGTCTTTGTCGAGGACCTGTTGATCGTGCTGCCATCAGGGCATCCCGCCGTCAAATCCGCTGCCGACCTGCGTGTCGGGTCGATTGCCGCTTTGGAGCCTGGCTGCACCTATCGCCGGATCGCCGAAAACTGGGCGCGCAAATCGACCGCCATGCCGACGAGCGAGCATGGCTCCTACCATGCGATACTGGCGAGCGTCGCGACCGGCAACACCGCCGGCGTCATACCGAGATCCGTTCTCGACCTCATGCCCTGGCCGACATCCGTCCAGACCCATCAACTGGGACCTGTCGAGACGCTGCTGGTCTACCGCAAGAACGATCGCCCCAGCGCCTTTAACGCCTTCCACGAAGTCCTCAGCGCGACAAAAGGCAGGGATATCAGGCTTGCCACAAACTAGCCTTCATGCCTTCCCTCAGTCCGCCAGATAATCCTCGCTCAACATTGGTCTTGTCATGCCGCACCCCGTTTCCCCGAAGGTGGGACCGAGCCGCTTCCGTCGCTTCCGTCTGTTTTCACCGATTCTGGCCGGCGCGACCTTACGCGAGCGGCTGATCGCATGTCTCGGCGCTTTGCTGGCCATCGGCCTTACCGGCGTCATCAGCGGCTATCTCTTCGGGCAGGGGCCGCACCTTCCCCTGATCGTCGCGCCGATGGGGGCATCGGCGGTGCTTCTTTTCGCGGTGCCCGCGAGCCCGCTTGCGCAGCCGTGGTCGATCATCGGCGGCAATACCATTTCCGCCCTGATGGGAATCATTGCCGCCTATTTCATCCGCGATCCGATCATCGCGACCGGCGTCGGCGTGTCGCTTGCTATCGGCGCCATGTCTTTCACGCGCTGCCTTCATCCGCCGGGAGGTGCTGCGGCGCTGACCGCCGTTCTCGGCGGCCCCGTCGTCGCCGGCTGGGGTTTCCTCTTTCCCTTCGTGCCGGTCGCCCTGAATTCCTGCCTTCTTGTCGGTCTCGGCCTGCTGTTCCACAAGCTTTCCCGGCGGAACTATCCGCATGTCGTTCCAAAACCCGCTGAGAACACCCATCGCACGATCGACCTGCCGTCCGCCGTGCGGGTGGGTTTTCGTGAGGAGGATGTCGATGCGGCCCTTGCAGCGCTCGACGAAACCTTCGATATCGATCGCGCCGATCTCGGCCGGCTGCTGCAGCAGGTCGAGCTGCAGGCGGCAATCCGCTCAAACGGCAAGATCAGCTGCGCCGATATCATGTCGCGCGACGTGATCGCCGTCGGCGAAGCTGCGGAACCGGATGCCGCACGGCACCTGCTTTTGAAGCACAATATCCGCACGCTGCCGGTAAAGGACCCGGAGGGCCGCCTGATCGGCAGCGTCGGCTTGCGGGAATTGTCGACCAGCATCGATACGATCGCCGGCGCAATTTCAAAACCGGCGGTGGCAAGGCCTTCGGACCCGGCCCTGTCGCTGCTTCCCATTCTGACGGACGGGCGCACGCATGCCGTCATCATTGTCGATGACGATTACCGGATTCTCGGCCTGATATCGCAGACCGATCTCCTCAGCGCAGTGGCGCGGCTGCTGCCGAACGACAGTGCTCCGATCTCGGCGGTGGCCTGAACTTTGGTCGTGGATTGTCAAGCAGAGGGAGGAATGAGCCGGTGTTGATCGAGCGCGATCCGAATGGGGATTTTATCCTGGACTCATCCGAACTCGCGGAACGGTTCGGGCTGTCCCTGGCCGATCTCCGCCGTCACATGCGACATGGCTCACTCGTCAGCACCGTGGAAATCGGCACGGCTGAACACGAGGGTACCAAACGGGTGTCGCTTCGGCTCGGCAACAGGCTTTGGCGCGCGGTACTGAATGATGCGAACGAGGTGCAGCACGAACAGATGACCGTGCTTCGGGGAAAATCATCCGAGCGAAATTCGGGCTGACCCCATCCATCATGAGGAGCGGCTCTAATGCCGCCGCTCTATTCAGAGCGCCTTTTCCAGTTCCGGCAGGGCTTCGAACAGATCGGCGACGAGGCCGTAGTCGGCGACCTG
>NZ_JAPPSO010000024.1:0-54032 GCF_036571585.1 Rhizobium sp. 268 | reverse complement strand
TGCTTTCGCGCACGTAAGGCCTGCCGACGAAATCGGGAGCGAATTGCAGACCGACGATCTGCTGGCGCCCGTCCGGCATCACCTTGCAGAGCTTCACGACCCCGCGCATGATGTTCGAATAGAAAGAGCTTTCCGACCCTTGTGCGATGATCTCGCAGCCAGCATCGACCTTGCGGCGCAGTGAGTGGCGGCCAAGGTCCTTCAACTGACCGCTCGACAGTACGCCGCAGACGACGCCGTGCCGCGCCTGGCAGGAACGGCAGGCGACGGGGATGCCAACCTCGAGAACCCCACTATGTGCGACGTCCATATCCTGATCCCTTCGAAACCCACATGTGCCGGGCGTAGCTGCGCATGCCGGGCATGCTGGCCATACCCTAGACGATTACGCCGCGATTGCGGGTTCGGCTATCCTGTTTCTCCGGCACGGCTTGATGATTATCAATTTCGCCGGGACCGCGCTTTGATCCAGATCAAAGTTTCCCTGCCATGGCTTGTTGGAAGCGGCTGCCTCGACGCGAGGCCGTGGACGTCTTTGCGCACGAGCATTTTCCAAATTGCACGATGGTCGCTCGCAACGGGCGAACGTTTGAGGTCGAAAGGCATTTCGGGTTCCTTCAGCTGGGTCGCCTTATATTCTCTAGCTGGTTTCCGTTGACAACTCGGTACGCGTAGCTG
This sequence comes from Rhizobium sp. 268, assembly GCF_036571585.1. Classification (NCBI taxonomy): domain Bacteria; kingdom Pseudomonadati; phylum Pseudomonadota; class Alphaproteobacteria; order Hyphomicrobiales; family Rhizobiaceae; genus Rhizobium; species Rhizobium sp. 268. Next base: position 53,354 of record NZ_JAPPSO010000024.1, on the reverse strand, counting down.
GTGCGGTCCGAACCCAATTGACGTTGTGTCGGGACTTGCCGGATATCGTGATTTCGTCATAAGCTTGGCCGGGTCAACAGTTGGGCTTCGGCGATCTGACCAAGGACGGTGACGTTCGCCGACACCAAGAACAAGGAACTGGTGGGCAACTACAAGAATGTCGGCAACGACTATCGCCCGAAATGTACGCCGACCCGCGTCAAGATGTTCGCCGTTCAGTCGATCCGGTGCTGGCTCAATCGCATGGGACGAGAGCGCTCTATCCCAAGGTACGTGAACAGACCGTCACGGCCGATTGCGGCGGCTCAAACCGCGCGCGCGTCAGGCTCCCGAAGTTGGAATTGCCGAAAGTGTGAGACGAGACCGCCTTGATCCTTCACGTCCACCCATTATCCGCCCGTACCTCGAAGTGAAACAAGATCGAGCACCGTCTGTTCGGCCATATTACTCAGAACCGGCGGTGTCGCCGGCTCGAAATCGCTTGGCCGCGGTCGAACTGATCGGTGCCACCACGGCAAAGACCGGCCTCAAGGCCGAATAGGCCCTGACACCCGCACCTACCACAAAGGGGTCAAGGTCTCCAATGCCCAGATCGCAAAACTCCACATCACCGATGACGCTTTCCATCCAGATTGGAACCATACAGAACTGTCCTAAGTCCGCGGAACTTTCACGAGATGTCAAAGTGGCGATGTGCCCGCTCTGATGAGTTGCGATCCTCAGCAAAGTTCCACAAATATGCCTATGCGATACGTTATACCATCACGCCATAGTCATGCCTCTCCCGCGAGCCGACTGTCGGAACGAACACCGCACCGTCCCCACCGGTACCCCTTGTTGATAGGAAAGAGCGCCGGCCCCCCAACATTGTTGATTTCCGCATGGAACCGAGCGAGGTCAGTATCGTGTGGAAATCCTCTTCTCGGAAATCTGGATCGCAACAACGGTCATCTTCTGGGTTTGTTCACTGAGCCCTGAGCCTGGCGGAACGACAGAAACCGTTTCAGGCTCAAACCAGCCAACAAAATGTAAGGCGGCATGCCGAGCGAATAGTGACCACAGTTTAATTCCAAAATGTTTGGCCGAGCTCCGGCGGCCTTCAGCATCTGCATGAACCCCTGTGATATCTCTGGCAGAACAACCTTGTCCCTCTTAGCCAACACAACGTGAAGTTCGAGATCGGGTCTTGCCAAATTGTGCGCGTAATTCTCTAGATTAAGCGGACCCCACGCCCTTCTGAGATCGATCAGCTCAATAACGGGTTCAAGGCTTTCACGTATCGACCGTGTCGCGCGCCCTGTCCAAACCATATCCGCGAGACTTCCCGCTGTAAGAAACAACGAGGCTTTTGACACAGCCAAGTCGTGCGCAGCGATTAAGCCTGCGACCCAGGAACCTAAGCTCATACCAAGAACAGAAATCTCTCGATAGCCTTCGCTTTTCAACCAACGAATGAGTTTTCGCCCGTCCCATACCGCCTGCCGTACAGACTGGATGGTTCGACCGAGATTAGGGCTAAGCATAAAATCGGCGTGCACGGACCCGGAGCGGCTGCGCTCGAAATGATAAGGCATAGCGATCTCGACAACCGTGATTCCACGCTGTGAGAAAAAGTTGGCGATCTGACGATTGCGTGCACTTGCATTCCAGTGATGAAAAATCATCAACGCCTGCTCGAAGGACCCGCTTTCTGTGATTTTTGCCCAGACTACATTGTTCTCTTCGATGTCAGTGGACATGTCCGACGGAAATTTGATCCACCCGTCTTGCCGTTGAAAATGCTGATCGTCCCCGCTCGGTTCATCGAAAAAGGCTGGATCAGCCGCGGCCTGGTCCGCGAGGACACAAAACTCGCCGATACTTCCTATGTTCTTGGCGCGTGGGAAGGCGAGGTTGGCATCAAGGACGAAATCGCTTATTTCCTTGGATTCCTCACCGCGCCTTGCCCGCCGCTCATCCCAACGATCAAGCCAACTATGATACATTCTGATTGCTTCCCCAGTCGCTCGCTCTCCATCGCCCAAGCTCTGGATCAATGAGGCCGTACATCGCGAGCAGCACTGCAAGGCACAGAAGGATCGAAAAGCCTGTAAATGCGTCGATCAGCAGGTAGCTGGTAAAAAGTAACCCTACTGCCGCTGACATCTTCCACATGGGAAAATGAAATCGGCTTCCGGCACCTAGACGGATAGAACCGTAAAGAAAAACGATAATCGTCGAGATAGCGATAAGAAGGCTGCTGTAGTGGGTCGGCATCCTGTAGCTGAATCCTTTGCCCATGTCTTTGCCCTCATACAAAGCTGACGACATATCGGCAAGCAGCCAAGCCACGATGTTCTTTCCATTCGACGCCAAGTAGGAGCTTTGGGCCTTCATGCATACGGCGATCAGAAGACCTAAAACAGTGCACCGAAAAATTCCGCGCATCACCCGTAAGCCGATTTCATGGACATGGTATTGATAATCAATTCGCGGCCGGCTCCTCGATGCTCCTCCGATTTTCCAAAGGTCATTAATCATCGTATGAAGCAAAATGAGACCTACGAAGAAGAGATAGAAGCACAAGCACATGTAGAGATAAGCGAACGCCGTGAATACAATCTCCATCGGCACCGATATGACTTCGGGCCGCACGAGCGCTAACTTGCCCCAATCTATCGCATAGTTGCCACCGCCTTTTACCAACGGGATCAAGCACACACCGATCCACTGAAACAGACCGGCGAACAACACGCAGACTATAAAGACCGCCCAATATGTATACGAAGAAGCATCTACGTTGCGGGCCCAAGCGTCGTCGCTTTCCACACGATTGCCCGCCGCGACAATCCGTAAGCGCCCTTCATTCTTCCAAAACAACAGCAACTCTATGACGAACGCAAAAAACAGTGGCAAGAACACCATAAAGAGGAACGTCCAATTGGGTGCCCAGAGGAAACCTACCTGTTTGACGAGACCATCCGCCCGATTGTAAGTCGCGTTGTGGATCCCCACAATATACGAGAGAAACCCAAGGGCGGTGGCACCCGCAAACACCGACGCAGGTAGATCTAAGGTAGATCCGCGGCTAAATAGCGCCTCCGACCTCCTCGCCAAATTAAAACGTCGGCTCGGCTGATTAGCCTCAGTATCCCTTTCCAGCTTCCCCGGCGACTCCATCTCCTCATCGACGACATTCAATGCCAGATTTGGAACCTCTGCCGCAGGGCTGCTTCCCGCTTTCTTCAAACCTCGCCTCTTCGCCGTCAAGCGAGATTGCGCCGCACTTAGCTCCATTTGCCATTCGCTTGTTGCTACCGGATCATCACACCCGAAGACTCTCGCCAGCCAACGAATATTGGTCGTGCTGATACCCTTCTCATTTTCTTGAAACCAAAGCTGGACCGTTCGCAGATCGACCCCAGTCCGGTTGGAATCGATCTGTGAAATCGCCTCAGCGAGAAGTTCGGGCGTCCATGGGCCTGCGGGAAAGCCATCACTTCCCAACGGCCGGCCCGCTCCCGCCGCGGTCAATTGTTTGAAGAGTTCTTTGAAATCACTTCCGTCCTTCGGCGGAGAGAGAAATAACTTTCCATTCTTTGGCAATGGCTTACCGGCTCTGGTTTCGTTTGGTTTCGGTATATTTCGTGCGTCTGTGCCCGATTAACGGGTATCGCAACTACACGCAACTCCATAGCGATTCTACTATCAGGAGCAAAACTTTGAAGTTGGGATGTTGATTTCAGAACAGATGAGCGGCGAGTGAGAGGAGGAAGCCATTTTGCCGCTCGCTTGTACGAACGCCGGAGATACCTCACCGTTTCCCATCCCATAACCGGGTAATGACGACAATCGCGACCGACTTGTCCCAAGAGGAAGCTGCGCATCATTTCGAAGTCGTGTGATGGCGAAGCTGGCTTCAAGGTTTGGAATTTAGCCAATGAATAATCATGCAAAATATGCAGACAGGATCTTTAGGAGTATCGGTTCAAACGGCCTCGTCATTTTCGAGAGAGATGGCACCCTCCTGAGAAAGACTAGTCCCTCCGGGGATTACATGCTCGGAGATATCAACGAAGAATTCGTTGAAATGTTAAGGCATCTGCGACACCTCGATGCTCGTTTCGGCTTTATTTCGGACGAGCGTGGAATGGACGCGGATGCCTATGGAGGATCAGAATTCGCAACCCTGACCGAACTGCTTGACGCATTACTGAGCATCAGATGTGCCCTGCCGGATTTCTGGGTGACATGGAGTGATGTCCCACATGCAAGCGGAACCGGCCTTCAGCGCGAGGCGGATCGGCAACAGGAGGCTGGCGCCGGAGCGATCTTCCAAGTTATGGAGCGGTATGGGATCGGCAAGAAGGAAACCGTATTCATCGGCAGCTCGACCGCTGGTAGCCTCGCTGCCAACGATGCGGGTGTCTCGGTAATCGACTACTTCAGCAACCGAAGCGAGGGAACCGCTCAGAGTTGGGCCCGAAAGCATGCCCCCAATTTGTCTTCGCCTGAAGCCACGGAGGTCCAGCGACTCCGCGCCGAGATCCAGGCGACGTTGGGCTGGTCCATCGCTGGAGAGCTTAACTGTGTCCAACAGCGCGGTTCGCAGGGTTAGCGGGTGCGGTCCCTGTCCTTCTCCTGAGGCGGGCGAAGCTTGATCGATTTTGGTATGTCGCGATCCTGCTGCCGGGGTTTCGGGCGCTCCCGATTCGAACGATCTGTTTCCGGCGCGTCATGCTCCGCATTAGACCGGGCGATGCGCGATGCGTCGAGAGAACGGTTGTTCGAACTCCTATTAACCACGCCCTGCTCCGCAATATGATCGCGACCGGCACCCGACTTGGTTTCGAGGCTGTCCGAACTCCGCTTATCCCTGCCAGACTCCGTTCGCTCTCGATTCTTGTCAACGCGTGAGTCGAGCTGCAGCCCGACGACTTTGCCGATGATCTTCGTCGCCTGCTCGAAGATTAGCCGATCAGATGGATTGGCAATCTTCGCGGCAACCGTGAGCGCGGTGTTCGCCAGCGTTTCCTTCGCCGCCTTTGCTTGCGCGGCACTAATGGGTGTGGATCGCAGCATGTGGTCCTCGCCTTTCTCTCGTGTGGGATCACGGCCTTCGCGGACCGCTGTTTTAAGCCGCCCATATTCGCGCCGAAGCCCGATGGACAGATCCTGGCTGAGTTCTCGTGCGGTGCTCGGTGCACCGCGGTCCTTGGCAATACCATCCAGCATGCGAATGACGTGCCCGACCGAACGCCGGCTCTGGTCGAACCGCGTCCTGGCCTCCTCACGCTTCGGCGCCGTCGGCGTGTCGCGGAGCTTGGACATTACCTTTTCGACGACGTTCGACGGCGCCGTTGCTCCCATCCGGCGAAACATTTCCCACTCCCATCGTTTGACGGGCGGCGGGCCAGCACGTTCGAGGCGCTTCTGCCGATCGATCGGGATGCCGCGCTCCCGCGCCTTGTCAGCAAAACGGACCCGCCATTCGGCGAAGTCGCGGATATTGGGGTTGAGCATCTTTCCGCTCGCGTTGCGCAGCGCAACGATGACATGCAGGTGCGGATGCTGTTCAAGATCATTGCGATTATGGACGGCATAGGAGTAGCGGTGGCCCTCAAACTGCTCCCTCAGGAAATCTCGGCCCGCCAGGATGAACCGGTCGCGATCAACGTTGGCCGGCCCCGAGAGCAACAGGTGCATGAAGTCCCGCGGCTGGCGGGTCTGCATGAGAGCACCGACGACCTTGCCCTCGGCCGTCAATTCCTTGTGGTCTTTGGTCGTGACTTCGCGCCGTTCTCCGCCGCGCTCGTAACGGCCGCTCTTGCCAGGGCGGTCTCTAAGGTGTGTTTTCGTCGACAGCGTTACCTCCGCCCCTGCCCGTTGCATCGCATGTAGGGTGGCGGTCAGGCCTTTGGGCCCGGAGGAGAATTCAGCGGGATAGCGCGAAACCGGAGTAATACCGGCGCCGCGCAATACCTTGTCGAGTCGCTCATCGATCGCGCGGACATCATCGATTTCTGCAGGAATACGATTGGCGCTGCTTCGATCCGACCTGTCCTTCTTCTCGTGTGCAATTACCAGAGCAAATTGCAGACGGGTCTGCCCCTTCACACCCTCGCTGACGCTGAAGGCATAGGTTCGATCGCCGTCGCCCGGCTGACGGAACCCATCCTCCGCCAGCGAAGCGAGAGCGCGCCCTAAGTGCTCGCGGTTGGCTTTTTCAAGCTCGTAGGTCAGACGGAGAATGTCCTGGCTGCCTTTCCGGTTGCCAAACTCCCTCTCCCAGGACCGGACGGCGGCACTGAGATCGGTGACCTCGCGACCGTCCTGGTCGCGCGCTTTCTCTTCCTTGCTTTGGTAGGCGAGGACGTTGCGGGCCGAACTCGCGCCGGCCCCGTAAGACAAGACCTTGACGACGACCGCATTGTTGCCGGCCGCACGGCTGAACGCCGAAGCAGCTCCGGGATGCTTGGCGGAGGGCAAGCCGGAATTCGTAAACGTCGACCGCTTCGCCGATCCACCGCCACCGCCCCCGCGGCGCCGCAGCTCGTCTTCGATGAGATCGAAATAGCTCGGCAGCCGACGACTTCCGGGTTTAGATGCGGAGCGACTTCTGGACAGGTCGTTCATCGTGGCTCCTGATCAGATCGGCGATAAATGTGGACGGCCGGATGAAGGCAGCGTCGCGGATGGCATCAAGAGCGCTCATGACTTCTTCGAGCTGATGCGCGATCGCTTTGGTACTTTCGGCATGCACACTCTCCTCCGAGAGGAACTCCTCGTTCCGGAAGGCGAGATCTCGTAAAAACTGGTGCATGTTTGCCAGCTGCCGGTCGTGCTCCTCGAGCATCGCCGGAATGTGCATGATCTCCCTGGTGACAATGAGCTTGGCGACGATGTTGACGGAGACATCGAGCCTGCGGGCAAGGGCGTCGAGGTTGATTAAGACCTGAGCAGGCAGCCGGAACATGATGGCCGGTTCGCGCATCGACTACAGCCCCCTCGCCTTCAGAGCCTCGACAATCAGCCGGTGCGTCGCGGAGGACAGTTGCTCGTGACGCTCCAACGAAACTTGGAAGATCTTCGTCAGCACGTCGTCATCGAGATATAGCGAGATACGCTTGCGTTTCGTGGCTTCGCCTGCCGCTGTGGCGCCCTTGGAGGCCAGTCGCTCACGGCGTCGTTTTTTGTCCGGAGTGCGTATTTCCGGTGAACTGACGCTCGGCGTGACGCGCTCATCCTGCTCTTCAGGAGCCTCATCGGGCATTAGCATTTCAAGGTCGATATTGGTCGGCATATAGGAGGTTGCAGTTTCCTCCACCTCCTTGGCCTGATCCTCTCTCGATCGGGCAAGGGCTAGAATGTTGCCGGCCGGTGTTCTTTCCCCCGCCATCTCTCTAAGCCGCCTCCGCCTGCAGGAGGCCGATGAATTCGTTGTTGATCTTCTTGACGAGATCGATCGCATCGAGCACGCTCTCGCTTGCCCGGCGCTTGGCCGATGGGGTCAACGATGGGTTGTTCTCAATGCTGGCCAGCTTGGAATAGAGCGAGCCGAAGCCTGCCCCGACATCGCTGAAATGATTGCTCTTGCGGATGACGGTCTCCACCATGGGAATCCTGCCGCTCGTCAGGATCGCATGGACTTCCGGAAGCGACCTGTTATGTTTGAGAGCGATCATGTCGACATAATTCCAGATCGCCGCGTAAGGGATCGGTCCCTGGGGCCGTTTTTTGGATATCTCTTTCAAAATGGTTGCGACCTTGATCGCTGACGTCGCGGCGGTCGGTTCCGGAATAATCGGAATGAGAACGGCGTCGCACTCGTGATAGACCTCGATCGCGCGTTGATGGACATAGCCGCCAACGTCATAGATCCGAATATCCGCCTCGGGCGCGTCGGCCAACCGGTCCCGAAACTGATCTCCGGGCGCCACTCGCAGGTGCAGCAACGTGCCGTCGGTCGGAAGCAAGCCGCGCTTCATCGAGACATTGTACCAGCGTGTCGACGACTCCTGCTCATCGCAATCGATGAGCAGCGTTCTGTGTCCCTGTTGCGCGAATTCCGCTGCAAGATTGACATTCAGCGTCGACTTTCCCGCACCGCCTTTGAACGTCGAGATAGCAAGCGAAAGTGGTTTGGCTGCCATTGAATTCCTCGCCCTTTGCAACAAAAGTCACCGCCGCTGCAAACTATCTTCCATCGCAGTGGCGGCCGACAGCCTCAGAATTTGGAGACAAGGACGTTGTGGGCTCCGGCGCCCTGCAAACGTGCCAGCTGCCTCTCCTTTAGGCCCGAAATTTGGCTCGCAACTGTTCCTGCCGCCGCGCGGCAATCAGATCATCATTCAGCCTGGTGATCTCGCGTTCTCGGGCTACATCCGCAACCGGATCCCTCGCCAGCCAAAATCGGAGGACGGGCAAGAGCAAGAATATGAAGAAAGCGATAGTGGCAGCTTTGAACCAGGAAGACTGAACATAAAGATCGACCACCCATCGCCACAGCGTTTGCGTCCATTCTGCCGGCAGAAAGGCATACGAAAAGGCCAGGGCAACGCCGTATGCAAGAAGGGACGCGACAAGAAGGCAGACGGCCGAGACGACCAAAAAGTTCGCGATCAATATTAAGAACCATGCCGCCCGAAACGGGAAGACAACAACCCTGAGCGCCTTTCTTGCCGCGGACATTACCCTTCTCCATCTGCACGTTTCCAGTGTCCAACAACACATACTGCAATCCAAGGCCATTTTCCAGACTTGCACTGCAGTATAATTTCGTGCATGCTCGAAACAGTCAACAGGTGACGGATGCGAGGATGAACAATGGCGCTCGGCGGTTCGACCGCCTCCTCTTTTGCACCCTTCTCAATGCCTTGATCGCCCTGCCCTCTGCCGCGCGGGCCGACACGGTCTCGGATTTTGTCGGCTATTATCAGAACGCCTACGCAGAGGGCCGGGATTTGATTCCTGGCCCACAAATACCGCTGGACATCTCATCGATCGCGTCCCGACTTGATCTGCAAACTGTTAGCCCGAAGGCCGCGCTGAGCGGCAGCGCCTTTCTCGGCGCCGATGGTGACGTGATCAAACTAGCCGGCGTCCAGGGTTGCCTCTCGGCCGAGCCACTGGAGTTTGCCGGAATGCCGACGACCTGTGCGATGATTTCGCTTGCCGGCATGACTGCGACGCTCGATGAGGCAAAGGCAGGTGCCGGCGACGCATTTCCTTGCCACGTTTTCGCGCAAAATCCCGGCAGACCGACCGTGCGTTTTGCTGAATGTTTTTTCGTCGAGAATGGCGCGGTTCGATCGCTCTCCGAAGCGCTCATCCGCAAGGGCTTGGCGTTCGCTGCCCGTGACCGCGCCGGTCGGCCTGTCTTCCCGGAATACCTGCAAGCCGAGGAAACCGCACGCGGTGAGCAGGCCGGAATCTGGGCAAACGGCCAGTTCACCCATCCTTACCACCCGGTCAATCCGTCGACCAATTGATGCGGATCGGGCTTCTTATGTTCATTTCGACGATCACAGCTTCCGGTGTCTGTGCTGCCACGACAATCATGCCGATGCTCGCCGACGGCAATGTCGCGCGCGAACCGCATTTCTCGCCATCGGTCGTCCCTGTTCAGGCATCGCAAACCGACATTCCCTCGGCCGTTGACGCTGGTCGCGTCCAACCCGAATTCGTTCCGTTTCCGACGGAGGCACAATTCGAGACGGGCGACACCTGGATCTCCGGCGGCCGACGCTATCGCCTCTATGGTCTGCAGGCCTGTCTCCGGGGAACCAACGTCACCGTCTCTGCCGGCGTTGTCCGGGATTGCGGAGAGCTCGATCTGGTCATGGCGCAGGCGTTGATCCGAGACACGAGGCCCGTCTGCGCGACCATCAAAAATCTCGACCAGAACAACGCGGTCGTCGCATGCCAAACGACGACAGGCCGGCATCGGTACGACCTGGCAACCTATATGATTGCCCAAGGTTGGGGATTTGCCGCCGTCGACAGCGCGGGGCGACTGATTGTTCCAGGTTACCGGGCTGCGGAGGAATCTGCACGTTCGGCGCGCGCCGGACTCTGGGCCTATTCGGACCTACCGCATCCGGTTTCCGTTCTCCAACAACAGGCGGGGGCACAACAATGAGAGTTGCGGCTGCCTCGATACTATGGCTCGTAATGGTCCCGACGGCGTTGCTTGCGCAAAGCCGCCCGTCCGATGTGCCGCGTCAGATCTACGGCAAGGTTCAGGTCGTTGACGCGACCACGTTCGCATTCGTCAAGAGCCGACAGATCGTCCGCCTGGCTGGGTATGAAGCCCCTCGCCTTGAGCAGACCGCAACGAGCGATGGCGTGGAGTGGCCCGCCGGTCAGGTTTCGCGTGCCTGGATGATCCTCCGGACACTTGGGCAGAACGTCAACTGCGCGCCAATTGGCCGCGACACCAACAAGATCCTGATCGCTCATTGCTTTGTCGGCGAAATAAATCTGGCAGCAACGGCAATTGCGGAGGGTATCGGTTACGCATTCAACTACCGCAACGAGCCACAAGTCCCTGCATATTTCGATATTGAGCGGAAAGCCAGGGGGCTGGGCTTTGGAGTCTGGTCGTCACCGGACCTGCTTCCCCCTTGGCTTTACACCGCATCGACTGTGGCCGCAGAGAAGCCGGACGGCCAATCACCAGAAGCCGAGACGGGCCTGCCCCTGCCTTTGCCTGTTACCCAAGCGGCTCGGTAAACTCAAAAACGTGTAAGGAGATTGAATGAACCGCATCTATTGTTCCGTCGTTGCCGCGGCAATCCTGCTCGTCCTCGCTCCGGTCGCGAGCGGCGCGCAAGATAGCGCCACTCCTAATCTGACCGATCAGCGTGATCCGGACTTTTGCGGCGCGGGCGGCGCCGGCTGCGATCCGACGGACGTGCAGCAATGGAAAGCAATTGGCAACAGGCTTGCCGACCTGTCATCGGCAGACCTTAGCCAATACGCTTACGCCTGCGCCAAGCATGCGGACTGGAAGAAGGTCTGCGAGACCGATCCGGTTGCTGTCCTCAAGCGACTGGGCATCGAGGGGTATTGAGGTTCCCGATGGCCAAGCGTCCCGATACCAGGGTGATTGCTGCCGCCATCGCCCTCCTTGCTGGAACAGCGGGGGGATATGCGATCAGTGAGCTGGCGCGAACCGGTCATATCGCAGGCCTGGAAAAAGAGATCGTCCGACTGAAGGAGTCGGCCCAGCAACCGTTGCCCGTGGACGCTCCGAGTGACGAAGAGGCAAGTGCTGCAATCGCGAAGTCAGGCCCTTCAATCAGGATCTCGGAGTGCAAGCCGCGCGAGGCAATACCTGGCGTCACCTGTACCGGCATCATCACAACAACGTCAGGCACCTTTGCCGGCTCGGCGCAACCGGGCGTGCTTTCCTTTGCGAGGATCGACGGTGCCTGGGCGCAAATCCAGTAGTCGATAACGGAGGCGAATTATGAGACCGTTGGTGATTCTCGTCGCAACATTGATAGGTACAGCCCTTGGAACCCCGGTCGGCGGCGCAAAAGCCGAGGACGCCTCGTGGGGATGCCAGGTTCTGTTGTGTTCGGCATCAAAAAATCCGTCATGGCACGGCGTTGCCTATTGCGTTCCACCTATGACAAGGCTCATTGCCGCGATGAAGGACCCGGGATTTTCCTGGCCGATTTGCCATGAGGCTAAGGCCGGCAAGCCGGGGCGGGAAAACTACGAGGATTGCCCGGCCGGAACGACGGTCGGCTATAGCTCGCAAGGCGACGGTGGCTGGCGCGGCGAGCCCGACCAGTGCATCAAAACAGTCGATGTCTGCCGATCACCGATGGAGCGCAATGCCCACACGAGACAGTCAGGTATGACGATAGAGCGCAGTTTCGGCAACGGCCATGATGGCTGCATCCAGCAAGTTGCCACCCCGCGACCGCGGCGCGCTGATCCCTATTTCTTTGATATCCCGAATGACCAAGGCATGAAGGAAAGGTTCTGGTTTAACCTCGATCACTAGTCCGGGCCGATCCCACGCTATGAAGGAGAAAATCAGGTCGCGGTCTCGGGAGCTTTTTTCTTCCCACGGCGGGCTTTCAACGCTTCTATCAGAGAGAGATCGTCTTCGGTGACTCTGAGCAAATCCTCGATAATGACATTCCACTCCCGCTGCATCTTGTCGAGCGTCGACAGCTTGACGTCACGCATGCAGCGGGTCACTTGCGACATATAGGCCTCTGATACGCCGAGTTGTTCGGCCAGATCCTTGTTCGTTAGGCCGCGCTCGGCCTTCAATCGGCGCAGGCCGATTGCCAGCCTTTCTTGAAACGATAGTGCCTTCAACATCGAGACGCCCACTGCGTTGCCGGACTGATCGTCTTTCACACGCGACATGAAACGCCTTCCCTGGCGGAAGATGTGCTCGATACGGGACCAGCAAACGTATTATCCCGCCTACAGAGGGTACTGCCACAGCTGCTGGCCGGGGATTTGTTTGGTATTCTACTGCTCATCCAATGCCTGACGCCGGCTAGAGACCATGATGACCAAGCGTAAACCCTTTGTTGCCTATCTCTTGCATCCAAGCATTCACAACTTTGTTACACGTCTTACACCGCGACGATCACGCCCTGCAAGAGGATGGCAGAGCCTCCTCGGGTCACTGAGCCCCGTAGTTGGGGCACCGTCTTCAATTGGCACGAATCCTCATGGATAGTTCCCTCCATAGATCCGAACCCCTTGCCGTAGCTTGCCCGCCACTTATACTGCAGTTATATTTTTCGAGACTGGGTTCGAAGGAGGCACTCGATGACGTCGCTTAAAAAGCGTGGCTACCGATTTGACTTGCAGCGGCTATGTTTGGCGACCCTGGTTTTCGGATTTGTTTTCCTCCTCGCCTGCATCGTAATCCGAGACAGTCTCACGGTGGGCTACGCGATGATGATCCCGATCTATGCCTTCCTTTCGGCTGTGCTCGAAGGTTCGCGCATCGACAAAGGCAGGGCTTGGAACATCCGAGCTTGGGGAGAGACGATCATCGCCGCAAGCGCCGCCGCCGGTGTGGGATACCTCGGCTATCGGCTCTGGCTCCTCGGCTATTGAAGGTCTGGCATGCGGATCGTCGTTCGCAACAGTCCAGCGCATCCAGTTGCCGACCTGTCCGACCGAGAGGCAACCGCGTTGCGTGCCTGGTATGGCAACGCTGCATCCAAGGAAGATGAGGCTATTGCGCTTTCGGTCATCAAACGCGCCAAAGTGATGGACGGCTGGATTGAATGCGATTGCCTCGCCGCTGGCTTGCAGCCATTGCTCGCACCGATCCAACAGGAGCGTACATTTACGCTGCGACGACTGACCTCGAAGGAGGCGGACCCCCAACAAAATGAAGAGCGTCCAAACCATGCGCAGACATGCCCGTTCCATGTGGACAAGGACGCTGCTCCGCCTCTGTTCGACCGTCGCTATCAGATTCGCCCGCTGCCAAAATCCGAGCGCAGCTATATCGACGCCCTTCCGGCCATTCCCAACCGTCTTGCTGATATCTCGGAGGATGATCCCACCCGATCGAGGGAACGAAACGACCGTCCTTCCAGACTTGCGAGCATCCTGTGGCGGATGCTGGACACGGCAGGCACGAATGTTATCCCTGCGCTGCAGGACAATCCCGAACTTGCACTAGGAGGTCAGCTCTCAGGGATACGTTCCGCCGCGCGGGAGCTCAGGGTGCTGCGGACCTGGACGCTCAACGCGCTGATGTCGACATGGGCCGCGGATTACTGGGATCCAGATAGTCGTTGGCAGCGATTGCTCTGGACCTCTCGTCCCGACTGGCCGGAGAGCCTTCGGCGAACCGGCTTTATGTTGCTGTTTGTCAAAACCGTGTCGGCGCAGGCGATCATGCCGGCATCGTCCTTGAGAAAGATCGATGTGCTCGGTAAAGTCCGCCAGCCATTGCGTGGCGATCCCACACTCAGAGGTCCGTTCCTGACCTTGCTGAACGTCGATTTTCAGGACGATGACGAGGGACCCGTGCGGGCGATCCAGGCCTATGCGCAGCCGGTTTATAACGGCGACACGCTCTTTCCGGTGGAATCGGGATTCGAAAGAGATGTTTCGCATCTGTTGTTCTGGCTGCAGCAAGCTCTTTTCGACGCGGTACCGGACCTTCGCATCAAGATCACCAAGCCGCTATTCGCATTGGAAACCCCCGCCGGGCTGTGCAGGCCGGACTTCATATTGGAGGCGTCGTATCGAGGATCCCGGCAGGTGAATCTCATTATCGAAGCCTTTGGGATGGAGACCGAGGAATACCAGCAAGCGAAGGAAAAGACCCTGCCTCGCATGAAGCACCTCGGGCCGATCTTTGGCATTTTTCCCAAGGATCTAACGGAGGCGCAGGTCGCAGACACCGCCAAGCGGCTACAAAACTGGCTGATCGATCAAGTTCGACGGTCTGAACACGACACTTCGCTGACGTCAGATGACGGCAGCCTGTGTTGAGGGTCAATTGCGGTCGTCATTTTCTGCGGATTTTGAATGAATGGTCGCTTGAACAGCCCTAAGCTCACCTTTCGCGGCATCGAGGAGCGCCTGTTGGACGGTCATCAGCATTTCGGGTGGGCAAATCCCGAACATGCGCGACACGAGGTCGTCAACCAGTTCCGTGATCGTCGGCGTGAGCTTCGCCGGCGCCGACCGGTCGACCGCATTCTCACCACCGCCCTCCCGGCCAACTTCAGCTCTGATCGCTTGCCTCTCCATCTCGCGCTCCTTCACCATCAGCCAAAAGCCGGCGTCAGCTCGGGCCGCAGCGACAATTCGTTCGAGATGGCGACCCTTTGAAAATTCTGTGCTTGAGAGATGTCTGATCTCACCCATGGTATTGCTCTCCTGGCAGACGGTGCGCGATCTCGCTTGCTCTCGCGCCGTAGTGAATGGTCGGTGATCGACAGACGCTTTTGCTAATCAGCGTGCGCCTCGGTCTCAGATTGCTCCCGATCCTCGCTCAGCGGATCTCGGGCCAGGTTGGCGAACTGGCGCAGATAGGCTCGTGAACTTTCCTCGGTGAGCCGTTCCGAAAGGCTCTCGATCAGGAGCTCGACATCCGCGTTGAGCTCGACCGGCTCAAGCGCGTTCTCTTCGGCTTGCTGGAAGATCACCTCGTTCAGCGCGTTAAGATCCGCTCCAAATGCGTCTCTAACCTCCTGCCGCTGAAGAACTGGCGCCACCTGCCGACGATCGATTTGATCCGATGGACCATTGGCCTGTTTGGGTCGCATGCTCCGATGTGCCGGTGAGCCCGAATAGACATTGCGGCTGAGCTTCTCCTCATCGATATCGAGATCGATGTCACGCTCGCCAGCGGCACCAGACGTTTTGGGCATGCCGCGCTTCCGTTTTCCGCTCACCGGGTCACCCTTTCGCTTGCCTCCCGGCTGCTTCTGCTTTTCCTCCGTCACACCGGCCTCGCGCGTCTCGTCGAGATCCAGGCGATGGCGCAGCTCGTCGAGCGAGGAGATGTAGACTTGGCGGATACCATCCTTGACGACGAAGCGCCCAATATGGATATGAGCGCTCGTCGCGGGCGGGGCCGCCGCAGCGGACCTGCTGTCGGCGATTGTCCATTCAATCGGCTCCATGCAAGGTCTTTTCACCAGCTTGAACTTTCGCACTTTCGAGAACATCCGCTCACCGCCAGAGTCGAGCTTCATAATGCGCATCAGCGGCATGCCGGTGACCTGCAGGATCGCCTCTTCCGGCTTCATCATCATCAGCGTATTGACGGGAAGGAGATCGACAGAGACAGGCACCTTCGATATCGACCGCTGCCTTCGACCGTGACGATGAGAATACGACGATTGTTCCACCCACTCCGTCGTTTTGCCAGCAGCCATCGAGACAGCGGTCGCATCTTCCTGGTTCTGAAAATTCATGAACAGCTTGATCGTCGAGGCGCCCATCAGGATCTTCTGGCCGGAGCGCTGATACAGCCGTTCAAGCTGGGCACCATCCTGAAGGATGAAGACGAAACGCACGCCATGCTTGCGGATCAGCGGAGCGAGCGTCAGGACCGTATCGATCCGGCCGCCATTGCCAAACTCGTCGAGCATCATCAGGACTTCGTGCTCACCGTTGCGCAAGGGACCCATTTGCACGAGCTTGTCGGCCATCTGCTGGATGAACATCGAAATCAGTCGCTCATAGATCTGCATGGCGTTCCAGTCAGCCTGGATGTAGATGACGAGCTTACGCTTTCTGACGGTTTCGATCGGGATCGTGGTGATCGAGGTCAACGCTTCGACCAACGGGTTCTGCAGAAAGTTGAGCTTCGCGACGATCTCAGCCGCGATCCCCTCCCCGAGCTTTTCATGCCGGCCGGCGAATTTGGTCAGTTGCATGCGAGTCTGGTCGGAGAGAACCGGCTCATAGTTTTCCAATAACTGGATGATCGCCTTGCGCTCGTCCGACATCGAGTTGAGGATGCGATAGAGCTCGCTGAGCGACTTGCGGGTGTCGGGGCATTCGAGCACAAAACCCAGCATCGCCGTCAACAGGATCCTGGCGCTTTCCTCCCAGAAGTCGGAGGAATCCGATCGCAGTCGCTCCGGTAATAGCATCTGCGCCAGCTTCTGCAGGTCGGTGATCCGTTGGTTGGGCTCGTCACTGATCAGGTCGAGGGGATTGTAGCCATCGGTGAATTTCGAGCCGGGTGCCAGCAAAAAAATCTCGTACCCTTTGTCTTTCAGGTAACCGGACGTTTCCTCGAAGAGCTCGCCGCTCATGTCGAGGACAAGCTGCGATCCTTTGAAGCTCATCATGGTCGGAATGACGAAGCCCCGCGATTTGCCCTGCCCCGGTGAACCGATGACCATCACATGCTGGTCGCCGTCATTGCGCAAAAGCAAACCCTGTTTCAGCCCAAGAACGATGCCGCGCTTGTCGCGCAGCCGAAAGTCGGCGGCGTCCTTCAAAGTCGCGAGCCGCGCTCTGCCCATGATCATCCGCTGACGTTTCTGGATCGCCGCGCCGATCGGAAATCCGACGATGGCACCGGCGGCAGCGAGCCCGGCGAGCGCGGCAATCACCGTCTGCCGGGAGGGCTTTTGATAGACACCGGCCGCATCCGTCGCGCCGAACGGCGCCTGATACATCGCGGCCAGATGATTGCCATAGTAGCTGGCAATTTCGGCATGCTCACCGGCCTTGGTGGCAACGAGATAAAAGGCCACGCCATAGACGATGACGCCGGCATAGGCGGCGGCGAAGATGAGAGCCGTGTGCGCAATCAGGCTGAACATCGACCGGATGTGCAGGAGATAGAGGATCTTGCGCGACATCCCCCTGCCACCTTTCAGCATCCAGAGGCAGAGCAGAAAAAACAGGAATGGCAAGGCGAGGGTGAAGGCTAGAAGCGAAAGTCCGACCGTGTTGCGGACATGGATGATCGACCAGGTATAGCGAACGGCGTCGATCAGGCGCGCCTGCCCGACATAGTCGAAGTAGGACGAAGAGCCGAACGAGGTGATGTAGGCGTCGTAGATCAGCGAGAAAAAAACGAGCCACAGGAGAACGACGCTAAGCAGTGCGATTGGCAAAGTGAACAACGATGCCCGCTGCAGGTCCGTCCACTTCGGACGGTCAATCTCTGTGTGCGTGGATACGCTTGCCATTTTCGTCCACCTCATCGGCAAAGTAGATCTCGCTGACGCCTCGACCGCCGGCGGCATCGCTCTTCTTCAACTGGACCACGATCGGGATGATCGAGCGGATGTATCGGATGATATCGTCGCGCTCCATGCGCACGTTGCTGTTGAGCACCAGCGTCGACAGCCGGTTGAACGCGTGGTGCGGTGAGTTTGCATGGATGGTCGACATCGAACCTGGATGCCCGGTATTGATCGCATTGAGGAAATCGAAGGCCTCGTCGCCGCGCAACTCGCCCATGAAGATCCGATCCGGTCTGAGACGGAGCGCGGTGGCCAGCAGATCACCCATCGTCACCCTCGCCTCGCCCTGGTCACCCTTCGAGACCAGCAGCGACACGACATTCTCTTGCCGCGGCTCCAGCTCGGCAGTGTCCTGCATGAGGATGAAGCGCTCGTGGTTCGGAATGGCGGTGAGCATCGTATTTAAAAACGTGGTCTTGCCGGTGGAGGTGCCGCCCGAAATCAGCATGCTGCGGTGATTGATTGCCGCGAGCTCCAGGAAAGCGCGGACCTTGCTGGCCCGCAGCAGCCGCGACAGCTCGATATCGATATCGTCAATATAGTCGTCTCCCGTCACCTTGGTGAAGCGGAACGCCCCAGCCTTCTCATAGTCGTTCAAATCGAAACGGCGGATGAACTGCTTGCGGATGGAGAAGGCGTGCCCGGTTGCCGAGGTGGGGCTGAGCACGAACTGCACGCGCTCACCATTGACGAGCGTCGCCGATAGCAGCGGGTGTTCAGCGTTGACCGTCTGTTTGGTGAACGAGGCGGCGCGCGACGCCATATGGCGGATCGATTCCTGGTCGAGGCCGTCGACTTGCTGCCTCACCATGCTGAGTTGGCCGATACGCTCGAGCCAGATCTCATTGCTGCGCTGGCAGGAGATCTCGATGACACCGGGATCGTCGAGAAACGGCCGGATCGGCTCGATCGCCTCGGACAGAAAATGTTGTTCGGCAGAAATCGACGGACGCGCGTTCATTTGCCAAGCTTCCTTCTGCGCAGCCTCTCAAACTCTTCGCGTACCGGGTCCGGATAAAGCTCGGCGAAGTCGAGGTCGCGTGTGACGAAGACGTTGATGTCGGAGCCCTGAGGGATATGGATCGTCGGCCGGATGTTGCGGCTGTCCTGGAAGGCTTCTGACGCCAACTGCTGGATACCGGAGGCAATGGTCGCGGCGGCAATTTCGCGAGCGCGATCCTGCGATGTTTCACCATTGTTCTGGGGGACACTGGTCACAGTTCCGTCCGAATTGACTACGGTGATATTGCGATCCGGTTTCTGGCCGAGCTGGGCAATGTATTGGGCAGCGCCGCCAATCAGCGTCATCATCGCCGGCGGCCCGAACCGTTCCCAGTACTTGCGGTCGACGACACCCGTCATGCCCGAGCGCCCAAGCCGGTCGGTCCCATAGGAGCCGAGCTGCACCGAGACGCCGTCTCCGCGGATCATCCGTGTCCAGACGATCAGGATCCGCTCCTGCCCCCGCTCGACGCCGGATTTATAATCGCCGATCAGGGACGACCCGGCGGGTATGAGGATGCGACGGCCGTCGAAGGAATAGATATCGTCGCGCACGATCCCCTTCACCATGCCGGCGAGGTCTGAATTGATGGCCGTCTCCAGCGTGCCGCGGATCATCGTGCCCTGCGGGATCCAGGCGTCTGTGCGGCGGTTCTCGGTTGCGACTGAAACGTCCACACCCTGCCCGCCCATCGCCTTCAGGAAAGCACGATCGTTATCGACCGCGCCGCCGCCATTGGGGGGTACAGCTTGCGCCGCGGACGGATCGCCGGCGCCGAACAGTCCCGAACCCGTGGCGCCGGTCGAAGCCTGCGCTGCGCCGTTCCTCTGATCCGATTGATCGAAGACCATGGAGGATGAGCGAACACGCTCCAGCAGCTTGGCTTGCCGCGCGAGCTCGATGCAGCGGGGATTGTCCGGGTTCTTGCCTCTCGTGCAGTCGACCTCGGCTGGTGGCAAAACCGGAGCAGCCGCCGGAACGACAGGGGCTGGCGGCGGCGGCGGAGGTGGCGGCGGCGCTTCCGGGACGACGACCGTCGGCAGCGGCGGCGGGGCCGGCGTTCTAAAGCCTTCATTCCTCGGTGTCTGGACCGGACGAAACTCCTCGCGCGGCGTCGTGTCGATCGCCGGCTGTTGCTCGCCACCGGCAAGAAGAAAATAAAGGACGATGCCCACGCCGGCGATGGCCGTGATAATCGCAATCGGCCGCATGAGACCGACGCCACTCCGCCGGACCGGACCGCCGATTGCGCTGTCGGTGTCGAGCGAATGATAGTTTGGATCCGACATGGCGCCTTCCTAATGTTGAGCTTGTTGCGGAGGAGCGCCGGCACCAATGCGTTTCGGCGCAACCGCACCTTCGATCGGTGCTGGAATATCGGCGGGGACAGTGCGCAGATTGAACAGGCAGGTCTCGTCTTCGGTGCCATAGCGCAGCGACCACTGCCGCGAGACGGTGTCGATGACGATATAATCCGCCTCGCGGCGGTAGTTCACGAGGCTCTCGCGCCGCTTCCGGTCGACGACGAAGATCGCCGGAATGTCGCCGGTGAACTTCATGAAGGTCTTCAATCCGTCGTCAAACACCCAGACCGGCTTTGCCGCATCGCTTCCCTTGAAGCCATAGTCGTAGTTGACCTTGTCGCGACGGATGTTCTTAAGGTTCGGATTGCGCGCAGCATCCTGCGCCCGTTTCCAAAGCTCGGCCGTCCCTTTCAGCCCGGCATCTTCGGGATAGGTGAACTGCAGCTTGAAGGTCTGGTTCTGGATCGCCTTGCTGTCGTTGACCCGCAGATCGAAAGAATAGGTCCGTTTGGTCGTGACGACGGAGAGATTGGTCGCTGCATCCTTTTCCATCGGCTTCAAGGTCAGGGAACGCCGGTCGGCCGAGGTCAGGATCTGCCATGAGACGGTGTCGCCGGCAACGACCTGGGTGATGTCCTCATCCAAACCGAACAGGATCGTTGTCACCATCCCGTAGGTGCCGGTCACCAGGAACACCTGCTCGGCCGAATAGGGAAGCGATCGCACCCGAGGATCGAGCCTTCCTGGACGGGCGACCAGTTCGGCATGCCCGGCCGTGGTTCCCAGCAGCAGTAAGAATGAAAGCGCCGCCATCCGTTTCATCATTGGGCAGGCCCCGACGGCATGGTTTCCGGAACCCTTGCATATTCGGTGACGACGAAGCCGAGCGGATTGTAGAGCCGAACCCGGTTGCTGGCGGGAAGATTGATCTGCCGGTAGCGCACCGTTGCAGACCAGCGATTGACGACATCGCCACCACGTTGGCGCTCCCGTGTCTCAAATCGGACGGCCATGGTCGAGGCATTGAGAGGATTGACCGATAAGATTTCCGGGCGGATGTCGCCGGTGGCACCCAGTGTCTTCACCGGCCCTCGAGGATTGCTCGGGCTCATCCACGCCTCATACTCCTTGAAGGCGTCCGAGTTCGGTTCCGACCAGAGCGCGATCATGTCGAAGTTGTCCGAGAGATAGCGGGGGTCGTAGGTCTCGCGGCGGATGACGTAGTTGCCGACGAATGAGGCGCGAACGGCCTGGATCTCCGCGACGCTCGACCGATCCTTGTCGAGCGTGGTCACGGTCTCCATGTAGCCGGTATTCTTGTCCACGATCAGGGGCACGACCTCGGTGCGGACGAGCGGGAACAGTTGCGCCACGGAAAACGAAAGTATCCCGGCGATAGCCCAGCCGGCTACGGCGAAGGCAAGCAGGATGAGACCGATCAAGGTCCGAAGCGAGCGGTTCTTCTCGCCCCAGGACAGGTGCCGATCATAGATTTCCTGCGGCCCGGGTACATGGTCGGTCGGCGCAGGTGTTATCCGTCTTCTGAACAATGCCAAGTGTTACCCTCGAATTTCGGTGTCTCGTTCACTCGCTGTTGCGACGGCGATTGGTCAGCATCCGGCCGAGCGTCCCGACGCCTGCCACACTGCCACGGCCGGCAAGTGCTGCCGCCGTCACGGCGCCTCTCGGACCACTCAGCATGCCAAGGGCGACGGCCGCCGCCTGCCCCGTCCTCGAATTGCTTGATGCGAGTGTTCTGCGCGCGGCGCTGTACCCGGTATCCACACCGCCTCCGCCCGGCACGCTCGATATCGCCGTGCCGTAGGAAAAGGTTCTGGCGAAGTCGGGCACCTGAAAAATGAAATAGGAGATCAGCGCCAGGTAGAGCACCATGGCAAGCACGATCGCGAGCGCGTTTTCCTTGGTTGCCATGTCGCCGTTGATGGTGTCCATCATGCCGATCAGAAAGCCGAACGAAAGACCGGCCATGATATAGGTGAACAGCAGCATGAACATGCCGTAGGCGATGCCCCTCACCCACGCGTCAAAGACAAACCGTGTGATTCCGAAGAAGTAGCAGAGGATGGCGATCGGGCCGATCGCCAGCATGACGGCGGTGATCATCTTGGCAAACAGGGTTACGCCGGTGAGGATGAGCAGCATCGGCAGCAGCCCGAACACCAGCACGATGAACACGACCACAGCGCCAGTGACATTGGGCAGCCATCCTGACTCGTAGGAGTTGAAGAGCTGCATGGCGAAGTCGTAGACCTTGCGCGCCATCGAGGCGACTTGGCTGGCAAGATCGGACCCGGCCGACTGCCCGCCCATTGCCGAGGAAATAGCTGAGCCGAGATCCTGTGGTGAGGACAATACGAACTGGCCGATATTGTCGTAGAAAGTGGCCCAGGACATGATCAGCGCATAGGCGAGCGCAATCTTAAAGGCCGTCACCGCCATGTCCTGCAGGGAGACACTCGACAGTCCGAGGGCACCCCAAAGGAAATAGAGGATCAGGAAAATCGCGAGGATGCCGGAGACAAGATTGCTGTGTTGGGCAAACAGCCCCCAGGCACGTTCAAGCGAGGCTTCGTTGATTTTGTCGAAATATCTGAGCGCGTCGCCATAGAAATTGATCGCGTAGCTGACTGGATCCATTTCGCATCCTAATTGACAGGCCGCATCGGGCCGCAATCGTCTTTGACCACTCTCGCCAGCGCCTGTTCCGGCGGCGCTGGCTGCGGGGCACTATCGTAGCCGGGCGCCGGCACGGGGTTTTCGTCGGCCGAGCATTTCGCCAACTGTTCGTATTTGCCGCCGCAGCCACTGAGAGCCGCGCAACAAAATGCCAGGATCAGGGCCAGCCTCACTGCTCCTGCTCCTCGAACGCCTTCAACTGATCGCGAACCGAGGCCCCCTGTTGCTGCGCGCCCCCATCGCGCATCACGCTGTCGGGAAGCGGTGCGAAGGTCTTGAGGTTCTGCGAGGAGGTCGCGAGGGCTGCCTTATACTGTTGGTTCAGAAGCATGACCTGGTTGTTGAGCGAGCCAACCGCTTCATTTGCGGTCTGGTTGCCCTGCAGCACCATCTGGGTGTTTTGTTCGAGCGCGCCCTTGAGGTCCTGTGCCGTGCCGATCTTCTCGGTTGCCTGCATGAACGAATTCTGCCGATCCTTCGTCGCGCTGTTCATCGCATCCGTCAGCGCCGTCATCGTCGTCAGCGCATTGACCCCTTGCGAATAGGCCTGGTTGGCGCCTGAGAGCTCGCCACCCTTGGCGCTATCGACCACCATCTTCACCAGGTTGAGGCCGTTGATGAGTTTGGCGGCCGTGTTCTGAAACTGACCGCTGATGCCGCCGAACACGGCCTGATTTCCCGACAGGATCGATCCGAAATCCGGCGCCTGTCCCATGCTGAAGCCATTGCCGGTCGCAAGTTTGGCAAATTGGCCGGCATCCTGACTGCGATCGCCGGTGATCGCCTGCAAGGTCTTGGTTGTGTTGTCCTTGACGACCGAGGTGTCCTGCTGGATCTGAGACGACAGTCGCTTGATGTCCTCACTAAGCGAAATGTTCTCCGCATCCTTGACGGGAACCTGCGCGTCAGCGTGCGAGACGGCGACGATGCCAAGGGCTGCCGCGATGACAAATCTCTTCATGTGCCTAACCTCTCCTGTCCGTTCAGTTTGCTGTCGGTCTGGCATCGACCACGGTCACCAGGCCTAATACGGGATCTTGCATCGCCGAGAAGGTCGCGGTGTCGCCACTGGCGCGTACCTGTTCCTGAAGATCGTCAAGCCAGCGCTGGATCTGCTCGGTCGTGGCGGTCGATGGCACCGCAAAGCAGCGCGTGCTGCCGGTGTCGACGACGGTCGATGGGCACTGGATTTGTGCCATGACAAGCGAGCCGTCGAAATCCTTGGAGTTGCCGCCGCCGGAGCCGCGCAGGTTGGCCGACGACGATTGCAACCCGGCTTGAAGGCGCTGCAGATATTGTTGGTTCGCTTCAATCGATTTCCCAAGCAGCTCATTCCAGACCGACCCGCGCTCCGCCTGCGCTTGCGTGTTGCGGTCGACAGCCTTTTTCAGCTGCTCGCCGCAACCGTTCCCGTAGCTCGCGCTTTCGGGCTCGGTGTTTTCGCCCGCTGTCGGGGTCCGATCGCCATTCTGCGCCTTGTTGCGGCTGTAATAGGCGGAGACCTTTTGAACGTAGCCCTGCGTCTCGGGAATGTTGGGGATCTGTCCGTTCTGAAGTGATTGACGATAAGGACCTGCATTGTAGCCGGCGGCGATCAGGTCGTAGCGGTTACCGAACATTCCCTGAAGCTGTTTGATATATTTGACGCCGCCGCGGATGTTGTCCTGGGTGTCATAGGGGTTGACGCCGAGCTGGGCTGCGGTGCCCGGCATCAGCTGCATGACGCCGGTGGCACCGACCGCCGAGCGCGCCGATTGCCGGAAACGCGATTCCTGTTCGGCAATGGCGAGCGCGAAATTGGGGTCGACGCCCTGGCGGATCGCTTCGTCCTCGACCATGCGGGCGACTTCCTGCTGGCTCGGCGTTCGCTGCGATGGTGCAGCCGGCGCGGCCTCACCCGCCATGCCCTCTGCCGAGCAATCGGCTGGGGCGCCGGAGCCTTGGCCAGGCGCCACGCTGTCCGTCGTACCGCCAGAGGCGCCTTTCAGTTTCCGGGTATCGGCCTGATAGCCCTGGTACCAGTTCAAGGTCGCCTGCTGGATCTTCTGGCGGGCGTTGTCGATGACCGGAACCTGAGCGCGGGTCAGCGCTGGGGTCATGACTGTCGCCAGCGCCAGCACACCGGCCGTCGCCAACTCAGGAAGCCTTGCGTTGCTCATCGGCCGCTCCCCCCTCCCAGTCGCAGAATTTTGACAGCCAGTTCTTCGGATCGTCTCCGTATTCGTCGAGCAGCATCTCGACCTCGCGAACGGTCTCCTCACGGCCGGACAAGACCTTGATGAACTCCGGCATGTGGGACATGTCGACACGCGCGATCACGCTGTTCTTCGCCTGCTTGATCAGCATGAAGCGCGAGCTCGGATCACCGTTCTTGACCCATTCGAATTCGGCTCTGGAGAGGCCGAAATGCTCCATGTAGGAGTGCTCGTCGGCCTTCGGATTAGCAAAGAAGATGTTGGTCGACGTTTGCTCGATGATCGTGCGGCTGACGCTGGACTGCACGACGTCGTCGGCCGACTGCGTGCCAAATATCACCAGACCGTTCCGTTTCCGGATGGTCTTGAAGTAGTCCTTCATGGTGCGCTTGAACTCGTCGTCGTCGAGCAGCTTCCAGGCTTCGTCCATCAGGTTGATGATCGGCGCCTTCCCGTCATAAACCTCGTCCAACCGATGGAACATGTAGAGGAGGGCCGCGGTACGCACCGTCGGATCGTCGAGGATCGATGTCATGTCGAAGCCGATCATCGGCCTCGAAATATCCAAATTGTCATCGGCATTGTCGAAGAGCCAGGCATAGGGGCCGCGATCGATCCATTTGTCGAGTCGTGCGATCAGACTGCCTTCGGTCCTCTCGCTTCCAGCGAGCAGCGCCCGCAGCGAGGATAGACGACGATACGACTTGTCCTTCGTCTTAAGGACGGATTTGATCGCGCTACGGATGATCGCTTCTTCCTGTGGCGTCAGGCTCTCGCCTTCCTTCGATGGCTTCAGCATGAAGCTCAAAAGCCGGTACAGGAAAACGCGGTTCTCCTCGGTGTCGTCGAGAAGCAAGGGATTCCAGCCCGCCGGTTCGCCGGGTTCGAGTGTCATGTATCGCCCGCCTGCCGCACGAACCATGATGTCGAGACCACGATCCTTGTCGAAGACGATCGTCTTCAGTCGCGGGCTGACGCGGTAGGCCTGCAGAATCAAGAAAGCCATGATAACGGTCTTGCCTGAACCCGTCGGTCCGAACACCGTCGTGTGCCCGACGTCTCCCTGGTGGAAGTTGAAAAAGAACGGCGTGCCGGAGGTCGTCTCAAAAATGGTGATCGCCGGTCCCCAGTGGTTTCCGTCCGGCTTGCCATAGGGATAGGCGTGAAAACTACTCAAGCCCGCGCAATTGAGCGTCGAGATGAGCGCGCGCCGCGCAATATAGGCCTGGTTGCCAGGCAGTTGCGCCCAGTAAGCCGGCTCGGCGTTCAGATCTTCGCGAACATAGGAGGCGCCAAGCGCCCCAAGCTCGTTTCCGATCAGCGCCACCGCATCGTCGAGTTGAGCCGTCGTCCTTGCGACCGGCATGATGGTGAGGTGATGCTCGGTGAAGGCAACGCGTTTGCGCGCAAGCTCGTCGCGGGCGATGTCGAGATTGGCCTGCACGCTGGAGCCGCCCTCGTCGGCCTTCGACATCTGCCGATCGAGCCTTTCGATGCGGCTGCGCGCAGCCATGTCGTCGATGAACGACATCGACTGGGTCAGCACCATCTCGAAGGGCAGCTTGAGGATGTAGTCGAGCATGCCGGCGCCGGTCTCGGGCGGATATTCCTTCAGCGATACCATCGCGGCATAGCGATCATCGCCTGATGTTTCGCCTTGGAGATGGATGATCCGGTTGCCGATCGACGTGCGCCGCGCCGGCAGCATCTCGTCGATCGGTATGTTGCCGAGACGGATCGGCCGGACACGGCCGCCGTTCAGCAGCGTGTAGAAGAACTCGCATTGCTCCGAGAACCAGATTGTTCGCGTGCCTTCCTCAAGCATCGTGTCGTCGGAGATGGTCCGGTAGATCGTCTTTCCGTCGCGAAGATCGACCTCGGCGCGCCGCACGTCTCGCAAGACTTTCGGACCGTAGGCGGCAAGCGATTTTTCCAGTGCCCTTGTTGCTTCGACAAGCTTGTCGCGCATCGCACGAAACTGCTCCCTGCGCACGACATCGCCGCCGATGCCCATGACACGGGAGAGCGCCGAACCCTTCTTGAACAAGGGCCGTACAACAAGGGACACATAGGTGTCGTTGACGAACATCTCGTTCCTGGAGATGCTCGACTGATAGACGTCATCGAGACGCCGCATGAAGGGATCGGCGAACGCCGATGGCAGCGACGGCGCTACCTTGCGCCTGATGACATGGGTGTAGAGAGCAAAATTGCCGATCGACGAAATCGCGCGGAAAGCGGCGTTCCGCTGCCGCTGCAGCATGTTGATCGTCTCGATATCGGCGGTCTCGAAGGAAAAGCCGGTCAATTGCACTGTGGAGACCAGGCAGTCGTTCTTCAGTCGGATAATGCCGTTTTCGATCGGCACATAGAACGGGACGTGTGTCGATATGCTGCGGTCGGCGAATATCTCCCAACCTTTCGACAAGCTCCCTTTCAACGATCTCGCCATGGTGCCCATCGATCACGCCCCATAGGTCCTGATGCCACCGCCGAGCCTTCGACCCAGAGGATTGACGCCGCACATGCTGAGGCGTCCGACGATCTCGAAAAACCACAGGTCGAGCTTCACCGTCAGCACATAGAGAATGCTGTGAAGGATCACGAAGGAGACCGGGAACCAAAGGATCGAGCCTAAGATCATGAACACCATCAGCGAGATGAAGCATTCCGCCAGAAAGTATGTGTAAGGGATCCCCATGACCGTCGGCGGCCGTGTCAGAGCGAGGATGACCGGATGGCATTCGATGTAGTCGTCCCCGCCGTCGGTGTTGCCGCTGAATGCCGCCATGATTACGACCCACTGCCAGCGAGGAAGTCGACCAGTTCGGCGGCAGCAAACATGCCGGCAAGGCTTCCCCCGACCCGAAGCAGGGCGCCCCAGGACCAGTATCCGAAGGCTGCGGCCAGAAACATGCCGATGAAGGCGATCGCTCCGACCGAGCGGCCGAAGGGGCCGGTAAAGAACTGCACCAGCCGGTCAGCGGCATTTTGCAGCGCATCAAGGTTCTGCGCCGCCGCTGGTTCGAACTGGCTGACAAGCAGGATCAGGGTGGTCGCCAACACCATCGCGGCATTGCCGAGCCACTTGCGCTTTGCCCTCGAACGCCAGGCGACGCCGGCATAAAGGACTGCCATTGCGATTACATTCATCAATGCACCTCTTCCTTGACGATTTTAACCGGACCGCCAACGTGGGTCGGTCCGTCTTCCTGGGGGGAGCGGTTCGCCGCTGTGAGCGGATCTGCAACAGAAAAAACAAGCATCGGCGACTTCGCGCGGTCGGCAGTTCCTGCCCGGCGCTTCGAGCCGGACTCCGACGGAACTAACAGGCCGCCATGCATGCCCGTAGCGGTCGCCACCGCGCCAACGTAGAACCCGACGACACGCGTGACATAGTCCGCGGTTTCCCGGATCTGCGGCAAGGAGTGGCGAAGATCGACACGAGGCTCACCGGCATTATAAGCAGAGGCGACAAGCACAGGATTGCGATACTTGTCGATGAGAACACGGAGGAATCGAGTGCCGGCGCGGATATTCTGTTCGGGATCGGTGAGATCATTCGCACCAAAGGCTGCGCCGATCCGCGGCATCACCTGCATCAAACCGACGGCACCGGCAGGACTGACGAGGCGTGGATCGTAGCTCGCATTTTCGGCCCGCATGATCGAGAGCACCCAGTTCGGGTCAACCTCTTCCGCAGCGGCGATCGTCACTGCCAGTTTTGCATATTCTTCGGGAATGCCGGAAAGCAGATCAGCTCGAGGCGGCGCCAACGACTGTTTGGCATCCAAGTTTGGTTCGGCCGCCGGATCAATGACCGGTGTGGCTGGCCTCTGGTCGAAAGAGAAGACGCCGATTGGCGAATGCACGGTGCGATCGCGCCGTGCATTCGCAGTATCAGCCGCTTCTCCTGGTAAACCCGCACGCCGGTTATCAAACTCTTCAACCTTTTCCAATGGGAGAGCACTGGCACCAATCGGACGTTCATCGTTCGGCGCGTCAAAGCGCTGGCTGAAGCTGACCCAATCGATTGTCGGCTGTGGCGGCTGCTTGGCTGCAGCGGCCAGACTTGACCCGGCGATTGGGTTCAACCGGGCTGCCACTCTCCCCACCTTCTCAGTCGTGATACCGCCAGGCCCAACAGCGTGAGCAGGCGTTCCTGGATAGAAGGGCAGATCGCTGTCGCCGGAGTTGGAAGCGAAACCGGTGAGCAGAATTGTCGACATTCCAGCAACCCACAGCGTGCTTCGCGACCATGCCTTTTGCGGTGTTTTCACAGGCGGAAGTGGGATTCGTTCCATGGCCGAACCAGTTCATAATTATACTGTGGTATAAGATTTTGAACTGCATTCCGTTACGGAAATCAAGCTTAAAATTTCACTCCGGTATAATTATCGGCAGCGATAGCGATGGCGGGGCGCTCTTTTCCTGAGCAAATTCAGTCGTCTAGCCGCGACCATTTATCTGGCATCCAGCGATATTGGATCTGTTCGCGATCGCCCAGAACACGCGCTAAGCGCACCGCAGTGCCTCCTTTGATCAA
This sequence comes from Rhizobium sp. 268, assembly GCF_036571585.1. Classification (NCBI taxonomy): domain Bacteria; kingdom Pseudomonadati; phylum Pseudomonadota; class Alphaproteobacteria; order Hyphomicrobiales; family Rhizobiaceae; genus Rhizobium; species Rhizobium sp. 268. Next base: position 23,904 of record NZ_JAPPSO010000024.1, on the reverse strand, counting down.
CACCGGACTGACATCCGTTCCTGATCGAGGCTCATAGATTCGGCAGACGAAATTGGGCAATTCCCTCTGGATCCTCGAGACCGGATAGCAGGACGCGACCTGATAGCGGCTGTCACCGCCACTGATATTAAGACCCGTCTGCTGGACAGGACCGAGGCGTTGGCGTCCAAACCGTGTACCATACTCAAGCTGGCACTCGACGATATTGCTGGCATAGGCTCTGCAAGCGGTGAGGCTGAGGTAAGCAAATGGGACTGGGGGCAGCGGTCGCGTTGGGTGTGTCAGGTCGCCACATCCGGACAACAGGATCAATATAGCCAAAGATCCCGATCGCGTTTTGGAAATCCGCATCGTGTTGCTTTCTAATTTTCCTGCCGATATCCGGCATGGGCAAGGGTTTCGAGGAAGAGATCACGGGCAAGCCGGCAGTAGGGTGATGATGGCTGTGCCAGGTGGAGCTGCGTCAGGACCAGTCCGAGATTGGAAACAGTGGCCACTACGACGGCGAGGTCATCATGGAGGGTGTCACGGCAAATCTCCCGACCTTCGTGACCTTTCACAGTGATGGCGTAGTCATTACGCGCGATGCTGTGCCACAGTTCGACGGTACCGGTTTCGCCGCCTGTACTTTCCGCATCGCAGATCAGCATGAGCGCGTAATCTGGATGCAGTAGGCCGCTTTCCTCGATTGACGTGCCGCCATGGAATTCCGTCAACACAACGTGCGATGCGAAGAGCAGCATCCGTTCGTTGACCAGCAGACGTCTCTGCCCAAGGCGGACAAAGCCGTTCATGGCGACAGAGCGGGTAGCGGCAGGTGAAAGACTCTCCCCGCAGTGCTGGCAGATCGCCAGCAAGTGATCGTTCCTGAATTCGAACGCGTTGTGAAAGCGGTTGACAATGAACTGCTCGACATTCTTCGTTCGACCACCGAGCGACTCGACGAATGCGAAGGCATCAAGCGGTGTCCATGGCCGCTTCAGAACATCGTTCTCAGAGCTGTCGGCAGCGTTGACGAGGCTCGATGGTCCGACGACAATGCCGGCGGACCGGGTCTGTGCGCCGCAGCCCGGGCAATCGATGGATATCGGAACTTTGTACCATTCCTTCGTCAGTAGGGATCGATTGTGTGTCAGATGCAGACCCGGTTGTTAACAGCGTAGAGGGCGCGCAGGTGGTGTTCTGATCTCCGACCTTACCCCTCGCGCAGCGAGCTATACTTATACTCCAGTGTAATATTTTATCAACCAGATGAGGCCGCCTGAGGGCTTCAAATGCTGCGGAGACGACCTGCCGCAACATCCGACGCATGAGGTTTATATTGAGCAAGGGGCGCCGCCCACATCAATGGAAGCACCAAAACCCGATGAAGCGGTCCCTCCCGCTGACGCGGCAGAGTCTTCGCTGCCACAGCCAGCCAGGAACTGCCTCCAAGATGATTGCTGAATAGCATTCACTATCGTCAAACAACGACGAAGCAGCCATCGTTGCATGAACCCTTCCCTCAATCATTTCAGGAGATTCTATGCAGCGACGTCAACAAATCGAGCAGGAGACACGCAAGAAGATTTCCGATCCGTATGACGTCGACTACTTCGCCAAGAAGCACGGGATAAGCCTCAAAGATGCCGCTCGGATCATCAACCTCCATCGCTCGGACAGGGACTCCTCTGATCGGGCGGCATACCATCTGAAAGACTCGTGTTGAAGACCGAGGCTCGCCGTAAGGTCGTTTGCCTCACCCGCAGCCACGCACAAACGACGTCTTGAACCCGCACCTGCTGATGATCTGAGTTCGCACTGTCGGCGATCTATCCGTCGCGACGTCTGCTCAGCGCACGCCTGGCAGCTTTCCTGCAATTTCTCAAGCAGACGGTTCCCAACGAAATGCCCGATGAACTGGCGGCTTACGTTGGCAAATGGCAGGTAAGAGCCTCCCCGCTAAAAGTAGCCGAGACATCATTCGCAAGATCGCTCATCAGCGCAATCGCCGAACCGCGGATTCGCGAAATCACCTACCGGCTCATACGCGCAATCCGCAAAACGCCGCTTTGCTCAACCACCTATTCGCCGAAATCGTCGATGAGTAATAAACGCGATCGCCGGTTCGCCGATGCGCGGAGTTGGCGAAGCACCCCATCGCCCATTATCCCAGCCGCACAATCGCGGACGAACCTATTCGCTGCTCCACCGACCAGCCCAACCGCCGAAACGCGAGAACGCCGGATCTCTCTTCTACCGATTGGCGAAACGGGGGAATTGCCCGCCCGCCGATTCACCGACTAACGATTCAAGGTGGCGCCGTGAGGAGGTGCCTCTTTCTGCCGCCGAACGAACTCTACCAGGACCAAGTCCATGTCCGGGCAGACCCTACGCCTGCGAATAAGCGGTGACAGATTCCGGCACTGATCACGCCTCTCGGCAATCCCCCCTCGGGCGAAAACGGCTAATGGTATACCGTTAGCCTATCCTGCCATCTCTCAAGAAATCTGTCTGGCCCACCGTGCCCGAGGCGCCGATGCTGTTGCGAGTCGCCAGACAAAGCAACAGCGATCACGGGCTCATTGCCTGTGATCCGCGCCGGAGGAACAGCACAGTGGGCCGGACAGATTTCTTGAGAGATGCTGAAGCAAGCCGTCGTCGTAAGCAGTCGAGAGGACCGTGACCGGAGGGAACGGCCTCGACGACATGCGAACGATGAGACGGCGAGCGCACCGCAGGAGTGGACGCGCACCTGGAGCGGATGCCCGAAGCAGGAGGGCGCAGCGCAAGGTACTCGTCCTCTCCGTCTTGTTTGGGGAAGTCGCGGCAGCGTCCGCCTACCGGCCCGACAGGCCGGGCGGGTCTCAACCCGCACCACAGGGAGAGAGGAGTTGAGGGGAGAGGCGGCAAGTCTCTCCCCTCAAGACCGCGCGCAGGCTCGACGCCCGCGAGCGGTCAAGCCAGCAGAAAAGGCGAGAGACGGCCGTAGCCGCCCCTCGCCGGCGCATCAACCGTAGATGACACGGGCGATGCTGATACCAATGCCCGCCTCGCTGCGGATGGCGCGCATGATCGGGGCGAGCGTGCCCAACTCGGCGTCGGTGAGGGCGACAAGGCTCGGATAACTGATCTCGATGCCGTCGCAATCGGCCGCGAGCGCATAGTGCCAGTCGCCGCCGTTCACACGGTACTCGTGAGTGTCGACGTCGATTTCGAGATGATCAAGCAGCGTGATCCGGAAACGGGCAAGCCATTCCTCTTCGCCGTGAAGCTGGAAAGCGGCGAGGCCTCCCTCGTCCGGCTCGTTGGCAAGCTGGCGCTCCAGTGCCGTGATGGATTGCACCCGCGCAATTGCACATGCCAGTCCCTCGCTGAGCTTGTCATGCAGTTCCAATAGGAATTCATCTTCGCAACCCAAGCGATTTGCGAGGACGGTGAGCCTGAAGCCCGCAAGCACTGCGAGCTGATGGACGTAGTACCAGTCATTGGACATTGTAGTGTCTCCTTTCCGTCTCTGACGAAAGGAGGCCGCACCGTAGCCGCGAGGGGTCAGGGATCGCGGACGCGACCGCCAGCGGCGGCAAGCGGAGGAACCGATTTTCTGGTGATGGCCCGAAGGGACGGCGACTGAAAATTGGAGGGGCCGCGCAGTGCTTGACGCCGGAGCGGCGGGTGCACAATGGGACGTCAGAGAGAGATAGACCACGGCGCCGCCAGGCGCCGTGTCCGTATCCGGCGTCCAGCCGGCCATGCAGCCTTATCATCGGCCGTAGTCGTGAAACATTCCCGCCGCCGATGCGACAACCGCGAGAGGGGCGTGACCCGAATGGGCGGAGACCGTTTTGCGGGCTCCGTGAGCGACGGCGAATAGCACCGTCCGCCGCAGGCGGCTCGCCCGGATCATCCGCCGACAAGCCATCATCAGCATGAATCAATTGATACCGACCGATTCAAATATGTCGTTGGACGCCGAGACCGCCTTGCTCGATTCTCCGTGCCATGATTGCGCAACGCTACCAGCTCTATGTCGAACGCACCGACGCTTCGAAAAACATGGCCCGCTACTATGCCATGTCGATCGAGCCCAACCTGTTCGGCGAGGCCTGTCTCATCCGTCGATGGGGTCGTATCGGCGCAAGAGGTCAAAGGCGGGAGCATCATTTCGCGCGGGAGGAAGAGGCGGTCAGGCTGTTCCTTCAGCTTTTGCGAAAGAGGCGGTCGCGCGGATACAGGCCGAAACCGCATATCCGGGAAGATGCATCGGGTGATCGATAGCGAAGGGAGTGCCGCGGAGGCAGATGCCATCCTGATGTCGATGGCATGGGAGCGAAACAGGAGTGGGGGTATCCCACCGCTTCCGCCCTTCCCGCAAGAACCTCCGCAGGTTCTGACACATACCGGCGGCGAGCGAAGCGCGCCTGAAGCGCCGGTCGATCCGGCGCGTCGGTCCAGGTGACATGGCGAAAGCCACCCTCAAAAGGGTGGCTCGGCACTGAGGCGCCCTTCCTGTTCTGCCACCAGAACCTCGCGCTCGGCCAGTGCCAGGTCGAGTTCCGCCTCGATCTGGCGACGTTCGTCCGGGTGCGCGTTCCGCAACTCGGCCTGCAGTTCCACGATGGTCCGATCCAGTTCGTTTGTCATTGTCATCGTCTCCTTGACGTTTGTGAAAGACGACGCCCGCGGTCATGGCGGGATGGAGGGGTCAAGGATCGCGGTAGCGACCGGCGGAGCCGGCGAGTGGGGGAGCCGAATTTCTGGTTCGGGCCGCAGGACCGGGCCTGAAATTTGGGGGAACCGCTCGTCCTTGAGGCCTTCATGCCGCCATGGCATACTCGGCCGGACTGAGCAGACATTCCCTCTCCGTATGGCACCAGAGATCCGCGAGCGGGCTCGATGCCCGCTTGCGGATCCACCATGCAGACCTACGGCGATGCCCCAAAGGCCCTTCGTAGTTGTGGAAAAACGGGCAAATCGCTGAAGTTGGTGCGGTGCGTCGATGACAGCGCTTGGATCCCCTGTCAGGGATTCTCGCATTAACATTGATGCGGAGAGGAAAATGACTACGACCAATGAAATCGCCGACAAGATCGCCGGCGAACACAGCCTCACGAAGGCCCAGGGAAAGGCGATCGTCGAAGCAGTGATTGCATCGATCACCGAGGCAGCCGTTGCCGGCAACGAGACGTCCCTCCCCGGCTTCGGGAAGTTCAAGGTGAAGGCGACACCGGAGCGCGAGGCTCGCAACCCGTCGACCGGCGCGACGATCAAGGTTGCCGCGGCCAAAAAGTTGGCCTTTACGCCGGCGAAGGCATTGAAGGATGCGCTGAACAAGTAATCTTGTCAGCCAAGCAAAAAATAGCCCGGCGCCGTGCCGGGCTATTTTCGTTTTGCGTTTGCGTCAGCGAGCGGATGTTCCGTTGAGAAGATCCTGGATAATCGTGTCGCTGACCGCGTGATGCGCTTCGCGGGCACGGTCGTCCAGCAGCTTGTGAAGGATGCCCGATGCCAAGGGTATGAAGTCGAAACCGCGTGCGATTGCTGCGGACCGCAGTTGCGACAGTGTTTCGAACTCCCTGAGGTCAGTGCCAAGCCAGAGTCCAAGATCCTCGGCACCTGCGTCCGGAAATGCCTGGAGGAAGAACGTCTGAAGCGGGCGGTCGTAGCCGATAACGGCATCAGGGTCCGAGTGGCGGGATGCGGTTCTGGTGACGGTAATTGTGTAGCGGCTCATGGCGGCCTCCTTTCAATTGGGGGGAGCCGACCCCGATTGCGGGGCCGGCGGTCCGGTTCAGGCAGGGCTGTTCCAGAGGATGACCTTCTTCCCGGGCTCGCCGCCGGGCGCCGGGGCGACGTTGCCGAAGATCACGCCGATCTCGGGCGCTTCGAGCTTCGTAGAGATGTATTCCTCGCCGGTCTGGCGGGAGATGCGGTTCCAGGCCGCGCCGATCTCAAAGCCGGTCTTGCGGTGGATGATGCGGTAGTCCGGGGCTTCTTCGCTCGCCTTGTTGACGTTCGGGATGAGGGCGATCGGGGCATTGACCCGGATGGTGGCGAAGACGCCTTCGAGAGTGCCGTCGGTCTTTTCGGTGAGGGTTGCGATCGTGGTAGCCATGGGATTGTCTCCTTCGTTGCATCGGGACCATTCCCGATGGCGCCCGAAGAAGGGGCCGCGCCGCAGGCGTCACCGCAGCGTAGCGAAGGGAAACCCCCTTGCGGGGTTGACGCTGATCGCGGCCGGTCCCTTAGAAAGGCGACATAAAGAACGGGAATGGTCCTTGATTGCGACGTCGTCAGGAGACCTCGCCGTGGCGGCCGTTTGCTGCCGCGCGGAGTGCCGCGCTCGTGACATGCGTCGTGGTGTTCGGATCAATGGACCCTGGCCGTCAACCAGTCGGGCACATCGCGAGAGATTGGCACCGTTCTGATCCCATCCTCGTCATCAGAGCGGCTTCGGTCGGCGCGACACTCGAATTATCCGCCTCTCCTGTCGCAACTGCAGTTCTGCGGAGCCGGACCGCTTGACGGAGGTGATTTCAAGGGATGTCGCTTCGGAGGGCGGCGGGGATGCGGGAAGTCTCAGTCGAGGCGGTTGACCCGGCCGGTTCGGCCGCGCGCCTCGGCAAACAGTCTGGCGATCTTCACCATGAAGGGTTTGCTGAAGCGGCCGAGGATGTCCTGATCGGGCTCAATGTACCAGGAGCGCTCGACGATATCGTAGTTGTATTCGTCGACCATGATCCAGCACTGCTTCAGATCGCTTAAGCCCGCACGCTTGCGCTCGATCTCCGGGATCTCCAGAGCGATCCGGCCCGTCTGCGGCGGTTGGGTGGTGATGGCGAGAAGGGCAAGGTGCGTGTTTCCGTCGGCGGCATTGCGGATGGCGATCACGACGCAGACGGGGCGCTGCTTACGGCCCTCGGTTTCCCCGCGCTGCTGCTGCCAGGCCCGTAGGTACGGATAGGAGATGACCTCGCCGGGGCGGAATTCACGGCTCATCGTCGTAGCCTTCGCCGCGCGCCAACTTATCGAGCGCCTCGTCGAACAGTTCTGCATGCTCGGCGGGCATCTCCGAGATATGATAGGCCCGGCGCGGATCGCCGCCGGTGCGCATGCGCTCATAGTGCTCGTAGCTCATCAGCACGAAACGCGGCTTCTTGTGCCGGGTGAGCATCACCGGCTCGCGGCTCGCCGCGTCGGTGATATCGCCGATTTGTTTATTCAAGTCACCTGTCGTGAATTGCTTCATCGCTATCGTGTCCACTTCAGTTTCCATATAATCCATCTTCTCCATGTTTTCCATATATTCAGGAAACCGGCGCTCACGCGCCGTCTCCTGATGCCTGCCAGACCGGAATACCGAGCCGGCGTGTCTTGTCGGCGAGATTGCCTGTGATGCCGTTTCCGGGAAAGACGATCAATCCGGCGGGTATGACCGACAGCATATCGTCATTGCGGCGGAAGGGTGCTGCCTTGGCATGCTTCGTCCAGTTGGGCTTGAAGGTGATCTGCGTCACCCGGCGGGCTTCAGCCCAGCAGGCGGCGATACGTTCTGCACCCTTCGGCGCGCCACCGTGCAGCAATACCATGTCAGGATACTTCGCATGCGCCTGATCGAGCTTGGCCCAGATCCGCTCATGATCGTTATAGTCCATGCCACCGGCGAAAGCGATCTTGGTGCCGGCCGGGATTAGCACCTCGGTCTCGGCGCGGCGTCTGGCCGAGAGGAAGTCACGGCTGTCGATCATCGCCGCCGTCATGTTCGCATGATTTACCTTGGATCCGGTGCGCGGTCGCCAGGAGGATCCGGTCTGCGCCTCGAACAGCTCGGCGGCATAGTCGCGCATGAACTCGAAGCTATTCCTGCGTTCCAAGAGCGTGATGCCCTCGGCGACCAGGCGTTCGAGCTCGACACTTTTCACCTCCGAGCCGTCCTGCTCGCGCTGGCCGGTGCGCTGCGCTTCCTCGTTGCGGTCGAGTTCGCGCTGGATGCGCTCGCCGGCGCGATGGAAGAGATTGGGGACCGACCAGAACAGGTCTTCGAGATCGGGCTCCAGCCGGGTGTCGCCGAGCATCTCGGCGAAGGCGTCGAAGATCGCGGTGATCGATGACTGGACCTGCGGTTCCTCCGGCAATGGCCGTGGGTCGGGCTCGTCCTGGAAGGGGCGATAGCCGAAGACCTGCATCTCGTAGATGAAGCGGTCGGTCGGAGAGGACGCGTGATGGGGCTCGAAGCCGTCGTCGGGGGGAAGGATCAGGTCCATAGTGGTCTCCGTTTCGTGGGCCGCGCCTCTCGCGGCCTGACGGCGAACCCGGTCACGCGGGCCGAGGCCGGAACCGCGAGCGAAGCGCAGCGGCCCAGCGAAGCGCCGGGCGGCGGAGGAAGGGTTTCTTGATCCGCGAGGAATGACGGGCCATCGCATTCGGCCGAAAAGTGGGAACCGGTTTTCGGGGGAGCCGATGCGCGGAAATGGCCCGGCAGGGGAAGAAACCCGACCGACCCGCTGAAGGCCCGGAGGCCCGCGTGGTAAGGGTCGCCTCTCGGCAGGCCCGCGGGCGCGAATCCACACGAGGAGCCCGCACCACGGACCGTCCTCTCGCCCACGCCGCCTGCGTCCCGCTCTCCTGCGCCTTCCGGCAAGGCTCATCGGGGCAGGAAGGTCACCGCATCTTCCGGAGTGAGTTGAAGCCGCAGACTTGCGGTCATCTGGTCCGGACCCAGCCAGCGCAGATCCTCGTTGAAGTCGCCGAGTTCCGGCGACAGCACCAACGGCAGGATGCCTCGATCCTGCGCCCTGCGGCTCAATCCCTCGATCCCATGCCGGCCGGCCGCATCCGCGTCGGCGGCGATGTAGAGGCGCCGGCATTCGGGCGGGACGTTGAAAGTCGCGAGGTGATTAGCAGTCAGGGCCGCAACCATCGGCATGCCGGGCATCACGTGTGAGAGGGACAGCATGGTTTCGAGGCCCTCACCTGCCACCAGGACAGGCGCGGACGCGTTGACCGGAAAGCGGAAACGGACGCCATTACCGAGCAGTCCGCCGAGCGCGCGGCGGGGATCGTCCAGCTTGGCCTTGCCGACTCCGTTCGGGTCGAGCCCCGGGGACAAATAGGTGCGGTGCACGCCGGTGATCACTCCGGCGTCGTCGGTGACGGCTGCGATCAGGGCCGGATAGCTCGTCGTCCGGCCAGTCATGAAATTGCGATAGTAGCATGACGGGTGGAAGCGCAGGACCGCGTGGGTCGACGCCCGCAAGATGCCACGCTCGCGCAGATAGATATCGGCGAGCGTACCCGCCAACGGCTGCGTCATTCGAAACAGCCGTCGTGCCTGCTCCGTCGCCGGCCGCTCGACCGGAGAGGCATCACCGACGTCGCCCCTGACGTCTGACACCGGTTCGGGTTGGGGCAGACTGAGAAAATGACGCGCCTCCTCGGCAACGTCACGGAAGTCCACGAGGCCACAGGTCTCGCGGAGGAGATCGAGCAGGTCACCGAACTGACCGGTCGCGGCATCCGTCCACCTGCCGGCGCGCGGACCGACCAGATGCACGTAGAGCGACCGGCCCTTGTTGTTGTCGACATCGCCGACGAGCCAGTAATTACCGGCCCGGCGGCCCGCGGAAAGATAGTGGCGGCAGACCGCCTCCGCGTTTTGCGCGAGACGGCCCGCCAGATCGGAAGCGGAAAGCATGGCAGACCTCCGTCACGACCGGCGCGCAATGTCGATGAGGCGATGACGCTGCATCAGCTTCGACAGTATATCCGCACCCTCATCTGTCAGCGGCACGAAGAAGCGCAGCTTCCAATTGATCATCTCGGAGAACAGGCCGATAGACCGCAGCCAGTCGCGCATGCCGTCGGTAAAGCCGGTCAGTTCGACGCGGTACTCGTTCATCACACGCACGCGGCGGAGCGTCATGTCACCGGCAAGACCGACAATCGAGGATCCGTCGACCAGCGCCGCCCACGCTTGGTCGCCGCTCAGCACTTGCGTCTGATCGATCCCGAAGTTGCGGCAAAGGCCAGCGAGCCGATCCGGAGCAATGACGCGGCCGACGATCCGCTCGCCGTCATCGGTCTGCAGACGCCGCACCCGGCAGAAATCCTGTGGCAGCAGTTTCCAGATCGGCAGCAGCAATCCGCTGACGATGTGCACCGTGGACGTCGAGAATTCGGGCACGGCGGCAACCTCGGCATCCCAGGCATTTGCGAAAGCCTGCTCGTCTATTTCCTGCCAGCTGGTCTCTTCGAGCTGCCGGACTTCGAAGCGGAGCTCATCCGTCGGCCGGATTAGCGAGACGCGCGGCTGAATGGAGCCGTCTTCCAGCATGATGGAGCGGGTCGGGACCATCACGGCTGCCCGGCCCGACTTGCCGTTGATCATCAGCTTCGCGCGCGGATCCTGGCTCACAAGGGTCTGAACGTCCTCGAGCTGCATCGGCGCATTGCGATCCCTGCGCTCGATGGTCAAGAGATGCGACCGCGCGCCGGTGACCGGATGCGTGTAGATCAGCCGGCGGTCGGTGACCGTCATGCTGTCTGCGGTGATCGTCTCCAGGCCCTTGTCGTAAATGCCGGCAGCAATCGCCCCCTCGATGCGGGCGGCGAGCAGCTGCTCGAAGGCCTCGAACAGCACGTTCTGCATGGTGATGGTCAGCGCCAGCATGCGATTGAGGAAGGTCTGGATGGGTGGCAGCTCATCCTTCAATCCGCCCTCCTCTGATGTCAGCGACAGGCCGGTGATGCTTTCGAACGTTTCCAGCGAGCAGCCTTCGATCCTGCCAGCATGCAGCAGTCCGTAGAATTGCCGCAGCGCGTCGCGGGCATATTGGGATTCAAGATTGTCTTCGCTGCGAAACATGCCCTGCCCGCCGGTCTGACGCTGGCCACGGGTGATGGCGCCAAGCGTGTCGAGACGCCGGGCGATGGTCGACAAGAACCGCCTCTCCGCCTTGACGTTGGTAGCAATCATCCGGAAGCGCGGCGGCTGTTTCTGGTTGGTGCGATGGCTGCGCCCGAGGCCTTGGATCGCCACGTCGGCGCGCCACCCGGCTTCCAGAAGGTTGTGGAGACGCAGGCGCTGATTTTTTGCCGCGAGATCGGCGTGATAGGATCTGCCGGTCCCGCCGGCGTCGCTGAAGACGAGAATGCCTTTCTCGTCGTCCATGAAGGCGCGGGCCTCTCCGAGATTGGCGCTGCCCGGCCGGTTCTGCACGGCATAGCGGGCGATCGTGCTGCCGTCTTCGCGGCGAACGATGCGGCGCGAGCGGCCGGTGATCTCGGCGACCTGGCTGGTGCCGAAGTGCTGGACGATCTGGTCGAGAGCCGTCGGGATCGCCGCCAGGCTGCCCAAGGTTTCGACCAGTTCGTCGCGGCGGCGTTCGGCCTCCCGGCAGATCACTGGGTTGCCGTTTGCGTCATGAACAGGCCGGGAGCTGAGATTGCCCTCAGCGTCGGAGAATTCCTCGAAGAGCTGCACGGGAAAGGAGTGCATGAGGTAGTCGATGACATATTCCGCGGCGTCACGTCGACCTGCAGATCGCCCCATTCCTCGGTCGGGATCTGTGCCAGCCGGCGCTCGGTCAAAGCCGCGCCCGTCGAGACGATCTGGATGATGGCGGCATGGCCGTCCTCCAAATCCCCGGCGGTCACCGCGAGCAATGCCGGCGTCTTCATGCTGGTGAGGAGATGATTGAAGAAGCGCTGCTTCGAGCTCTCGAAGGCCGAACGTGCGGCCGCCTTGGCTTGTCTGTTCAACGTCCCGGTTTTGCCGATTATGCCGGACGCCTCCATGGCAGCATCGAGATGGTTGTGGATGACCTGGAACACCTCGGCATAGGCGTCGTAGATGCGGATCTGTTCCTCGGTGAGCTCGTGCTCGAGGATCTCATATTCGACGCCCTCGAAGGAGAGCGACCGCGATGCGTAGAGACCCATTGCCTTCAAGTCTCGGGCCAGCACTTCCATCGCCGCAACACCGCCATCCTCGATAGCCGCGATGAACTCGGAGCGGCTCGGGAAGGGAAAGTCGCTGCTGCCCCAGAGACCGAGTCGTTCGGCATAAGCAAGGGATTCAACGTCTGTTGCGCCGGTTGCCGAGACGTAGACGACGCGGGCGTCCGGAACGGCACGTTGCAGGCGAAGTCCCGCCCTGCCCTGTTGCGATGCCGCCTTGTCGCCGCGCTCAGTCTTGCCGCCGGCGGCATTGGCCATGGCGTGGCCTTCGTCAAAGACGACAACACCATCGAAGCTCTTTGCATTTCCAGTCCCGTCTTTGCCGCTCCCCGCCTCTTGACCTAACCAGTCGACGATCTGCTGAACCCGTGATCGCTTGCCCTCGCGCTCATCGCTGCGCAGCGTCGCAAAGGTGGTGAAGAGGATGCCTTCCTCCAGCTTGATCGGCTTGCCCTGCCGGAAACGGGACAGAGGTGTGACCAGCAGCTTTTCTTGGCCCAACGCGCTCCAGTCGCGCTGCGCGTCCTCGATCAGCTTGTCTGACTTGGAAATCCAGACGTGGCGACGGCGGCCCTTCAGCCAGTTGTCGAGAATGATGCCGGCAGCCTGGCGGCCCTTGCCGGCCCCGGTTCCGTCGCCGAGAAACCACCCACGGCGAAAACGAACGGCATCCTCAACGTCGGGCGCCACAGCCTTGAGATTGTCGAAGGAGGCATCGGCGCTCCAATGGCCAGCGAGGTAACGGGAATGGGCTTCGCCGGCATAGATGACGCTTTCGAGCTGGGCGTCGGAGAGATCACCGTTGGTGACGATGCGCTTCGGCAGGTGCGGGCGATAGCTCGGCTTCGGCGGTGCGACCGAGGCCATCGCAACCGATTCGACCAGCGTGTCAGGATGAGGTTTTGCGTCGGGAACGTGGATCGACTGCAGCCGGTAGGTCTCGTAGATACCGTCAGCAGCGTTTGCCTCATCCTTCGGCCGAGCGTCCCGCAGTTCGTAGGAGAGTTCGATGATCTCGTCATCGACGGGTATCGGACGGACCGTTGCTGCAGGCTGCGCCTGTCCTCCGACCGCGGGGCGATACGCCGGGGCGGCAACCGCTGCTGGACGCATCGTGTCCGCGCGCAGGCTACCGTTGGAGAGCGCACCGATGGAGTTCGACGCCGCCGCGGGCGCGCGGGGCGGAAGGCCGGTGATCCAGGTGAGCAGTGTTTCGAGATCGTGCGCGGTACCCTTCGACGTCACCAGCTTCGAAGGATCGCCCGCCTGGATCTTGTCGATCACGATCAGGCGCGTTTCCTTCGTCGTTCCATGCCGGGCATAGATGCTCCCGTCGATCGCTGCGGTGAACAGGACCGTACCCTTCTCCTGCAGCCGCACGAAAACGTCCCGCCATGCGGGATTGTCGGGAGAGAGGCTCGCGCCGGTGATCGCGACAAGTCGGCCACCGGGAGCAAGGCGCGCGAATGCGGAGGCCAGATGCCGCCAGGCGGCATCTGCCACGCGACCTTCGACGTGAACGCCGGCTGAGAAAGGCGGGTTCATCAGCACCACGGTCGGTCGAATGGAACGATCGAGGTAATCGTCGATATGCGCGGCATCGTGCTGCGATACCGGAACGCCAGGGAAAAGCCGCTGTAGCAGCGAGTACCGGACCACCGCATATTCGTTGAGCGCCAAGCGTGCGCCTGCAAGCTCCGCAAAGATCGCCATCATGCCGGTCCCAGCCGACGGCTCGAGCACCACGTCAGCGGCTATGACGCCGGCAGCACGAGATACGACGTAGGCAAGCGGGATCGGGGTCGAGAATTGCTGTCGTGCCTGGCTCTCCTCGGATCGGCGTGTATGGGTCGGCATGAGGTTTGCCACTTTCGTCAGCATTGCTAGCGTCGCTTGGGGCGACTGGGTTCCGGATACGATCGCGCGGAATTTGCGGAGGAACAGCACCTGGGCGATTTCAGTCGCCTCATAGGCCTCCTTCCAGAGCCAGGCGCCCTCGGCGTCGCTGCCGCCGAAAATCTTGTTCATGATTTGCCGCAAGTCTGTGGTGGCGACAGTTTTGCCCCGTTCCAAAAGAAACATGACTTGGGCAGCAGCGTCCATGAGGCCTTCAGCGCTGCTTCCGACGTGAGATCGTGGAGTGGTGGAAATGTTCTGAGGATGCGAGATGATATTCATCGAAGGATGCTCCAAGAGTGAGGAAAGAACAGCGGAGCCCAGCGTCCTGCCGAAGGTCGGAGGAACGAAATCGGGCAGCCAGGGAGGGATTGGGATCGCCAGCTTGAACTGCTGGCGATCGTCAGGATTAGGTCGTCGCGCTTACGATGAAGCCCGTCGAATCGTCAGGATTAGGTGGCAGATAGGCGTCGTAAGGATTGCCGTCGGCGAGATGGCCGAATGGCGTAAAGACGTATTCGCCATTGGTGCGGCCGACAGCGCAGAGCACGTAACGCGGCTCGCGTGTAGCGGCATCGAGGCATTCCAACAGAGCGAGATTGCCATCGGCTGCGGCGCGCAGCAGCGTGTCGAAGTTTGTGCGGGCATGATCGGGGATAGCCATTGGGTGCTCCAGACAAAATGAGGCCCGGCGCTTGACCGGGCTCAGGGATGACGACGATGGGATTTGCAGACGCGGCCGGGCCTGAGCCAGGGGCGCATGAACATGTCAGGCAGCGCTCTCGAGCAGCTTCTTCGCTTTGCCTTCGAGTTCGAGACGCGTGTCCTGATTGGTCTTGGTGCGCGCCAGCGCGGTGATGCCCTGCACGAAATCGAAGACTGACTCCGGTGGCCGTCCCTCCTCCGACAGCACCATCTCGATCACCTTGCCGGTCTCGCCTTTCGAAAATCCGCGCCGGCGCAGGAAGTTTTCGCGGTCGTCGTCCTCGCGCGCGACGATCCGCTCGCGCGCCGCCCTGATGCCGGCGATGAAGGGCGCAGGCGACGAATTGGCGAAGGTGGTCAGCGCGGGTGCTGCTTCATGCGCGAACCGCTGAGCAGCAAATTTCGAATGCCGGATGGTGATTTCCTCGAAATTCTCCGTGCCCCAGAGATTGCGGTTGGCGCAGACCGCTCGCAAATAGAAGGAGGCGATGCCGAGCGTCTTCGATCCAACTTCCGAGTTCCAGGCGTAGAAGCCGCGGAAATAGAGGTCGGGCTCGCCGTTCGGCAGGCGTCCGGCTTCGATCGGATGGGTGTCGTCAACCAGAAACAGGAAGACGTCGCGGTCGCTGCCATAAAGCGTCGTCGTGTCCTTGGTGATGTCGACGAAAGGATTGTGGGACATCGTCGCCCAGTCGAGAACGCCCGGTACTTTCCACATCGTATCGCCGGTCCCGTTACCGGCGATCTTCATCACCGCTGAGACCAGTTCGTGGTCCCAGATGCGACCGTATTCCGGTCCGGTCACCGCGCGCAGTTCCAGCCGGCCGTCATCCATCTCAAGCGTCTTGACGAGCTCGGCGCGGTGATTGAGCAGGCCATGCTGCAGGTTGATCGCCGCAAGCGGCGCCGGCAGTTGCCGCGTATAGGTGGCGGGAGCACCCACGAGGCTGCAAAGCTGGCCGTAGCTCCAGTGGGTCGGTGCGATCGTTTGGCGCTGACCTGGAACGAGAAGCTCAAGCCGCTCGGCATTGTCGCGCGTTGCTTCGACGCGGATCGCAGCGCTTTCGATCGTTCGGGCATGGGCGCGTTCGGCGCGGGACCGGACGGTGTCGTAGAGATCGCTCAGCGACAGGAAGCGTTCATCGTCAGGACGGGAAAACCATTCGGACGAAACGCGGCCGATCCGTTCGCCGCGGGAGATATCGACCTTGAAGGCGGATCGGGCGGACAGGTTGTTGGAGGTGAGAGTGGTCATAAGCTGTCTCCTTATAAGCAGAAACCCGGCGCGATGGCCGGGCGAGGTTGAGAAGGATGCTGGGAAGAGGAATCAATCGGAAGCCAGCCGGCGGTGCGCCGACCGGATTGCCAAGAGCGCCGCCTGGAATTCGGCGTTCCCGACCATGTCGGAAAAATCCATCGTGGTGGCGACAGAGAGGCATGCAGCATGGATCTCGTCGTCGGTCACCGCCTCGGATGTTAAACCCTTAAAGCTCGGGTCGACTTCGAGCACCGCGGTGATTGCGTCGCGCACACCACCCTCCTGCAGCCTGACCAGGACGTGGGAAGGCTTTGGCGGATCGACCGGCTTCTTCAGGATCCGGGTCTCCGGCGAGAATGGCTTCTCCTCGTGTAATCGCCCAGGCAGATCGAGCGAGCCAATCGAGCGACGGTGGCCGGGCAGCACCGACATCATCGAACAGGATCTTCAGCAATCCGAGCAGGATCTCGAAGTGACGCGCCCGGCGCTGGACAGGTTCGTTGAATTGCTGGGGGATCTGGATCGGCGGACCCGCATAGGCCGCATGTGCACCGTCCCAGATGCCGGTGACATGAATTGCGCCCGAGGAATCGAAGTCCGTCTCGGCGATATCCCAAGTGTCGTCCTCGATAGCGGCACGGCAGGCCGCGTCCAGCGTGTCAGCGGAATAGGTGCGATGCCGGAAGACCGGCAGGTGATAGGTGGTCTCGATGGTGAAGTCAGGCATAGGTGCCTCCTGAAACGGAAAAGCCCGGCGCGATGGCCGGGCTATTGGGAAAAGGACCCGACCGCAATGACGATCGGGTCAGGCTGAGTCGGGTCACTATTCGGCGGCGGCGAGATGCTCGCCGCCGATCTCCCTCTCCGTATCGCCGGTGTCGTCGTCCGACGTTTCCGGCTCATCGAGCAGGAAGACCGGTAGGTCCTGAGCTTCGAAGATTGTCTCGCCCTCGTCGGACCCGATGGTGTCTCCGACAGCGTTGTGTTCGATGGTGCCTCCCTCGACCATCATGCGAAGGGGTTCAGGCAACCAACTGCTGCCTGTCATCAGCCGTTCGGCCTCGCGGGCCATGTCGGTCTTCTTGAGATGGCCAATCAGCTCCGCCGCCTGGTCACCCTTGGCTTCTCGAACTGCCTGCAGGATGCGGGCCTTGGTGACGCGGCCGAGATAGTTGTCGGCGGTCGACGTCCAACCGGCTTCCACCATGTCGAAACCGATCGAGCGGGCCAGCTGCTCAGCGTGGGCAATCGCCCGAGCCCGCTTGTTCCAGGGTTCGATCACCGCGTTGACCGACAAGGAGGTGCAATGCGCGAACAATGCCTGGCGGCTGACCTCGTCGAGCTTGATCAGGAAATCCCAGAGATCGTTTGGATCTTTGGGAAGATCCTGGCCCCAGCCATCGTGCCGCTGATCGATCTCCTTCGCCCAGACTGTATCGCCGAGGCCGGGCGTCTGGCTGAAGCGAGCGCTTTGCAGCGTCACCTCCAGGCACGAATCGGAACCATAGACGTAGAAGGTCTTCAGGACGAAGGCATGCAGCACGCCGATAAAGGCGATGACAGGATTGTTTGCCAACGCATTGCGTAGCGCGACGGTGCGCGCCGCCGTCAGATCGAGAACCAGGCGGTCCGGAAGCGGCTTGATCGCTTCGTCCTCGTCGTCCGGTTGGGTGTCCTCGCCGCCGGCCGCGCCGGTTACCGCAAGAGCACTGCCATGATCGGCACGACCGTCGCCGCCATCAGTCGACGGATCGACCTCAGCCTGCTGCTCGTCCTCGGGACGCACGAAGCCTCGTTCGATCTTGATCTCGCCACTGGCGCCGAGCGACACGAAGACGCCGCCGCGAGCAATATCCTGAGGATCGAAGACGAATGGCCGGTCGTTGAGCCGGTCGAGTTCGCTGCCGAGTTCCTCGAGCTCCTGTTCGGTCGCTTCCGAGTATTCGTTTGCCTCCGCATACTCTGCATCGAGCTTGTCGTATTCGGCGCGGGTCGCGTCATAGCGGGCCAGTTCATCTTCAGTCATTTCGGCCTGCTCGCCATAGACGCGGCGCAGGCCGGACGTGTGGCCGTAAGGGAAGTCGAAGGCGGCTTCGACCCATTTCCAGCCCCCGCTTATCCGAATTGCCTCGGCGTCAGCCTTGAGCTTTTCCATCACAAGCTGCTCCAGCAGCGCCGGATCCTGCAGCCAGCCGCCCTGGTCCTGCTCGAACAGATCGCGCATGGTCACACCGCCTGCGGCCTCGTAGGCTTCGATGCCGACATAGACGGCGCGGCGGTCGCTGGCACGGATTGCGGTTTCGGTCAGCAGCCGACGGACGTAATAGGGCTCGCGGCTATGCGAACGCGAGATCGTGTCCCAGACCTGCTCCTGGCGAACGTGGTCGTTGGTGATTGAGAACGCCATGATCTGTTCGAGCGTCATCTCATCCTCGGCATAAAGATCGAGAAGCCGCGGTGAGACGGATGCCAACCGAAGCCGCTGCCTGACCGTCGCGACCGAAACGAAGAAGCGCGCGGCGATCTCCTCTTCGCCAAGCCCCTGCTCGCGCAAGGTCTGGAAGGCGCGGAACTGATCGAGCGGATGAAGGCTGACGCGTTGGACGTTTTCGGCGAGCGAGTCCTCGACTTCGAGGGTTTCGCCTTTGCTGACGATGCAGGGAACGCCGGCGGTTTTGGCCAATCGCTTCTGCGCGACAAGGCGCTCGAGGGCGCGATAACGGCGTCCGCCGGCCGGAATCCGATAACTTCCCGTCTCGTTGCCATCGTCGTCGAGTTCGGGGCGGACGTTGAGGCTGGTGAGCAGCCCGCGATGGGCGATGTCCTCCGCCAGGTCCTCGATCGAGACGCCTGCCTTGATCTTGCGGACGTTCTGCTGGCTGAGCACCAGCTTGTTGAAGGGAATATCCCGGGCTGCACTGAGGGTGATTTTCTGAATGGCCTGGGCCATGTCGGTTTCTCCATGACGGACCGGGCGGAGCCTCTCTCCAACCCTCTCAATCCGTCACAGCTTTCCCCTTCCCTCCTCTCCCTCTATCGCCTCCCCACCATGTCCCACCGTCTCTTCGACAAGCGAAGCTTCCCTTGCGGTCAAGACCCGGTAATGCTGCGTCGGGGATCGAAGCCCCTCGGATGAAGACTGGCGCATCCTGGCTTCAACTTTGCCAACACTGCCGCACCGTCAACCGTGCCCGCGCCTCCACCTGACCCCTCATGCAGCGCACTGAATGCGAGACCTCCGCTAGGCAGTCTGACATTCATTGGAGCAACGCCGAACGGCAGCACCACGGCCTTGCGGCCCGGGCTGCCTCTCAGTGTGCGAAATCCGCTCTCGCCACTTCCCTATCACCCGAGGGTGGGCGCGCGACATCGTCCCCAGACCTACTCAGGTTAGCGTTTCCAGACAGGACCTATGTCCGCAATCCATCGATGTTCTTGTTCTGTTCGTCGTCCTGACCAGCTCCAGGAAAACGGCGCTATCTTTTTCTCTGGAGCAGAACCCATACTGCGAATGCCTTGCGATCCGATCGTGGCGCCGATGCAAGATCTCTGATTGCCTGCTCACAGTTGTCGATTAGAACGAGGACTTCTGCCCGCACATAACGCGCAAGCGGGTCGTAATCGGCGCGATGACGTTCTTCCTGCAGGATGACAAACGTATCGGCGAATGAGACAATACTGCCCGGAAAGCCGCGGGCTGCCGCTGCTTTGCAGGAATTTTTCGCGACACCGTGCTCGAGAGTCCGATAGACTTGCGCCCATGCCGGTTCACTGCGCGTATCGCCTGTCCCCACCAGTAGATCGGCACAATCGCGAGCCAGCGCATGAAACAGCGCATAGTAAGCTGTACTGACACCACGTTTGAGGTCGGACTGGCGTGGACGCTTGGGGCTGGCCTTGGCAAGCCGCCGAGCGGTGGCGATTAAATCATTCGACACTTAGCTTGCGATCTTCTGCTGTTCGTCGAAATGATGCCGAATATGCGGAAACCGCGTCTCTCCAAGGGCGCTCAAAGCCTTTCGCACCTCAGTCGAAAGACCGTAAGTGAGTTTCGAACTGATCGGCTTGTCCGAATAGGCATAATTCACGTCAACGAGCAGGATGGGATCGCCATCGCTGTCTCGATCGGCCCGAATGTCGGCGCCAGAAAACCCTGCCTGGCCGAGGCGATCACGGAGGACCTTCTCAACGGCCGACTTGGTGGATTTCGATATGGTCTGTTCGTCGCTCATGTTTGCAATATAGAGGATTCTGCCAAGGACCGCCACTCCCGCAGAGACGAGGGCGAGCATTTCCATAGCTCATGCGCAGACTGGTCTGTACCAAACAGACGGATGAAGCGCAGTCGTGCCTTGAGATCGGCTGCCGCAATATGCAATTCTGCAACAAGAACAGCTTAGACGATGTAGATCCCAGCCTCGCAGGGAAAGAAAAGATTGGGTTGGAACCTATGACAAAACCTTGGATAGTCAGCCGCGGCCCGATCGTAGCTTCGCAGATCGACATCCGGAAAGCAGACGCCATAAACGCCTTGCTGGTATGCCAGGTCGGGATCCTACCGGGAAGGCAAGGCGATCCTATCCGACCCTTTGCTATCGGGCTCTTTGAGGAAATTCGCCCGCTTTTGAAACCCGGTGTTGGCATCACGACGTTGCGCCGCGCGCTTGCTGCCTTTGTCCACTCCAAGCGATATTATTTCGCGAGCGCCCGGCCCAATTCCGTTCGCCATGGTCTGGACGGTAGGCCGCTGGAAGCCCTGAGCGAGGATGATTGCATGACGGCGCAGAACCGTTTCTAGGTTTGAAGCAAAAAGGCAACCGGCGGTGAGCGAACAGAGCCGTCTTCATCCTCCCCTTCCTCGACGCCAGGCGCGACAAAATCAGAGCAGATACGTGCGAGCCTTCTCGGCCGCAGAAAAATGCAGCACACCTCGTCCATCTCGTCTTGAGCCGACGTCGACCACCACCCCAATCGCTTCTCAAACGATAGACCCTCGACTGCCAACGAGGATCTTCACCCCTAAAAATCCGGACATAGATGCAACACGCAAAAATTACACGTACCCAGCACCCGGTCGGCCATGGCGGCTTTCACTCCGGATTGATCTCGACTGTCGAGGGGTCGCCCGACGGCGTGCGCTCTGCCAATGAGCGCCCCGTCACAAGCTTTTCCTATGTCTATGACTGCGGCTCGGAACGAAGCGACGCTTTCAACAGTGAAATGTCGCTCTACCCGGCAGCATGCGACGGAAAGACGGACGTGCTTTTTGTTTCACATCTTCATGCTGATCACATCAACGGCATCGATCGTCTGCAGGCAATGGCGCCAGCGAAGACGGTCATCGTTCCCTACCTGGATGCTGTAGAGCGCTGCTTTTCGTGCTTTCCGATTTTGAGCGCGGTACGGTATCCCGATCGTCGCTCGACTACTTTGAGAGCCCCGTAGCCTGGTGGGTCGGGAGAGGTGCGGAACGGATCATCTTCCTTCAACCGGGCGGGCCTGACGATATCCCTCCTCCGCGTCGCGCGGAACCCGACGGTCCGACCGACGGCCCGTCCGCTGGACGCCGGATACGACTCGATGACGCTCCGGTCCAAAGGCTCGTCGGCAAACAGACTGGCGTCTTACTTGCGTGCCCCACACTGGCCGATCGCTGAAAAGCTCACTCCTGGGGATCCAACAGCGCGAGAGACGCAAAACGGCGCCTATGTGGCTGCATCCGGCTCGGATCTCCAGCTTGAGTGGCAATCCTTTACAGGTGACGCGTGGCGCAGGGGCGATTGGGTTCTCCTGCCCTATGTCCATCCCGTCGATGATCCCGCCCGAAAGCGGTTTCTCCGGGACATTAAAAAGGTGCTTGATTTCCGGGGAAATGACGAGGCAAAGCTCGCCAAATCGCTGCTTGAGCGCATACGTTCTATGGAAAGTGCCAAGCGGCTGGTCGAAATCTACACCCGGCATTTTGCCGGAGGACACAATGCGATTTCGATGTCACTTTACTCTGGGCCGTTATCTCAACGCGCCGGCGCAAGCTCAAGCCACACCGAGCCATCCCGGCAATGGCGCTCCTCGCTCGAAGGACCACCCTACGGTCGCTTCTCTGGTCACATGATGGCATCGGCTGGCTGGGCACGGGTGACGCGGCGCTTCGGCATGATAAATGGCGCCAGCCATGGCGT
Organism: Rhizobium sp. 268; assembly: GCF_036571585.1. Taxonomy (NCBI): domain Bacteria; kingdom Pseudomonadati; phylum Pseudomonadota; class Alphaproteobacteria; order Hyphomicrobiales; family Rhizobiaceae; genus Rhizobium; species Rhizobium sp. 268. Next base: position 1,929 of record NZ_JAPPSO010000024.1, on the reverse strand, counting down.
ACGTTTTTCGAAGGCTTTGATGACCGAATTGTGGTCATGACATTGCCACATCACGGTTCCGCCAATAATTTCCATCCGGAAATCCTTGGGTTCCGAGCATTGCGGTTCGCGCTTGCCACGACTGGCGAGGCTCGAAACCGCGTGTCTCGCCTGAGAGAGACGCTCGGTGCGGTTGAACAGGCGGGTATTCATACACGAGTTATCGACGATGGACGCTTAAGCCGTTTCACTGTCACTTGCGAACGTAGCATGGCCTAGGCGGCCGTCGGGCGACGGCTATGCGCGAATATGTCGTTTTGCATTTATTGTAAGATCCCGCTCCCACCGAAATCACAAGTCGCACGATGAGGAGACGAGGTTCGCCTCCCGCGCCTCCGTGTGCGGGGGCAGACGGACGTCGGGTAGTCACGGCAAACTCCGCCTGCGGTGGAATTGAAGCTTGTATGTTCGCCACCCACCCAGCACTCGCTCCCTTCTTGCTCTGCCTCGCCGGACGAGCAGCTCTGATAATGTGTATATCAAAACTGTGAGGGGCGAGCATACTGGCGGCGCGTAGGCTTGGTCAGCGCCCGACAGCCGGTCCTGCTACGAGTTCTTGGAGATGAACGATGATCCCGTCACGATCCCGCAGACTTTGCACGAGGCATCCGAAGCAGGAAAGTACGCGGCACCCGCGGGGCCCACACTTTTCAAAAGCCCGCGCGCTCATTGCCGGCGCGCCGCTCAACTCGAAGAACATGGCGTCGACGAAGACCCCGTTGTGATTTCAGTCGCTTGAGGCCGTTAGTCACGACTAACGGCCAATAAGCTCCCGTCATCGACGCCCGTTGAGCAATTGCAACGAACGCAAGCACCTGTTTTCCACCCGATTGTCTGCGAACTGGAAGCCAGACGGGTTCGAGTGTTTCAGACCATGGTAGGTAAAGAAATTACCCGAGATTCACCAGCAACTCTACAGCCAGCACTAAACTTTCCCTCCCCCGATGTCCAATATCGCGATGCCTGGATTGCAGTGGAACGAGCTTTGCTGCCAAACAGCAAAATTCGCGGGCTAGAAGACGGAAACGCCAAGCAGTCCAGAAACACATTTTTATTTCAGTCGTTTAGCGCAGTTAGTCGCAACTAACGGCGATTTACACCACTTGAAGGAGCCTGCCACCATTGTTGCGGAGTAGCGCCATGATCACCGGACCGAGAGAAAACTGATCCCGCTCGGCTCGCCGCGTGAGATCCCGCAGATATCCACCTGGGGAATTGATCAGATTTGCGCGCTCAAGAATGCAACCGACTGCCACCGCGGCATTTTCCGGCCCCATGACCTCGCACGCATCTTGGTAAGCAGATGGGCTGATTCCCAGCATCGATCTCACCACGACCGCTGCCGACATAAGATCACGCCAGCTACCGACAGCTCCGCCCGGTCCATAGTCAGCCAACTGCTGACAGGCCTTCAGCATCACACCAATAGAGAAAGCCTTCAGCGGTTCGACCTTTGGCTTGTCGGGTTTGCTCGGTTTCACGCCCGGCGATATTTGGTATTTGGACGAAGTCGTCGTGAAATGCGCTGGAGAGAAATTCTGGCTCTGGCGTGCGGTCGATCAACATGGCACCGTTCTCGAAGAGATATTGCAGAAGCGGCGTGATAAAAGGGCAGCGAAGCGCGTGCTGGTGGCGTTAACGAAGCGCTATGGCTTTGCTCCCAAACGGATCATCACCGATAAGCTCCGCTCCTACAGTGCAGCAAAGGCGGAAGTGGCACCCGGCCTTGACCATTGGTCGCACAAGGGCCTCAATAATAGGGCCGAGAACAGCCATCTGCCGTTTCGAAAACGGGAACGAACCGTGCAAGGCCACAGATCACCAGGCACGTTGCAACGGTTCGTCTCCATGCACTCAGCGACCCGCAATTGCTTTTCGGTTCCGTCCCGT